>NZ_BAFU01000225.1 GCF_000308495.1 Nocardia brevicatena NBRC 12119 | reverse complement strand
TCGGCCGCATTGTCCGACCTCTGATGCTGCAATGAACCACATTGAACGACAGAGAAATACACAGCGAGTTAAGGATATCGGGTGAATCCGGATCACAGAGTCGCGATCGTCGGCCAAGGGTACGTCGGGCTTCCGATCGCGATGGCGGCGGTAGAAGCGGGATTGACCGTCATCGCGGTGGAAAACGATCCGCGGCGGCTCGCAGACCTCAGCTGCGGAAAATCCTACGTCGAGTCGGTTTCGAATGAGCAGTTGGCAGCGGCCACCGCTACTGGGGCTTATCAGCCGGTCGACGCTCTGACCACAGAGATGCGCTTCGATGTCGCTGTGGTAGCGGTACCAACCCCACTCGGCGCAGACGGGGCACCCGACCTATCGGCCCTACAGGCGGCGGCAAGGATGGTTGGCACCGCAATGAGACCGGGATGCCTGGTCACTGTGGAATCAACTTCCTACCCGGGAACCACCGAAGACGTTGTTGTTCCAATTCTCAACGATGCGTCGGGTTCGACGGCTGGACGCGACTTCCATGTCGTGTTCAGTCCGGAACGAATCAACCCGGGATCAATGTGGACAGTGGGGAAGATTCCCAAGCTCGTCGGCGGCATCGACAGCGAGTCCACTGCCCGTGCCTGTCGGTTCTATGAGAAATTCGTTGATGAGGTCGTTCCGTTGCAGGGCACCCGCGAAGCGGAGCTGGCAAAACTGATCGAGAACACGTTCCGATTCGTCAACATCGCGCTGGTGAACGAGATGGCCGCTGTATTCGCCGATTCCGGCATCGACCTTCTGGAGAGTCTGCGCGGGGCAGCCACGAAACCATTCGGGTACCTGCCATTCTCGCCCGGCCCAGGAATCGGAGGCCACTGTCTTCCAGTGGACGTCGTCTATCTGACGTGGTATATCCGCACGGCTCTTGGCCGTACGCTGCGCACCGCCGAGGCGGCCGTGTCGGCAAACGCCGATACACCACTCCAGGTCGTCGATCGTATCGGCGAAGTGCTGGCGGCCCAGGACCGAAAGGTCAATGGCGCGCGAATCGTGTTGCTGGGGTTGAGTTACAAGCCGAACATCGGCGACATCCGGAACTCCGCGAGCGTAGTCGTGGCATGTGAACTCTCCGATCGCGGCGCGGTTGTTCAGGCGATCGATCCTCACGTTGATCCGACACTGCCCGAGCTGGCCGCATTGCCGGTGATCCCGTTGACACCCGAGTCACTACGGACCGCCGACGTCGTTGCGCTGCTGGTTCACCACGACAGCTTCGACGCAGATCAGATTCGGCAGGAGGCGACGTTACTGCTCGATTTCACCGCACAACGCACAGAGGCGAACACGTGACCGGGCAATCATTGACCCACGCGGACTTCTCTGGGCCTGACGAGAGTGGGCGCTCCCAGACCGCACCGACGCTTGATCTGCTCGCGGGCGACCACCCATACCGACGGCTTCCCGAGGTCGCAGTAGTGACCGGCGCCGCTGGCTTCATCGGCTCTCATCTGGTCGAGGCGTTGCTGAATCGCGGCATCGAAGTCCGGGGGCTGGACAACATGAGTACGGGATCGGAGGCGAATCTTGCCGACGTCGCACGCCGGGTAGGACGCAATTGGCAGCGATTCGAACTCATCTCCGGCGATATCCGGTCACCCGACGACTGTGAGCGCGCGCTGCGCGGTGCGGATGTGGTGTTTCATGAGGCGGCGCTGAACTCGGTGCCTCGCTCGCTCCAGATCCCGATCACGGTTGCTGATAACAACGTCCTCGGTATGGCGACACTGCTGCATACTGCCGTATCGGTGGGTGTCGAACGGTTCATCTTCGCCAGTTCGAGTTCGGTCTACGGAAACGTCCCCGACCTGGTGCGCAGGGAGGATCTGCTGGGGGTCGCCCTGTCGCCGTATGCTGCGAGTAAGCAAGCGGCGGAATCCTTCGCCCGCTGCTATCACGAGATGGGGAATATCTCGGTCACTGGACTGCGATACTTCAATGTCTTCGGGCCCCGGCAGAATCCACACGGTCCCTATTCCGCGGTCATACCGAGGTGGATTCAGTCGATGACGGCGGGGCGCGAAGTCCAGATTTACGGCGATGGCAAACAGCAGCGGGATTTCACCCACGTGGCAAACATTGTGCATGCCAACCTACTTGCGTGTGGCGCATCGTGCGGCGGTGGCGAAATTTTCAACGTCGGGACCCAGCGAGCGATCTCACTGCTCGACTTGTTCGACAAGATCAAGGCGACCGCAGCGGAGACCACAAATGGCACCACCACACAGAACCCCTCATTTACCGACGAACGGCCAGGGGATGTCCGCTCGGCCTCAGCTGACCTCACCAAGATCAATGCTCTGCTCGGGTACGAGCCGGTGGTCGACTTCGCTACGGGTATGCGGCAGACCGTTGCGTGGTTCGCACATCATGGTCGCTCGTAAGCGGGAAATACGCCATGTTCGTTCCGGAGCCGCTGTTCCAGCAGGATTCGGCACCCCTCAACCAAACGGTCGATTGGTTCCCACGCGATGCTGACCCGCAGCTGGGCGGTCGTACCGGGAGTGACCTGGAAAGGTGCCCCCGCAGCAACCTTCACCCCTGCCTGACTTTCGAGCCCAGCAGCGATGGCAGCGGAATCACCGACGCCAAACGGTATCCACAAAAAGTACCCGTTGCCGGGGTCGATAGGTTCTGGCCATCCTTTGAGTGCCATGAGCGCGGCGCTGCGATGGTCGTGCAATGTATCGGCTATCTCGTACCGGAGCTGGTCAAAGACCCCGCCGGCCAAGAGGGCAGTGACGAACTCGGCGGCAAGTGGCGACGTCCCGAAATCCATCTTTCCCGAGGACATGGCGGTGATCGCCGCGCGACTGCCTTCAACGACGCAGCACCGTGCGCCAGGGCACGCAATTTTGGAGAAAGACTGCAGTCGGATTGCAAAGGACGTCGGTCGGAGACTGGTTACGAGCGCGGTGACGCTGGGACGCTGCGCCGCCATATCGAGAGGCTGGTAGGCGTCATCTTCGATCAGCGTCGCGCCTGTCCGTGCGAGCGCGGTGGCCAACAACTCTATCTCGCCGGAGCTCAACGAGAATCCGTCGGGGTTGTTCCAGGTAGGAACGACATACACGATGTCATCGGAACGCAGCAGATCAGCTAGGTCCACCGCCGACTCGGCAGGTCTAGGAATCGCCACGGCTGGGAGCCCATGGGCTCTCGCGATCGTCAACGCTTCCCGATATGTGGGATCGAAGGTGACGAATCGCCGAGGCGGCGTCCATTGCGTGCGTAACGCCAAATCGATGGCGCCGAGGGCTCCGTGGGTAACCAGCGTGTCCTCGATACGGGTGGCAACTCGCGCCAATTGCTGCAGAAACATGTCCCGCAGAGCAGGTGACCCAGCCGCATCGCAGTAGTTGTACCCACGAGTCAGGACATCGGCGAATGGCAGGTCTTGCAGGAGATGCATGACTGTCGCCGCCGGCAGCTCGCCGCGAGCCAGATCAATCGGAGCCCCCCGTTCCATCCGTGTGTGCCTACGTTCGCAAGGTAGTGCCGGTGATCGTTTCGAGCCCGCCGAGATAGGGCCGCAGAACCTCGGGCACCGTGACCGTGCCGTCGCTGTTCTGATAGTTCTCGAGGACAGCGATCATTGCGCGGCCGACCGCCAACGAGGTGCCGTTGAGCGTGTGCACGAGGTGGCGTTTGCCATCCTCGCCACGGTAACGAATGCCCAGCCTGCGCGCCTGGTAGTCGGTGCAGGTGCTCGCACTGGTGACCTCGGCGTATTCGCCGCCGTCGCCGCGGCCGGGCATCCATGCCTCGATATCGAACTTCCGATAGGCCGGTGCGCCGAGGTCGCCGGAGGCGATGTCGATGACGTGGTACGGGATCTCGAGGTCGTCGAAGATTCCGCGTTCGATGGTCAGCAGCTCGTCGTGGAACTGTTCGCTGTCGTCGGGGTGGCAGATGATCACCATCTCGACCTTGCTGAACTGGTGCACCCGGTACAGGCCCCGGGTTGCTCGGCCGTAGGCGCGTTCGGTCCGGTAACAGTTACTGATGCCGCAGAGCTTCAAGGGCAGGTCGGCCTCATTCAGGACCTGGTCGGCGTAACGACCACACAGCACGATCTCGGAGGTGGCGATCAGGTTCAGGTCGTCGCCCTCGATATGGTATGTGTTGGCCTCGTCGCCGCGGGGGGTGTATCCGGTGCCGGCCAGGATCTCGTCGCGGGCCAGTTCGGGCACAATCTGCGGGCTGTAGCCCGCTGCCATGGCCCGGTCGAGTGCCATGCGCTGCAATGCCAGCTCGAGCATCACGCCTTCGCCCTGCAGGAAGTAGAATCCCGCGCCCGCGACCCGGCTGCCGGCGGTCAGGTCCAGAATGCCCATATCGGTGGCGAGGTCGACGTGATCCTTGATCGGAAAATCGACGACTCGCGGCGTAGCTGCGCCATGCGCGATAACTTTGCCGTCCTCTTCACCTCCGATCGGCGTCGAGGGGTGCGTGAGGTTCGGGATCCCGGCCAGCAGTTCGTCAGCACGAGCCTGCAGCGTGGCTACTTCGTCTCTGAGCTCACGCTCCTGAGCGCGGAGCTCGCGGCCATGCTCGATGGCATCCGGGGTGCGCTGCTTCGAGACATTCTTGGCTTCGTGTCGAAGCTGCTGCAGTTGCTGTTCTTTGTTGAGCCTGTCCTGCTCGAGCTGCGCAAACTCGCGCACGTCGACCGGCCGGCTGCGCCGGTCGGCGATGTTGCGCTCAATCAGCGCCTGGTTCGCCAGGACGAACTTCCTATCGAGCATCGGCAGTCTTCCGTCGTCGAACGTTGAATGGGGCCCCGCGGTGAGAACGGCAGGCCAACTATAGTCGCTGCGGCCAGACGGCAGAAAACCCGAGATAGGACGCCTGGTGGTGGAGTCCGGGCGGGGCAACTGCGGCTATGCCAGGCCGGGCGGGGAGGACAGGAAACCGGCCAGGATCGCGATCCCGTTGCCCAGCTCGGTGAGCGAGACCTGCTCATGTGGAGAATGCGCGTCGGCCAGTGTGCCGCTGCCGAAGATCGCGGTGGGCAGCCCGGCGACCTTCTGGTAGATGCGTGCGTCGCAGCTGACGTGCCAGCCTCGAGGTGGTTCGGGTCGCAGGGAGTGCCTGGAAATCGCAGATACGAGATCCGTGACGACCGGCTCGGTGGCATCGGTCAGATAGGCATCATTGCGCAGGCCCACGTCGGTGCGGATAGTGAGAGTCTCGGCCATCTCCCGGGTGGGGATGGATCGGCACGCTTGTTCCACCTGGCGCTCGAGTTCCAAGAGCGATGTCGTTGGCATAAACCCGACGTCGGCCCAGATCGAGCATCGTTCGGCGACGCTGCCCGACCATTCGCCGCCAGAGATCATCCCCACGTTCAGCTGCAGTGGGAACGGCACATCCTCGAATCCGGGTTCAGTCCGTGCTTGCTGGAGGAGGTGTCGTTCGAGGTCTCGTAGCCGGTCGATAACCTCGAGTGCCCCGGCGATGGCGTCCAGGCCACTGTGGGTGCTGCCCATATGTACGCTCCGGCCGTGTACATCGACTCGGAAACTCAGGCATCCACGGTGACCTCGTAGCACCTGCAGTGATGTGGGCTCGAGGCATACGGCTTCATCGACATCAGGTGCTTGCAGCGCCAGCGACAGTGTTCCGTTTCCGCCGATCTCCTCCTCGATCGGAAGATCCAGCACGGCGGTCCGTGACAGCGGAATTCCCTCATCCCGCAGGAACCGGACAGCCTCTACCAGCATGATCAGGTTGTTCTTCGTGTCGCATGCGCCCCGGCCGATCACCATGTCATCGACCCTTCTCGGCCGAAAGGCATCCGGGAAATCGGGGGATGGGGGGACAACATCGACATGGGCATTGAACAAGGTGCGCGTGCCGCTGGTCCCCTCGCCCAGGGTAGAACGCCAGCTGCCCCGGTCAGGACCGGTACTGCTCTGCCCGTGCGGAGACCAGGCCGGATGCTGGTTGAGGGCTGGTGCGCAGGCAACAGGCTCCAGGTCGGCACCTACGGTCGAGAGGTAGTCGGTGAGGAATTCGGATGCAGCGTGTTCGTCGGGAGTAACGGTCGGAATCTCGATGTATTCCATCAACCGTCGTGCAACCGCGTCACGCCGGGGTCGGTACCAGCGTTCGAAGCTCTCTTTCAGCCGCGGCCCGGGATATTCGGTCGACATTGTCACCTCACACAGCTGTTCGGTTGTTGATCTTCAATGGTCAGTGGTACTTCTGCGAGTGCGCGGGCAGCGATCAGCTCGGCCTCGGCGAGGCTGTTTCCGGACGCGATGACTCCGGCGATCATGTCCTTGCCCGAACGGTAGGGCTGTAGTCTCTGGCCGGGCTGAGGCCGGTTCTCCCAGAAGAGGTCATACACACCGTTAGGCGTGCGGGCAGGAAGATCGTCAACGGTAGTCACCAATCCCGGAGAACTTGCCAGGTACCGCAAGACGACCGGCCGGTTGCTGTTCGGTGCGGTTTCCGACGCCTGAAGTGGTTCGTCCACAGCCAGGCGTACGGCGCTGGGAAGTACATTGACCCCGGTCGACAGCGGTACGATCTCGGTCCCGAAACGGGAACCTGCCATCCTGGCGGCGACCTCCAAGATCACACTTTCTCCGTCTGTCGTACGCAGGGTGTCGCAACTGAACACTGCCGGGTCGAGATCCAGGGTGTCGACGGCAGCGACGCATGTGGTGATCAGGTCTTCCAGAGCCGTAGAGGGCAGGCTTGACGGAAGGGTGTCACCGTTCTCGAAAAAGTACGGTGCGAACCGTAGTTTGTCGCTGTAGTTGCGGTCGGAGACGCCAGTGATGGACACCTGTCCGTGCTGCCGAACCCCTTCTATGGTGTGCTCGGTTCCTTCGAGATATTCCTCGACGACTACCCGGCCGGCCGGCGACATGTTGAAGGCCTCACGAATCAGGTGGTTCGCAGAGCCAGAGTGCAGCAGCGATACCCCGATCGAACTGGTGAGATCGGCTGGTTTTACCACCGCTGGTTCACCGATCTCCTCGAATGCTTGAAGTGCATCCCTCATGTTGTCGGCGGTCCGATACCGAGGAACCCTTATCCCGGCGGCATCGAGCAGGCGGATACGGCGGGTCTTGTCGGTGCAGTTCAGGGCGACGTCGAAGGGTAGTCCGGGAGTGCCGAACCGCTCACAGAGCCGAGAGATCACCGGAGGATTCTCGTAGCCCAACGACAAGACGCCCACCACACTGCGAATTCTCGCGCTGCCGACCTGGGACATCACGGCATCGACGTCCCGCGGATAGGCCTCGATCACCTGATCAGCTGCATCGATGACCTGTGCGGTGACGGTGTCCGTGACAACCACCAACTGGTACCCCATTGCGGCGATCTCGGAGAGGGAGCGATCCATCCCCGACCCGACGCCACATACCACCAATCTCGGCACTACTGATCCCTCTCCGCACGTGTCGGCGTCGGGCGAATCACGACCTCCGACATCTCGACGCCGTTCGGTGCAGATACCGCTGTATCGATGGCTTCGGCAACGTCCTCGGGGCGAAGGCAGGAGTGGCCGGCGAACAGATCGACCGCCTGATCGGGCGCATGCTCGAAGAATCGCTCGCCGAACCCTGTCGACTCGACGTAGCCAGGGCTGATCGTGACAACCCGGATTCTCTTCCCCATCGAGTGGGCCTCGTCCCGATACTGGTTCACCAGCGTCCGCGCCGCCGTCTTCGCCGCTGAGTAGACAGTGTTGCCCGGAGTGGTCGAGGGCTGATGCGCCGCAAGCGAGGAAACAACCGCCAGGGTCCGCACGATTCGCTGGGTTTGTTCGATAGCGGCCAGCAGGTTCACCATGCCGAGTAGATTTGTTTCAACGATCTCGCGCCACGCTTGGCTGTAGTCGCCGGTCAGCGGTGCGTAGTAGCCGACACCCGCACAGTTCACCACGTAGTCGATCTCTTGCGGCAATGTGGTGAACAATTCGGCGACCTGCTCAAAGGACCGGATATCGGCCACATGGCTCTTTACACCGGCGTCCGATACACCGCTACGGCGCGATACCGCATGCACCACTGTCGTCTGTCTGGATAGCCGAGCTACCGTGGCCGCACCGATCCCGCTGGAGGCACCGATAACGACCCCGACGCCGAATCGTTGGTCATTCATCGATGAACGGCCCCATCCAGCTCTCTGGATCCGGGACGCCCAGTCCCACTCCGTCTACCATGGCGAGTGCGCCATCGGCAGTGGACCATCCGTCCCAGGCCAGCGCCTTGTCTCCGATCGGGCTACCGGTGCCGTCTATTTCCAGCAACGGCGAGTTTGCGATTGTTGCGAGGTGGTAGTTCGCTGCGGTGCCGACCGAGGTGGAGAAGTTATGCGGGATCACTCTCACACCGGCCAGCGATGCGGCCTCCGCGATACGCACGCCCTCTGCGATTCCGCCGGACCAGATGGCGTCCGGTTGGAGGTAATCCACCGCACCGGCATCCAGGTACCGTTGACATCCGGCCGCAGTCGGAGCCAGCTCGTACCCAGCGATCGGCACCGGCGATTCAGCACGCAGGCGTGCGCTGGCCTCGGGCTGATCGAACTCGATCGGTTCCTCGAGGAACAACACGTCCAGCTCGTCTAGCGCCCGGCACACCGCAAGCGCATCGCGCAGCGTGTAAGCGTTGTTCGCATCAACGATCAGACCGATATCGTTGCCAATGATCTCGCGCGCCGTCTGCGCACGACCGAGGTCATCAGGACGACCATGCCGGCCGATCTTGATTTTGACCGCGCTGAGATCGGATAGGTCGTGCTCGGCCAAGGCGGAACGCAGCGACGGCAGGGAGTCATCTTCCGACACGCTCGGGTAGAAACCGAGCGTGCGATACACGGGGAGAGCCCGAGGCTTCACCCCGAACAGGCGCGACACCGGCATGCCTGCTGCCTTGCCCAATGCATCCCAGAGCGCGATCTCGATTCCCGATATCGCCGACGTGACGATACCGGCGCGGCCCCAGTGCG
Organism: Nocardia brevicatena NBRC 12119; assembly: GCF_000308495.1. Lineage (GTDB taxonomy): Bacteria > Actinomycetota > Actinomycetes > Mycobacteriales > Mycobacteriaceae > Nocardia > Nocardia brevicatena. The sequence goes on along the minus strand of NZ_BAFU01000225.1, from coordinate 3,694 downwards.
CCAGGCGTTGGTGGGTGTCGTCAATGAAGACCCGGGGTTCGATATCACGTCCGCGAATCAGCTCCGATGCGCCCTCCACCGCTGCGGCCACTGCCCGTTCTGCACCGCCGAAGCACGCAGCTTCACCCCATCCGACTATCTCTGGATCGGTGGTGACCACACGAACGAGTACCGCAGCACGGTGCTCGATCCTTGAACGCGCGTCCCATATGGGGCGTTCCAGCGCGGCTCTCAATACGAAGGCGTCGACATCCGCTACACGCACACGCGTTCACCACCTCGCTGAGCCGATCGATCCACGGCCAGGCAGATCTCCACAGCGCGTAGCGCATCCTCAGCCGACAGTTCGACAGGTGCAAGGCCACGGCATGCGCACACGAACTGGCGCAGCGAGCAGATGTATGCGTCCATTCGAGCGGGATCGGTCATCGCTTCCCACGAGGACAGTTCGGCAATCATGTCCGGCTCAGGAGTGAAACAGGTCGTCGCGCCGTAGGAATCGATCTCCACCATCCCGGCCGCACCGGCGATCGTAGTCGTGAACGCCGCTGCCCGGCCCGCTTGACCCGGTGTACCCACACGACGATCACTCGTCATTACCTGCGCAACTGGCCCCGCGGCGAACTCGAGGTTGGCTACGGTGGTGTGCTCGACTCCGGATGAATCGGCGCCTTGGCGTGCCGATACACAGACCACTTCATCTCGAAACCACCAACGCAGCAGGTCAACCGCGTGGACGCCGTATCCGGAGAAGAATCCGATGTTCTCGCGCCGCTGCTGCCACCACTTGGTCATCGGCGGCTCGAACAGCCGGCATTGTGCACCGACAAGCCGACCTATCCGATCTTCTCCAAGAACCTGGTACGCGGCGGCGTTGGGTAAGCGATAACGTTGGAAGTGGTTCACCGAGAGAATCAGCTTCTTCGAAGTAGCGAGCCGAATGAGATCCTGGCCATCGTCGACTGCCGTGACGAACGGCTTCTCCGCGAACACATGCTTACCAGCCGTCAGCGCGGCTGCCGCGAGCTGTGCGTGTAGTGCATGCGGAGCCGCTATGACCACCGCATCTACAGCCTCGAGTAAATGATCGAGCTCTCGATATGCTTTGGTTCCGTAGTTCTGGGCGAAATCGGCAGCCTGGCGGAATTGGCGACTGAAAACTCCGCTGAGAGTGACTGATTCTGGTAGTGCGGTTGCGGCGTCGGTCAGTGTCTTCCCCGCGAATCCGACTCCGACTATGCCGAGCCTGAGCATATCCGCAGAATGATGTCGGTTCACTTGTCGACCTTGAATTCTACGGGCGGCTTGATCCTGGCAGCTTGCCTCTCTATAGTGTCGAGCGCCACCTGCACCCACTCAGCGTCTGCTGGTGCCGCCGCCACGCGGCTGCGGGCACCGTCGGTCGACAGGCTATCGGCGACAAACCGTGCAACCTTGTTGATCTGGAACAGATCCTCCGGAAAATCAGAGTTCGTGCACCTATACTCTGCGACAACATTTGCGTCGCCGGTGGCAGGGTCAAGTCGATGAATGACCAGGTCATCCTGGTCCCACAGTGGGTTATCGAAATCGAATGTCGCGCGGTACACGCCGGATTCGCCGTGTGACTCGGCCCAGATGACAATATTTCTTCGGCGCGAAGTCCACAGGAAAGACGACGATCCCAAGACCGGCGTGTTGCCGATCGTGTAGGTGACGTACGCGGTGTCAGGGACAGGTACCTCGGATTGCGTGAAGTTGCTTTCGGTGAGGGTCGCCGACACGAGTTCGAAGCCGACGTCCGGGTGCTCTCCGATCAGGAACCGCACAAGGTCGATTGGGTGAGAGATCTCCGACAGCACTCCCATCGTTGGCCTGGAATCACGAAACCGGCTCTTGCCCCAGTTGAATTCGACCCTGGTAATGTCGACATCGTTTTGTGAGGTCCAGTGCTGCCAATACTCGACGATCGGACTGTGTCTTTCCACGAAATTCACGGTCAGTTGATGGTTTTGACAGGAGGGTTCTATATCGCGAAACTCAGCGAGGGTCCGCGTCAGTGGCTTCTCGCACAGAATCGAGCGAACCCCCTGTCCCCATTCGAATATTGTGGAGATAACGCTGTGGTGGGCTATCTCGTTCACACATACGACAACCGAGTCCGGCTGCGACACCTTCAGTGCCTCGGCAACATTGCGGAAGAAGGGAACCCCGGGCGGACACGCGACGGTGCGGAGCTTCTCGTCGACATCGCACACTCCACACACCTGAACCGGAGCGCCAGCCTGTTCGAGAAACGCCAGCACCCGCAGAAATCGCTGCCCTGCGCGGCCTGCCCCGACGACCAGCACCTTCGAGGGGGTGACGAGCCGGATGTCGAAGTTCTGTGCCGATCGACTCATCTCCCGCACCCGCAAATCTCCCCACTCCCAACGACTTTGGCACTGTCTCCGGCGTCCCCAGGGTCGATGCACGCCGCTCCGCCAAGCTACCACGGTCGCACAGATGTGGCCTGCGCATTCAGATCTCACTCCGACCTTGGCGAGGCCGTGCGCGGCCAGGTCTTACTCTCCGTTGACGGTAGGCTCGCCCGAGTTCCTCAGCGACACCGTTACTGACAAGCCGGTCACTGCGGTGGACGGTAAACCAGGAACCGCGATTTTCTTCGGTGCCGGATACGAGGCCGACGTGGCACGGATCATTAGCGAGGTCCGCGTCGAAGCCGCCAAGCGGGCGGGCATCTTCGACGAGAACGTGTTCCGATTCTGCTGGGTGGTCGACTTCTCCATGCATGAGAAGGCCGACGACGGTCGATCGAGTTCTCCCACAATCCGTTCTTCCCCATGCCCCAAGGTGAACTGGACGCACTGAACAACCAGGAACCGCTCGACATACTTGCGTGGCAGTACGACGTCGTGTGCAACGGCATCGAATTGTCCAGCGGTGCCGTCCGCAACCACGACCCGGCAATCATGTATGAGGCATTCCGGATCGCCGACTACGATAGTGCCGCTGTCCTGCGCGGCAGTTCGGCGATGAACCGTACTCCGAGTTCGGTCGGCATCCGGACGACGCCGACATCAACGGCGAGCACGACAATGCGTCCGGCATCGCTGATCAGGACGCCGAGGCCGGAGAAATTGAGCCGTCACCTGCGGTACTACTACACGGAGGTCAGAGTCGGCAGGGTGAATTCTCCCTGACGCACGGCGCTGAGAAATGCGTCCCATTCGTCCTGAGTGAAGGCGAGCACGGTACCCGCCGCATCGGTCAGGGAGGTTTCGCCTGTGGGTTGGTTGTGTTCGATGACCGGTATGCGGGTCCCGGGGTCGTAAGTGTGCTCGCCGAGGGCGGCGGCGAGGAATGTGGGCCAGGCGTTGGCGGGTACGGCGATGATCGGCCGTTTGTCGGCGGGCCCGGTGTATTTGGTGTCGCGGACGAGCACGGGGTCGGCGTCGGTGTTGACTTCGACGCAGGCGGCTCCATGGTCGGAGTACGTGGATTTGCGCCAACCGCGCGGGTGGGCGGTGGTGCGGGCGAAGGGCTGGGGCTGTGCGTCGCTCAACGTAGGTGTTCCTTGATCATCGCTCGTGATTCGTCAGCGCTCAGTGTTTGCGTCAGAGCGTGCCCGTAGGCGTAGATCAGACTGTTGACCTCAGATTCGTCCTCGACGACATCGGCGTGTGTCGGTGTCTCGGACCATCCCAGTGTCGGT
>NZ_BAFU01000226.1 GCF_000308495.1 Nocardia brevicatena NBRC 12119 | reverse complement strand
AGGCCCCGAACTCGACGAGGGCATGCTTCCACTGGGTTTCGGTCGGAGGACCGCCGATCATGGTCCAGAACAGGGGCGTTGCCACGGTGCCCGCCACCTCGCCGACATTCGCCCGCGTATGGATCGGCCACCGTGCGCTCGGCTCGTTGTCCACGACCCACGGCTTCGTGATGTCGACCAAGACCAGCTCCTCTTCCCTCTTCGGCGCCGAACAGCCTTGACCATAGCAGATAACCAGACTATTGATTGATAGACCTTTAGGAGGTTCGCATGACCGATCCGTTCCGACTTGACGGCAAGAAAGCGCTGGTCACCGGGGGCACCAAGGGTATCGGGCTGGCCATCGCCCGGTTGTTCCGCGAGCGCGGCGCCGATGTCGTCGTATGCGGCCGCAACGAGGAATCCGGCAGCGCCGTCGCCGCCCGGCATCATCTCGTCTTCCAGCGCGCCGACGTCACCGACGAGGACGATGTGCGCATGCTGGTCTCGCGGTGCGAGTCCTCCCACGGCGGCATCGATGTGCTGGTGAACAACGCCGGCCCGACCGACCTGCTGCACACCCGCGATGTCGATGGTCCGATCGGCGAGGTGGGCGCGGAGGCCTGGCGGCGGTTGCTCGACCGGACATTGACCTGTAGTTATCTGGTCACCCACCACGCCATGGACGCGCTGGTGCGTTCCGGCTCGGGCTCGGTGGTCAACATATCCTCGATCGCCGCCGCCCAGGCGATGCCCGGCTTCGATGTGTACGCGGCGGGCAAGGCCGGGCTGGAGGCGATGACCCGATCGGTCGCGATCGGCTACGCCCACCTGGGGGTGCGCTGCAACGCGATCCGCGTGGGCACAATCGCCGTCGACCACGGCGACAACAATCGGCGGTTGCTCCCGTCCGCCGATACCGCGCCCGACGCCTGGCGGCGCGCGGTACCGCCACCGGCGGGAATGGCGGAGGACGTCGCCAATGCCGCCCTGTTCCTCGCGGCCCCGGCGGGCTCCTACGTCACCGGGGTCGTGCTTCCGGTCGACGGAGGGCTCGGCGCCCGCTCGCTGATGCCGTGGCAGACGCCCCGGCCCGAGCGGCGTGGTGAAGTCGCCACCGAGGCATGAGAGGAACGGGAGCGGTCCGGCGGGCCGCTCCCGTTCCTCGGTCAGACCAGTCCGTATCGGGGCAGTGCTCCGCGGGTCATGACCGTGCAGTAGCCCACGGTCGGGGTGCCGTCGATCGTCACGATGGCGAACTGTTCCCGGTGGCCGCTCGGGGTGAGAGCTCCGTTCAGGAGCACCTGCTCCGGTGGGACGAGATCGTATTCGTCGTACTCGGTGACCGTCCCACGGGTGAACCCCAGACCCCGGCCGTCGGTGAACCCACCGTCGTAGCCGGTCCCCGCATAGGCCCACGGCTCCAGCAGCGGGGTCGCGCCGATCTCGACGAACCTGCCGTCGGCCAGAGAGACTCCCAATCGCACCGACTCGTAGGTGCGGGCGCCGGCGACGAAGCGCGGCTCGACGTCCGCTCCGGCCACGATCACATGAGTGCCGTCCACCGAGATCGCTTCGCCGTCCAGATAGGTCACCCGTCCCTCGGCATCCTCACGGCGCGATACGCAGAACGATTCGGTCGCCGTCGCGCAGTACAGCACGGTATGCATCATCGGCGCGCTGCGCGCGGCGGGATCGGCGACCGATCGGTCCAGTCCGCCGACGCCGGGCCGCACACCCCATGAGTGATCGCGCACCGCCCACCAGTTGTCGACGTCGATGCGCTCGGCACCGAGCCCCAGCCACCCGTTCCAGCGGCCGACCTGGTTGTAGCGAGTCACCTCCTGGGTGATACGTCCGGTGCTCGCGTCCAGGTAGTGCTCCTCGACATACGGTTCGAAGGACGCCGTGTACTCCAGGTCCGCCGACAGCGGACCGCCGTCACCGGACCAGCGAACCCGCAGCCGACGGTAGGGTTCGAGTACCTCGACCGACAGATCGCCGACCGCCGCGTTCTCCATATCACCGGCCAGCGGCCTGGACCATCGCGCGTTGTACTGCCGCCCCGACCGCTGGATCACCCCGTAGCCGTCACACACGTGCATGTTCTTGTAGAAGGCCAGCCCGGATAGGAACCCGACTCCACCGGCCGAGTCCACCCCGGAGAACCAGTAGCGATCGTAGAACCGATGATCCGAGGTACCGGCGAACCGGAACGGCCACGGCGCCTGGTGCATCAGCGTTTCGTCCAGCGAGTGCAGCGATCGGGTACTCACAACGTCACCTCGAACGCGTTCTCCAGTCCGGCGAGCAGGAAGCGCGGCGCGTGTAGCAGCCCGAGAACACCGTCCAGCAACGAACGCGGCTGCGACAGCATCCGGCCCAGCCCGCGATACGCGCCGACGAACCGCCAGGCCTCGTGCCAGACGCTGTAGAACCGTAGGCGATCCTCGTCCGGTGGCTCGCCACCTGCTTCGTAATAGGCCGCGAGGAAGTCCTCCCAGGGCTGCACCCGGCAGACGTGCGGACGCACATAGGCCAGATCCTGCGCCGCCTCTCCGACCCGTGATCGCTCCCAGTCGAGAAGCGCGGTGAGCGTCCCCTCGTCGACCAGGATGTTGTGGAAACCCGGGTCACCGTGCAGCAGTACCGGCCGGGCGAGCGTGGTCGGCACATGCGCGCGCAGCCAGGCGAACAACAGCGCGTGCAACGGTTGCTCCCCCACGCCGGCAGCTTGCTCGGCCGCGGCGACGAGCCGTTCCTGTTCGGCGATCGCCGCCAGCAGTTCCTCCGGCGACGACATGGCGGGCACCGGTGTGGTGGGCAGTCCTTCCAACTCGATGGCGTGCAGCTTGCCGAGTGCGCGTGCCAGTGCCGCCCCGGCGCTCGCATCGGTCCCCTTGTTCGGGCCGAAGACGTCGCCGAGGTTGCTTCCCGCGGCGCGCCGCGAGGCGAAGAACGGTTGCCCGAGCGCATTCCGCTCCGGCTCGATCCACAACGGCTCGGCAACGTCCACGCCACGTTTCCAAATGAAGGCGAGAACGTCGTACTCGTGGGCCAGCGTGTGCGAGTCACGGCCCGGGGTGATCTGCCGGAGTACGATCTCCTCGTACGCACCGCCGCGCTCGTACCCGACCAGGATGGTCGTCTTCGAAAACCCGCCCGAGAGCTGGGAAACAGTCCGCACACACACCTCGCGTCCGAGCCTGTTGCGAAGGTAGTCCTCGGCATCGGACTCGACGATCTCGGCACTGGAGCGGGCCCCCAGCCAGTTCATCGCACCGGATTCGCGGGCCACTCGTTCCGGCGCGGCCGAGGACCCGAGTTCGGGCAGATCGGTGGCGACCAGGAGGCGAAGAATCGCCTCGGTATCTGCGCCGTATCGGCCCGCCTCGACGAGGGCGGCCGCATGTTCGGCGACGGCCTGATAGGGCTGCGTGCCGACGGCCGGAACGACGGGCCGGATCGTCTCGACGAGGCGACCCCGCGTATCGGCACGGCGAATCGGGGTCAGATCACGAAGTACGGCGCGATGGAAGAGCACATCGATCACGTCCAGCACATGCTCCACATACGCCCGATCGCCGGCTCTGCCGTCCAGTTCCACCTCAAGTATGCGGTGCACCGCGTCGATGGTCGCCACGGCCTCGGTTGCAGAGGACACGACACCTCCCTCCACGGCCGTCCGGCCGCTCGTCAGTAATAGTCTAGTATAAAACTATCTATCCATCAGCAAGTCAACGGACGGAGTGGCAGATCATGGTGGCTACCGATCTTTCGGAGGTACTCGGACTCCTGAGGCTGATCCCGAAGGACCGGGACTGCTTCATGGGCGGGCACCCGGAGAGCTCGGGTCCCAGAGTGTTCGGTGGCCAGCTCATCGCCCAGGCCATCCGTGCCGCGACCCACACCCAGCCCGAGGAACGCAAACCACACAGTGCCCACGCCTACTTCCTACGCCCCGGCACACCGGCCGAACCCATTCGATACCTGGTCACCCGGCTGCGAGACGGCGGCTCGTTCTCCGCGCGTCGGGTCCTGGCCGTCCAGGAGCACGGCGTGCTGCTCGAGATGCTCGTCTCCTCCACCACCGTGCCGGACGAGCCCCGGTTCCACCCCGCGATACCCGAGGTGACCGTACCCGAACAACTCGCCCCGGTCCATGAGGAGTTGCGGTGCTATGCCCACGAACTGGACGGATGGTGGGTGCGGCCCCGCCCCTTCGAGATACGCTACGTCGGTTCACCGCCCCGCGCGGCACTCGACGACCCCACCATCGACCTGACCGACCCGGCGAACCGGGTCTGGGTCCGACCGAACGGACCGGCTCCGGACGATCCGATCCTGCGCCGGTGCCTGCTCGCCTACATCAGTGATATGACGCTGCTGGACCCGCTGCTGCGACGGCACCGGCGCACCAGTCGCGGCCCGGGCAACGTCGGATCTCTCGACCACGCCATCTGGTTCCACGGCGACCCGGATCTGTCCGACTGGATACTCTACGACCAGCGTGCCGTGGGGGGGTTCGACACGACGCGGGCTGTGCGGCGGCCTCCTGTACCGGCGCGACGGCGGACTCCTGTGCTCGGTGGCCCAGGAAGGCTTCTCGAGCCCCGCCGAGGCGGCCACCAACGAGTCGGAGCCAGTGGCCGGCAGCGGCGCCGGCCGGACCTCGTAGCGGCTCCGGCGACCGAGCTCGGCACCGCTCTCGGTCGCCGAAGGCTATCCGAACGCATTCCGCCAGTTCGGCCGGCGCCTCCTGCAATCCCCGGACCGCGTCCGGGAGTGCGCCCTGCCGGAACGCAACCGCGCCGTACCGCGATATGCCTCCATGTACCGGCAGGCCGCGTACCACCCAGCGTAGAACCGCAGCCGGGACTCCGACAGCAGTTCCCCACCGGCCTCGCAGTACCGGGCCAGGAATGCATCCCACAGCGCCGCGGGACGATCGGCCGCAGCGCTGCCAGATCCTGAGCCGCCTCACCAACGCGCGCAGCCTTCCAGTCCAGTGCAATCGGCGCCGAATCACCAAGGGGAAACAGCCGGCTCGCTCCCGAGCCGCCGTGTAGAAGGGCGGGTCGGGTCACACGCGCCGGCACATTGACCCGCAACCAGGCGAAGACAAGCGTCGGCAACGGATGGGCGGAACGACCGGCCGTGGGATCACACGCTTGCACCCGGCACCCGGCTTCGATCTCCGCCGGGCTCGCATCCAGGGGACCGAGTCTCGGCACGGCGTCGAGCCCGATGGAGTGCAGTGCCCCAGCACCACGGCCAGATTCGCGATGTCGGCGCGGCCCAGCGGGCAAGGAGGTTGCGACACGTCCGCGGACCGACGCTCCATACCGTCTGTGAATCAGCACGGGATCGACGCTGTTCGTGTCCGTAGGCGAAACCCACAGTGGTGCGGCGGCGGGTCCCGTGCCGATGGACGTACCGCATCGTCCAGTACTCTCGGTTCAGCGCGTACGATTCGGCGCCGCGCGCGAGCCGGCGTACGACGATCGCATCCCCCCAACCATCCGGACGGTGAGCACGGCACAGCAACGTCGTCTCCTGCGGCTGCGCGGACAATACGGTCACCGACCGCACCGACGCGGCAATACCGCACTCGGCGGACAGCCCCCGGCCGGCCACGTTCCCAACCTCTCCGGTCGGTACACCGTGAGTGTGCCGCCACCGAGCCGGCTGATTCTGCTCTGTGGAAGAGCTGCCGGATATTGCGCAATCCGGCCGTTCGGTGTGCGTTCTGCGCATAGTTCCGATGTGTGGCAACCGCCTACCTTGCCTGCAGACGACACGGACCGCCGGTATATCCCTCCCGGTCTCAGCCGTGTCCCCGCAGAGGAGAAGACAATGCCCACGATCCCCACGATGAGCTACGACGAGCTGTTGGAGGCGCGCCGCGCGAGCGGTGTCGCCATGTTCAACAACAACCGGATGAAGCTCGGCATCTTCGGATCGAACGTCAGCCATGGTCTGATGGCCACCCATGCCGAGACCACCTACGAGCTGACATGGGAATACGGGCGCAAGGTCGCGCAGCTGGCCGATCGGCTCGGGTTCGAAGCCATGCTGCCGGTCGCTCGCTATCGCGGGATGGGGGGTGAAACCAATTTCAACGGCTCCAACTACGAGACCCATGCGTGGGCCGCCGGTATCGCCGAGGCAACCGAGAACATCATGGTTTTCACCACCATCCATGTGCCCACCAAGCACCCGATCGTGGCCGCGAAGGAGTCGGTTACCGTGGACCACATCTCCGGCGGGCGGCACGGACTGAACATGACCATGGGTTGGTACAAGGCCGAGATGGAGATGTTCGGCGGCACGCAGCGCGAGCACGACGTCCGTTACCGCTACGGCTCGGAGTGGATCGAGATCGTCAAGCGCATGTGGATCGAGGGTGAGGGCGTGAACTTCACCGGCGAGTTCTTCGAGATCAAGGACGCCTTCTCCTCCCCCAAACCGATCCAGCAGCCCTATCCGGTGCTGGTGAACGCCGGCAACTCGCCTGCCGGTCTCGAATTCTGCGCCCGCGAGTGCGATTTCAACTTCATCGCTTTCGCCGATTCCACCGAAGCCGCAGCCACTGCCTCGCGGGTGCGGTCGATCGCGCGTGAACAGGGCAGCGACCTCGGCATTCTCAGCTATGGCAACGTCATCTGCCGCGACACCGAAAAGGAGACCAAACAGCTACTGGACCATATCCTCGAACTGGGCGATTGGGAGGTCGCGCGCCAGGTTTCCGGTGGCCTCGGCAGCGAAAGCGGGTCCTTCGACAAGATCAAGGCGATGCAGGAACGCTTCATTCTCGGCTACGGCGGTTACCCGCTGATCGGTACGCCCGAACAGATCGTCGAGCAGTTGGTCGAGCTCGAACGGTCCGGTGTCGGCGGCATGATGGTCGGCTTCCTCGACTACGTGGAGGAACTCGAGTACTTCGGTGAACGGATTCTGCCGCTCATGCGAGAAGCCGGGCTCCGGCAATGATGTGAGGAGAGCTCCTTCATGAAACTTCTCACGATCTATGGCAGCCCAACTCCGCCCGGAAAACTCGCCCGCGCACTCTCGGTGATCGAGGACGAGGTACGCACGTCGTTTCCCGGCTGGACGGTGGATCGGCTCGCGCCGGAGCCCACGGATCGGTCCATGGTCGCGACCTGGGGGGCCGAGGCAGTCGCCCGGGTCCACGCAGCCGATGCTGTGGTGCCGGCATCTCCGGTGTTCCGCGGATCGTTCACCGGTACCGTGAAAATACTGCTGGATGCGCTGCCGAACGAGGCACTGCGGTCGAAACCTGTCGGCATTCTGACACTCGCTGCCGCACCGCACCATTTTCTGTCGGCCGAGCGGCACCTCCGCGATGTACTGGCTTGGTTCGGAGCTCTGACGGCACCGAATGGTGCGTTCTTCGTCGACCGCACCTTCGCTGGTGAGTAGGTGCCCGATGATGCGCGCTCAGACCTGCGTGAGCTGGTCGAACAGATGGTCGTGCCGGTCGAAAGCGTACCTGGACAGCACTTCGGGCCCAGGCCGCTCCATATCCGTTACACCCGATCGAGTGCGGTAAGCGACTCGACTTCTGCCACGAGAAAGGCAACATGACGATGACGACCGAATCAGCGGTGCGGCCGCACGCTGTGCGCAACTACATCGGTGGGCGTTGGGTTTCGTCCACCATGACCGGGACCTCGTACTCTCCGGCTACCGGGGAGCCGCTCGGTGACTATTACGAGGTGAAGCCGGATCAGGTACGCGAGGCGATACGTATCGCTGCCGACGTCTTCGCTGCCCACGAGTGGCGACAAAATCGTCAGCTTCGGGCCAGGGTGCTCAACGAGATGGCCGACCGCGTCGAGGCCGCCGCGGACGAGTTGGTGCTGCTACTGGCCCGGGAGAACGGAAAAACGCTGCCGGAAGCTGCCTTCGAACTCGGCCTGACGCCGTCGAAGCTGCGTTATTACGCCGCACAGGCGCTCACCGACGTCGGTCGGGGCGGCCGGGTGCGTAGTGGGGTGTATTCGATGCTGCTCGCGGAACCGATCGGCGTCGCCGGCGTGATCGTTCCATGGAACTCGCCGGTGGTGTTGTCGGTACGATCCTTTGCCCCCGCGCTGGCCGCCGGGTGCACTGTGGTCATGAAGATGGCGGCGCAGACCGCACTGGTCAACGCGCGGTTGGCCCAGTTGCTGGCTGATTGTCCTTCGCTGCCGGGCGGGGTGCTCAATATTTTCACCGAGTCCGGCAGCGCAGGAGCGAAGCTGCTGGTGTCCTCACCCGAGGTGGCCGGGTTGAGCTACACCGGTAGCACCGCTGTCGGCCGGCAGATCATGGCCGACAGCGGCGCGACGCTCAAACGCCTGTCTTTGGAGCTCGGCGGCAAGACACCGATGATCGTTTTCGACGACGCCGATATCGACGCTGCCGTTGCCACTATCGTCGCGGGTGTCACCACATTCACGGGGCAGTTCTGCATGACGGGCAGCCGGATCCTCGTTCAGCGGTCCATCGCCGATCGTATCCGAGAAAAACTGGTGGACGCGTTCGAGCGGGTCCGGGTGGGCCCGGGCGACCGAGAAACCTCCGATATGGGGCCGATGATCGACATCGCCGCCCGAGATCGTCTCGTAAAGCTATTGGCTGCGCATTCCGCTGATGTCGAGACTCTCGTCGCAGGCGGCTGCCCCGACGACCCGGAGCTGGCAGGTGGAGCGTACTTCCGTCCAGCACTGCTGGCTGTCGATGATGTCAACTCTGCGCTCGTACAGCGTGAACTGTTCGGCCCCGTAGCGACCTTCGAAGTCTTCGATACCGAAGAGGATGCGGTGCAGCTGGCCAACGCCACCGAGTACGGGTTGGCGGCTTCGGTGTGGACGCAGCACGGGCAGCGAGGGCTGCGCCTGGCAGAGAAGCTGGACGTCGGCACCGTCTGGACCAACGGGTGGGCCGTCGTGGTCGACCAGTTCGAGGAGGGTGGGTACAAACAAAGCGGTCTCGGCCGGCTGAACGGACACCGTGGCCTGGAGGAGTTCCAGGAGTACAAGCACGTGGTTCAGCTGGTCTGAACCACATCTGAGGGGGTGTCGAAACGCCGGGCGACACCCCCGTCTCCGGCTCTTGTCACGACCGTTACTGACGTAACGTCTCCGATGGGGACTCACCGAACAATTCCCGGTACAGGGCGGAGAAGCGGCCGAGATTGTAGAACCCCCACGACGTAGCGACATCGGTGACGGTAGGCTCGGGCGACGTCGGATGCAGTAGATCCCCGCGTGCACCGCGCAATCGGACATCTCGGATGTATTGGATCGGTGTGCGACCCAGATGCCGCAGAAAGTGGTTTTGCACGGTGCGGGCACTGACACCGGCGACCACTGTCAAATCTGCCAACGTCGGCAGGGTGCGCGCGTGTTCGTGGACATAGTCCAGCGCACGTTGCAGCACGACGGGAACGGCCTGCTGTGCCGATCGTCCGAGGAGCTGTTGATGGGGTCCGTCCGCGGCGAGCACCAGGTTGGTGAGAGTCAGGGCCTCCAAATGCCGCCGGGAATCATGATGCCGGGTTAGGATGCCCTCCTCATCCCATTCGGCCCGCAGGAATTCGATGCAACGAAGCAGTCCTCGGCCCGCCTCGGAATTCAAATCGATCACGAGATCGAAATCGACGGGCTCGGATATCCGGGCCTGAGTGAGTTTCTCCAGATGGCCCTCGAGATCGGCGCGCGGCACCCGTAGCGCGAATTGCGCTGTATCGGATTCCCATTCGATGGTTTGCGCATGGTGTGGTACCAGCACTGCCGCGCCCGCCATCGCGGTGGTTTCACCGCGAATCGAATCACCGCGGGCGACCCGGCTTCCGCCGAACAACGTGATGTTGACGTGGTACCAGTGCTCACTCGGTGGCAGTGTGATCGTCGCTTCCGCGCCGTAGGTCAGGTAACCCAAGGTCAGCGAACCGATCTGCACGGCGTTGAGGCGAGCGTCGAGTCGGTGTGTTCCCCGGGGCGCAAGGATGTGTGGTTCGTAGACTTCCGACACGATGGTCTGTGCGAGGTCGACATCGTCGGTATGCAGTCGCCCGTGTCGGTGTAGAGGTTCGCTCGCCGGGGACAGTAGGGACACTCCGACCTCCACAGAACGGTTCCGCACCTGGGATCCCGACAATCCCGACGATTCCGTCGATGATAGCTACGCGATCGCCCAGTTTCCAGCACTTCGGTAAAACCGGCAGAACCCCCGGCCCGCCGCCGGTGCTGCAAGTACACCGCCGCCACGCCGATGGGACCGGGAATCGACAGCGGCTGTCGGCTCGTCGGTTCACACAGTGGTTGCTGAACCGCCCGTTGAACGCGAAGCCCTCTACAGGAAGACCCCACAGGAGAGAACCGCATCCGCTCCCAGGGTCGAGCTGCTGCGGGTCGATTCCCTGTGCGGATGGCACACGGCGGACTGCGCGCACCACCGCAGCCATCCTCGTTGCCGCAGAGAAACTGTTCACCGAGGGCAACTACCACGCCGTCGGCGCCAGGGCTATGCCGGCGATCGCGCACGACTACCGCGTCATGCGCGAGGACCGCGGCTACTGCTGCTTTCCCGAGGTCCACATCAATATCCCGTACACGCCCGGGATGGCCGCGCCGATCCGGCCCGCAGGCCACGCTCACCGCGATGACCACCGGTCACCGCTACGGCGGCCCGCAGGCCCTGGCCGCTGGGCTCGTCGACGACACCGCCGCCCAGGACCGGATTCTCGACAGCGCCACCGAGCGCCTCGGCCGGCTCCTCGGCAAAAACCCCGACACGGTCCGGGCCACCAAGACCACCATGTTCGCCTCTGTCGTCGAAGCCCTGCGATGACACCCCGGCCCTGATCCGACTCCAGTGGTGTCCGAGCAACTCGCTCGAAGTCCGGCACATCGTCGACCGCTCATGCTCCACATACACATCGCGCACAACCGTGCCCAGAGCCGGTCGAGCAACCGACGCGGTCGATGGCCGTGCACAGCATCCGCCCGGTCGACACCAACGGCCGCGTGGGTGACAAAGCGGTCGTCGACGCCCTGGGCCGATGGCCCGGCGACCTGCTGTCGTGGCGGATCTCCGGCGACCTGATCCTGATCACCCGCCCGGGACACGGTCGCCGCGGCGTCACCAAGTACGGCCACATCTGCCTACCCGCCGCCGTATGCCACGCGACGGGCATCCGCATCCGCGAGCGCGTCCTGTTGGCCGCCGACCCCGACCACGCTCTGCCGGTGGCCTATCCCGCCGCGGTCCTCGACGACATCCTCGCGCGCCGCTTCACCGAAGGAGCCCTATGATAACCACGAACACCGAGGCCGATATCGCCTTCTCCCCGTTGGTCACGGGACGATGGTATGGGACCACACGGTTCCCCGCGCAGCATTATCGACGATCGGAAACTCCCCGCTGCCCGCTCGTCAACTCGGGGCACGTACTTGTACAGCGTGGTGTGTGAGACCCCCGAGCAGTCGGGCGATCGAGGACACCGACTCATCCGGTCGGGTGAGCAGGGCACGGACCTGCCGGACCTGTTCGTCGGTCATCGCCGGTGGCCGGCCGAGCCGTTGCCCGCGGGCCCGCGCTGCCGCCAGTCCCTCGTGGGTGCCGTAGACGATGAGTTCACGGATGAATTCGGCCAGGGCGGCGAAGACGTGGAACACCAGCCGCCCGCCCGGGGTGGTGGTGTCGAGGGCTTCGTGCAGGGACCGGAACCCGATTCCGCGGCGCCGCAAGTTCGCCACGATCGTGATCAGGTCCCGCAGGGAGCGGCCTAGCCGGTCCAGCGACGCAACCACCAGGGTGTCGCCGGCCCGCAGGTAGTCCAGGCATGCGGCCAACTCTTCGCGTTCGGCGTTCTTACCGGATTCCTTGTCGGCGAAGGTCTTCTTGCACCCGGCCGCCTTCAGTGCGTGGAGTTGGCGCTCGAGGTCCCGGTCGCGGGCGTACCCGATCAGTGCACCTCCGCCGCCGATCGGGTTCAGAGCGTGGCCGTCGAGGGAAAGCGGTTCGGGCACATCGGGTCCGTCACCTCTCAATTGTACGGAAAAGGATTCTTTACAATCGTTGAACAGTCGGACTTTACGACGTGTTTTATGAACAGTCGGCGATGTGCGGCGGTGATTTCGCGTTGTCAGGTGGCGCCGATGAGGCCGAAAGCAGGTCGGGGGCCCACGCCGCAAAGTTGGTCCGGATGCGCTTCCCCGTACCATGCTGCAGGTGTTCTCGAGCATCCCATAACGCCGATCGGTGGATGGTGAGTGCTTGAAATTGTAGGAGCGGAGATTCGTCAAGGGAGGGAAAATTGTGCGGTATGCCACCGCACCGAGTCGATGGCCCGAGCGAGAGCGGTAGCGATGGAAGGGCGGGGTCGTGGGCCACATCTGGGTGACGGTATGTCTGCCACCCGAGGCAGCAGATGACCTGGCCGGTTCACTTGTTCGGGCACTCGCGCCGTTCGAAATGTATAGCGGCTATCCGAATCGAGAAATATGGGACTCGTGGCGGATTCGCGGTGGTGGGGAAGGGCTTGGGTTCTACATACGATCGGGCTCCGAGGATGATCCGCGTCTTGTTCACGACTCGCCTCGGTATGACGGCTTCGTGCTGCCCAGCAAGCCCGGCGAGTGCGCGGGCGGTCCGAAGGAGTTGCTGAACGTTGCGATGCACACTGTCCGATGGCCGATGTGCTGACTCTCGACGGCTGGTGGGTCGAGCACGGCGGCGTCGCCTCCTATGCAGCCTGCAATCACGACGCCTATCCGTGCGATCACGACGCCGAGTGCCCTATTCCGCCCGGCGGCAATGAGTCTTACCTGGAGGCACTCCCCGACAGCACGGTGCTCATACGGGTGTACTGCCACGGTCAGCTTTCAGGGGCGGTGACGTGGACAGCCGGTGTTTTTGCCGGCACGGCGTCTCGTCAACGATCGTCCACGAGACACCCTCGGCCGCAGCAGGTTTCCACAGGCCGGAACTGTAAAGGTTGCCGTGT
The DNA here is from genome assembly GCF_000308495.1 of Nocardia brevicatena NBRC 12119. Lineage (GTDB taxonomy): Bacteria > Actinomycetota > Actinomycetes > Mycobacteriales > Mycobacteriaceae > Nocardia > Nocardia brevicatena. The sequence goes on along the minus strand of NZ_BAFU01000226.1, from coordinate 212 downwards.
ACGCGCCAACGTCAACCTGTCGGGTTTTGCAATACACTCCGCGCCATGTGAATCGGCTACGGGCGGATCTCCCCCGCGACCAGCATCCCGAAGCCCAGCACGACGATCTCATAGTCTCACCGCACTACGCCCGACCAGGAACTACGAGAACATCGTTGGATTTTCGGCGAGTACTACCGGACCCCGGAACGCAGCACTAGGTAAATAACTAG
>NZ_BAFU01000227.1 GCF_000308495.1 Nocardia brevicatena NBRC 12119 | reverse complement strand
CGGGCGGCACCAGCAACGGCGCCGCCTACACCTACGCGGCGGTGCCGACACTGACCACTGTGGTACCCAACGTGGGATCGGTGACCGGCGGGACCACGGTCGTCCTCACCGGCACGAACCTGACCGGAGCCACCGCGGTGAACTTCGGTGCTACACCCGCGACCTCGTTCGTCGTGGACTCCGATACCCAGATCACCGCCGTCGCCCCCGCCGGGACGGCCGGAACGGTGTCGGTCACCGTCACCACCGCGGGCGGCACCACAAACGGGGTGTCCTACACCTACGTCGCGGTACCCACCCTCACCACGGTGGTGCCCAACACAGGTCCGGTAGCAGGCGGAACCACGGTCGTGCTCACCGGCACGAACCTGACCGGAGCCACCGCGGTGAACTTCGGTGCCACCCCGGCGACCTCGTTCACGATCGACTCCGCCACCCAGATCACGGCCATCGCCCCCGCCGGTGCGGCCGGATCGGTGTCGGTCACCGTCACCACCGCGGGCGGCACCACAAACGGGGTGTCCTACACCTACGTCGCGGTGCCCACACTGACCGCCATCGCCCCGAACGCCGGCCCGGTAGCAGGCGGGACCACGGTCGTCCTCACCGGAACCGCCCTGACCGGAACCACCGCGGTGAACTTCGGTGGCACACCCGCGACCTCGTTCGTCGTGGATTCCGATACCCAGATCACGGCGGTCACGCCTGCCAGGACGGCCGGGACGATACTGGTCACCGCCACCACCGTAGGTGGCACCAGCAACGGCGTCGCCTACACCTACGCGGCGGTGCCGACACTGACCACTGTGGTGCCCAACACCGGTCCGGTGACCGGCGGCACCACGGTCGTGCTCACCGGCACGAATCTGACCGGTGCGACCGCGGTGAGTTTCGGTGCCACCCCGGCGACCTCGTTCAGTGTCGACTCCGCCACCCAGATCACCGCCATCACCCCGGCCGGTGCGGTCGGAACGGTGTCGGTCACCGTCACCACAGCCGGCGGGACCAGCAACGGGGTTGCCTACACCTACGTCGCGGTTCCCACTCTGACCGCCATCGTCCCGAACGTCGGTCCGGTGGCCGGCGGGACGACAGTGGTGCTCACCGGAACAGGTTTGACCGGTGCGACGGCGCTGAATTTCGGTGCTACCCCGGCGACCTCGTTCGTCGTGGACTCCGACTCCCAGATCACGGCGGTCACTCCTGCCGGGACGGCTGGGACGGTACTGGTCACCGTCACCACCGCGGGAGGAACCGTCGACGGCGTCTCCTTCACCTACGCGGCGGTGCCCACCCTGAGTGCGGTCAGTCCGGCTTCGGGCACGGCGGCCGGTGGGACCACGGTCACCGTCACCGGGACGGCATTGACAGGTACGACGGCGGTGAATTTTGGTGCCACTCCGGCGACCTCGTTCGTCGTGGACTCCGATACCCAGATCACCGCCATCGTCCCCTCCGGCGCGGCCGGAACGATACTGGTCACCGTCACCACCCCGGGCGGTACCAGCAACGGGGTACCCTACACCTACCTCTGACAGTTGGTGCGGCCGGGCCGTCGGCAGGCGAATGCCTGCCGACGGCCCGGCCGCGTTACGGTCCAGAGTGTGGGGCCGTCATCATGGACGACCACTGCCAGGGTGCTCGACAATCCCCGGCTACGACAGCGCGATCGCGAGACGACCGCGCCGATGGGCCAGACATCCACGCCCGCCTACCCGCAGCCACCGACCCTGCGATCATCTCCGCAATCGAGGCATTCCTGTTCCGATCCGCCGAGATGATATACATCATCGGCAGCGACGGCTCCGACGAACCACACCACTGACCAGGGAAAACGGAAGTCGCACCCCTCCCTCACCAGTCATCCGCACTATCTCAGGGGTCCGGACTGGTGAGGTCGCGTATTCAACTCGTGTGTTTCTCTACCTCATAAATAGGTATACGCCGGGTGTGAACGATCGATGCGGGACTGGTACCGGCTCGACGAAGCTGGTTGCCGTGCAGGAAGCACAAACCCCGGTGTCGACACCACTGACCCCGGGGTCCGGCCTACCAACCAGAAATCCCGTCCTGATGTCCATCAACCCGTTCAGCATGTTCGGCTTGGTCGCCGCACTCGATGACCGCAACATCCAAGCCCACCTCACCGGCACCGTCGATGACTGCACGGTCTGCGCCACCGTGTCCGGCCCGAGCACCACCTGCCGCCGGCCACGCCGCCGAGATCACCCGCACCGCGCAGCGCCACTTGATAGCCACCGAAATCCTCGACCACCTCAGCGTCATCAGGCCCGTCAACGCCTGGTAACAGGGATTGCTGCCGACGACCGAGAGGCTCGCGCATGCCCAGGCAGCGCATGAATCGATAGACAGGTAGTAGCGTCGCGGCGGCGCTTGCGCTCCCGGCTGAGGTTGACCGAGCAACCGTTGCGCAACGCTACGTTGGGGCACTATGTTGCCGATGGCGCGCGCTGGAACTCCACCCCCGGGTCCGGCAGACGCAAGACGGTCCGGTATCGCAAGATCCCGGGCCGTCGTCCATTCCACTCGACCCGTTACCGGTGGTCGGACGAGCGCGGATCCTCGTCTATTACGGGACATGATGTCCAGAATCGGAGATCTCGGCCTCCCGGAGGGCCGCTTTTGGGGGCTACCGGAACATTCCGCGCCTATGTTCCTCAACCCCACCTCCCGGGGATCCCCGGAATGAGTCGAGCGCCTGAACAGGGGAAGAATCAGAGTGTGACTCGCAGGCCCCGGCCACGCCGTTGCGCGAATTGCCGGATACCGTTGCCCCGCGACGCGTCACCGAAGCGCCGCTACTGCTCCCCGCGCTGCGTCGCCCGCGCCTACCGAGCCCGCAAACCGCGGTCCACGAGCAGATGGTCGGTGCCGGACGGCAGACGTTGGCGGGCGAGGAACCGGAAATCGGGATCATCTGCCCCGGCTGCGGATGGCGCATACACCCGGACGGCCGACGGCTCCGAGCCGACGCTCGGCGTTGTTCACCCGCCTGCCGACAACGCGACTACCGGCAGCGCCACGGAGCCACCCCGACGCCCTACAAACGCCGCCGGCGGCACCGTCGCATGAAGAACGATGACCATGACGCAGAGCCGTAACGCTGTCACGCCTACCGTCATGATCATCGGGAGACCACAACTGTCTGATCCTTGGCGCCGGATCCTGGCCAGCTACACCACTACCCCCTACACGCCGCGTGCCCTTCCGGGTGAGACGTGGGACACGTTGTATCGGCGGCCTGTGTGCGGAGGTGTCCTTCCATGAGGTCAACGGACGACGGTTACGGAAGTGGCCCTTGTCGGTAACCGCTGCACTTCGTCCGTTCGACCCTGGACCTGCCGAGCCGGGCAGCGCATCGGCCGACCAGAGGCCGCCCGAGTTCACCGTCAGCATGTGGCCGGCCGACGGTCACCAGCGCCTATGGGTCGGTCGGGAAGCGTCGGCAGGTCGACATTGCCGGTTGTGGGTTCGCTCGGTGCTCTGGTTGCGCGGGTGCGGCAGGTAGGCGAGCAGTAGCGGGCGGGTCGTCCTCGGGGGTTGGGCGTGACCATGTTGTCGCAGTTAGGGCCGGCGCAGGGGTGGGGTTGGCTGCTGCGTGGCGGTTTGGCGACCGTGTGGCCGGGTTGTCGGGGTTCTACGGGGTAGCAGCCGTCTCGTTTCACCGGCGTGTGGTGTCGGTCGGGGTCGAGCCACAGTTGCTGGTGGTCACCGTGGTCGTCGACGACGAGGTAGGACTGCCATCCGAGTTCGGCCAGTTCCTCGCCGGTGAGTCCGCGTCCGGCGTGATACCGTTGTTGTATTCCACGCCGTGGGCTGTGCGGGTCCGGAAGCAGGGCTGTCCGGGCGCGGTGCCGCAGCGCAGGCACTGTTGGTTTCCCTCGCCGTAGAAGCCGTGCTCGGAACCTTCGCCCGTCGGCGGGGTGGGGAGGGCCGCGGGCTCGGGGGCATCGTGGTCCAGCGGAATCGCCTTCACCTCGCCGGTCGCGGGATCGATCCATTCGACCTGGATGAGATGCGCAAATCGTCGTCGTAGTTTCCACCAAGCACCGACGGGGCGGTCGGGGTCGGTCAGGGTGGCGTGGACGTAGTCGAACGAGACGGCATGGGCGGTGAGTTCGATGACCGTTCCGGCGACCCGGATCGTGGTGGTGGGCACGGTCAACGGGCATGCGGTGGCCGAGACCAGCCCGGTGGGCCCCAGCTCGACCAGCCATACCGACTTCGGTGGCTCGAAGTCGAGGGTTTTCGGTCTACCGTATGTACACATACGGCAACGGGGAGCCCGAATAGCGCACGTTCGAGGTCACGGCATGCGGCCAGTGCAGATCTCCGAGCGCTACATAGTCGATACCGGAGAACACATCGACCGGGATGGTCGAGCGACTGGTGACCCGCAGCCGGGCCACACCCCGAGCGGCCGGGTCGGCGACCGTGGCGTGCGCAAGGACAACCGAGCGAACCCCGGGCCTTGCGGCCAGGTTGTCGCGGATGCGTGTCATCGCCGCCCGAAAATAGTCGCCGGGCTCACGCTGCGACGGCAGCCCCAGATCGCGCCGCCGATACATCCGGTTCGGGATCCCGTAGAACACCACAGGACCGTATTCGTCCTCGATCTCGAGGGGGAACCCGATACCGGAGATCTCAGTCAGCAGGTGCAACCCTTCAGGTGCGGTGAAATACCGGTAGGCCCCAGCCGCGCAGCCGAATCGTGGTTTCCGGGGATGACCGCGAGCTCAGCGCCCGCTTCCCGGACTCGGCGAACGCCTCGAAACACACCGTGAGCTCGGCCTCGGTCGGATCCGGCTTGTCGAACACGTCGCCACTGATGACCACCACGTCCACCTGGTGCTCTTCAACCAGTGCCGCGATCTCCGAGAAAGCCTGGTGCTGAGCCGGTAGCAACGGAATCCCGCCCGCGACGAAGCCGATATGCCAATCGGAGGTGTGCAGGATCCGCATACTCGGCACGATATGCCCACCCACTGACAGAAATATGCTGCCCGACAAAGATATTCAAGCAGTTGGGGGTAGTCTGCCTGGCAGGCCGTTGCTGTGACGGCTCAGCTCCGCCGGTCGGTGCCCCACGCGCGCCCGGCACGAGGGCCAAGATCCCCCGGGTCACAGTCGAATCGACTCAGTATGTTGCCGTGATCGACCCTCACCACGGCGGGGGCGTGGGCCCTGCCGAGGAAGAGACCGTCATGGGATCCGACTACGGACCCAACCGCCACACCGCCCGCAAGAACGACGCCCGCGCGCTCGCAGCGCGCACCGGAATGCCCTATCGGGCCGCGCTGCGCCAGGTCACCCGGAACAACGAGCGCCGCGAGCCCCGGCATCGGTGGTTGCTCACCGACGAGGTGCGTGCGTGGTTCGCCGGCGAGGGGTGGCGCGGGGTGGGCTACCCGAACCTGTATGACTGGCTCGACATGGTTCGGCCGACCTACGACTGCGACTGGTGCGGCGAACTCGGCGACGCCCGCACCGTCGACTCGTCGATCTCTCTGCTCGTCACCGCCTACGATCCGGACCTCTCGCCGACCACCGCGCATATCGGGACCCGCAAATATCACGCCGCGTGCAAACCTTCGTCGATCCAATGGCTCGAGGGCGCCGATATCCCCTCCGGACCACAGATCATCACGCTGCCCGCCCACGCCAAGCCCGAGGTGGCCGGCGAATTCGAGCTGACCACGCGCGCGGTGCCGACCACCGGCCACGACGACGAGGAGGGGGACTGGGACCAGGCGGTGCTGCTGATCACGGCGCGCGTGACCGAAGACCACGACCAGGGCGCCCGGCCATGGCTGTCGGAGCTCGAGCTGTCTATGCGCGCCGCCGGGTTCGGCCACCCCGACAGTGTGTTGAGCACCCGGGAGACCGACTGGATCCTGCGGATCGTTGCGGACCATCCCTCGAGCGTTGCCCCGCAGTGGATCGGGGTTCCGGTAGTAATCGCGCGAAAAACAACGAAGTTGCCTTGACCAGCTGCGATGGCAGTTCCGGGGTGCCGGGTAGGTGAGTACCGTGATGCGGCGGGTGGTGCCGGAGAAGCCCTTGTCGATGAAGATCCGTTCACGCGGCACGGACCAACCCATTCGGGCCAGACGATCATTCACTACCCCTGCGACATCGTCCGCAGTAGCGACGGCAAGCCCGTCGCTACGGTCACCAGCACTGTCATGCTCCTGCGCGGCGGTCGTGCGGCCGGGCGCTGACGGACAAGCTTGCGCGGGCGAAGGTCTGGCTCGCCGCCCGGTATCAACCACATCCGCCGGAACGGCGTCAGCAACGTCCAGTCCTCCTACCCCTCGTCCTGGGAACAGATGGTCGTAGCCGATGGCGAAGGTGTTGTCGGACGGATCGACCACGACAGAGCGGCGGTCACCGACCCGCGGTAGTGGACGGCCGACCGGTATCGAGCATTCCGCATTGAACGCCTCGAATCCGGGGCCGCTGATACGCACAGTCAGGTCTGCGGTCTCTTCCTCCTCATCACCGCCGCGAATTTGTTGACAGCGAGGACTTCCGCCGTCGCCACGACCCCGACGGCCTGAAATCGGCGCTCGGTCCGCCGCCGGCCGTAGGTACTGACCGCAACACCGATCCCGATCGGGAAAGTGAAGATTCCCGCGCACAGGCCGTCGGCCCAAGAATCGCCGGCCAGCGCGCACAGCGGCCCGGTCAGGATCAGACCCGCCGCGATCACATAGGTGAACACCCCGGCAGCCGGACCGATCAGCTCGACCTGCCGCGCCCCCTCATCCTCACTACTGGACACTTCGACACCCTATCGGCCACCCAGATGCCCCGCACCGGCGCGACGAACGCGATATCGGCCGGGGTCAACGTGAAGAACCGGAACAACTCCTCGCGGCTCACCTCCGGAAACTCCCGCAGACGTGCCAACTCCTCGTCCGCGAACACCCGCGTCGCCACGAAACCCGACCTCCAGCACGCCGACCTACCTCATCGGCAGCCAAGCCAAACACCAAACACGCTGCCCCGCAGCCCGAACTGGCCATCGCCGCTGGTAAAGGCCACTTCGTTGTTTCCCGCGCGATTACTACCGGAACCCCTTTCATGGCTCCGCCATGTTTCGATCTGTGGCGGCTGAGCGTTGAACCCGAGGTCAGGCCAACGGGACATCGGGATCGAAGATCTTACACAACCGATAGCGCAGGCCGCCTGCCGGCCCGGTGCGCTCGGCGCGCCACCGATCATATTCGTCGAGTGTCAAAGCCAGATGGGGCATCCCGGGGCGCGAACCGTTGTGGGTGAACCTGTGCAATGCGGACCGGAAGCAGGCCTCGGAGTCGTCCTCGCGCTTCCCGGCGAAGCGCCGTGTGCGGGCGCCGTAGCGGACCATTCGGCAGTCGAGGCGGTGGACACTGCTGCCGGAAACCGCGACCGCATAACGGTCAGGATGTTGCAGGCGCGCGCGGCGGTCCGCGACCTGATCGAGAACGGCGCGCAGCTCAGGGGCGTTGGCTTCGCAACGAGGGCAATCGCCGAAGCATCGCAACGTTTCGGGCGTACAGGTCGAGGGGCTGCCATCGAGAGTTTCTGCCAGGGACTGCCGTTCGAGCTCCTTTGCGACGCCGACGAGAACTCACCGCATCTCGGCGATCTCGAGGTCACCGGCGGCCACAGCATCGAGTAGTTGCACCACTCCGGCCAGCTCGACGCTGGTGCCCCAGCCATCGACGTCGCGCCGTTCGGGCCGTATGTCCATGCTGTTGTAGTAGAAGCGCATGTCGGGAACGGTTTCCGCGCCGGCGTTGAGGGTGATCGTCACGACATCTATTCTGCTCATGATCCGAGTCTCGCCCATCCGGTCAGGTATGCGTAGAGAAGTCTCCCATTATCGGTTGAGAGGCGCTGATGCCACTCAAGTCAGCCACCGTGGTTGAGCGCGTCTGCGAGGCTGTCGGTAGCTCGGCGGAACTCCTGCCGGTCGGGCCGGTCGGCCGGCACGGACCCGCCCAGCGAGTGTTCGCCGGCCAAGTCAGCGTCGCCCGCAGGGGCCGGGGGTCCACTGGTGACCTCGCGAATCAACCGTCGCGTATTCGACGTGGCTGGGCCGGCCAGGCTTCACCGAACGTAGCCATCGTTGGGGGCATAGTGGCTGCGGGCCGGCCGTGGGGCATTCAGTGGCGGGGCGGCGCTTCTTCCCCTCCGGTGTGAAGGCGAAGGTGTCCGTGAACGGTCCCCTCCCGCAGCGGACGGCGAGGAGGATGGGCTCACTGTAGATCGGCGGCCAGGTCGACTCGGCGTCGGGGTCGGTCCCGTTCCAGAGATGGAAGAAGATCATCGGTTCGTCCACCTGGTCGGTCAGGTAGCCCAGAGTCTTCCCGAAGAAGGGATTGCTGCCGCCGAAGAGCACTGAAGGCGGGCCGAAGGTCTCGAGTGCCTCGCTGAGCAGGCGGTCTTGACCAACCCAGGTGCTTAGCTCCTGGCGTATGGACGCATGCTCCTCGGCCGTGAGGACTCGGTCTGCTTGCAGCCATCCGCGAGCATGGGCGAACTCCGCATAGACCGAGGCCGGGCCATGTTCGTCACTGTTTGGTAGCAGGGTCCTGAACGCTCCCGTCACACCGATCGAGGTGAAGGCGCCACGAGACTCCATCTCCCGGCGCTCTTACTCCCAGGCATGGTCCTGGTGTTCGGCGTAGACGAGGTGGTCGAGCAGCAGCCGAAGAGCTATCTCTCCGCCGAACATCCCGGGACGGCGAAGTGCCGAGTTGAGCCGGCCAACGAGGTAGTCGCGAATCTCGGTGGCGGAGCGTGGCCCGGAGGATGCTGTCATAACGCCATCTTCCCCTCAAATGATGTGAGGCTGGGGAGCCCCGCAGAGGCAGTCGGTGCATATGCGCTGCAGGCCGCCTGAGTGTCACCGGCCGTGGTCGTCGCCTGGTGTGTAGCGGCTCCAGGGGCTTCCGGCGTCGCGGGCGGTGCGGCTGGTCTGCTGGTCGGTGTAGCCGAGCATCCGGGCGATGACCGGCGCCGGAGCCTGAAGGACCAGGTGTCGGAGCGCAGCGGTCCGGCTGTTGAGGGCGGCGACTTGGTGGTCTCGTAGTCGCTTTCGACGGCGTCGGTGGTCATGGGCTGTCCGCCGCGGCGGCCGGGGAAGAGCCAGCGGGAGTCCTGGTTGGTCGCGGTGGTCAGGTTGAGGCGCTGGTCGAGGTGGCGCAGGAGCAGCGTGGCAAAGGGTTCCGAGACAGGTGTGGGTGGGGTCGCCGAGGCGGAGGCTGACGTGCCCGTCGTGTTGGTGATGGCGCTAGCTGAAGATCCCCCCTGTCGGGGTGCCGTTAACGACCGTGTCACCAGGTACATGAAGCCATGTTCGGCCAATGGCCGCGGGGATCACTCCTGTTCGGCCGTCGGCGTGAGGTAGCGGTGCAGCGATGTCTTCGGGATGCCGGCCTTGCTCATGATTTCGCCGAGGCTGTTGCCTTGTGCGCGGAGCAGTCGGGCGTGGGTGGCGCGTTCGGCGGTGAAGGTGCGTTCCATTTCGGCGAACAGCGCGAGCAGCAGGAACGCGATGCGGGCCATGCCTTCATCGGTGGTGTTGATCGGGACCGGGGTCGGCCAGGGTGCGCACCCCGATTCTCTTCTCGCCGAGGTCGTGGACGAGGTTCAGCACTTCGCGCAGGTTCCGGCTGAGCCGGTCGAGTGTGTAGGCGGCGATGATGTCGCCGGGACGCGCGTATTCGAGCAGTTTGGTCAGGCCGGGCCAGTCGACCGTGGCACCGGTCTTCTTGTTGATAGCTTCTCGACAGACCCAACTGCACGTAGCGGTTATCCATGAACGTATTCGATACCGCCTCGGATACCGTTCAATTGCCCGAACTCACCGTCGCTACTCTCGCGAATTGCATGAAATTGGGGCTGAATAGTTCCGTTCGGGAATCATTCGAAATAGTACAAACGCGATAGCGATTCGTCCAGATCCCGCAAACAGCGACTCGCCGATTTGTGGAACGTCCGGCGGTCCAGCCGGGACCGCAGGATCGTCCACGTCTGGCTACGCGAGTACCGCACCCCGGTCACCATCTCGATCACCTCGGCCACCCGCGCCGGTGTCCACATGTCGGTGGCGAACCCATTGGCCTTGGGCCCCTTGGCCAATGCGGCCTCGACCTCACCGAGATCGGTATCGGTCAGCCGAGGCCGGCGACCCGCCCGGCCTGCACCGGCCAGCCCGTCACGACCCTGCGCGATCCACGTCTTGTGCCATCGCGATGCCGTCTGCGCCGACACCCCGAGTTCGACCACCACATCGATCTGCCGCCTACCAGCGGCGAACATCTCCGCCGCCCGCATCCGACGCTTGCGTAGCGCGTCGAAGTCCCGGCGTGCGGCGACACGCTTCGGTTTTCGTGTCTTCTTCCGCTCACTCGGCGGTGGTGACTGTTCCGGCACACCCCGATCCTGCTACATGCCAGCATGATCCACCCGAAACGACTCACCCAAAAACCGGAAGATCTTTAATCGGTAGGTCCGACCAGCAGACGCTCCAGAGTCGTGGTGTGTTCGGAGTTCTCGTCGACACGGACGACTGCCACGAACTCGCGACCACCGACACGCTGCTGTAGAAGACCCCAATAGTGTGCGATATACCAACCCGCCCCCGCAGTGCCGCGTGGACCAATGCCTCCGCAATATATCCGGTATCGGTCGGGGTGTAGGTTGGGGCTCGGTCGCACCCGCCCGATGATGCCTGTGCTGTGACTGCTGCTCGAGTCGTAATGTCTTCCATCGGTCAGCTGCACATGCTCCAGAAGGGTGCCATCCATGGCAGTGCTTTCGTAGATGGTAAACAGTGGGCATTCGGCACTTTCGACATACTGGTGGATGCAGTTGTTGCCGCGCAGCCCAAAGCTGATGTATGGCAGATCACTGTGCGCGACGGCTTCGCAGTCGCTCCGGACGTAGGTCTGAATGTCTGTGTACCGCCAGAGCAGGGACAAGACATACAACAGTCCTCGAATATCGTTCTCCGGCAGAATAACCGGTATGTCCATGTGCTGTCGGTTCGTGAACGCAGTGTCCTTCTTCCCGAAAACATGTCGGCGGGGAATACCCGCTGCCCGGAGCGCGTCCACGGATTGCCCGGTCAGCTCGAACGTCGGGTATACCAAGGTCGCTCCATTGGCGACCATCTCGGATCCGAGGAACTCCTCGAGTCGGACATTGGACCCCGACAGACCTACTCGATGCGATCGAGCGGTAACCGACGCCGAGTCGACCCTCTGGAACAGTTCTTCGACCGTCCAGTTCGGAAACATCTTCTCCAACACCCGGCAGTGGTAGTGACGGGGAATCCCGATCATTCGGCCCGATAGCCATTGGTAGTATTGGGCCTTAGCGGGCCCATGACCGGGGGGGATGGGTGGGTCGAGCTGCGCCGCGCATCTATCATACGCGGCCAGGAAATCCGGATGACTCTTGAGATGCTGTTCCGCCAGTAGCATCTTCAGCACGGTCGCCAACGAAACCCCTTTACCCCTGCAGCCTCCGTCTACGGTTACGAAGACTCTCTTGCTACTCACTCAACCGCAGCGAGACCGGGCCGTCGGCAATGACTCGTCGATGGGCCAGTCGGTCAGCCGTCAGAAGTAGGTGTAGACAGTGCCGTTACTGACACTTCCCGCTGTGGTGGCTGTGATCTGTACGGTTCCCGTCCCTGCCGGAGAGACCGCGGTGATCTGGGTCGAGGAGTCGACGGTGAACGACGCCGCTGGCGTACCACCGAAACTGACCCCGGTGGTTCCCGTCAGGCTCGTTCCAGTGAGAACGACCGCCGTCCCACCGGCCTCCGGTCCCGAGCTGGGAGAGACAGTGGTCAGGGTGGGGACCGCCGCATATGTATAGGCGACCCATTACTGGTCCCACCTGAGCCGATAACGGTGACCTGCACCGTACCAGTCGGACCGGTGGGGGCGATGGCCGTGATCTGGGTAGGGGAATCGAGGGTGAAGGTGGTTGCGGTGCTGTCGAATCGGACAGTTGTGGGACCGGTGAAACCGGTGCCGGTTATCGTCACACTCGTCCCCCCATCGTGGGCCCTGAAGTTGGGGAGATGGCAGTGATGGTAGGCATGGGGTTGCCTCCTTGTCGCTGGTGATACTTCTCTGCTACACCAGGCAGTTGCCCGGCACTGATAGCGGCCCGCTCTTTCCATTAAGACCTCTGGACCGGCTGCTGGGCAATGCGTCCAGCGATCCGTTTTCGTCCGTTTTCCGCACCATTAGCCGGTGTCGAAGCCGTGTCTGCGTCCGCTCGGCCGCACTATCGCACGGCGCCTGTGGCTTGCGATCCGGAGCATGGCACTGGACATGGGAACTGACGTCGGATTCGGGCCGTTCGAGGCCATTGCCACGGCCCTGGCGCGGTACGCCGGTAGTCGATGGGCTGCGCGGCAGACACAGGTTGCCGCTGGAGCCTGTGCTGACGAAGCCGAGGCTCGCTGAGATGATGATCGCTCGGATCCTGGATGCCGGAGTGGACTCCGGGTGGGCAGCCGCGGACGCTGCCTATGGCCGAGACGGTCGGTTCCGGGCATTCTGCGAGGCCCGTCGGCTGTCCTACGTTCTCGAGGTGCCGGTCCGGCAAACCGCGCAGACCTCGACGGCCGCCGCCGCCGCGTCGACACCCTCGTCGCCCGAGCGCCCGCACACGCTTGGCAGCGGGTCTCGGCCGAGCTGGGCGAGCGCGGCGAACGTGAATACGATTTGCGGACTTGGTAGTGGTCCAAACCGCATTGGTCTGTGGCAGCTTGGAAGCATTCCTCGACCGCACCCGGCGACGGTGACGGCCACGACTTGTTCCCGCTCGATCGAGTGAGAAATCTCGTCGTGAAGTGCGGGGCTGTGACCGGCTGTTCTGAGAACATGTCTTGTCTTACGGTGAGATCGAGCTGAATATGACCAGCGGCCTGATCATTGGCTGCGGCATACCAGTGGGGCAGCGGGTCTCGCGATCCAAGGACACGGGGCATCTTCTGTCGGGCGATCGGCATCAGCTCGGGGAACAGGTGCTGTGGGTAGCCAGCGCGCTGAACAGCTACCGGACGTGCCCGGACACGGATTCAAACCGGACGAAATCGGACCCGGGGATGTATTGCCGAAGTGCCTGCGCTGGAGGGTTACTGGGATGAGCGGCTGTACCGGCTGTGCCTGTGCTGCTGCGGGAGCCCCTTTTCACTGGTCACAAGTAGAAGGCAAGAAACATGGCGCCTGTCG
>NZ_BAFU01000228.1 GCF_000308495.1 Nocardia brevicatena NBRC 12119 | reverse complement strand
ATCGCCGACCGGCGCGCGCCGGCGCGGCGCCTCGAGGCCGAACACCGGCGGGTGCGCCGGCAGGCATCGCGGGCTCTGGATCGGCTGCTCGCTCCCGAATCCTGCACCCCGGAAGGGGCGCGGGTGCGTCGTGAGCTGGCCGCGGCCGAGCGTGATCAGGAGTTCTACCGGCGGGCCGATCTGTGGCTTGCCGATATCGGGCGCGCACTCGCCTACGCCGACCCGGACGAGACCCTGGCGCGGCTCGCCACGGCTACGCGGGCGCTGGGTGCCGAGCAGACAAGGAAGATCGCATGAGCGAACTGCCCCCGCGGCCGATACTGTCGGAGTACTCCGAGCGGTACCTGTCCGCGATGAGCGACCCGGCGCCGGAGGATACCGACGCTGCGCCGGTCGAGGACGAACCGCCGGCACCGGATGTCGATCCGCTCGAGCGGTTCTGGACGTCGCGGTCGATGCTCGGACATATCCGGCAGTTCGCCCGTGCGCGGCGCGCGGGACCGTGGGCGGTGTTCGGTGTCGTCCTGGCCCGTGCGGTCGCTGCGACCGAACCGAATATGGTGCTTCCGCCGATCGTGGGTTCGGCCAAGTCGTTGAATCTATTTGTTGCCCTGGTCGGCCCGTCCGGTGGTGGCAAGGGCGCGGCCGAGGGTGCCGCGGCCGATGCTGTCGAGTTCATCGGCGGTACCGGACTGATCACCATCGACGAATTCCCCGTCGGATCGGGGGAAGGGATCGCGCGGACGTTCCAGCCCGGCTCCGTCGATGACGACTCCGACCGGCGTACCCGCGCGATGTTCACCGCACCGGAGATCGACACCCTGTCCGCCCTCGGTGCCCGGCAGGGTTCCACGCTGATGGCCGAGCTTCGGAAGATGTTCATGGGCGAGCAGATCGGTTTCGCCAACGCCAACAAGCACACCCGAACCACTCTCGCGGCGCACAGCTATCGGGCGTGTCTGACGGTCGGTGTGCAGCCGCTCAAGGCGGGGCCGTTGCTCGGCGACGCCGACGGCGGTACCCCGCAGCGGTTTTTGTGGCTGCCGGTCGACGACCCCGACGCACCGGAGCAGCGACCGGCCGCGCCCGAACCGCTACAGGTGAAAGTTCAGGCGTGGCAAGCACGGGTCGAGATGGACGTGCCGCAACCCGTGCAGGCCGTGATGGACCGTCACCGCCTGGCCATGCTCCGCGGCGAAGATGTCGACCCCCTGGACGGACACCGGATGCTGACCGGGTTGAAGGTGGCCGCCGCGCTGGCCATCCTCGACGGCCGGGCCGAGGTCACAGAGTCGGACTGGAGGCTCGCCGGCTACGTGATCTGGATATCGGACCGCACCCGCACACAAGTGCAACGGGCCACGGCCGAGCACGCACGCAAGACCAACCATGCCCGTGCCCTGGCCGCCGCCAAGCGAAACGAGGTGATGTCCGAGCACGCCGAAGAACGCGAGCGCGCCCGCATCCGCGGCGCGGTTCTGCGATGCCTCGAACGCCGCGGAACGGTCAGCCGAAAGGACCTGCGCAACACGCTCAAGGCCACATTGCGCGACCGATTGGACGCCGAACTGGCCAATCTCATTGACGCCGGGCACATCGTCGCGGTAACCGATACGACGTTCAGGCTGGCCGATGCGTAGGACGGTAGGACCGACCGCAGAGGGTAGGACGGTAGGACTTCGGTCCTACCCCGATCACCTGCGCAAACACTGTCCTACCCCGGTCCTACCCGGTCCTACCCGCCGCCATGGCGTAGGACCGGGTAGGACCGAAGTAGGACCAGAGTCCTACCCGTCTACCTGCGCCAACATGGGTAGGACCAAAGTCCTACCCCCTCACCCTTTCCGGTCCACCGACGGTGGCGGCAGGACTTCGGACGAGTCGGTCGGCACTGGCGCCGGAACGTCCATGCCCAGGGGGGTCGGAATCGCTGGGCCGGGTGGCGAGGATCCGCGATGACCAGACGGCGCTATCTGAGTGCCGGCGATGAGCGGCGCGCGGCCGTGCTGCTGGTGCACCTGCTCCGCGGTGACCACCTGGCCGCGGCCGCGCTTGAGCGCGACAGCGGGCCGGTGAGCGCGGTTACGCTGGTGAAGGCGGTTACCGCGGTGTTCCCGGAATCGTGGTTGGATCCGGACACGGTGATCGGCCGGGCCGAGGACTACGCGCGTGTGCTACTCGAGGCCGAACACGGGCTACTCGACGACGACCAGGCCGACGACGAGGATAGCGGCTAGTGCAGCGGCTCGAGGGTGTGGCACTGACCGACGACGACGCCGCCGAGCTGGCCGCCGCGCTCGATGTGTTGGCGCAGCTCGCCGCCGACAGGGGCGCCCGGCTCTCACCGCGACTCATTCGGCTACGCGACGGACTCAGGGCCGCTCACGATAGCGCTCACGTCCACGCGAGAACCGGAGTCGCCGACATTGTGAACGCCTTGACTGTCGATATGGGCACGGTTGATACCGCCGCCGCAACGGTATTGGGACTCACCCCGGACAGAGTGCGCTACCTGTGCCGGTCCGGTCGCCTCCCTGCCATCCGCAGCCAGGGCCGGTGGTGGATCAACGCCGTCGAGCTGGAGGCGTACGCCGGTGCCCGCCGCGTGATCGACAGACACTAGATGGAGGAAACCGTGTCATTCCTGCTCCCCTCGAAAGACCCCGCCGGCACTATCAACATTCCGGCGCTGCTGGCCTCGCCTTCTCAGTTGAACGCCGTGCTGGCAAGGCTCACCGAGGAACAGTTGGTGTGTGGTGAGTTCTTCGCGCCGGCGCCGGGCGGTGTGGCCGGTGGTGGCGTTCGCTTCGGCGTGCTGAAGGCCGGAGTCAACTACCTCGAGCGCGACGCCGAGCAGCGCGCGCCGGGCGCCGCGTACGTGTTGAGCGGTTCGGATATGCCGACCGACCTGGCAGTCGTGCAGGACTGGGGATCGAAGGTTCAGATCCTCGACGAGGAGCACGACCGATACGACGCGATCACACTGGCCAACAAGTTGACCCAGCTCGCCAACACCGTCGCCTGCAAGATCGACGCCTTGGCGCTCGCGGCCGTTGACGCCGCCCTGACCGCTCACAGCATCGGCACCGTGCCTGGTCACGACTGGTCGACGCTCGTCACAGTCGGCCCCGACGACCAACTCACCCCGAACACCGATCGGCCGACCGCCGACTTCGCGAACGCCAATCTTCTTGCTGCCATGGACGATATCGGCATCGGCACCCTGGACACGCTGGTGTGCCACCCGCAGGAACACGCGCGGCTCAAGATCGGATACGGAATCGACCTGGCGGCCGTCCTTGCCTCGGCCGGCATCACCAAGGTACGCACCTCGGTTCAGATCGCCCCGGGCGTGGCCTACCTGGTGGAGAACAAGCAGGCAGGACGCACCGTCTACGAACGGCCGTTGACCACCGAAGTGATCGACGACCGCCACCACCGAGCCCAGTACGTACAGAGCTACGTCGTGCCCGCGTTCGCGGTGAGCAAGCCCGGTGCCGTCCGCAAGATCACCGGATTGGCTGGCTGACTCGGACTATCCTTGAAGTGCCTCGGTGGCATTCGCCCCCTACCGTTCCACACTGGTAGGGGGCGATCCACGTTCAGGGACCGCCGAGAAAATCCGACCACCCCCGGCCTGACTCGACGGCGGTAGTCAGGAATTTTTTTGTACGGCCCCGAAAACTGGGCGGGGATTGCCCTCTGAACAGCCCGGATGCCGCAGCTCGACGTCCGACCGGGTAGCGACTGCTCTACGTGGGTTCGACCTTGCGCCAGGTGCCGACACCTGGGGGCGTCTTCCCGCGGACGCGGACCATATGATCGACCGTCTTCGCCGTGAAATCCTTGCCGGTTCCGACCATGAATTTGTCCAGGCCGATGCTCTCGCCACTACGCAGATCCCGCACGACGCGGGTGTCGTTGTCGTATTCGATGCCAGATTCGGAAAGGTCGAGTTCCCACCAAGGCTCAAGTTCGAATGTCATGCCGCGGAACGCTACCGCCACCGGGCCGCAGCATTGCCCGAGTTCGCGAACTTCGTTGGCCGATCCCTCTGCCAACGCCGGTCCGCCAGCGGTTCCCACGTGGGCTACTGCCCGACGCCGCGGGCGATAGCTGCACACCCCCGGGCCCGGCCAGCCTCGAGCTGGCCGGGCCTCAGTCTCCTGATTGCCTATGGCCGGTGTGACTGTGCCGCGCTTAGCCTGAACATATGGATCTTGGGGAGCGGCTACAGAGTCTGAGGAAGCGGCGCGGGTTCACCCAGCGTGAGCTTGCCGAGGCGGCCGGGGTGTCGCTGTCTCTCATCCGCAAGATCGAGCAGGGCGAACGCGACGACGCCCGCATAGACACACTGCGCCGCCTGGCGGTGGCCTTGGGCCGACCGCTGGCAACCCTGCTGGGCCCGGCACCCACCCCACCTGAACCCGCGGCCGGTGCCAACGTGGCGTTGTGGGCACCTACCCGCGAAGCCCTCACGGGCCCGGCCGAGGGTGAGCCGGTGCCCGGTCTCGAGGTGGCGCTCGCGCACGCTACCCGGCTGTACCACGACAACGAATACGAGCAGCTTGCCCGGGTGCTGCCACGATTGATCCGCGACAGCCACACCACGGCGCCGTTGCTGCGGTCGCGGGTGCTGCAACTGGCCGGTTCGATACTGGTGCAGACACGGCAACCGGACTCGGCGCGCCTCGCCCTGGATCGGTCGCTGGCCGATGCGGAATCCACCGGCAACGTGCTCGATGCGGCATCGGCCGTGATCACCCTGTGCTGGTTACTGATCGTGGAACGACAATTCGACCAAGTGCGGAACCTGGCTACCCAATGGGCCGACCGGGTAGAGCCGCGGCTATCGGTCGCGACCGCTCGCGAGATCTCCACCTGGGGCTGGCTTCTGCTGCGCGGTTCGGCCGCGGCAGTACGTGACAACCGGCCCGATGAAGCCGAGGACATGATGAGACTCGCCGCGGCCGGCGCGGTCGCGATACGCCCCGAACGCGCCCCGTACCACCAGTACTGGACAGCGTTCGATCCGGCCACCGTCGCCATGAAGCGCGTGGAGAACGCCGTGATAGACGATCGCCCCGACCTCGCGCTACGACTGGCGCGCGATATCCCGCCGGACCTCCGTCCGACATCGGACAACCGCAACCGGCACCTCTTGGACGTGGCCACCGCCCAGCTCGAGCTACAGCGCTACGACAACGCGTTCGAGGTCCTGGCGAAACTGTCGCGTGAAGCTCGACCGTGGTTCGTGGAACAGCGATCAGTCGGTGACATCCTGAGCCGGATCATCACCAAGCGCCGCACGCTCACCCCCGAAATGCGCGAACTCGCCGACATGATCCGACTCGAATACTGATGTGGCACTTCGGTTCCCTACCCGCTGGAAGTGCCATAGCGGCACGACTGGCCCCTGTACAAGGCTTCTCACCAGCCCCGCCGCCGGGCTGACCTCCCCGGCCCCCGGCGGCGGGTGCCTTCCAGCAGTAGGGGACGACGACAGGGGACACACCATGAGCTACACCGAGCAGCCGCCGTTGCCGGTCCGGGCGTCGATGCGCTCGCAAGCAATCGTGACCGCACTGGGCATATGGGAACTCATCGGCACCCGCGTAGACGCCGACGCGTGCAGCGACACCGAGCTACTGGAGCGCATCGCCGAGGGCCTGAGAACACGCGCGTGACCGAACGCGCCGACCAGTTGCACGGGAACGACGACAGGGGAACATTACATGACGAGACCGAAGGCGCTCGGATATCTGCGCCGTGACAAGTCCGGCGTTCATCAGCAATGGGACGAAGCGCAGATTCGCGCCCTGGCCCACCGGTTCGGGTACGAGCTGTGCAAGACGATCGTGTTCGGCCCGAACGCCGAGGACCCCATAGGCGAGCTGGTGCACGCGATCGGCCGTGCCGAGGCCGAGGCGCTGTTCGTACCCGGCCTCGAACACTTCGACGGCATCGTGCCCCGGACCCTGGTATCGGTCGCCGATGTCATCACCGTGACACCGCAGCGCACCTACGCCCGATGGTCGACCGGGCAGCTACCCGCCGAACTCGACGGGGCGTAAGTGGTGCGGGAGAACCGCTCGAGCTATACCGCGCTGGTCCGTACTTTCCCCGTATAAACGTTCCCGGAATCGGTCAGATTACGCCGGACGGCTACGCACTGAAAATCTGCCGTAATCGGCTGCAGCGCAATATATATGGGGAAAATCTCGGACACTTGGGGACGCTCATAGGGCCGGTAGCGAAGTACCGGCAGATTACTGGTTCGAGTCCAGTTGGGGGAGCTTCGTAAGTGCTTCTGACCAGGCATTCGGGTGTAGTCCTGAAGCTGGTTCCGTTAATTCTTGTGCTCGAGGGTCCACCTTGGGTCCATGATCGGGTCCATCGTTCGAGGTCGTCGTCGGCGTGTCTAAGCGAGGCGGTTTCTCAATGCGGTGCAGTTGTCGACTTCGGGGTTGCGTGTGGCGTAGTAGCGGGCGGCGACCAGGGGTGAGTTTCCGAGTTGAGCGGCGGCGGCTTCGATGCTTTTGGCGTCGCGGATGTCGGTGGCGATGCGGTGCCGGATCTGGGTTGGTGTGATCGCGGCGTAGGCGTTGCCGCGGATGGTGCGCCAGAGTCTGGCGAAGTTGTTCGGGTTCCATCCTTGGCCGTGGCGGGTGGGGATGAGCAGGTTGTCTGGGGAGTCGATGTCGTAGGCGAGTAGTTCGCCGACGGCGTGTGTGCCGGTGGCGGACAGGGCGAGGCGGCGTTTGCCTTTGGTGTCGGTTTTCAGGCGTGGTTGCCAGCGGCAGCCGTGTCCGTCGCCGAGGTCTTCCAGTTTCCCACGGCCCCAGATCCCGGGGACTGTCGCGTCGAGTTCGGTGTCCTGGATGCGGAACCCGAGGAGTTCGCCGGGCCGGGCGCCGGTGTCCATCAGGAGCTGGATGATCGGGTAGATCCGTGGATCGCGGGCGGGGCCGCCGCGGTGCCGGCTGAGGTTGCCCCGGTCTTCCGGACACCAACGGTGAGGCGAGATACTCGCCTCCGAAAGGAGTCTGGATGCCACCAGCACACCCACCGGAGTTCCGTCAGCGCGCGATCGAGTTGGCCCGCACCAGCGACAAGCCGATCGGTCAGATCGCGAAGGGCTTGGGGATCTCGGAGTCGTGTCTGCGGAACCGGCTCGAGCGCGCCGACATCGACGAAGGCGCACGTGACGGTGTGACCAGCGCAGAACGTAAGGAACTGACCGAGCTGCGGCGCAGGACCCGGCAGCTCGAACTGGAGAACGAGGTGCTGCGCAAGGCCGCGGCCTACTTCGCGCGGGAGAACGTCCTCCCACAATAGTGTTCGGAGGTGGTCGACGAACTGGCCGAAGCCGACATCCCGGTCACGGTTTCATGCCGTGTGCTGCGGGTGTCGACCTCCGGGTACTACGAATGGAAGCATCGCGGCGAATCCGCGCGTGCCCGCGCTGATCGTGGGCTCACCGCCACGATCACCGACATCCATACCGCCTCACGCGGCACCTATGGTGCCCCGCGGGTGCATGCCGAGCTACGGCTCGGTCGAGGGATGCGGGTGGGACGCAAACGCGTGGCCCGGCCGATGCGCAGCGCTGGACCGGCCGGGGTCTTCCGCCGCCGTCGAGCCGGTACCGCTCGGGACCCGCAGGCCAGTCCGCACCCGGATCTGGTCAATCGCCGTTTCGCCGCCGAGGGTCCGGACCGGCTGTGGTGCATGGACGTGACCCGGCACCGCACCACCGAAGGCTGGGTGTACTGCGCGGTCGTGCTCGATGCGTTCTCCCGCCGCATCGTGGGGTGGTCGATCGCGGACCATTTGCGCGCTGAACTGGTCTGCGACGCCCTGGACATGGCCTGCCGGCGGCGCAGACCGCCGGATGGGCAGACCATAGCCCACGGTGATCACGGCGCTCAGTACACCAGCTGGGCTTTCGGGCAGCGCATCCGTGCCGCCGGGCTGCCCGGGTCGATGGGATCTATCGGTGACTGTTTTGACAACAGCATGGTCGAAAGCTTCTTCGGTACGATGCAATTGGAATTGCCAGACCGCAAGCAGTGGGTGACGCGCCAAGAACTGGTCAACGCGATCTTCTACTACATCGAAACCTTCTACAACCCCACAAGGCGACACTCCAAGATCGAAATGCTCAGCCCTGTAGAGTACGAACGAACCCACACCCCACTCACGCAGCCGCGTGGGCATCACACCCAACCCGTCCGGGAATTCGGGGCAACCTCAAAGGCTGTCGAGGTGAATCTCAGGATGCCCCTGAGATTATCGTTTCGTTTCGGGAAGTACAGGGGTCAGAACGCTGTTCATGGAGTTCACTGCTCGGTCGCGGCTGCTCCGAACGGTAGTTGTACAGGGAGCCTTGTACTGCGGCCCGGCAGCCGGCTCGTCGCGCCCACCACTTATCTGGCTCACCGCCACCGGCATCTGCTTCGAAGCCGGCCGTCGTTGCATTATCAATACGGCAATGTATCGGGCGCTCTACCGCAGGTCTTCTTCGACGGTGCGCTGGACAACCGAGCGATGGATACCGCCCTGGTCACGAAACGTGAGGCAGGTCTCAGGTGCGACCCAGGGCGATGTCGACAAACTATCGATGTATTGTACCGCGCACCGCGTTGAGCACGGCATCTGTGGCGGCCGCGTCGCCGACGGTGATGCGGATACCTGTTGGATAGTGTTTGACCAGAATGCCGGCTCCTGCCAGGGCCGCGCCGACAGTATCGGTGGTGTCCTCCGGTGGGGTCAGGTAGACGAAGTTCGCCACACTGTCGGGGACCGCAAACCGCAACCGGCGTAGCCCGTCGATGAGCCGCCGCCGCTCGGTGTCGATTTCGGCGACGCGAGCTGCGATTTCCGGCTCCGCCGCATAGCATGCCTGCACTCCTACTTCGGCGAGTGCATTCATGCCGAAGGGCACTTGCCAGCGAGCGATGCGTTTGATTGTTTCAGGGGCGCCGACCGCGTAACCGACCCGCAATGCTGCCAGTCCGTAGGCTTTGGAGAAGGTGCGCAGCACCAACAGGTTCGGATACTTCTGCAGCAGTGCAAGGGCATGGACACGATCCTGCGGTGTGACGAAGTCCACGTACGCTTCATCCAGTACGACGGTCACCGCGGGATCGATGCCGGCGACGAAGGCGGAGAACTCATCTGTTTCGACTCGAGTTCCAGTTGGATTGTGTGGACTGCACACCACCACCAGGCGTGTGTACTCATCGATCATGCTCGCCATCGCTGTGAGGTCTTGGCGGCCATCGATGGTCAGTGGCACCTGGATCGGTTGCCCGCCGGTCATCCTGGCAAGGATCGGATAGCCTTCGAACGTCGGTGCTGCCATCACCACTGTTGCGCCGGGTGTCACCATCTCCTGCATGATGTGCGTGATTACGCCGGTTGCCCCGGCACCCACCATCACCGCCTCGGGAGCACACCCGAGGCGATCGGCGATCAACCGTGGCAGCCGCTGTGGCAGGAACTCCGGATACCTGTTCGCCGAGGCGAGTGCCTGCGTCAGTGCATTGTGTACCGATGGCGGTGGGCCATAAGGGTTTTCATTGAGCTGCAGACGATGCCCGAGCTGCATCGCGTGCGTCATGTCGAAGTCCTCATTTTCAGCGTCCACCCCACCGCACCGCCGCAGCGGCGGCGAAATCGCCGGCGTGGGCGAATCCGGCGAGCATGACCAGCGAGTCCGCCGGCACTCGACCCTCCTCGACAGCGCGATCGAAGGTGATGGGAATACCTGCGGCGAACAAGTTCCCGCATTCGTCGAAGGTATCGGGGTGTCGTTCGGCCGGCAGCTGCAGCGCGTCGCGCCAGTTGCGCAGAAATGCACGATTGGGCTGGTTGGTCACCAGCAGATCCAGCCCGGTCGAAGCGATCCCGATGCGTCGGCACACCGCTTCGACAACCTCGGGCACGATTCGGTTGCCGCGCGCCAACACCTTCGCAATCCTTGATTCGGTGAAGCCGATATGCATCTGACCGGGTCCGGCCTCCCAGTACTTACGCGGCGGGTCGGCGATCACGTTCATCTGCCCCGCGTATTCCGGCAGGTGACGGGCCTCGAGGCCGAGAATCGGCGAGTCGGCGGACTTGACGAGCAGGCCCGCACCGGCACCGTCGCCAGGGATGGCCGCCTGCGGCTTACCACGCACCTGTTCCTGGATGAAAATCTGCCCGGCAGCGTTCTGTACTGTGACGATCAACGCCGAACGCGCGCTGGTACTCACCAGCAACTGGCCGGCCAGCTTCATCGCGTAGACGAAGGCGGCGCAACCACCGTTGTGTAGATCGATCAACCACTCGGGGGAGATGCCCAACCTGGCCGCAATCTCGCCGCCGTTGCCGACGATGCCGGTCTCCGGCAGCTGGGTGTGCACGATCAGGATATCGACCTCCTGCAGCACATCTGTGCCGCGGCGGGTCAGGATCGGCGCAACGGCCCGCTCGGCCATATCGGCCGGAGTTTCCCCAGGTGTGATGTGGTGGCGGAATTTCGGGGCTTTGAACATGACGTTTGCCGTCACGTCCTCCGGCTCGGCATAGCGCGCGAAGTAGTCCGCGGAGACGATATTCTCGGGGAGGTAGCTTGCGACGTCGACGAGGCTGACGGTGCTCTGAGCGGACAGGCTCATGGTTAATCCATCCATTCCGGTTTAATCGGTAGGCCGTTGGCGTGGCGGTGCTCACAGATCGCCTTGAGGTTGCGGAGCTCGAGCAGGTGGCCGGCGGCGAAGAGGTGCCAGAAGTCGCCCACCCACACCGGGCGTTCCTGCGGTGCGGTGTCGGGGTAGCCATTCTCGTCGTAGAACGGGTGGTGGCAGTTGGTCCACAGCACCACCGATCCGGGCTTGTTCAGCACCGGCTGCGCATCCACGACCCGCATCAGATAGATCATCCAGAGGTGTTCGCCCTGATCCCAGGCGCAGTGGTAGTCGACGGTACGGGCGTGCGGATTGGCGACAGTGCGAGTGTAGATGCGGGTGTGTCGACCGATTCGGTCATCGGAAACCCACAGGTCGGGTTTCTCGGTGCGTTCAAACCCCCGCAGACTGTAGCTCCATTCGCACAGACTGCGGGTATCGGCGAGGTAGGAGTACACTTCCTCCGGTGGGGCGGAGATGTACTCGTGGACGGTGCAGTACTGCCCGTAGATATCGTCGTGAGGGTACACCGCACGGGTCATGTCGAGCACCATCGGCATGCCCTCCTTCACACTGATGTTCTCGATCCGGTACACGCCAGGAACATCTAGTTCCGGAACCTCGATCGGTTCGGGCTTGGTGGTTTCGCTCACGCGGACAACTCCTTCAGAAATGTTGTGAACGGGGGGATTTCGTCGGGATCACAGATCAGTTCGATGAAGACCGGCCCAGACGCGTCCCGCGAATCGTCGAGGGCAGTGTCGAATTCATCAACTGTGGCGGTGGAATACGCGGGCAGATGGGGGAACATCGCCGCCACCGCGGCGCCGATGTGCGCTTGCCCGAATCGGTTGAAGGTGTAGTCGCCGGAGTAGAAGAGTTGTTCGCGGGTCACGCACATGGCGTGCGCGTTGTTGTTGAATACGACGAACGTCACCGGCACCTGATATTCGACGGCGGTGTGCACCTCGTGGCCGTGCATGAAGTACGCGCCGTCTCCGGCGATCACGAACGTGCGCCTACCCCTGCCCAGTGCGCTGCCGATCCCAGCGCCGAATGCATAACCCATACCTCCCATACCGAGGGCGATCAGGAAGCGACCGTTATCGGGAATCGGGAGATGGTGAACCACCGCGGCACCAGTGTTGCCGGCGTCGGCAATCACGTCCGCGCCGCGTTCCAGATGAGCGGCGAGCACTGTGACCGCGTCGCGATAACGCACCCCCGGCCCCGCTGCTGGTGGAACGATCAACTTGTGCAAATCTTTTCGCTGCATAAGCTGTGGTTCCACAACACCGGCAGTGAGTGCTGCCAGATCCAACAGGGTGCGGCCCAGCGCACCCGACAGTCGAGCGTGGGCCCGGACGAACGGCGGCTCGACACCTATATGCAGCACTCGCGAGCAGCTCGTCAGCGCATCGTCCAGGCCGACACGGTCGGTCATCGACATCGACGCGCCGGCCAGCACGCACAGGCGAGCGCCGCCGATCAGATCAGGCACGTGCGGATGGCCCATGACGCCGGTGACTCCAGCGAACCTCGGGTGACGATTAGGGAAGGCATCCTTGGCACCTGGAGTGACGACAACCGCCGCGTCCACCGCGTCCGCGAACACTTTCAACTCCGCGCGCGCGTCCTGCCGCGCAACCTCTGGACCGGCGATGATCACCACTGGGCCGCGGCCGGCACTCACCAGATCGGCGGCATCGGCAAGACGACTCGAAGCAACCACACCAGGATGTGCCGCTTCCACGACATCGGCAACCGCCGGAACCGACACCGGTACGGACGATTGTTGAACATCCTTGGGCAACAATACGACCGCCGGCCCACCGGACAGCGCTGCCGTGACCGCCTGATCCAGCACTGCATCGACGTCCTCGGCGCGGGTGAGCTTCACGCAATACTTCGATACCGCGCCGAATACCCGCTCGGCGTCAAGGCGGCCCGGGCCGCCGCTGGTGTCTTGGAAGGCCCCCCGGCCCTCGAGCAAGATGGGGGGCTGGCCGACCAACGCCAACAATGGGACCCGCGAGTCGAAAGACTCCCCCAGTGCCGCAATCAGGTTCAGTGCCCCTCCGCCGGATGTGGCGGCAACGACACCGAGCCGGTTGGTGGCTCGCGCGTAACCATCGGCCATAGTGGCAGCACCGAATTCGTGTTTGGCGACAATCCCCGTTATCGAGGTTTCAGCGCGCTGGACAGCATCGTAGAGGTCCTCGATATTGGCGCCGCCGACACCGAACAGGTAATCGGTGTGCATAGCAATCCGCGCAACAATCCGCTCCACGACACTTACGGCACCACGCGCAGACTGCTCAGCCAAAGATATCCTACGCGACATGAGGCCCACATCTCGGCCCTGCGGGTAGACCACCCCGCAAGGACACAGGTAGCGGACACGGTGTCCCATCTTGCACTTGCAATTTTTCGCCTTCTACATTCCGACCGGCATCATCGTCTACAAAAGGTCATCGTCGACAGCCACGCAAACGCAACAGTGCCCAGAGCCGAGACGTTCTCGACCGATGCCCCCGCAGGGTCGATGGAGTTCACGTGACAGATGAGGTGCTCGGCCGGCCACGTGTAACCAAGATCATCCCACCGTCGGTTCAACGGTTTTGTATTTTACGTTTGCTTGGCAGTGAGCGGTGTACATGCAGGTCAGCGCAGCGTTCTCGTAATCTGACTCATAATCCATTGCTGTCCTTCGATCCAAACAAAGGGGCTACTGCACGGTCAGGTGGACCGTCACGGGTTGGGGGCCGCTTGGCGCGCCTACGGTCTGCCGCCGGTCTACCTGAACAGAGCAGTGAACGACGACTCCGGTGCCAGTGCTCCTTCTTTTCCCACCATTGCGGGCCGAGGAGCCAATGCTCGGTGTCTCGCAGTCCGCGAACCCGCTGGTGGGCGAGGTCGATCGCAGCCTGGTCCTCACCGAGGACCTCGATTTCGATACCTGGGATAGCGGTCCAGGTCACGATCTCTTCGGCGGCGTGGATCACCGGATCCCGGCGGCAGCGCCTCGGCTGTCGGGGCGGACCTGTCCGACGACATCGCGGTCACCGAGATGATCGGCCACATCCGCGACCGGTACGGTCGCCTCGACGCGCTCGTGCTCAACGCCTGGAGCGGATCCGAACGCGGTGCCGAGCCCGGCTATGCCCTCCGTGGTTTATGCCGGTGAATTCGGGCGTCGTTGGTCGGTGAATTCGGGTGTCGGTT
Source organism: Nocardia brevicatena NBRC 12119 (assembly GCF_000308495.1). Classification (GTDB taxonomy): domain Bacteria; phylum Actinomycetota; class Actinomycetes; order Mycobacteriales; family Mycobacteriaceae; genus Nocardia; species Nocardia brevicatena. The sequence goes on along the minus strand of NZ_BAFU01000228.1, from coordinate 1,984 downwards.
GTCGGCTCGGTGAGAAGTGGCGCAAGTTCGGGCTTCCAGCTCTCGACGGTAAACAATGCCACTTCGCCGGCTGTAGCCGGACCGGGTGTCAGCTGGAATGTGGTCGGAATCGGCATCCGTCCGACCGGGATCGGCGGCGCTCCGCTCATGCTGGACATCTGGTTACCCGAGTAGAAACTGATGTTCTCGATTCCACCGCGCTCTGTGGGGTGGCAAGCGGGACAATCAGTCCCTGCGCGCCCAGTTTCGCGATGGCTTGCCGGGTGGCGTGGCGGGCCTTGGCGTGCTGAACGATTGGTGATTTTTCACTGTGGCGGCGTCGCTGATGTTGAGGACGCCGCCCGCGTCGGCCGGCACGCCCAGCGCCGTGCACACCGCCTTAACGGCATCGTGCTCGTATACGGGATTGCCATCCTTGATGGTCTCCATGACGGTATTTATCGTCAGGGAGAGGTCGGTGGTTGTAGGTGTCGCTCCGATTTCTACGAGCTGTGCGGCCTCGGTCTGATTCACGATGTCTCCCGGGGTATGCGATCTCCGAATGCCGAGAGATCCCGGCACCCCCTTTCGAATGAAGAAGATCGCCAGAGTACGCATCGGACCGCAACCGCACCAGCGAGTATTCGGAACCTGCATCAACGATCGGAGCTCACGACCTCAGGGGCTCAGTCGTCGTGGCCGTTGGGGAGATCGGGCAGATACTTGTACAGCGTGGTCCGCGACACCCCCAGCAGTCGCGCGATCGAGGACACCGACTCATCCGGGCGGGTCAGCAGCGCGCGGGTCTGCCGGATCTGCTCCTCGGACATGGCCCCGAAATCCTGAAGCTGCCGGGAAGTGCAAAGTAGGCCCAACCAGTTTGGTGCAAGATCCTCATGAATCGAAGGGCGGCGCTCGCCGGCTGTTCGTTGCGCTTCCTTCTCTACCGGCCGATCGAGCCAGGACGTCATCTGATGTAGGTATCCGGCGGCTTGCCCTGCTCGCGTCGATCCATACGGAACGGTCCTGGGGGCGGCGGTTGGTGGTGTTACACGCCGAAGGTGTCGCGGGCGCGGGTTTTCCATTCCTCGAGGAGTTGGCGTGCTTGCCGGTCGAATTCTTGCCGGTCGGCTGCGGGCCAGGTATCGGGGTCGGTGTCGAGGCCGCGTTCGGTGACGAACTGCATGAAGTGGGTGGAGGTGGCTTTGCTGCGGGCCCGGATGAACTCGCGTTCTTCCGGGGTGGGGGTCACAGTTTCTTCATCCCGTACCATGTCGATCCTTTCATCAGTTCCTCGCCGAGTTTCGGGTTGTCCCCGGCGAGCATGACCAGTTCCCGAGGCGAGGGGATATCGGCGACCGGCCCGTTGAATCGCCTGCGCATGTCGTGGAGCAGCGCGGTGTCGCCGGGGCTCAACGGGCCTATTTCCCCGCGGAGCAGTGAGTCGATGCGGGTTCTCATGTTGCTGACGGACTCTCCCAGTTTCCCGGGGCTCGGGTTCCAGTCGTAGCCGGCCTTGGCCCAGGCGACCGCGCCGTCGAGTGCGTCGTTCTCCCGTAGTCTCGTGGCCGTCAACTCTATTCTGTCGACGCCCGATCGACGGAAGTAGTCCTCGGTGGATGCGGAGAACGCGGTGGCGAATCCTTTACCGGTGAAGCCTTCGTTGAGTTCGATGATGTTGTTGGTGACCACCAGCTTTCCGCCGTCGTCGCGTGTGAACTCGTAGTCGAGATATCCGGCGTCTTCTCCGCTGTCGCTCCGGATATCCGCGACGAAGCCCCCGTGCGCGGGGTGGACGTCTCCGTCCTCGTCGACCCAGGTCTGTTGGTACCGGGCGCCGAGATCCTCGAGATGGTAGGGGCCGTATCGGCGTTGTAGTCCTCGCAGTTCCCGGGTCAGCTCGTAGTCGTCGAGGTCGCCGCGACGGGCGCGGTCGTAGAGGTCGCCCAGCGGTGTCATATGCGACAGGTCGGTGACCGGTGTCCTCGTGACTCGCGCGGCGGTA
>NZ_BAFU01000229.1 GCF_000308495.1 Nocardia brevicatena NBRC 12119 | reverse complement strand
GGGTTCGCCTGCGCCTCTCTGCGCACAACCCGTTCACCGGCCTCGCGCTCACTGCTTTCACACGCCTCGCGGCTCCCTGACCAGCATCAACCGCCCCTGCGGACCAGGAAGGACACACCACCCGGGCCCGTGGAACCCGGCAGTCAACCCGCTGTTCGGGGCAGCCGACGCTGCCCCGAACAGCGAAACAACCACCCCAACCCCGACCGGACCTGACCGGAGCCATCAGCACAAATCATGAAAAATCGAGGCTAAGGTTCGAGCAGGCGCACCTCACCGCGTATCCGCCCCGACCACACATCGAAATGGCCCCGCCGGCGGTCCCGGACGACAGGGTAGGGGTCAAGCCATTGCGTCGGTCCAACCACCTGGCGGAGCGGGTAAGACCGAGTCGGTTCGGTACTGTCGATTTCCGTAAACGCCAGAGGAACTACTGGTAGAGCGGGGTGTCCACCCAGTGATCGGTCGCGGGCCGCCGAGGCCGAGCCGCTCGGATCGCCCAGCTTCTTCAACCAGAAGAAGCTGTTGGACCATGACCTGATTTGTCTGGACCGCCCTTCCACCGCCCGGCAGTACCGTCGTGTACGCAACTGAAACAGCCCTGACCGCGAGGAGATGCGCGCCAAGTGGTACCTACGCGCTCACGCGAAAGGCGTCGGATTGTCGCGTGCACGCGAGCAGTTGAATGACCGAGCCCTTCGTGGCCGGCGGGCCGGCCGAGTACGGCGCCATCCGTGACGACCCTTCCACGCCGACGGGTGTTCACGCTGTGCGACTACGTCGTCGGCCGCCACCATGGGTCGATGCCGAGGTCATCGGCGATGACGCCCGCGGCGTTGTACCCGCTCGCTCCGCCGATGGAGCCCCCGGGGTGTGTCGATGCGCCGCAGAGGTAGAGATTGTCGAACGCCGTCCGGTAGGGCGGGTACTCGTGGAACGGCCGGAACACGCCGAGTTGATCCTGGGTCATCTCGCCGTGGTTCCAATCGCCGTGCCGCATGCTCGGCATCACTCGCTCGATATCGATTGGGCTCGAAATATATTGGCCCACAATGATATCGGCTTCGAGCCCGCGGGAGAGATACGGCCGCCAGCGGTCGAGCACGAAGTCCGCATAGTCGCTCTTGATCTCGTCCCATGCGGCCGATCCGCCATCGCGTAGTTCGTATGGCGCGAGCTGTTCGCAGAAGCACGACTCACCGCCCGCGGGAGCGAGACTGGCATCGAAGACCGAGGGGTGCACGGTGAACAGCCCCGGGGATCGCGGCGGCACACCCAACCGGCAATCCGAGGCGTTGTCCTCCAACACATCAAGAGATTCACAGAGCGAAACGGCGAAGCAGCGCTGCAACTCGGGCACCGTTTCGGCGGCCTTCCACCGCACCGGCTCACGCAAAGCAAGGTACAGGCAGAACATCGACATGCGGTCGTAACGCCACCGCTCAACCGCCGGACGGAATTCGGTGGGAAGGTCGGCTTCGCCGACGAGATCCAGGAAGGTGTGCTTGGGATCCAGATTGGACACCGCGATCCCGTCGACAGGGATTCGCGTGGCGTCGTCCAACACGATTCCCGTGACCCGACGATCGCGCACCTCGACTTGCCGGACCGGCGAATCGACTCGGATGTGTCCGCCGTGTTCTACGACGAAACGTGCCATGGCCTGCGCGAGATTATTGGATCCGCCTGCGCAGATGGCCCATCCGAATGGTTCCAGCGACCCCGCGAGCATGAGCGGATAGTTCGCGCCGAGGCCGAAGACATCGCCGGTGCCCGCCAGTTGCGCGACCCAGAAACCCAACCAGGTTTGCACCTCCGGTGCCTCGAACAGGCTTCGCGCCAGATGGTTCGGTGTGGTCATGAAGTGGCGGACCATGTCGAGACCGCCCGTGGCCTCGATATCGGCGAGTTCGGCCCCAGGCGAGCCCGGCACGGAGAACATCCCAGGAATCAGCCGAGTCTCCAGCAACCGACGGTACTCGCGCATGAGGTCGCGGAAGGTCTGGGCATCGCGTTTGGAGTACCGCTCGATATTGCGCACCGTCGTGTCGAGGTCACGCGAGAGCACCAGCCCGTTGCCGTCCGGAAAGACATGTGCAAACTGGTTTTCCGGCCAGATGTACTCGGCGCCACGGCGCTGCAGTTCCAAGTCGCGGTAGACCGGGCCCATATGGATGATGCCGTGGAAATTGGAATGGAAGTTATGGCGAAATTTCGGCGCCGCCACTTCTTCGGTGGCGCAGCCGCCGCCGACGACCGGTCGGGCCTCCACCACCAAGACCTTCTTGCCCGCCTTGGCCAGATACGCTGCGCAGGTCAGACCGTTGTGTCCCGCACCGATTACCACGACGTCGTATGGCTCCATGAATATGTCCTTTTCTCCGGGGCGGGGCGCTACACGAACCGATGTCCGCCATCGATATTGATGAGTTGACCGGTGATGAACGACGCATCCGGGCCGGCCAGATAACGAACGCAGGTGGCGATGTCTTCTGGTCTGCCTCGACGTGGAATCGATTGCTCGGAGACAATATCGTCGAACAGTGCGAGTTCCTCGGGTGACGCCAGAACTCCAGGGGTTTCGATGAATCCCGGGGCCACAGAGTTGACGGTTATTCCATGCCTGCCTGCACCTTTGGCCAGCGACCGGGTAAATCCGATGATTCCGCCCTTCGACGCGGCGTAGTGCGTCATATCGAAGTCGCCGACGAAGAAAGCCGCCGACGAGATATTGATGATCCGCCCGTAGCGTCGTCGTTTCATCACCGAATATACGAACTTGGTGCACAGGAAGACCGAGTCGAGGTTTGTCTCCAGTACCTGCCGCCACGCGTCGAAGCCGAGTTCGTCGAAAACGACATGCGGAAAGATGCCGGCGTTGTTCACCAGCACGTCGATACGTCCGTAACGCCGGTCCACCGCCGCCACCGCTGCGGCGACCACTTTTGCATCCGTGACGTCGACGGCGGGATCGGCTGCGACATCGAACACTTCGACGGTCATGCCGTCGGCGGCGAGGCCGTCCGCCACCGCCCGTCCGATTCCCTGTTTGCCCCCGGTAACTATGGCGACCGGGCTGTCGTGCCGTGCGCTCATCGTCCGCTTCCGGCAACGGTACGTCCCGCCGGCGGCGCCAACGCGGCGATGCGCGCGACCAGTTCGTCGACGCAGAGTTCCTGTTCGGGCTTCATAAGCGCGCTGCGCAGGATTCGGCCACGGGCCGTGTCGGCGTCGAGTCGGTGACCGCGCCCACCGAACCCGGCCGCGTCCACCTGGAGTGCGCTGAGGTAGATGGCCTCCGCGGGTGCGGCGGCCATCCCTTCGGCAAGCATCCGGCCGGACTCTGCGTCCACGCCGGATATGGTTCGCGGAGTGCTGGGAAAGTAGGTGACGACGTCCAACTCGGGTTGCTGGTACAACGTCAGCTCTGAGGATTCTTCCACGCAGTGCGCGAAGCGCAGTGCCGCGCGCCGCGTGGACGCCAGGAACCTGCCCAGACCCTCACGCCGCAGTGGGATCAACTGCAGGGTGGTCCACAGAGCGGCCGCGGCCGCACCCGCCCTGGAGCATTCGAGACTGATCTCGCCCAGGTGTGCGGGTGCACCAGAGAACATTCGCGTGTACGGCGAGTCGTGGCGATAGTGCCGCGCGGCTGCCGGATCGGCGAACAGCACGGCCCCGCAGCCGTAGGGTTGCAAGCCATGCTTGTGCGGATCGACGACAACGGAATCACATGCGCCGATGGCTCGCCACGGCGTCGGATCCCACTCGAGAGTCTCCGCGTCGTCGTGTGTCAGTAGTGCGAAGAACCCGCCGTAGGCCGCGTCGACGTGCAGTCGGACGTCGTACTGCTGCTTCAGCGTCAGTGCATCGACAATCGGATCGATCGCTCCGACACCGGTGGTCCCGGCCGTGAGGACAATGGTGCCGACCGCGCCGGTCCGCACCAGTTCCGCTGCCGCGTCGAGGTCCATGGCGCCCCGAGCGTCCGTCGGCACCCGATGTGCGGTCATGCCGAGCAGGGCACACATCCGTTCATGGGTGAAGTGGGCGTCGTCGCTGAACGCCACGCCCCGACCAGGATGCGATTGGCGGGCGACGAATAACGCTTCCAGGTTGGCGATGGTTCCGCTGCTGGTGAGGTGACCGATGTGCGCCGGCAGCGCGAACATCGCCGCCAGTTCGGCGACCGCCTCGTGTTCCATCTGGCTGGTTGCCGGTCCGCCCGCGAAATCGTGATTGTTGGGATTGAGCAGCATCGCGGCCACATATCCGACGACGGCCGCCGGGTGCGGCGCCCGCGTCATCTGGCCCGCGTATCGCGGGTGGAAGAACGGAGTGCTGTTGCCCAGCCGGGTGAGGAGCTCGTCGATGACCCCGCCCAACCGTATCTCGTCTATTTCGGTATCCGGGTGCGGTTCGTAGTCGCCGAACGTAGCCTCCCAGTCACGGGCCGAATCGACCACACGCGCGAGAAGCTTCGAGACCTCCACCGTCAATCCACCTCACTCTGCCGAGGACGGGCCAGGATTCCTATGCCACCGGCACACTCGGCAGGCTGCGGATCGGTGAAGTCCTCGGCACTGTGGACACGGTGATCGGTGATCGCGTCGGCGGTGTCGGCCACCGTACTGTGCAGATACTCGGCGATGGACCGGCGAAGGTTGGCGGGCAGGGCCCGGCCGAACCAGGACAGGTAGGCAAACAGCCATTCGCTTTTGCCCACCAGAAAGGGAAAGTCGGACGGCATCATATTCCGTATCACCAACATGGGCAGCGGCGCGTTCAGCGGTCGGAAATCCTTATTCCACAAACCTGGCTGGGAACATCCCGGGTAGAACTGGCCGACCATGACCCCTGCGGTGACGCATCTGTCCTTGCGCGCCGAATGCACGGTGTCCACTCGCGCGTAGTCTGTCAGATCCGGGAACACGGTCACGAGGGCCATTTGCGGCGCGCCGGGGACCGGGGGACGAGTGTGGGCCACGAACAGATCGAATGCGTCGTCCACTACCGCGCACATCCGCTCGGTCGTCAACTCGTTGTCTCCCGGTACGAAAACACACCGCAGGGTGCCATGCGCGACGGCCGGTTTGACGAACGGGCACACCGGCCCATCACGGCCGAGATCGCTGTGCGGATGCACGAGAAAGTCCCGCACCCAGGTTTCGAACATCGATACCGATGGCGGCACCGTGTCGGATCCGCCGGTGTCGGACAGATCGGTCCATTCGACGCCGGAGCGTGTACCGACGAAACGCTGCGCAACCATAACCATGCTCCTGTTCACAACCCACGCCTGCTCGCCACTGTCGTATCCATATAGGCAGGTCAGAGTCGCGGTACACAGCTTAGAGCTGCGTTATGCTGCTGAATTCCCACAGCTGGGCAGACGGCAGTTGCGCGGCGCATGAACCGGTGTACCCGGCGAACTTCGCCCGGCCGGCCCGGTCATTCCGGTGCTCGGCGGTTACGCCGAGTGAGATTGCTGTCCAATAGCTGCGCGGCGGTCAGTCATTGTAGCGCAGAATCAGCGGGTGTGACCGATCGGAAGGAGATACTCAACGGGGTGCTCCCGTGCCCGACCGTCGCGCCGACCTGAGCGCCGCTTCAGCGGCCGGCGATAAGCGTATCGCCGATCGTCACCATGGCGTCGGCGAGTTGCTCTATGAACTCCGAGATCGGCTTGACATCCCCCGACCGGAGTGGGGTGAACGCACCGTCGAACCCGACCATGCCGAAGTGAGCGAGAATGTCTGCGACCGCGTTTGTGACTTCCTCGCCCTCGCCGATGAACGACGAGTGGATCATGTGCCGCGTATAGTCACGTCCCTCGTCGCGGACCGCGATCACGGTCCGCATCGCCTCCGCCGCCTCGGCGGCCTCGCTGCTCATCACCAGCACCAGAACCAGCAACAGGCGGAGGAACTCTTCCCAGTGTGCGAAGACCTCACCCGTCTTCTGCAGGTACCACCGAGACGCTCATGCGGAGTGCTCGACGGGCCTCGCGCATGGCGTCGAAGAATCCGCGCGCCCTGGGCCATGACAGCCGAAAGCAGTCCCGCCTTGGACTCGACGTGGTGATAGAGGGCGCTTGGGCAGGCTTGTCTCCTTCGAGATCTACGACGGCGGTGAGCACATCGTGCTCGTCCACGGCGACATCACCGGCTCCGTACATGGTGACGCCTCAGGCAGTACCGCCTCCGCGGTGTATGGCCGGATATCCCCGGGTTGCGCTGGGCCTGTCGAAGGTTGCCTGCCTGATGGTGGCCTCGGGGGTGGTCTGCGCGTATACCACTGCTGTCATCTGCTGCTATTGGGTGCCGCGGCAGCCTGTCCTGCTTGTTGCGGCGCTTTTCTGCGCCGCGATGACCTACGGTGCGCTCGGTGTCGCCCTCGGCACGCTGCTGCGCCGAGAGGTAGAGGGTATGTTTGCCATCGTGATGATCAGCGCCGTGGACCTTGCTGTGCAGAGCCCCGTCGCCAGCAGTGGTGCCGACAGCGAGCTCGTGCGTTGGCTGCCCTCCTACGGTGCCATGCAGGCCGCGACTGCGGCCGGCTTCTCCGACACCACCCTGTTGGCGGGTTTCGCGGTACAACTGGCTTGGTTCGCCGCGATTGCCCTTGTCGGGCTGGTCGCTTTCCATCTGCGCACCCGCTCGGCGCTGGGAACCATGATGCGAATCCGCCTTTCCCGGCCGGCCGGGTCCGAAGAGACAGCGAAACACTGAGGCGGTGTTCCGCGTGACCACCGTGGTGGTCACACGGAACACGCTCACTTCGTCCACCGTGCGGCCTACCTTTACGGCGCGGTATGAGCCGGAACGGCGGCCGGATGATAAACCTCCCGACGCAAACGTTCCAAGTCCGGCGCCGCGGGAGCCGAAACCGGCTTATACCGATCGCTCTGGCGGCCCCTGAGCGCCACGTTCGTCATGTTCTGGTAGATCCCCGCATACTCTTCGCCCCGGCCCGACAGTCCGGGAAGCACGCGCAGTAGCGCGGGGACTGGTCACAGGAGGCCGCCACCCGGCGTTCATCTCTGCCGTAATACTTGCTCGTGTCGGGTAAGGTAAGAAGCGGGACGGATCAGACGGCACGGGTGTGAACAAGGAGCCCCGCATGCGCGCAGATCGTCCGCGATCACCGAAAGTCGGCCCCGCACGCCTGAGGTCCTCGACCGTATCCAGCGGTCCCGGGAGCGGGTCAAAGCTCGCCGCGATGCCGCCCGCCTGCGGGAGCAGGTCATCATCGCGGCGGTGAAACGCTATATCGACTTCTACTGGTATGACACGCAGCAGTCGGTCAATCGACTGGCCCGGGACCGTGCCGAGGACTACCGGAGCCACGTTGAGGATGTCTACGTCGAGATCGTTGATCGGATCAAAGAACGCGAACTTGGTCGAAGAGGCCTCCTGAAAATCTCACCAGCGCCGGACCGGAGCGATGAGATCATGGACAATCCGGAAGTACGCCTGGTCATCGTTCACCCTAGACATCACTATTCGAGCCAGACCAAGGAGAACCCCGCGTACATCTTTGCAAGTCAGGTGTTGGACGGTCGGGGCAATTCTCCCCGAGAGAATCAGAACATGCTTGTATTCGCGGTTGCCGACCGGGAACTGCTGGGAAACCTCATGGACTCTGTGCGGGACTACCTGGCCTGGAACTCCATCGTCGAGGACGTGAAGAAGAAGGAGCTCCCGCTCCTGCCTGACCAGGTGGCAATGGCCGAGAAACGGCGTAAGACGGCCGATGAGACGGTGTGGGCTTCGTGTGACTCAGGCATACAACACCGTCTATTACCCGGTCTGGGATAAAGCGGCGGGGCGTATCGCGCTCCAGGCGGCCCCTGTAGACGAGGACGGCAAGCTTATCGCCGCGCGGGTTGAGGCCAAGCTCCAGGCAATGGACAAGCTTCGAACCGTGATTGGCCCCAGGGTGATCCGCTACGACCTGGACAAGAACCTCAGTAAGGTTTGGGAGGTTGGGCACGTCACATTCGGCGATCTCTGGAAGTACTACTGCCGATTCCCTTACCTGGGCCGGCTCCGCAACAGGAAGGTGCTCGAAGAGGGCGTTCGCGCAGTACTTGACGAACTCACCGGCGGCGTAGAGGGTTTCGCCTTGGCCAGCGAATTCGACGAGGCGACCGGACGATACATCGAGTTGCTGGTTCCCGGAACTGGAGTGGCCGCCGTATCGATCACCGATAGGACGCTGCTTGTTGACCTGAACCGCGCAAAGGCCCAGCTGCTACAGGAACGGAAAGATCAGGAGCAGCTGCTGAATACGGAAGCTCAGCCAAGTCTGGCAGCCAACCCGTCCGTTGCTGGTAAGCAGGGCGGAGATGATAGCGGAAACGATTGGGGCCAACCCCCTTCAGCTGTTCCTCAAATCAGGAACACGCGATTCTGGGGAAGCATGAAAATTAACCCCGAAAGGTTCGGTCGTGACCTCAGCCGGCTGAGCCAGGATCTGCTAGCACTGCTGACGGCTCCGGAGGGGGTTGAACTACAGGTATCCGTGGAGATTAAAATGGAACGTGCAGATGGTTTTCCGGACGACACGGTGATGAAGGTTGTCGAGAACCTGGGACATCTCAAGGTCAAAGGCCAGTTCGAGGACCGCTGAGCGCGGATCCACCGATGATCTCTTGTGAGGTTGATGCGCCGAAACACCACGACCGCCTCACCGGCCGGCTCAGGTGCGCAAACGCGCTAGTGTTCCGCACCTGAAATCCGTTGTGTAATTGTAGGGTTCGGTCGTGGCGAGGACTGGTAGGCCGAGGTCGGGTCCGGAATTGACAGTGACCGAGGCGCAGCGTCGGGAGCTGGTTCGGGGTGCGCGGGCAGCGACGTCGACGCAGGCGTATGCGTTGCGGCGCCGGATCGTGCTCGCGTGCGCGGAGCCGGGTGCGGCAAACGCGCACGTCGCGGCGGCAGTGGGTTCGTCTGCGGTGACCACGACCAGCTTCGGCACGACCTGCGCCGCGATCACCAACGCCACGAGCGCTTCTGGGCGCCAGCCGATATCAATATCCAGGATCACCAGATCATCGACTGCCCCGAAGGGCAGCCACCCATGGTGGTCGGGCGTGGATAGGTCGGGCGTGGAGATTGCGTAGCTCCTTCCAACGCGGGCGTCCGAAACGCCCAGAGGTGATTACGGGCAGGGAGTGCGGGGAGGCGTCGGGCCCGGCGCACGACCGCGGTGGTCAGGTCGGTGTAGTCGTCGATGAGTTCGGCGAGGCGGTACCACGCGGCGTGCACATCGGGGGCGGACGGTTCAGCGGTCATCAACAGGTGGAATGCGTGCACCTGCTGGACGGCGAGCCGGTCGATCACCGTGCCCAACGATTCGGAGTGCAGGACCGCGTCCGGATGTGGTGGCGGCGCATGCTCGGCCACCCAGTGATCGGCCTGTCTCGACAACGCGGCGCGGAGCGGGCATACCGGGCACGCTGGGTCGTGGAGACGCTGTTGGTGCAGTTGCCCGAACCGGTAGGCGATCGAGGTGAGGGGATGAGGGCCGACGTGGTGGCCGCGGATGGCCGATAGCAGTGCTTCCCCGGTCGGGAACAACGATTCATACAGATCGGTGATACGGGCAGGTCGGGGGGATCCTGGGCTGCTGTGCATCTCGGTTACCGCCGTGCTGTCAGGAGTTGGCGGCAGGTGATAGCGAGGACGGTGGTCCGGGAGGGTAGGGCGCGGACCTGGTTGGGGGTCAGATCCAGTACCAGGTCAGTGGCTGATCGGTCATCGGTAGCAACATCCGCTGCCCAGCCGTCAGCACCCGGACCCTTGCATGGTGCAGCGCCGTGCGGGCGGGGGCGCCGAGCGCTCCGCCCGATCCGCGGCTCACTAGAAACACCCAGTCGCGACGAGGCCGGTGATAGGTCAGTACCGGCGCCGTGACACCGTGATCGTGTTCGAGTCCATGGCGGATCAGGGTGCCCAGCTCCGGCGGCATCATCACAGTGCCGAGCGATCGGGATGCGGTCACCGCGACCCGGCCAAACGTGCACGAGACCAGGAACCCCATACTGCGGTAGACGTGGGCCACCTCGAAGGGGGTGTGGCAGTTCTCAAACATCAGCGCTCCGTCCGGTTAGAGCAGTCGGCGACCACGAACAATGGAGGCCCCGGGATCGACCACACCCGGCGCGTGTTCATCGCGACCCCGCTGCCCAGGCCAGCGCCCGTGCGGCGAGTCCTTCGCTACGGGGCGGCGGCCACGGGCATTCGGTCGCTGCCATGCCCATGGCTTCCAGCGTGGTGAGCCCCAGCAGTCCGGCGTGTCTCTGCAGGGTTGCGATGTCTTCGAGGACGAGCAGTGCCGCCTCTGCTTGGGCGCGCGTCAGGGTCCGACCGGGCAGGTAACTCACTACCCATCCGCCGTCTCCTGTACTGCGTGCATGGTGCGGCGTGCTGTCGCTGACCAGATGATGTGACTCCTGCAGAACCGTCATGGTTTCCCTGCTCCCGGTCGTCGTTTGGAGGCGCCTATACCGTCGTACATCCACGATAAGCAAATATATAAGCTTATACAAGAGCTTATGGAATGTCTTATGAGTATGCTTGTGGGTGTGGTGGATACTGAGTCGCACGACCATGAACCGCAGGAGGACCACCCAGTGACCGTGAGCCGATCAGATCCGTCAGCACTGCGCTTCTTGATCGGTCACGAGCTGCGATCGGCCCGGTTGCGTGCCGGGGTCAGTCAGGCCGAAGCCGCCAAGGAACTCGGCTGCACCCAGCCGAAGATCAACAACATGGAGAACGGCAAGTATCAGCAACAGCCCGACGAAGTCGCCGCCCTGATGCGCCTGTACGGGGCGGAGGTCGATCAGATCGATCGGATCACGTCGTTGGCCGGCCGAGCCGATCAGAGCACGTGGTGGGCGCCGTTCAGTGAAGTCCTGCCCGGCTGGTTCAAAACGTTCGTCGGACTTGAAGGCTTGGCGACGAGCCAATTCACCTACCAGGCGATGACCCTGACCGGCCAGCTCCAGACCGAGGGCTACGCCACCGCACTGCTCAGCGGGGGCCTGCAGATCGCCCCACTGGACCTACCCCAAGCCATCCGAGCACGGATGGCCCGCCAGCGCCTGACCAACGAAGCCAACCCGCTCCACCTGCAGACCGTCATCGAGGAACACACCCTCGACCGGCCCGTCGGCGGCCCCGCCGTCATGGCAGAACAGCTCGGCCACCTCCTCGACCTGATGGACCGCGACAATGTCGAACTCCGCGTGATGCCCACCAGCACCCCGGTGCACGCAGGTCTCGACGGCGACTTCACCCTGCTCCACTTCGACACCGCGCTGAGCCTCGGCTACATCGAGTACCAGACCGGAGCCGTGTACGTGCAGGATCGAGAGCAGGTCGCAATGTATAAAATGATTGCAGATCGACTGCTCTCCCTGGCCCTGCCAGCCGAGGATTCCGCCCACATCATACGCGGGCGCAAAGATCGACTCGAACAAGCGTAGGAGAACGGAATGACGTCCCAGGACCGCCTGCACTGGCGGACCTCGAGCTACAGCGGAACCAACGGCGGCCAATGCGTCCAAGTCGCCTTCGGAAGCCAGACGGTCTTCATACGCGACAGCAAATACCTCCGAGATCCCGCCAACGATCCCGCAGCCCAACCCATCATCGCCATCGATATCAACCTCTGGCCACGCTTCCTCGACCATGTAAAGGCAGGCAGCAGCCACTCGCTCGGCGACGAACTTCCCGACATCGAACAGCGCGCAGACGGCTGCATCGTCCTGCGCGGTCCAGACACCGAAGCATCCGCCATGGTCTTCACACCCACCGAATGGGCCGCGTTCATCGCAGGCGCCCACGCGCAGGAATTCGATCTGCGCGCCGCGTAGCGGCCCTCCCAGAGGGGTGGCCATCAGTAGTCGCGGGTGATGGCGTACTCGACTTCGCCGTGCTCGGTTCCGGGTATCGAATGCTTCCACGCCGTCGACCGGGCCGCCTACGAGCAGATCCTCGAGGTGGCGCCTCGGCAGGGCGAGGTGTCGAGGATGAACCGACGGTGGTTGCATCGCGTCGTCCGTTTCCTGGCCGGTCCCGCGGGTATCGATCAGTTCCTCGATATCGGTGCCGGGTTGCCCACCGTCGGCAATACCCACGAGGTCGCCCAGCGGCAGAACCCGGAGGCGCGGGTGGTGTATGTCGACTGTGACCCGCTGTGCGCCGTGCACGGGCGGGTGATGCTCGAGCGCGACGACTACACCTGGTTCGTTCACGCCGATCTGTGTGATGAGGGCACCCTGCTGACCGATCCGCAGGTCGGGCGGCTGATCGAGACGGACCGTCCGCTCGGGTTGCTGGTGGTGGGGCTGTTGCACCACCTCGGCGACGATGTGGACCCCGCTGCGGTGATGCGATCCTATGTCGATCTGCTGCCCGAGGGGTCGTATGTGGCGATCAGCCACTTCTGGGATCCGGGTGAGGAAGACCTGTCGCTGCACGGGCTGGCCAGGGCATTGGAGGAGCGGTTCGTGCGGCGGGGCCTGGGTTCGGGCTGGTACCGAACCCGTGCGCAGATCGCGTCCTGTTTCGGGGGTCTGCCGTTGGTCGAGCCCGGCCTGGTCGAGCTCGACGACCGGTGGCCCGAAGGACCGCCGCCCCGCCCCCGGTATCCGGAAGAACGGTTGATGCTCGGTGGGCTCGCCTACAAGCGCCCGGCCTGGAACCGTGCGGCGACCGGAGGGACGTTGCCGGGCCCGGTCCTGGCCGGACCGTCGGGTCGACCGGCCACCGTCTCTTGCGGACGGGACGCGGGGGGTGAAGGAGCGCCGTGGTCCGGTGGCGGACCTGCTGTGAGAGGCCGATAGCCGCCGGCCGGGGTTTGGGCGTGTGCGGGTGCGTGTCGAAGGGGATGCGTGCTGTCGATGTCGATCTTGATCTGTTTGGAGAGTAACCATGCCGTTGTCGGCGGGAACGGGGCCGTGCCCGATTGTTCACGGCGAACATCACTATCCGGGGGATGCGGTCCAGGGTTCTCCGGTCGCCTCCGATAGCAGCAGTGGTGGTGTGCCGCTGTATACGGGGGAGTTCCATACAGATCCTCACGGCTTCTACCAGCAGACGCGGGAGCAGTTCGGGCCGTTGGTCCCGGTCGGGCTGGCTGATGAGGTACCGGCCACGCTGGTGACGGGCCATGGCAAGGCGCTGGCGATCCTGCACGACGAGTTCTACTCCGCCGACCCGCGGTCTTGGCAGAAGGGTGTGTCGGTCCAGTGCCCGGTGCGTCCGGTGATGGACTGGCGGCCGACCGCGGCACGCAGCGCCGGCGCCGATCACGACCGGTACCGGCGCGTGGTCGTCGAGGTTGTCGACGGGGTGAACCTGCACGCTGCGCAGGCCCAGGTGGAATATGCCGCGGTCGGGTTGATCAACCTGTTCTGTGAACGCGGGCAGTCCGATCTGTGCTCCGAATACGCCGTGCCGCTGGTGTACGCGGCGCTGGGCCAGATCCTCGGAGTGCCCGACGAGGCGAGCGAATCGCTCTGTCAGGCAGTGACCGAGCATCTGACCGTGACCGATGCCCACGCCGTGGTACACGGATACGACCTGGCCACCGCGGTGCTGGCCGAGGTGGTGAGCCAGAAGAAGACCACACCGGCCGACGATGTGGTGACGCGGCTGCTTCGGCATCCGGCCGGTTTGACCGACGATGAAGTCATCGGTCAGCTCGCGGAGTTCTACCTCGCCGGAGCTGAGCCGACCATCTCGCTGCTGGTGAATACGTTGCGGCTGTTGCTCACCGACGAGCGGTACGGCGGTGATGTCCTCGGTGGTGCGCTCGGGGCCCGCGAAGCGGTCGAGGAGACGTTGTTCCTCGATCCGCCGGTGGCGAACGGGTGCGTGCGGTATCCGACAGCGCCGCGGCTGGATGGGGTGTGGCTGCCTGCGCATCAACCGGTGGTCATAGGTAGCGGGGCGGCCAACGGGGATCCGGCCCTTCACACCGTCGAGCGTGTCGGTAACCGGGCGCATCTGGCGTGGGGCGCGGGCAAGCATCAATGCCCGTCCAGTGCTCTCGCGCTGCTGATCGCCACCACCGGACTCGAACAACTCCTCGATGCGCTGCCGGTGATGCAGCCGGCCATACCCGCCGAGCAGCTCAGCTGGTTTCCGACTCCGTTTCTTCGCGCGCTGACCGCGCTACCTGTGACGTTCACTCCCGCACCACCGCTGCACCGTTTGTGAGGACTACCCCGTGCAATCTCAGTCGCTGCACGACACCAGTGCACCGCGAATCTCCACCGCTCACTCTTATCCCTCGATCGAAGATCTCGGGCTGCGCTACCGCATGTACGACCAGGCGTTCGCCCAGGACCCGCACGCGACCTACCAGCGGATGCGGACAAGTGGCAGGACGCTGGTGCCGGTGCTGCTGGCACCAGATGTGCCGGCGACCCTGGTCATCGGTTACGAGACCGCGAAACGGATTCTCAACGACGATGACCGGTTCCCGGCCGATCCGCGGACATGGCAGCAGACGCTGCCGGCCCAGCACCCGCTGCGGCCGATGATGGAATACCGGCCCAACCCGCTGCGCACCACCGGTGACGTGCACGGCCGATACCGCAAGGCACTCAATGCCGGATTGTCGGTGATCGACCTGCACTACGTGCGCGCGGCCACGGCCCGCACGGCGATCCCGCTGATCAACCGCTTCTGCCGAGACGGGAACGCGGACCTGATCAGCCAGTACATCACTCCCCTTACTATCGCCGTCCTGACCACCGACATCATGGGCTGCCCGCCGGAGCTCGTCGACGACGTCCTGACCGCGACCGCCGCGATGTTCGACATCGTCGACACCGTCGAGGTGGAGGCGATGCTGGGCAGCGCGCTGGGCGCGCTCATGGCCTCGAAATGCCAGTGCCCGGCCCACGCCGATGTCACGGCCAACCTCGTGCACACCGCCACCGACCTCTCGCACGAGGAGAAGCTCAACCAGCTCGTGACCCTGTTGACGGCGGGGATCGAGGTGCCGCGCAACCACATCGCCAACACGATCCTGTTGATGCTCACCGACCCCCGCTACCGGCACAACGAGGCAGGTTTCGCCCCACCGGTCACCGACGCGATGGTCGAGATCTTGACCACCGACCCGCCGATGGCGAACTACTACATCAGCTATCCCCGGGCCCGGACCCTCATCGACGGGGTGTGGCTGCCCGCGAACCAGCCCGTGGTGATCAGCATGGCCGCGGCCAACAACGACCCCAAACTCCGCCGCGACACCGACAGCGACTGGAATTACGGCGGCGGCAACGGCTGGCACCCGGGATACGGAGCCGGCCGTCACCGCTGCCCGGCGATGGCCCGCCAATCCTCGGAGCTGATCGTCGCCGAGGCCATCGGCCAACTCCTCGACGCGCTACCCGACATGCGGCCGGCCGTCCCGCGTGAGCACCTCACCTTGCGGCCCGGCCCGTTCCATCGCGCGCTCACCGCACTACCGGTCGTGTTCCCACCGGCCTCACCTCTGCCCATCCCGTAGCTGCCCACCACCCTTCCTGGCCCAGTCCGAACGATCCGCTCGGTTGAGCGCTACCGAAATGAGTTGCCCGCCATGACAACCCCTACCGCACAGATCACCCCTATCGGATACCGCGGCGATGACCCGACCGTCACCGCGTTGCGTGAGTCGGTCTACGGTCCGCACCTGGCCACCCACCGCAAGGCCCGCGAGATCATCCTGCGGCTCGGGGACATTCCCCAAGACCATCCTGACCTACGCCCAGGAAGCGGGTATCGCCTCGGATCTGCTGCGCGCGGTGTTGGCCGAGGTCGGTGTACCGGCGCATGAACTCGCCGCCGACGCCCACCTTCGGGGTGCGTTCGGTGACTGGGCCGCTGTGGCCGCACCCCACCTGTTCACGGTGTGGACCGGGCATTTCGATCTGACCATCGGCGCGATCGGTGTTCACGGCACCGGCGCACCGTATCAACGGCAGTGCCTGGACGAGTTGGACAGCGGCGCGGCCGTCGGCGTCTTCGCGTTGACCGAGCTCGGCGGTACCAACGGAGCCAACCAGCAGACGACAGCGACCTGGGACGCCGAGAAAGACGGGTTCTGGCTGACCCACCCGACGGTCGGGTCGGTGAAGTTCATGCCGAACACTGCCGATCCCACGGTGCCGAAGATCGTCGTGTTCACCGCACGGCTGGTCGTCGCCGGCCGTGACGAGGGTGTGATGCTGTTTTTGATGCGCCTGCGCACCGCCGAGGGCTTGGCCGCCGGTATCGCGGTGGGCGAGGTATCCGGCAAACTCGGTGCTGCCATGGACCACGGCTGGATCCTCGGCCACAAGGCGTTCATCCCCCGCCACGGTCTGCTCGCCGGCGACTGGGCCACGATCACCGACGACGGCGAGTTCGTGTGCGAGGTACCGGTGCGGCAACGGTTCCACCGCTCTATCACGCCGCTGATCGGTGGTCGCCTGGACCTGGCAACCGGCACCGTCGCCGGCGCCCGCGCGGGGGTGGCCGGGCTGGTCAACTACGCGTCTCAGCGGCCCCACGGCGACGGTGACGCCCTCCGACGCGACCTCGTCACCGCTGCCGCGCACACCTATGCGTGCAGCGTGCTGGGCCGCATGGTCCGCGACCTGAGTACCGAACCCGACCACCGGCAGCGTCTGCCGCTGTGGCTGATGGTGGTCAAACCCCTGCTCACCACCCTCGCGCAGGACGCGTTGCGCACCTGCCGTGACCGCGCGGGCGCCCAGGGGCATCTGCGCTGCAACTACTACCCCGACTGGAACGCCAACACCACCGGAGCCAAAACCGCCGAAGGCGAGACCCAGGTGCTCGAGAAGGCCGCGGGCCGGGCACATAAGGCTCTCGCCACGCTGATACTGCCCGGCACCCCCGACACGCGGCCCTGGTGGCTGAACATGATCACCACCCGGGAAGACACCCTCGCCATCGACCTCGACACCGCCACCGGCATCGAGGCCTCCGACCAGGAGTACGAACCCGAAGGCACCGCGTTGGGCATCGACTCCACCCGGGTCGATCTCGCCCGCACCGCCGGTGTCCGCCTCGCGGTCACCGCCGCACTGATCGCCGCAGAAGCGACCTCCGACCCGGACGCTGCCACTGTGGCCGCAGCCGCCGCCGCGGTCGTGGCGCTGACCTACCTCGACCGGCACGGAACCTGGTACACCGCCCACGGTGCGCACTCTGCCGGGCGTGCCCGGGAGATACATACCGAACTGCGGCGCCACCGCGGCATCCTGGCCGAGAACCTGACCACCCTGGCCGCGGCCTTCGACATACCCCAGCTGCCGGGCGCACCCATGTTCACCCCGGACTACCTGAAGGCATGGAGCCACCGGGCCGGGTGGGACGCACACAGCTTCCTCCCGCAGCGATGAACCGCCGTCCGCCTCACTCATCCGGTCGGCCCGACCGCGACCTGTGGATTTCGCGGCATGACGACTGCACCAGCGAAACCGACTTCGGCTCCCTGGCAGAGGCGATGTTCGTGCGCACCACCCACGGCGGCCACGGCCCGCAATGCCTGCAATCCCTGAGCGCGGTCGCCTACCTCGGCGGCCACGCCGACGACGCCGACGACGAATAAC
>NZ_BAFU01000230.1 GCF_000308495.1 Nocardia brevicatena NBRC 12119 | reverse complement strand
GAAGTTTGCCTTGGCGATCTCCTTCAATGCCGCCTTCTCCAACTCCGCTTCGGCCAAAAGCCGCTCGAGCGTGGTGTTCTCGCGTTCGAGGTCTTTCAACCGCTTGGCGTCGTCGGCCTTCAGTCCGCCGAACTGGTTACGCCACCGGTAGTAGGTGGCTTCGGTGATCTGCAACGCCCGGCACACATCCGCGACGTCCTTGCCCTCGCCGAGCAGCCGATCGGCCTCGGTCAACTTGCGCACGACCTGCTCAGGGGTGTGTCTCTTCCTCGTGGTCATCGCCATCGAGCCTTCCCGCCCACAACGTGGGCCGCAAGACCCACACAGCCGATGGACCGACCTCACGGGGTCAGGTCACCGGAGCTGGCAAGTTCCGGATTTGGCAGTGACGCTATAGCGTGCGCGGGTTGGGCAATTCCCTGCACCGCGATCTGTATCGGAACTGTATCTTCTGCGATACAACAGTACGTCTGCAAGACGAGAGCGCGGAGTGGCTGACGACGAACTGGCCCTCGACCTTGCCCCTTCCGTTGTGCAACGACTTCGGGCAGAGGTCGGCGATGCGCGAACGGAGAAGGTGCTTGGTTGTCTACGCACGGCTCTGACGTTCTTGAAGCAGATCGGTTCCGACAGTCGTGGACTCCGGCTATCTGCGAGTGCTGCCTACAATCTGCGTGAGGCGTTGAACCACGTCGTCGAAGGGCACGATCCTGCTGAAGGCGGATTGCGGGCCGTCCTGACTGCGTGGCGCGTGTACGAGACGCAAACTGCAGTTCCGGGCGCGGACCGCGATGCCGCGCTCCTCGCGCTGGAGTCCGTCTTGCGTGACGTGTCATCGGGCGAGTCGCGTGCAACCAGTTACTCTCTGAAGCTCCTCGCGCACTTGCGCCGCCGTGCAGGCATTGATCCTCGCGAAGGGCTGGCCGACCCCATCGCGGAGTATCAGGATCTGCGTGAGATCGCCAATGACGGTGTGCATGAGGAGTTGTCGTCAGAGGAGGTGGGCCTGCTCTTCGATCGCACAGTCTCATGATTCAGTCGCGTTTTCAATCCACCGGACGAAGTTGTTGACGCGATCCTCGAGTTGGCGGCGGAGCCTTGGGTGTCCGACGCTCAGGTCGAGCGGTTGGCAAGCCTCGCCGCAAATGATCACCTTCTACGATTGTTTCTCCGTTCGGTGCGGGATTCTTCCTGGTTGATTCCGTTGCATGCTGCGGGCGTTGTGCAGGTGCCGCGCACTGATTCGGCGTGGCCGGGCACTGCGTTGACTTCTGGCCTCGGGCAGACCGCTCCCGTGAGGGTGGCGGAATTGCTGGATCTGATCCTGGTCGACATCGCAACGATAGCTCCAGAGAAGCGAGCTTCGGCACGGTTCGACGTGCTGCGAGTTGCTGTTCAGTTGGGTGCGGCGGGCTTTGGGATCGTGACGAAAGTCGTGCGCCTGGACAGAGAAATGCGAAATAGCCGGTCGCCGGCCGCACATGCGATGCGCAACGCAGAGCCACACGACCCCGTGGTAGCCGATGTCGCGGACGCCGTCCTGAGCTATGTCAACGACTCGAGGGCGACCCGCCACGACGCTATCCAACTTCTCGATCTCTTGGTCGGGGGCGCCACCGAGGGCAACATCATCGACCGGACACGGATGCTGGCCGGAAAGACCAGGCGACTCGCCCGCACGAGCCAGACGGGTTACGTATGGCTCGGTGTTGAAGCGCTCGATGTGGACCTGAGTGACAACCCGCATCCGTTGCTGCTGCTTGCCCACTACCTGTCGCGTCTGATCTCCATCGCGCAACAGTGGAATGTGCCGTTCGATGAGCAATGGAGTTGGGTACGGGAGATGCGAGGTGAGGTCGGTGACCGTTTGCGCAGCCGAGTCCTGGCCGCTGCCGACGACCGACCTGTAGCCGATGCAATCGACCATATCGCAAGCCGAATTAAGCACGCGCTCACCACAGCCGAGGACCTCGATCTGGTGGAGAGCATCATGGCCCGAAACCCCTCCTCAGAAGACCTTCGACCGTGGGTCGAAGCATGCGGATCACCGTCACCACAGCCAGCAGATGAACATCAAATCCCGGACGACTGGCTCCGAATATGGCGATGGTCTGCGCTCCTGCCTGAGACCGTCCTGACCGCAGCTGCTCGGCCTGGACACCGGTCGCGTTGGCTGCGGCACACCCTGGTGTTCGGTCTTGGGCGTGGACGCACCGCTGTGGTGGTTGCTCGATACCGCCGGGGTCGACCACAATCCCGCCGGGTCGCAGCACCCGCCACGGCGAGGTCCCATCACCCTCACCCACACGGGCTCATACCCGGGTTACGCGCAGCACCTCTGCACAGGCGCATAGCTCTCGGCCACCCAATTATTGAGCGCCAGGGTTCACGGTCGGGTCCCGCAACGGTGTCATCTGGTGAATGTCGTAACGCAGCCGCAGTTGCACCACATCGTCGGGAGTGGACGATCCCGAAGCGAGCAATTCGGCAAGCTCCTTGAGGTACTTCTCGTGACCCGATGGGCTCACGGTGACCAGCATTCGAGCCGGCTCGTTTCCCGGATTACAGAACGCGTGCGGGCATCCGGCGGGCACGTGCAGGAAACTGCCCGGTCCGCCACGGAGTACCGTGGTCCCGTCTCGGGCTTCCCACTTCCGCCAGTCGCCGGTCGTCTGGGCCGTGGGATGGAATGCCAGCAGGTCGAGTTCTCCATCGAGAACGTAGAAGAACTCTTCGGCCTGTCCATGCCAGTGCGCACCCACATCGAACCCGGGTGGAACCACTGTTTCGAATACCGACCAAGTATCGGAATGCTCGGCCCCGACCTTCATCGTCATCGCCGGCCGCACCTCGGCTCCACCTCCGGGTGGCAGCAGTAGCCCGTCGGTCACCTTCTCTCCCTATCCTTCATACCATCGAGCAATCGAAATTTCCGCCGTTATGCCGGGGCCGAAACCGGCGATGATTCCATGTCCTTTCTTGATCGTCTGTGGATCGTCGAAGAGTCTTCTCATGGCATCGAGGACCACCGCGCTGGCAATATTTCCATGGCGGGTGAGCGTCCGACGGCTGTAAGAGAATTTCTCGGGTTCAACGTAGAGAAATTTCGAGAGATCATCGAGAATGCGCGGTCCACCGGCATGGATTATATAGAAGTCCAGATTGGATGCATCGAGTCCGTGTTCACCGGCCACCTCGCGTAGTACGGGCGCCAGCGGTTCCATCGTTCCCGGAACTCTGCGGTCAAGTTGGAAATGGAATCCGGTGGATCGTACGGCATATGATATCCAGTCCGTCGTGCCCGGAATGATGTAGGAGGCGTTCCCGATCAGCTGGAGAGAGGCGCCGCGAGGTTTTGCCTCGTCGGTCACCACCACCGCCGCTGTGGCGTCCCCGAACAGCCCGTTCGACAGTAGCGACCCTATTTCCACATCGGTCGGCTGGTAGCACAGCGAACAGAACTCGCAGGAGACTATCAGCACATTCGATCCCGGGTGGGCACGGCAATAGTCGGCGGCCCGCGCGATCGCCGCGCCGCCGCCCGCGCACCCCAGTTGCGCAATAGGAATCTGCACCGTTCGGAAACTGAATCCGAGTTCATTGATCATCCAGGCCGTCATGGACGGCATCATGAATCCGGTGCAAGAAACGTAGATGATGCAGTCGATATCGGATACGGTCAGGCCGGCATTGCGAATGGCGGTATCCACGACCTGTGGCACAAGCCGCTTTGCTACGTCCTCATGAATTTTGTTCCGTTTCTCGAAGCCTGGATGCTCCAAGGTGTTCTCGAGCGACTGTACAATATTACGAACTTCCACTCCAGTATTACGAATCAGCTGGAGTACCAACGGGAGATCTGGGTGGTCGGCATGTAACCTTTTAGCAATTTCAAGCGTCTGCTCGCTCGTAACGAGATTTTCGGGAAATAAGGTAGCGGGTTTGTACAGAACGACCATTAGGAACTCCGGGATTCAAAGAGATCGCCGTGTGGCGGTCAGCCTACTGTGAGTCCGCGAGCCCAATTTTCCAAGTAGGGATATCCCTATATTGACGGATTCCTCACGATATGGTAATCGGTATAGTTCCTATTGGTGGTCCACGGTTGTGAGGGTTGAGGCAGACCGATCCGCAGGGGGCATGATGCCGAGATCCTTTCCGCCGTCGGTTCGCCGACAGATATGCTCTCGGTTGCGAGCCGGAAAGCTTGTTAGGAATTCCTACTCGGTCTGCTCGCCTACCTCACCGTTGATAAGCGCGACGCCGTCGGTGTTCGCATCGACCGCAAGCGCCGGCAACCCGCGACAGTCCTGCTCGAGGCGCTCGACTGGACCGACACGCAGATCGCCGAAAGGTTCGGCTTCTCCGGCAGCATGATGTCCACCCTGGAGAGGGACAACACCGCGGGCCAGGACGAGGCGCTGCTCGACATCTACCGCAAGCTGCGTCCGGGTGAGCTGCCGACCAAGGAGTCGGCGCAGACCCTGTTGGAGAACCTGTTCTTCAAGGAGAAGCGCTACGACCTGGCGCGTGTCGGCCGCTACAAGCTCGACAAGAAGCTCGGCCTGCACACCGCCAAGGTCGCGGGGCCACGGGTGCTCACCGGGGAAGACATCATCACGATCATCGAATACCTGCTGCGGCTGCACGCGGGTGACAAGATGATGACCGCCCCGGGTGGTGTCGAGGTGTCGGTCGAGATCGACGATATCGACCATATCGGCAACCGTCGGGTGCGCACCGTCGGCCCACTCGGATTCGTCGAGATCCCGTACCGCAGAGTGATCGACGGCAAGGTGACCGACGAGGTCGACTACCTCGTCCACGGCGATGATTCCGTGCCATCCGGATGGTGTCCATGCAATGAAGCGAAGTGGCCCGGCCCGAACCGCGGGGTTCGGGCCGGGCCGGCCTGACCTCGTAGGGTCGGTCCGTATCCAGCGGATTCGGCTTGTGGTGTTTCCGCCATAGCGCTTCTGCTGGACGGCTGCGAATGAGATCAGGACTTGTATTCGCGGGCCCCCGCGCCCGAGTCCTTCGCCGCTGCAGGCAGGTACGACTCGATACCACGCATCAGGATCTCCAGGCCGAGCTCGAACCGGTCGTACTGGCCGCTGCCGTCGGTCTCGAACATGGGTCCGGTCACTGCGATGAGGTTGGGGAACAGATCCTTCGGCAGGCTCTCGATGTAGGCCTTGATGTCCCGCGCGGCCTCCATCGGATCATGCCCCTCGGCGGCCATCTGTGTGTACATCTGTGACTCGATAACCCGGGTGGCGACGAAAGAGCCGAACAGGTCACCGATGTAGACCGCGATTTCATCCGGGAGTCCGGTCGGGCGCAGGAACGCCAACATCTTCTCGGTCATGACGAGGCCGTTCGGACCAAACGGCGCCCGTGCCATCGTCGCCCGTGCGAAGTCCCGGTGGCTCGCCATGGTTCTACGACACTGTCGGGCGAACTCTTTCAGCTGCTCACGCCAGTTCACCGGGTCGAACTCCGGGATCTCCAGTTCGCTCATGAACTGGTCGAACATAAAGTCGAGCAGCTCGTCCTTGTCCGCGACGTGCGCGTACAGAGCAGAAGCCGTGGTGTTCAACTCGTCGCCGAGGCGACGCATGGACAGCGCGTCCAGGCCCTCGGCATCGACGATCTTCATGGCCGCGTCGACGATCCGCTCCGGCGACAGTGGCTCGCGCACTCTCGTCTTGGCCCGCGGCCGACGCCACGGAGCGGGCGGGACCGCCTTGCTCAGGTCTTCTGCGCTGCTCACGCCTCTCACCTCCTTTGAACAGGGTACTCCGAGCGGACCTCGTTCGTAAAAAGAACGTTGCACTTGACACGAACGCCGTTCTTGAATAGAACAATGTTCAAGTCTATAAACGATGTTCGCTACGGAGGCCCGAATGTCCACACTGGAGCCCACCACTACCCGCACCTCGAGCAACCCCGCCGTACCGCCCGACAGAGAACCGGAGAAGATCTCCAAGGCAGCCTGGATGGTCGCCTTGATCACGATCGGCGCATCCGTGATGGACCTGCTCGACGCCACTGTCACGAACATCGCAGGACCGTCGATACAGCGCAGTTTCCACGCATCGAGCGCGTCGCTGCAGTGGATGATCGCCGCCTACACGCTGACGTTTTCCGTCATGCTGATCGCGGGCGGACGCCTCGGAGACGTCTTCGGTCGCCGGAAGGTGTTCGTCATCGGCCTGGCCGGCTTCACCGCATCGTCGCTGTTGTGCGCGGCGGCCCTGTCGGCCGGAATGCTGATCGGTTCCCGCGTGATCCAGGGTGGCTTCGCGGCCATGATGATTCCGCAGGGCTTGGGCATGATCCGCGCGGTCTTCCCGAGGGATCAGGTCGGCAAGGCCTTCACGATGATGGGTCCGGTCATGGGCATGAGCGCGATGCTCGGCCCCATCATCGGTGGCCTGCTGGTCGACGACCTCGGGTGGCGGTCCATTTTCTTGGTCAACCTGCCGGTCGGCTTGCTCGCTCTGCTCGGTGCAGTCATGTATCTGCCGCGTGATGAGCAAAAGACCAGCACGGCACCGAAACTGGACGTCGTCGGGCTCATCCTCGCATCGACGATCCTGTTCCTGCTCACCTATCCGATCGTGCAAGGTCGCGAAGCGGACTGGGCTCCGTGGACCTGGATCATGATGGGTTCGTCACTGCTCGCACTCGGCGTCTTCGTCCTGCACCAGCTGATACGCCTGCGGACAGGCCGTGATCCGTTCGTCGAGCTGACGATCCTTCGCAAGCGTGCCTTCAACGCAGGACTCATCGTTACCCTGCTGTTCAACGCTGGTTTCGTCGGCACGAGCGTCATCGGCACCCTGCTACTCCAGATCAGTCTCGGTTTCAGCCCGCTGCACGCCGGTTTGACCCAGTTGTGGTTCGTCCTGGGCACGATGATCAGCATGGGCGTGGCACAGAAGTTCGCGCAGACCCACCCGCGGCGCGTGTTGCAGGCCGGGCTCTCGGTCATGGCGATCGGTATGGCGGCCTCGGCGCTGACCGTCCAACACTTCGGCGCAGACTTGAGCAGCTGGACCATCGCTCCGTCGCTCGTGATCGGCGGTTTCGGTGTCGGCCTCTGCTTCGCCCCGATCTTCGGCGTCATCCTCGCGGCTGTCGACGACCATGAGATCGGTTCGGCATCCGGTCTGGTCAACTCGTTCAACCAGTTCGGTGGCGGGATCGGCGTGGCGGTGCTCGGCACGCTGTTCTTCGACCAGGCGGCGCACCATGGGACCTTCCACGCGGCGCAAACCACGTACTGGATCGCGGGCACCGCCCTGTTCGCCACCTTCGCGGCCGCCTTCCTAGTCCCGAAGATCGCCCGCCCGGAAAACGAGCTCTACTAGAGCATCCCGTACTCCAACACCCAACCCCGGTGCCGCAATGACGCACCGGGGCCCTGGGTCAAGCGGCAGGGTCGATGACGGTGGAGCGGCCCATCTTTTCTTGCCAGGGAGCATGGCGCCATCTGCTTCGCGGCGTTCGGCGGCGGCGATGCCTTCGGCCTGACGCTCGGCGCGCAACTTCAGCTCGTACTTGGCGGCTGTGGCCAGAACTGCGAACATGAGAGGAATTCCGATTAAATACCTGAAGCCCAGGAACTGCAGGCCACACTCGGCACCTCTCGACAATGTCAATGAACTTACCGTAGAAATACCTGAATCGCGGCGTGTCGGGAGTCTTCGGACTCTCCGGGGCAAAATTCAACGGTTCGCCTCGGTGAGGCGAACCGATTCGAAAGCTGGTGGTTCAGCGGGATGGAGATTGTGGTAGTTTCCTGCTGGGTCGGCGTGGTCGGCGCATGGCTTCGGTTCGGACCTTGTCGATGATGCTTCGGGGGATGTATCCGATGATGTCGTCGCGGTTGGTGATTATCAGTTTCTGGAGGATCGCGGCAACTTGTGTGTCGACGGTTTTGACAGAGGTTCCTCGGCGTGCGGCTATCGTGGCGTTGGTCCATCCGGCCGCCACTAGGATAGCGACATCCTGCTCGGCCGGAGTCAGCTGATGCCAGTGTGAGGCGAGGTCCTTGCCGCCGGTGTGGTCTCCTGATGCTTTTTCGATGGTTAGTGTGCCCAGCGCGAGTCGCTGTACCTCATTGAGCTCGGGCCGAAGCCGCGATCCTCGGGTTTCTTCCGCGGTGAAGGCATCGGGTCCGAGCACCCTGCGTGCAACAGCGACCGCCTCGGTCGTTTCGTCGGCGAAGGGTCCGAGCTTGTCGAGGCGGAAACCAACCCTGGTTAGTTCCGTCTGGACTCCTCCGGCGAGTTGAGCGATTTCGGTGGCCGGCGCTACGAGCGTGCCGCGGTCGGTATTTCCGGCGGTGACCGAGTCGGTGATGATGCGTGCCAACGACCAGATCCGATAGTGCACCGCCCATAGTCCGACCCACTGATCGCGAGTGTGAAGTTGATCTGCCAGTACGGTTCGTTCGAGGGCCAGGGCCTCTGAGGGGTCGCCATGTTTGGTCAGGGCGATCGACCGAGCGAGTTTGGCGTCGGCTATCGCCCACAGGGCTCCGGAAGCGTTGGCGTGATCAAGGTAGTGCTGTGTGAGCTCATCGGCTTGTTGCGCGGTTCCGAGCAGGGCCGCGGCCTTTGCTGCGTACATTTCGCTCATCAACGCGGAGCCGTCATTGCCGAGAGCATCGAATTTGTCTCGAGCGCGGGTAAAGACGGTGATCGCGCGGGCGTCGCGGCGGACGATCAGCAGCTCGGTACCCCATGCGTATTCGATGGGGGCGGGCAGTCCGATATCGCTCTCGGGTGTCTGTCGCCAGTTCTGTCTGGCATCTCGGTCGGAGAGGCAGGTGGCGACGCAATCTTGGAGAATCCGTTCCGCCTCTTCGGGAAGGCCTTGGACCAGGGCGAGCCATGCGGTGACGGACATGGCCGTGATTTGGAGACCGGTGGGTTGGGGAGTCAATGCCCGGCTGGCGTCGAGGCAACGTTCAGTCCACCGGCGAATTTCTCGCACCGTACCTCGAGCGAAGGGTACTCGCATGGAGATCAGCTGGACACAGATCTCCAAACCGACAGTGGCCTCACCCGGGACGGTGATGCTTGTCTCGATCGCGGTCAAGATGTTGTCCCAGGCTGCTCGGGCCCAATCCCACAAATCCTGATTCGTAGAAGTGAACCAGTTCTCTGCCGCATGGGTGAGCTTGTCTTGGTAGTAGCGGCGGTGTCGGTCGCTCAGTCGGGCGGGTTCGTCCACGTCGGCGGTGGAGCGTTGACGCAGTCGGTACTGCGCGAACACTCGAAGACTTTCTACCAGGGAATATCGCACGGTGGTCGATGTGATATGTATCGTGACCAGGGACCGA
The DNA here is from genome assembly GCF_000308495.1 of Nocardia brevicatena NBRC 12119. Classification (GTDB taxonomy): domain Bacteria; phylum Actinomycetota; class Actinomycetes; order Mycobacteriales; family Mycobacteriaceae; genus Nocardia; species Nocardia brevicatena. Next base: position 10,172 of record NZ_BAFU01000230.1, on the reverse strand, counting down.
TCAGTAAGGCATTCGAGCAGGCCTTCGATCTCTTTCCGGGCCAGACCTCCGCTCGCGTCACTGCTCTTGCCTTCTGTTGCGCTGGTTTCCTCGTCACAGCAGATGGTTTCGATAGCGTCCAGGTCGGCTCCCGTACTTGTGGCAATGCCGGGAGTGTCGTCAGGGTTGGTGTCATCGCCCGTCGCGAACACCGACATACGGTCGAAGAGTAGGCGTTCTTTGTCGCTGCACAACTCATATGACCAGGTGATAACATCGCTGACCCCACGATGTCGCGCATCAGTGCCGAAACGGGGACCGTGTGACCAACGTAGTCGTGTGTCGTCGCCCTGGCCGGTGAGCCCACGCAAAACCATCGTCAGGGGCTGGTGAAATAGTCGCGCAGCGGCCAGCTGGATATACAGTGGGTGGTTGTGGACGTGGCGGCAGATCTTGGCGGCTGTAGTGATTTGGTCTCTGCCGGTGATGGGGCGGCCGGTGAGTTCAGCACGTTGTCGAAACAGGGTCACAGCATGCCGGCGTGACAGCGGCGGCACCACGACGAGGCGTTCATCGACCCAGCCGATCGGTTCGCGGCTGGTCGCCACCACACTCAGCCAGGGTATCGCACCGAGCAGTTCGGTGATCACGATAGCGACACCGGTGAGGACATGCTCGCAGTTGTCGAGCACCAGCACGATCCGACGGTTGTGCCCTCCCGCATCCATGCGGGTGAAGACGTCGATCAACATCTCCCATGCCGATCGCCCAGAGAAGTCGGATTCGGCCACCGACCGGGCGATTTCCTCTTCCACTGCCGCTGCGTCCGAGTCCCTGGCCAGCCTTGCCAACCGTACCCAATACGGCCGCGTGTCCCCGGCCTTATGGAGTCGGTGAACAACCTCGGCCGCCAACCGCGTCTTTCCGATCCCACCCGCCCCGGTCAACGTGATCAACCGCGCCGACCCCAGTAACAGTGCGCTGGTCATCTCCAGCTCACGGTCACGACCAACGAAACCGGCAGTAGTCGAGGGTAGACCACCATCACGCTCACGACTCTTGGCCACCACGCCATAGGATCATAGTCCTCGCAGGTAGCTTGGGCGCTTTGATTCGCCGCCGTCCAGCCATGCCTCACCGCCCGGCAATACCGAGGGGTGGATGCCGGACACCTATTGGCCAGGCCCGAAAACCTGTTTTGCTTCTCGGCCTCGCCCATCGCTTTGGCCTTGCTCGTCGATTACCTCCCGCCCCAATCTGCTGCCCGGCTCGGCGAGGACCGGATGGCCGCATTCTTACGCCGGCACTCCTACCGCGGCGGCAAACCCCCGCGCAGCTGCCGGCCCGGTTACGCGCCGCTGCCGTTCCGGCTGCCCAACTGCCCACCGACACTGCGGGCCGCCATGGTGATCGGAACCCACGTGCGGCTCCTGCGCGGTATCCAAGCCGCTATCGCCGACCTGGAAACCCTGATCGAACATCGCGTCGACCAGTGCCTCCGCGCCGGACTTCCGGCCCAGCTGCTCGCCGAGGTCGGTCCGCTCCTCGACCACGTTGACATCATCGACCAAACCGCCGCCGAATGTGACGTCACCCCGGTCACCAAGACCTCCGGCAAGACCAGTGGCGGTGCCGGCGTCATCGACGACCACATGCTGTCCATGGCTCTGCACCTGCGTGAGCAGGTGCAGAGCTTACGTGACATCGCCGCCCGACTCGTGATCACCAAGGGCAAGAAGAAGGGGCAGCGCCCATCCCCGGCGCCTGTCCTGCGCTTGCTGCGCAAACCCGATGAAACCCCATCACAGCAGCACCACCCAGACCCAACCGTTCAAGACCGATCTCAGCGATAACGGCTGTTCCTGTATTCCTCAACCCTGTACCCCGGCCGACGACAACGACGCCGAACCCGCGCGTTAGCACAGGCCAGGGAAATCCGACCAAAATTTCCCCCGCGACTACTGGGGCCCCGTACTGCCCGGTGGCAGCAACGGCCGCTCCAACTGTGCCCACCGCGCACCCGTCATTGACGATGGGTACACCACGAACCGCGTGCCCTTCCGGCACACCACCAGGCGGGCATGACGGACAGACACACGGCGATAGGGATGATGACACACGAACTCCTGGTAGCGGCCGGATTTGCGTGGGTTGTCGAGGACAGCCGGTCATTCGGGATTGGTGACACGGGCCAGCACCACACCGCCAATGATCATTGCCATCGCCAGCGCCCGGCCGACGGACATCGGGTCGCGGTGGACGACGATGCCGAGCGCGATGGCGCCCGCCGCGCCGATGCCGGTGAACACAGCGTAGGCGGTGCCGACCGGGAGCGACTGCATCGCCACCGACAGCAGGAACACGGCCAGCATCATGAGCGCGAGGCACAGCAGGGTGGCCAGCGGGCGGGTGAAGTTCTGCGTGGGCTTGATCGACTGCGACCAGGCGATCTCCACCAGGCCGGCCAGTGCGAGGATGAGCCAGGGCATGGTCATAGTTCCTTTCCGAGGAGTCGGGCCCGGTCGAGGGCGACCGCGAGGGATTCGTCGTGGGCGGCGCGGAGGTGGGCCAGGTTGGGGTCGGTCCGGGAGTTGCCGAGTTCGGCGTTGACGAACTCGGTGTCCTCGACCGCGTAGTGCCCGGCGAAGAAGTCGCGCAGGAAGCGTTCCTGGTAGTCGAACCTCGCCTTCGGCGCGCCGGGGGAGTACGCGCCGCCGCGCGCGGTGGCAACCACGAACCGGCGTGGGGCCAACGACATCTTCGGGAACGTCACCTGGTCCAGCCACGCCTTCAGCACGGACGGGATCGAGAAGTTGTACATCGGCGTGCCAATCAGCACGACGTCGGCGGCGAGTAGCTCGTCCAGCAGCGGTTCAACGATCTCCCAGGCGGCGCGCTGAGCGGGGGTACGCACGATCTCGCCGAGTCGGTCCAGCGGTGGCAGCCCCTCTGCCAGCACCAAGTCGCACAGTTCGGTCCACGCCTCGGTGATGTGCGGCACCGGGTTGGCGGCCAGATCGCGGTGTCGGTAGGTGCCGTCCGGGTGGGCGGCCCGCCAGGACGCGGCGAACTCCGCGCCGACCTGGCGGCTCAGGGACTGGCGGCGGGCGCTGGCGTCGAGGTGGAGCAGGCTGGGCATCAACGACTCCTTAAGTAGACAATGTGTCCGGTTAACTGCTCCGTGACTCTAGAACACATCCGGGCATACTGTCCACTTTTCTCCGGAAATCGGTTAGAGTCGCGACATGGATCTGGGAACCGACCTGCTCACGGGCCATCCCGCCGGGAAAGCCCGCCCCCGCGAACGCGCGGACGCGGCGCGCAACCGCGCCAAGGTGCTGGCTGCCGCGTCGCGCCTGTTCGCCGAACGCGACCCGCGTTCGGTCACGATGGACGACATCGCCAAGACGGCGGGCGTCGGGCGCGGCACGCTCTACCGGCGCTACCCGGACACGGTGTCGATCGCGTTGGCGCTGCTGGACGAACACGAGCGCGCGCTCCAAGAACGACTGCTGCGCGGGGAGCCGCCGCTCGGCCCCGGTGCGCCACCGGAGGAACGGCTGGCCGCGTTCTACACGGCGATGGTTGAGCTGTTGGAGGCGCACACCTCACTGGTGCTCGGTGCGGAGACCGGCGCGCGCCGCTTCGAGTCGGGCGCGTACGGATTCTGGTGGGCGCACGTCCGTGCCTTGCTTGCCGAGGCGGGCAGCGCGGACACGGCAATGGTGGACACGCTGCTGGCTCCGCTGGCGTCGGAGGTCTACACCCACCAGCGGAGGAAACGCGGCTTGAGCCCGGACCAGATTGCGGCGGCGCTCGCGCGCCTGGCCCGGGCAGTGCTCGCGACGCCGGCAGGCGCTTGACCGCCGCCGGCAAGCCCGGCGACGTCAGCGTGATCGCAACCTGCGCCGCCGCCTTCCAACATTTCTTCGGCCGGAGTTGGCGTCAGCCTCGCTGTCGTGCACGGCGAGGTCAGCGCAGCCCGACAACCCTCCGAGTGACCAGGGTCCCGGTAGTAATCGCCGAGAAACTACCGAAGTTCGGCATATGCCCTGGTAGGACGGGCATGGGGAACATTCTCGCGAAAAGTGAACCGTTGACTTATCTGATCGCAGCGGTTCGCGGTGGGGGTCGGCTGCCCCGTAGCGTGCCGTAGGAGACCGGGCGGGCTGACTCGTGAACCGTCTGTCGCCCTTGCGGTTGACTTGCCCGTGATGTGTCGTCCCGTCCGGTCTCCGTTCACGGTCTGACTCGACAGAGGTGTGACGACAAGCTGCTGTGAGAGGTTCTCGAAGTCGACATGTCGGCCGTGGATTCCCCTTCCCACAAGCGATGAGGAACCACACCTGATGATGCTTATCGGCGTCGATCCGCACAAGTCCACCCATACTGCGACCGCTGTCGACCCGTCGACGAACACCGACGTCGGATCGGTCCGCATCGACGCCAGTCACGCCGGTTATCGGAAGCTGCCGGCCTGGGCCCAGGACTGGACAGAACGCACGTGGGTAGTGGAGAACGCCGAAGGGCTCGGCCATCATCTGGCGCAGTGGTTGGTCGCGATTGGCGAGGTTGTGGTGGACGTGCCGCCGCCCCGCGACAGCCAGAGTGCGTCAGCTCTCCCGGGGCGGTCGCCGCAAGAACGACCGTATCGATGCGGCTGCGGCGGCCGGTGTCGCGGTGATGCACGGCGACGCCCGGCAAGTGCTCGCGGAAACCCACGCCGACTCGCTCGCGCTGCTCGACGAACGTCGGAAAAATCTGTCCGAGCAGAGAACTCGTTCGATCAACCAGCTGCATGCGATGCTGCGCGAACTGCTGCCCGGCGGGGCGCCGACAGACCTTACCGCCGTCAAGGCTGCTCAGATGCTCCGCGGCCTGCGCCCGATCACCGACACCGATCGAGTCCGGAGGTCATTGGCCAAGGACCTGGCCGCCGACATCAAACGCCTCGACATTCAGCTCGCCGAGAATGCCGAGACGATGAGTCAACTGCTCGACCAGCACGGCACCACCCTGCGCGACATTCCCGGAATCGGCCCGGTCATGGCTGCACGCATCATCGGCCGGACCAGCCGGGCGAGTCGGTTCCCGACAGCGGCTGCCTACGCCAACTACACCGGTGCCGCCCCAGTCGAAATCGCCAGCGCCGACTCGGCCCGTCATCGCTTGTCACGCTACGGCGATCGGGAACTCAACTCGGCCCTGCACGCGATCGCAATGATCCAGATCCGGATGCGCGGCAGTCGGGGACGCGTCTATTACGACAAGAAGATCGCCGAGGGAAAGACTCCGAAGGAAGCCAAGCGCTTCCTCAAACGACGCTTGGCCGACTTTTATGCCGGCGAACCATGATCCGAGACGAAAGACGTCTCACCCGAACCGCATCCGGCGACCACGCCGACGCCGCTTGACAAATACAGAGGTATCACGGGTTGGGGGCGCTTCCGGTCTTTGTGGAAGTTGGTCATCATGGCGAAGCGTTACCCGCCCGAGGTTCGTGAGAAGGCTGTGCGTCTGGTGGCGGATCCCCGATAATGCGTCCACCCGGTGATTGAGTCCGGGTCGTTCGGTTGGTGTTCAGTCGATCCCGCAGGCCACCGGGTGGTGGGTGCAGGTGCAGGCCGCAGCGTACTCGGCCGGAGTCCGGTACCCCAGCGCGGAATGCCGGTGCCGTTGGTTGTGCTCGGTCTTGAAATCCCCGATCACGACCCCGGCCTCGATCAGGCTGGTCCAGTTGGCCTGTCCCCGGTGGATGAGACCGCCTGGAACTAGAGTCCTGTTGGCCCTGGTGAGGGGCTGGAAGGGACACTGAAAACCATGGCAGGACGGAAACGGCATTCCGCAGAGGAGATCGTGCGGAAGCTGCGCCGCGTCGACGAGTTGGCCGCCGCTGGGGCTTCGGGCGATGAGATCGCCGCTGACCTGCAGGTATCGGCCGCAACGTTGTATAACTGGCGGCGCCGGTACGGCGGGATGGGCACCGACGCCGCCAAAGAACTCGAGGAGCTGCGCGAGCAGAACGCGAGGCCCAAGCGCCTGCTGGCCGATGCCGAGCTGGAGAAAGACGCGCTGCGGGAGATCGCCAAGGGAAAATTTTAGGCCCGGCGGCCAAGCGGCGGGCGGTGGATATGCTCTTGCGGGTCAAGGGCCTGTCCGAACGGTTCGCCTGCAAGGTCGTCGGGCTGCATCGGTCCACCTTCCGGCGGCTGCCACTGGACCAGACCCCGGACGATCCCGACGCCCGCACCAGGGCCTGGCTGCGCGAATATGCGCGCAAGAACCCCTGCCACGGGTTCCGCCGGGCCTGGGCGGCACTGCGGTTCGACGAAGGCCACCGGGTCAACCGCAAACGAGTCCACCGGCTGTGGCGCGAGGAGGGCCTGCAGGTGCGGGTGCATCACCGACGCAAACGCGCCGGGTCCTCGTCGGTGCCGATGATCGAGGCGGACGCACCGAAGACGGTATGGGCGTTGGACTTCCAGTTCGATTCCACCGTCGACGGGCGGGCGGTGAAAATCGCGTCGATGGTCGATGAACACACCCGGGAGTCGCTGCTGCACCTGGTGGAACGCTCCACCACCGGCGAGAAACTGGTCGCCGAGCTCGCGCGGGTGTTCGCTGTTCGGGGTGCGCCGCGGGTACTGCGGTGCGACAACGGTCCGGAGATGATTTCCGAAGCACTGCAACGGTTCTGCTCCGACCAGGTCGGGATCACCTACATTCCGCCGGGCACACCCTGGAACAACGGCTACATCGAATCGTTCAACCGCAGGTTGCGTGCCGAGTGCCTCAACCGCAACCACTGGACTTCTCTGCTCGAGGCCCGCGTGGTCATCGGTGACTTCAAATCCGACCACAACCTACGGCACCGGCATTCAGCCCTCGGATACCGGACACCGGCCGAGTACGCTGCGGCCTGCACCCACACCCACCACCCGGTGGACTGCGGGATCAACTGAAACCGACGAAACAACCCGGGCTCTACTCCCGGGTGGTCGCGTTTTCGGGGACTGGTCAGCCTGTGGGGGATTCGATCTCACGAGGGGAATACGCCGAGTAGCGCCGACGCGGAGTTCTGGACGGCGATCAGGCCAATCCAGGAGCTGGGCGGTCAGGCGCCGGACGTGCCGCTATACACCGTGCGGGAGTGACCCTGCGCGGGAGTGGCACGGCGCCGGGGTGACACGGCGTTGGTCGCATGCCAGCGTCGACAGCCGACAGTCGGCCGACTTCGCCGAGTCGACAGACTCCGCTGCTGTCGGGACAGGGGCGGCAATCCAGCCACCGCCGATGGCCGGCCGGGCTCGGAGACGATCCGGACACCCGGAACGGGTTGAGGTGGTCTCTGCTGCCCATCGGTCGGTGACCGCAGAATTCGGACATCTCGATCGCGGCCCACACTATCGGCGATGGCTGGATTGCTGCCCCTGCCCGCAACGCCGTGGTCTCGGCTGTCAGTTTCCGATCCGACTTCGAACCCCGCTACCGCGACCCGGCGGTCACCAGCGTCGCGACGTCCTACGAAAGGCGGACGCAAATCGGCAGCTATCCGAGCATGATCCATCGAACCGGCGCGAACTGGAGCTGAAAATTCTATCCGCCCAGCTAGCCAACCGGACAGTTGGCCGCTAGTGTACCTCCACACGCGTTCGGTGCACCTCCACGCAGCGCCGATAAGCAGAAGTGTCGGGCCGTTAGGAGTTGTGATGATTTACGATGAATCGTATTCGAAGTTTATATACTCGAATCTTCCGCATCGTACCAATTCTGAAATAGATCGCGGTCCGCAGTTCGTCGAGTCGTGGTGTAAACGGTATGGCGTTTGGGATCATCCGATAACCAGACGTCGGTTCATCGAGGCGGATCCTGCCCGCATAGTCAGTTATTCCTACCCTGACGCGCACGGGCCGGATCTGGATTTAGCTTTTTCGATGATGAACATATATCTTGCGGTTGACGACGCGTTCGAGAGCGTGTACTGGAACAATGCGTACTCGGAAGGGGCGAGATTCATTCGCTCCATGGTGGACGTCGTCGTCAGCTCCGCAGAGGATTACGCTCATTCGCCTCCTCTCGTGCGTGCTTTCGCCGATGTATGGCGAGAGAGTCGAGCTGGAATGTCCGAGTCATGGCGGGCGCGCGCAGCACAAACATGGTGTCGTTATCTGTGGGGATATGTGATGGAATCCATAGTTCAATCGCGTGGCTTGACCATCACTCCAGATGAGTATCTACTGAAACGTCGGTGGATAATAGGGACCGCCCCGTGTTTCGACATGTTGGAACGAGCGCATGGATACGAATTGCCGGAGGTGGTCGCCAGTCTGGAATTCATCGATGAGTTTCGCTATCTCGGCGCCGACATAATAATACTGTGCAACGATGTCGCATCTGTGCCGAAAGATCTGCACCGGGGGGATACTTCGAATATAGTGCTGCTGCTCTCCGCGCTGGGGTCGAGTATCGAGCAATCGCTGACCGAGGTCGGTGACATGATCGAAAGAAAGCTCCAGCGATACCTGTCGAAACGTGACGAACTCTCGGATGTATTGGCCGCTCTCGATCTCGACGAAGCAGAGGTGTCCGTGGTATTCAGGTATGTCAACGAAATACTCGAATGGTGTGGCGCCAATCTGGACTGGCAGGGGCAGATCCTCCGCTACTACGGCAAGGCAAACGCTCTTCTTGCGGATTCGGGTCATATGTCGGGACTCACGACCGCGCCGGGAGATGCATAATGCCCACTTCGACTGCCGTCCCCGCTGCTCCGGGTAGGTTGCCGCTCATCGGTCACCTCCTGCCGCTACTGCGCGACCCACTGACCTTTTTATCGACTATGCCCGATTACGGTGAGATTGTGCGTATCGGCCTCGGTCCACTATCATCCGTCGTAGTGTGTGATCCGGAGCTGACCCGCTATATCTTGCGCCACGATCGCATCTTCGACAGGGGCGGACCACTGTACGACGGCAGTAAAGCCGCAGTCGGCGACGGGCTGATCACGTGCCCACACTCCACACATCGACGTCAGCGGCGCCTGCTGCAACCCGCATTCCACCGTAGTCGGCTTCCCGATTACGCGGAGGCAATGACAGCGGAGATAGATGCGATCACCGGCTCGTGGCGGCAAGGGCAGATTCTCGAAGTATATGCCGAGATGAAGGCGTATACGGCCGCCTCGGTCATCAGAACATTGTTCTCCGACGATATCCCGGACGCCGAACTACGTGAAATGATCGGTGATGTCACAACGCTCTGCGAGGGATTTCTGACACGTGCCCTCATCCCGCCGAGCCTTCATCGCCTACCCATATTCGGCGGTCGAGCCTTCCGGCGCTCCAACACTCGGCTGCGCGCGGCTCTCGCCGGCATTGTCGCGCATCGTCGGACCGAAGGCGTCGACCATGGCGACTTGATCTCGGCCATGGTGGCTGCCCGGGATGCGGATGGATCCGGTCTGACGGATACCGAGATCATGGACCAAGCGGCAACGTTCTTCATTGCCGGCACCGAGTCGTCCGCCAGCACGCTGTCGTGGGCCCTGTGGCTACTGGACCAGCATCCTGAAATCCTCGAGCGACTACACGCGGAGACCGATACCGTCCTGTCCGGTCGCGCGGCGGTACATGCCGACCTGCCCCGCCTGAGATTGACCGCCAACATAATCACCGAGACGCTGCGACTGAAGTCCCCAGCCTGGCTACTGACCCGAGTGATCACCGAGGACATCGAGCTCTCCGGTCATTATCTACCGCGCGGCACCGCGGTCATACTCAGCCCCTATACGCTTCATCACCTGCCGGCACTGTATCCCGAGCCCGATCGCTTCGACCCCGGACGGTGGGAATCGACGACCGCGAATCAGTTACCGCGAGACTCTTACATCCCTTTCGGCGACGGGGCCCGCAAATGCATCGGTGATATTTTCAGCCAGATCGAGATGGTACTCGGTCTGGCTACCATCTCCGCTCGATGGAACCTGCGTACGCTTCCCGATCAAGACACCAGGCCCGCACTGGCGATTGCCCTGCATCCTCGCGAACTGCGTATGCGAGCGACTGCCCGCCGTAATCCGTGACGGTCGCCTGGACTGTCCGCCATGGTGTCGAGCCACCTTGGCCAATACCTGAGCCGAGCTGTGTAGCACCGCGGTCGACCTTGCCCACCGCTCGGGGGACTGTAAATACAAC
>NZ_BAFU01000231.1 GCF_000308495.1 Nocardia brevicatena NBRC 12119 | reverse complement strand
AAAGACTATGGGGTCGCCTACGACACTGCGATCAAGATCGTCGCCGAGATCGGTAAGGCGGCGGTCGAGCTGGAACATCGGCCGGACATCGACATCAGGTGGGATCGGCTGCGAGTCTCCACGACGACGCATACAGCCGGAGATGTGGTGACCGAACTCGACTTCCTGCTCATCGCTCGGATAGAGGCGATCGCTGGATCGTACGGAGTGAGGTAGATCGAAGTTGCGGCGGGGCCAGGTGAATGGACTCGTCGGCTTTGCCGAACGCCTCGGGATAGCCGTCTGAAATTTAGGAATCCGACCTTGATAGTTAACCCTTCCGCGTTTACCATTCTGTGTTTCGGCGATTCCAATACCTTCGGCCAGCCCTCCGAAAAGCGCGGCCGATGGCCGATCGATGTGCGCTGGACCGGACGGTTGCAGCAGTTATTGGGTACCGAGTACGCCATTATCGAGGAAGGCCTTGGCGGTCGTACCACCGACCTCGACGACCCCGATCGTGATGACCGCAACGGCCGCACATACTTTCAGCCATGCTTGCGCAGCCATTCACCATTGGACATGGTGGTCATCATGCTGGGGAACAACGACCTCAAAACCAAGTTCGGTCGAGAAACAGAAGCCGTCGCCACCGCGCTCGAAGGGTACATCGATAACGTTGAGCGCACTGCTTGGACCCGCACCGGTGGAGTGCCGGCAATACTGCTTGTCAGTCCGATTCATATCGATGCAGACCAGCCGGCGTTTGCCGAGCAAAGTTCCGAATACGACGTTGACTCCGCGCGGAAGTCACGCGAACTAGCCGCGGCGATATGCCGTGTCGCTCACAAGCGCTGCGCTTTGTTCGTGGACGCGGCGACCGTCGCGTGTGCTGGGGTCGATGGTGCGCATCTGAGCCGTGATTCACACGAACCCCTTGCAAGACTGATTGCCCGGGAGATAGATCGAAATGATCAAGTCCGGGCCCGACCGCGCATCCTGTAGAACGTGGTCACATGACTCCTGTGCCTGCACTGCTAAATGACAGCGAGATCGCCAGCCGTCTTGAAGCTCTGCCCGGTTGGCAGCGCGTCGGCGACGAGGCTGACACCACCTCGCTGTTTCGGTCCAGGTAGACCACATCATGGGGACCCGTCAGCTGCCCTCACTGGGGTATGTGCCTTATCTTAGCGATAGCAAGTTTGAATCCGAACCCTCCTGAAATAACTGATTGACCATGGATTCGCAGTGCGGCGCGGGAGAAGAAATACATCTCGTCCTTGAGGTTTCCTAGTTTGCTGGTTGCAATCGCGTAAACTACCGTCCAGTCGGACGGTCTTCCGAACTCCGCTGTGGGATCAAGTTCTCGAAGCTTTGACATCACCGCATTGCGGTATTTGACGTCAAGCATTAGCATCCGTGCTGATACCTGGCCCTGTTGGAATAGGTGGCTCATCTTGTCTGAGCCGTCCATTCGTTTTACGCAGATTAGCAACTTGTCGCGTGTCAGTGCGTCGCATATCTCGATCTTTGAACCTGGCTGCGGGTAGTAAAAATCTCGGTCAAGGTGTATAGCGTCATTGCGTGATTCGACCAGCCAGCGATTATAACGCTCTTCTCCGTACTTTCCTTCAATCCCTCTGTCGATCAGGAATTTATCATCCCAATCTGGCAGCTGCAGATCATTAGTTAGATCAGTTACGTTGTCACGCATGAACTAATTGACCAGGCTTACGTAATCGTCGTTTATCCGGAACCAGGACCCGGCCGTAAGTGCATAGTCTTGGATTTTCCCATCGAAATCGCCGCGGTGAAAACCAACGGTGTAGTTCCGGAGATCATCACGTCCCCCCACCATCTCGCCGCTAATGTCCAGCGCAGTTATTTTGGTTTTGGTCAAGGGCGCCGTCCAGCCCTTGATTTTATCGAGTGCCTTGTATACCTCTTCGGTCGACAGTTCTGATGCATGATACTTGGCATTGCCCCGGGAGATGATGAAGGAGTCGGCAATCAAGCTTGACTCGTCTGGGACAGCGAATCCCGCCTCCGGGTCTCTGGCGCGCATCGACTCGGTTATTGCGTTGTCCAGCTCTTCGAGCTTGCGTTTGTCAGTTTCGCGGCGGAAATAGTTGAGGAAGGGGAACTGTTGCTGGTAGTCGTCGGATTCGTGCAGCGCGAGCGCTGTCGCGAGTATTCCGGATAGCTGGCTAAATGAGAAGTCTTGGATGTTCAAGAGGAGGGAGTCGGCTCCACTGGCTGTCTTTGCAAAACCGTCTGTCTGTACCTCGCCGCCGATCTTCCGGATCCATTCTTCGTCTACGAGCAGGCCGAGGGCAGACATCTCATTAGGGAGAGGCAACCTGCTTAAGGCGTTTCGTCGACCTTTGCCCAAGCCACGAGCGTCAGCCAGGCTAACTCGGCTCGGGTCGATGCAGCTTGCGGCTACGCGCAACCCAAAGTCACGCTCAAGGAGTTCCTGGTCAATGGCGTGGAACCCGGTGCCGAAAGTGACGGCGAAGACTCGGTCAAAAGCTTGGATGAGTAGCACCGCTCCAGGAGTGCGGCCGGAGATGGATTCCTGGTCACCTGGATCGGCGAGGATAGTGCCAATCGCGCTCGACCAGCGAGTAGGTTTAGTCTCTCCAGGGTATACGAATAGGCGCCATAGCAGCCCTTCCTCGGCGGGTATGAGTGGTCGCTCGCCGAACTTCTCAGGGTTTCTAAGACAGGCTTCAGTTAAATCTGTATCGCGGCGAAGAAGGTACAGGGTAATTCGCATCTACTGTGCCTCTCGGGTGAGATAGTTCGGCGGGATAGCAGTTAGTTGATGGCAGCGCTGTGTAAAATGGTAATTCGGTAGGGCTCATAGAGCCTTTGTGGCTGAGAGGGCGGAGAAGTGAGCGTGGGCTAGTTGCATGTCGTGTTCGCGGTCTACGCCTTTGATGGGTTCCTCGTAGGTGATGTGGTCGACGGTTAGGTCGGAGGTGGGGAGGCTGGCCTTTTTGCGGTATTCGGAGGCGAGTTTGGTGGGGAGTTGGAGGCAGTTGGCGTCGTAGAGGATTTCGCGTTCGTATTTTGTAGGACAGGGAATTGAGTGCGGTAGATGGTGAGGAGTTCTTCGGCGGTGATGCCGAGTATGACCGCGACGATGGCGTCGATTTTCACCAAGGCCTGTCGACGGTCGGTGGGATTGCGGAGGGGGTGTGCCAGGTCCATTCATTTTCTACCGCGCCGAGTTTCGTCTTTTCGTGGTGGTTGGTGCCGATGTCGGGGACCCAGGAATCCTGCTGCCACTGGTCTGTGTACAACTCCTCCCACGGTGCGGCGTATTGGCGGAGCAGGCAGTTAAGACGGAGGGCCAGATAGGGTTCCAAGGGGTGGTTCTGGGGGAACGGGATCTGTAGCCCGGTCGACGGCTTGATGTGGGCGTTGCCGATAACCTTGATCATGAAGTCGACGACAAGGGAGTGGCTGATCCCGGCGAGTTGGACGAGGGCGCGATTGTTTCCTGGCAGGGTCAGTGAGTGGACGGCGTGCACATGTGTCGGTCCAGGTGGCAGTAGTGCGGACTGCAAGGTAGGGACTGTCGCGATGTCGCGCATCTCGCGCCAGGCGAGGCGGAAGTAGTTCGAGCTGGGTTCGTCGTTCCACTTCGGGTAGGCGGCCAGGTAGTCGGGGAGGGGGCGGGCGACCTGGTAGTTGGTTCTCGGGATGAAGGTTTCCGGGATCGGCTCGAGGTCGATGGCGGTGTAGTCCACGTTGCTGCGCATCGTGGGGTTGCCCTGCTGATAGATCGGGGTGGCGACGGTGAAGTGTGGGCCCTGGAGGATGGTCTCCTGCCAGGTTGTGGGGATTGCCGAGCGGGATTCGAAGTAGCCGAGCTTGCGGTCGGTCGTCTCGTTCCAACCGAAAGTCCAGTCGAACTTGATGTCACCGAGTTGGGGTGCGGCGGCGTCCTTGTCGAGTACTGCGGCGTTTGCCTGGTTGACCGGGTACAGCATGCGTGCGGTATCGGCGGGCGTGCCGGGCTCGTCGACAAGCGCAGCCCAGGCGGCGAGCTCGGTTTCGGTCACTTCGATGATGCGTTCCGGGTGGGGACGTACGTCCCAGTTGCCTTCAGGGTCTTTCACACCGGGTGCGATAGCAGCGGTGGCGCGGCGAAGCCCCTGAGCGCGAGCCTCGGTGAAGTGACTCTCCGGATGAATGAGGGAGATGATGCCCTTCGCGCCTGCGGATCGCCACGTGCGTTCCATGAAGCACCGATACAGATCCGGCTGCAATCCGGTGAGGATGGGGCGGTCGACGCTGGAGCCGAGGTGCGCGGTCTGTGCGGCCTGGGCGGCGCGCTCGTCGCGGAAAACCTGACGGACCGCTGGAACTGCCAGCGCTTCTTCGGCTTTCCGTCGTTTCTCCGCCTCTGACGGCTTGTGTGCCGGCTGCCACCACGGATCGTACTCGGCCGGCACTCCGGCCTCGTCCCAGTCCGGTCGCACCCACGGCAGGTTACCGACCTGAAGATCGAAACCACCGCGCGCGAAGACCGGCGCGAAGACCAATTCCCAACTGGTTTCCTGCGCGGCGACCACGGCGTGTTCTCCTCGATGGGCACGGCCGAGGTGTTACCGGCCGGACGGGTAGGCGGTGAGGATGCCCAAGTGGGCATCGACTCGAGCGCTTATCGGCATTGCGCTTCACTATGTTTCAGCCCGCGTGGAGTTACCGGCAGGCCGCTATGCCGGCAGGGGAGAGCCTCCCGAGCCGGGTTCCGGTCGCTTTCGCGAGCGCTTCCAGGTCGTGGGCGCCGACCCGGCCGGCGATGGCGAGGGCGATATCGGCGGCCGCGGCGGCATCGGCTCCGGCCTGGTGATGGGTGGTCAGGCGGACACCAAGAGCTCTACTCACATCGGGCAATCTGTGCCGCGACAAATGCGGCAGGTGCTGTTGAGCCCAGCGGCGGGTGCAACCGTAGGTCCAGGTCGGAACGGGTATCCCGCTGTGACCGCAGGCTTGGGCCACCGCGTTCATATCGAAGGCCGCGTTGTGTGCGACGACAGGGAGCCCGTCGATCACCGTGAGCGCCGCGCTCAGTTGCTGAGCGAAACCCGGCTGCCCGGCCACCATGGCGGCGGTGATGCCGTGGATCGCGACATTGCGGGGGTGGAAGCTGTGCACCGGCTCGGGTGGGCGGCAGAGCCACGAGTGGGTGCCCACCCGGGCACCGTTGCGCACGATCGCGATACCGATGGCGCAGATGCTGCCGTACTTGGGGTTGGCGATTTCGACGTCGAAGGCGGCGAAGTTCAGTGTGCTGGTCACCGGACTGCTTTCAGTGGAAGGGGACGGGGACGTTCCCCGCCGAACGGGATGAGGGGTTTACGGGAGAGGCGGAGCTTCTCGAACTCGGGCCGGCTGTCGGCGAGCCCGGCGTAACCGCGGGCCATGCGCCGGTCGGCCGGGAGAGACCGAGGCCGGGACCGGTGTGTACATGCCAGATCCCGAGCCGGTCGTCGCAGCGGCCGAGTACCGCCAGCGTGGTGTTCAACGGTTCGGCCTTCATCTCATCGCACCGCGACCCGGACGCCGCCGGAGAACATCGAATCGTGGAACTCCAGCGCCGCGGGCCGGGTGCCGACGGGGACGTCGAAGGCGAGGATCACCGAGAACTTGTTGCCGGGGTTGATATCGGTGTAGACGTCGTCGTTCAGGTAGATCTCGGCTTCGGTGTCGTTGGTGAACTCGCGGCCCTGGGCGTCGATGAGTTTCTGGTTGCCGCCGGAGTAGGACTGCGGCCGGTCGCTGGTGTTGGTGACGTCGATGCGCACGAGGACGAACTCGCCCTGCGCGGTGGTGCCGAGGAAATCGTTGCCCACCGATTTCACCGGCGGGTCGACCTGTGTGACGACGAACGCGAACTTGCCGTCACGCACTTCCGACCCGGCGGGTGCGATCTCTTCGCCGCTGTCCGATGGGGGTCCGGCGACGACGCTGGTGCTGCTCGGGTTGTCGGCGTTGTCGGCGCTGGTGGCGATGATGCCGGCGCAACCGCCGCACAGCAGGATGAAGAAGCCGAGAACACCGAGGACGATCCAGAGGGCGGTGCGGCTCTTGCGCGGCGGTTGCGGGTGGGGGAGGGGGTACTGGGGGTTGGTCATCCGACCGGGCTCCTTGATTCGGAATGATTCGGGCGTGCGTGTTCCGCCCCGGCGGCGTGTGCCGCGGGGTCTGGTGTAGTCGGTTGGAGTGAGGCCGGGCCGCTCATGGATCGCGGCCCGGCGGGTGCGGCTAGGAGATTCCGTCGAAGCTGCCGGTGGCCATGAGTGTCAGCAGGTGCAGCGGGATCTCGCCGTGGGGTACCACCGACAGCCGGTATCGGCCGTTGTTGAGGCGGTCGCAGAGCACGACCGCGCCGGTGACAGGGCCGTATGCGGCTTTGTCGGCGTTACAGGCCCATTCGGCGTCGTAGCCGGAGTAGTGGCGGATGTGGGTTTCGGCGTTGGCCGTTCCGGCGCCGAGCCCGACCGCGAGCGCGGTGGCCGCACCCGCGGCGAGGATGGAAGTGGCGATACGAGTAGGTATGGACACGCGGTCTCCTGGATTCAGGACACCGGCTCGGGGCCGGTGGCGGGATTGCTGTCGTTGCGGGCCTGGCTGGTGAGGTGCCAACCCGCGCATTTCGGGCATCGGTAGGCCCGCTGCTCCCGTCTTCTGGGGTTGTCGTGGTCGATGCCGGCCAGTACGAGCTCGGCGGTTTCCGGGTCGAAGTAGCGGATCTTCCCGGTGGCCGGGCAGCGGCTGCGCCGGGGGAGAGGCGGCAGTGAACGGAGGTCGTCGCCGTGCCGTAACCGCAGCGGCCGATGTCCGCGGGCGGCCAGGCGGCGCCGGTAGCCCTTGTCGCGGCCGGGGCGCATGAGCTGGTCGCGGTGATCGGACATGGCGGGACTCCTTGTAAGACAAGAGGTTTCGGAGCTGAAGACCGGCGACCGCGTGGTGTCGCCGTGTGCAGTGAACGTTAGACGAATCATTCCGCTGTGGCAAGTGAAAACATTGTCAATCAGCACAACAGGTGTTGACACGTGTGTGCTGAACGCTAAGGTTGACGCTTGACGATAGGAGGCGTATGTCCGACACCGCGTCACTGGTCACCGCCGCGGAGATTTCCCGGTTGGCCGGTGTCACCCGAGCGACCGTCAGCAACTGGCGCAGACGGCATCCGGACTTCCCGTCTCCGGCGGGCGGCAGCGAATCGCGGCCGGTCTTCGATCTGGGCGATGTGCGCGAGTGGTTGCGCGAGCACGGCATCGAATCCGCGGAATCTCCACTGCGAAACCTGCAAACGGTGCTGCGTGCGCACGTGGAACCGCGGGAAATCCCGCGCCTACTGGCAACACTGTCGCCGAATGCCGCCACCCTCGCGGACCCGATGAGCGAGGGGGAGCCATCCGAGGTCCTGGCCGCGATGTGGGCCGCCATGGAGGACGCCGGCATGGGAGCGACCGTCGAGGCGCTGGCGGAGCGTGGGCTCGAGGAGAGTCCGACCACCGGTGTCTACGTGACCCCGGACGAGGTCGCCGAGCTGATGGCCGAGTTGGCACGCGCCACCGGAGTCGCCGTCGACAGAGTGCTGGATCCGGCGTGCGGAAGCGGTGCCCTGCTCGCCGCAGTGGCCCGGCTCGGCGCCCGCGAATGCTTCGCACAGGACATCCTGCCCGTGCAGGCGCAGCGGGCGGCGCTCAATATCTCGCTGCGCGCACGGGCCGTGCACGTGGACCCCCGAGCGGGCGACAGTCTCCTCGCAGACGCCTTCCCCGGCCTCGAAGTGGATGCCGTGCTCTGCAATCCGCCCAACCTGCAACGTGATTGGGGCGCCGACGAACTCGCCCTCGACCCCCGCTGGAACTACGGGGTGCCGCCGCGCGGCGAATCCGAACTGGCGTGGGTGCAGCACGCTCTCGCGCATCTGCGGCCCGGCGGGGTCGCGGTGCTGTTGCTCCCGCCCGCCGTCGCGTTCCGCAGTGCCGGCCGCCGTATCCGGGGGGAGTTGTTGCGGCAGGGCGCGTTACGCGCGGTGATCGGTCTCCCCGCCGGTGCCGCGCCACCGCGTCAACTCGGCCTGCACATCTGGGTGCTGCGCAACCCCGCCACGCGGGACGCCGGAGCCGATGAGGTGCTGTTCGTGGACGCCGCCCGGCTCGATTCGGCGGATGAACAGGGCGGTCCGAATGCTCTGCGGAAGGTGAGCGAAACGGTGCTCGCCGCGTGGCGGGCATTCGACCGTAGCGATTCGGGCGCACCACCCGATGTAGCGGCTGTGGTGCGTGTGATGGACGTCCTGGACGAGGACGTAGACCTGACTCCGGGACGTTATGTCCGGGCTGCGGTGGACGCCGACCGCACCGCCGATGCCGTGGCCGAGGGGTTGGCGGCACTGGAGGCCGAAATCGACGATCTGTGCGCGGTCTTCGACGATCTGCCGGGATTCCGGGGCGTCGGGGAACGCGCCTGGCGCACCGCGACCGTCGCCGACCTCGCCAAGGGCGGCGCACTGCAAGTGCATCTGCCCCGGCCCCGCCGGGAGGAGAGCGAAACCTCGGTGGATCCCCACCTCGGCAAGGCCATCCTGACCATCCGCGACCTCCTCTCCGGTGGTGAGCCCTCCGGCTCGGTCGGAAGCGGCGGCTCGGCCTCGTCGATGGTCATCGAACCCGGCGACGTGGTGATGCCGCTGCTACGCGGTATGCGTGAGGAGCATCCCGGCGCGCGCGTCGCGGGCAGCGCGGAGGCGGGCGCCCTGCTCGGCACGAACCTTTTCCTGCTGCGACCCACCCCCGGCCGCCTGGACCCGTGGTTCCTGGCCGGTTTCGTCGCCGCTCCCGAGAACATCGCCGCTGGCACCGTCGGCGCGACCACGGTCCGCGTGGTCCCCAGCCGTCTCCGCATCCCTCTCCTCCCGCCGGCCCAGCAGCAGCGCTACGGTGCGATGTTCCGGCAACTGCACCGATTACGCGCCTCGGCCCGCCGCACCGACCGCTCCGCGGCGCGACTCGCCGCACTGATCGGTACCGGCCTCGCCGCCGGCGCCCTCGAACCACACGATCCACCCGCCGACGACGCGCGGACCACCTCCGGGAAAGGTAGGAAGTGAACACCAACAAGCACACCGAACTGGCCAACCACGCCTGGTCGGTCGCCGACCTGCTGCGTGGGGACTACAAGCAGTCCGATTACGGCAAAGTGATCCTGCCGTTCACGGTGCTGCGCCGGCTCGAGTGCGTCCTGGAACCCACGCGGGAAAAGGTGGCGGCGAAGGCGGCGGAACTGGCCGATGTCGATATCGACCTCGACCCATTCCTGCGCGACGCCGCCGGCACCGAGTTCTACAACGTCACCGACCTCACCCTCAAGAAGGTCCTCGGCGACCCCTCGCACGCCATGAAGAACCTCCTCACCTATATCGGCGGGTTCTCCCCGAACGCCCGCGAGGTGCTGGAGAAATACGAATTCGCCCAACAGGTGAAACGACTCGACAGCGCGGACCTGCTGTACAAGGTGGTGGGCAAGTTCGCCGATCTGGACCTGCACCCCGAGCGGGTCTCCAACCACAATATGGGCTACGTGTTCGAGGAACTGATCCGGCGCTTCGCCGAACAGTCCAACGAAACCGCCGGTGAGCACTTCACCCCGCGTGAGGTGATCGAGCTGATGGTGAACCTGCTCATCGCCCCCGACGAGGAACTGATCGGACGGCCCGGCGTCACCCGCCGCGTCCTCGACCCCGCCTGCGGCACCGGCGGCATGCTGAGCTCGGCCGAGGAACACATCAAAAGCCTCAACCCACAAGCCCGGGTGGAGGTGTACGGGCAGGAACTCAACCCCGAATCCTGGGCGATCTGCCGCTCCGACCTGATGATCAAGGGCCAGAACCCCGACAATATCGTTTTCGGTAACTCGTTCAGCGACCCCGGGCACAAGGACATCCGCGCCGACTACCTGCTCGCCAACCCGCCGTTCGGGGTGGAGTGGAAGAAGGTCAAGGAACAGGTCGAATGGGAGCACAAGCACCTCGGTGACGCTGGTCGTTTCGGGGCGGGACTGCCGCGTATCAACGACGGCTCCCTGCTGTTCCTACAGCACATGATCAGCAAGATGAAACCGGAATCGTCCGGGGGGAGCCGGGTCGCCATCGTCTTCAACGGGTCACCGTTGTTCACGGGTGCGGCGGAATCCGGGGAGTCGAATATACGCAAATGGATCATCGAGAACGACTGGCTGGAAGCGATTGTCGCGCTGCCGGATCAGCTGTTCTACAACACCGGAATCTCCACCTACTTCTGGATTCTCACCAACCGGAAGTCCCCGGAACAGCGGGGCAAGGTGGTACTGCTCGACGCTCGCGACTACTGGCAGAAGATGCGTAAATCGTTGGGCGACAAACGCAAGATGATCACGCCGGAACAGATCGCGGAACTCACCCGCATCTACCGCGACGCCCTCGATATCGCCGCCGACCCGGACCACCCGGCGCACGGCAAAGTGAAAGTCTTCGCCAACAACGACTTCGGATACCGGCGCATCACCGTCGAACGGCCGCTGCGCTTGCGCTTCGAGCTCACGGAGGAGGCCCTGGACAAACTCGCCTCGGCCGCGCCGGTCCGCAAGGCGTACACCGATCCCGACGACTTCCGGAAACTGCTCCAGCCGCTGGTCGGCTCGGTGTGGCAGGCGAAAACGGAGGCCATCACGGCATTGAAGGACGCGGTGGTCGGTGCCGGCGAACCCTGGCCCACCGGGGCGCCGTTCGCCAAACTGCTGCGCGACGCGCTCGGTGTGCGCGACCCGGAAGGCGAACCGCAACTGATCAAGGGCGAACCGGAACCCGACCCGGAACTCCGCGACTACGAAAACGTTCCGCTGGACGAGGACGTCGAGGAATACCTTGCCCGGGAGGTGCTCCCGCACGTGCCGGACGCGTGGATCGATCACAGCAAGACGAAGATCGGATACGAGATTCCGTTCACCCGGCACTTCTACGTCTACACCCCACCCCGTCCGTTGGCGGAGATCGACGCAGAGTTGAAGGCACTGGAGGCGGAGATTCAGGCGCTGCTGGGGGAGGTCACCCAGTGAGCTCATCGGTTGGTCTACCGGCGGACTGGGAACGGACACGTCTCGACCGTGTTGCCACGGTTAATGCCCGAATTGGCTGGAAGGCGCTTACTGCATCCGAGTACCAACCGGAGGGGTATGCATTCCTCGCCACCCCGAACATTAAGTCAAGGGAAATCGATTTCTCGAATGTTAATTATATCAGCGAGTTTCGCTATGAAGAATCGCCAGAATTGAAACTCCGTTCCGGTGATATCCTGCTCGCCAAAGACGGAAACACCCTCGGCATCGTAAACATTGTCCGCGATCTTCCCCGTCCAGCCACAGTAAATGGCTCGATCGCGGTTATTAGGGCGCATTCGATGAGACCCGAGTATCTTAGATACGTTATCGCGAGCGATTTGGTACAGGGAGAGATCGGCGCCTTGAAGGGAGGAATGGGCGTTCCGCACCTATTCCAGTGGGACATCAAGCGATTGAGGTTGTCTTGTCCTCCGATGGAGGAGCAGCGCCGCATCGCCGACTTCCTCGACGCCGAAACCTCCCTAATCGACCGGATGGTGGATAGGCAAGAGTCTCTGCTACAACTCTTGGCCGAACGTATTCGCGCTCACAGAGATTCTATGGTTAACAGGCTCGCCGCTAAGTGCGGGGAAGTCAGCCTCCGTCGATTCGTCACGAGAATTGAGCAAGGGGCCAGTCCGCAATGTGATTCGAATCCTCGTGTGGATGAATCACAGTGGGCGGTTCTTAAGTTGAGCGCGGTCAAACGCGGTAACTTCCACCCTGAAGAGAACAAGCTTCTCCCGCCGGAGATTGAGCCAGCTGTACCTTTTCAGGTTCGTGATGGTGATCTTCTGGTAACTCGTGCCAACACTCCGAATCTGGTTGGTGATGTCGCGGTCGTGACCGGCGATTGTAAGCGCCTATTATTGCCTGATCTGATCTATCGCGTAACGCTGGCCAATGGCTTTGACTCCCGATTCGTTGCTGAGGTCGCGCTGAGTGGACGGGTGCGGGCGTTCATCGAAGCTTCTGCACGTGGTACTTCGCAATCCATGGTGAAACTCCGAGGCGAAGACATTCGGTCGTGGCCGTTGCCTCTTGCCGGGCCTAAGGAGCAGCGTGAGTTGGTAACGGAACTCAGCGACAGTGCTGCTCATACCCAGCGGCTGTGCGATGCGGTCAACTTCAAACTGCGTCTGCTTGCTGAACGGCGCCAGGCTCTCATCACCGCCGCTGTAACCGGCCAGTTCGACATCTCCACCGCTTCAGGCAGAAACACCACCCAGGGGGTATAGCTCCGATGAGCCCGGTCCACCACGAACTCACCTTCGGCGACGCCATTGTCGCCTCCATGCTGGAATCCGGTTGGCGTCAAGGCAATCCGCACGAGTATCGCGCGGAGTTGAGTGTGGACGCGGGCGAGTTGTTCGGTTTCATCGGCGCCACGCAGCGGGAGGAATGGGAGGAGCTGCGCACCTATTACGGCAATGACCCCGATGACGCCCAACGCGGATTCCTGAAGGTGCTCGACCAGCAGTTGAGCACCAAGGGCTTGATCGAGGTGTTGCGGTCGGGGGTGAAGGATCACGGGGTCAAGATCCGGCTCGCGTACTTCAAACCGAATCTCGTCACCTCCGACGCCGCTCTCGACGGCTACCGCGCGAACCGTCTCACCGTGGTCCGTGAACTGCCCTACGCCACCAAGCTCGCCGACAAGGGCAACCGCCTCGACCTGGCCTTACTGCTGAACGGTATCCCCGTCGCGACCGCCGAGCTGAAGAACCCGCTCACCGGTCAGACCGTGGAGGACGCCAAGAAGCAGTACCGCGAGGAACGCGACCCGAGCGAGCTGATCTTCCGGCAGCGGGTGGTCGCGAACTTCGCCGTCGACCCGCATCTGGTGTTCGTCACCACCCAGTTGCGGGGCAAGCACACCCGCTTCCTGCCCTTCAACACCGGTTCGGAGGGGCCGGGGCAGCCCGGCGGCGCCGGCAATCCGACGCCGACCGAGCCGGGCAAGTACGCGACCTCGTATCTGTGGGAGCGGATCTGGCAGCCGGACAACTGGCTGGACCTGATGGAACGCTTCGTTCACACGCACACGTCCAAGGGACCGGCCGGGAAATCGACCCGCACCACCATCTTCCCCCGCTACCCCCAGTGGGATGTGGTCAAGAAACTCACCGCGCACGCCGCGAGACACGGTGCGGGCCATAACTATCTGGTGATGGCCTCGGCGGGGTCGGGCAAGTCGAACACCATCGGCTGGCTCGCGCACCGCCTCACCGACCTGCACACCCCCACCGACCCCGACCAACTCGACCCCCAGGCGCGGGCGGCGGGTCTGAAACCGGGCACCCCGGTGTTCGACAAGGTCATCATCATCACCGACCGCCGCAACCTCAACGCCCAGCTTCAGGACACCGTGGGCGGGTTCGAGCGGGTGCAAGGCCTGGTGGTGGAGATCGACGAGAAGCGGGGCGCGAAGGCCCGCCAGCTCGCCGACGCCCTGTCCAAGGAATCGGGCAAGATCATCCCCATCACCTTGCAAACCTTCCCGGCGCTGCTGGATTTCCTGAAACGCGAACCCGCCGAACTGCTCGGCGGCCGGTTCGCCGTGATCGTCGACGAGGCGCATTCCTCGCAGTCCGGTGACGCGGCCGCCGCGGTGCGGGCGGCGCTGCGCGACCTGGGCCTGGACACCGACGACGAGGACGCGGGCGCGGTGGAACTCACCCTCGACGAACGGCTGAAACGCAAGGCGCGGGCGCGCGGCCACGCGAAGAACCTGTCGTATTTCGCGTTCACCGCCACCCCGAAGGCGAAGACCCTGGAAGCCTTCGGCACCCTGGAGGGCGACCACTACCGGCCGTTCCACACCTATTCCATGCGTCAGGCCATCGAGGAGGGTTTCATCCTCGACCCGCTGCGCAACTACACCACCTACAAAACCTTCTACCGCCTGGTCAACGAGAACCCCGACGACCGGAAAGTGCCCGAGTCGAAGGCGAAAACGCTGCTGGCCCGGTTCGCCGCCACCCACCCGTCCACCGTGCACCAGCAGGCGCAGGTGATCGTGGAGCATTTCATCACCCATACCCGGCCTCGGCTCGGCGGCCGGGCCAAGGCCATGGTGGTCACCGACTCGCGTAAGAGCGCGGTTGCCATGACCCGCGCGATCCGCGAATACCTCGACATCAACGAGTATGCCGCCCGTTACCCGGACGTCGGCGTGCTCGTCGCGTTCTCCGGCAGCCTCGACTACGACGACGAGGAAACCAGCGAGGAGAAGGAGAACGGGGGACTCAAGGAAAGCGAACTGCCCGCGGCGTTCGCCTACACCCGCGCCGACGATATCGCCACCCGCTCCGGCGGTAAGGGGCAGCGGGAATACCGGATCCTGGTGGTGGCGGAGAAATACCAGACCGGGTTCGACCAGCCGCTGCTCACCACGATGTACGTCAACAAGTCGCTGAAGGGTATCGCGGCGGTGCAGACACTGTCCCGGCTCAACCGCACCCACGAACGCAAGAGCCAGGAAGACCTGGTGGTCCTCGACTTCGTCAACGACGGCGACAAGATCCAGGATTCGTTCCGGCCCTACTACGAGCTGGCCGAAGCCATGCCCACGGACCCGAACCTGCTCTACCTCGCCCAGGACAAGGTGCTGGTGCCGCCGATCCTGCTACAACACGAGATGCGGGCCTTCGCCGACGCCTACACGAAAGCCGAGGAGAAGGCCGGCGGATCGGCGAGCGCATGGCAGAAGCTACACGCCGACCTCTACGTGCACCTCGCACCGGCGGTGAACCGTTTCGCCGAACTTCTGCACAGCGACGACGAAGACGACAACGATACCGCCGAAGCGTTCCGTTCGGATCTGCGCGATTACGTCCGCAAATACGGGTTCCTCGCCCAGATCGTGCCGTACCGCGATATCGACCTCGAGGCGCTACACCTCTACAGCAAGCATCTGCTGAACGTGCTGCCGCGGGTGTCGGACGGCGGGGTCGATATCGGCGAGGTCGACCTGAGCTACCTGCGGGTCCAGAAGATGGGTGACCAGGACATCAGCCTCACCCCGGAGGGCGCGCAAACCCTGCCCGGTTTCGGTGACGGCACCGGGGGAGCGCAGGAACCGGAGAAATCTCTGCTCTCGGAACTGATCTCGCAGTTCAACGAGAAGTTCGGGGCGGAACTGACCGAAGCGGACCTCATCAAACCCCTACAGGAGACGGTCGACGACCCAGGAGTGCAGCTCGCCGGTGTCGCGAACCAGAACGAGGAGGACTTCATGGGGAAGTTCGCCGAAGTCTTCGAGAAGAAGATGGTGGAGAACTTCGCCACCCAGCAGAATCTCGGCCGCCGCTACTTCAGCAAATCCGATCCCGCGTTCAAGGAAACCCTGAACAAACAACTCGGTCGCGCTGCGTGGCGGATGATCAGACGGCAACATGGCATCGGCGGGGCGGCCTGACCGCGCGCGGGCCGCGCCATCCGCAGCGACGTACAGCAGGGGACGATATGGGGAAACTGATCGCCGGCCGCTACGAGCTGACCCAGCAGATCAGCTCCGGCGGGATGGGCTCGGTGTGGCAGGGCTACGACAGCGTGCTCGACCGGCCCGTCGCGGTCAAACAGATCCGGGTGGACCAGGTGGACACCGGCGAAGTGGCGGCGGAGTTCGCCGAACGCTTCCGCCGGGAAGCCCGGGTCACGGCGCGTATCCGCCACCACGGGGTACCGCAGGTGTTCGATGCCGGATTGGACATTTCGTTCGAACACGTCTACCTGGTGATGGAGTTGATCGACGGTGTGCAGCTGCTCGATTACATCGACCCGGGCGCCGGCTTGCCGCTGTCCTGGGTGGCCTCGGTCGGCGCGCAGATCGCGACCGTGCTCTCCCACGCGCACGCCCTGCCGGTAGTGCATCGCGACCTGAAACCCGCCAACGTGCTCATCACCCGCGACGGTTCGGTGAAGGTGATCGACTTCGGCATCGCCGCGATCCTCGACCAGAGTGCGCGCAAACTCACCAGGACCGGACAGTCCATCGGCACGCTGCGGTATATGGCGCCGGAAGCGATGCACGGCTACAAACTGACCCCGCGGGCCGACCTGTACTCACTGGGGTGCCTGCTCCACGAGATGGTCAGCGGTGTCCCCGTTTTCGACAGCGATTCTCCCTACCTCGTGCAGCAGGCGCATATGGAGGACCCGCCGGTACCGCTGCGCGAACTCCGGCCCGAGATTCCGGCGGAGTTCGAACGGCTGGTCCTGGACCTGCTCGAGAAAGAACCGCAGCGCCGGCCGTCCGACGCATACACCGTCTACGAACGCCTGTTGCCGTTCCTGCCCGGTCCGGGCGCGAACGTCGAGCCGGGCGAGGTGTACCTACCCGGCCTGCCCGACCCCACCCGGGTCTTCCGGCGTCCGAACGCGCCACTGGAAACCACGCAGGTCGAGCCGACACGCGCACACGGCATCACCGCCGAACCCACCGCACCTCTGACCGCTCAACACCTCGATTCCGCGCTGAACAACGCGCGTCGCCGGTACGACGAACTCCTCGGGGCCGAACGCTTCGCGCAAGCCGCCGACGCCCTGGCAGCCGTACTCGACAACGCGGCCGAGGCACGCGGGCTGGACAGCCCCGATGTCCTCGCGCTGCGCCGAGATATGGCGGCGGCCTGGGCGCTCGGCGGTGAAAGCCGTCGGGCACGGACAGAACTGGAGTCCCTGGCCGAGGCATACCGCCGCGTCGAAGGCAGGTTCAGCGAGTCGGCCTGGGAGGCACGCGCGATCGCCGCCCGGTGCCAAATGGACCTCGGAGATATCGACGGCGGACTGACCACCATGCGCGGCGTACTCGCCGAAGTCGTCGCGGCGGACAGCGACAGCTGTGAACTCGCCCTCGAAATGCGCCGCGACCTCGCCGAGATCCTGGCCGGGATCGGTAATCACGCCGGAGCGCTGGAACTGCTCGAGACGCTGTACACCGACCTGTGCGTACTACGCGGCACGGACGATCCGATGACCCGCGAAGTCGACGACCTACGGAACGAGCTGTCATCGGAAACTGCCAAGGGTGACCGATAACCGCTGCAATGAAATCGGTTGGGAAGCCGGCGCGCCCATGGCGCTCGTCCCGCGGTGTTACTCCGAACTCCACACGATTCGAACGGAACAAGCCTTGAGCACCCTACATATCAGCCAGGTAGCCGCACATATTCAACGCCACATCGGTCCGCATCTCGATGTGGATGATGTCAAGCAGATCAAAGGCAATGTCGGTACCGCTACGCTCACCCGTGGTCTGGCAGCGTTGGCTATACAGATGCTCACGGATTTCAGGCCGGAGCAAGCTGCCGCGTGCGTGATCGATGGGTTCCAGGACAACGGGATCGATGCCATCGCCGTAGATAACGATCAGAATCGGATCGTTATCGTGCAGTCGAAGTGGCATGCGGAGGGCCGCCGCTCGATCAATCAGGGCGAGTCTCTCAAGTTGGTAAACGGCGCGAGAGACCTGTTCAGTCAGAAGTTCCACTACTTCAACGAGCGGACACAGGATCTGAGGAAGGCGATCGGGGAGGCGCTGAACAACCCAGAGGTCCGAATTACGATCGCCATAGCGACTACCGGACCCGCTGTGCTGCCCGCCGATGTGCAGCGGCCGCTCCAAGGGCTACTGGCCGAGGTCAATGGAGCAGACGATCTGGACGATTTGGTCGACTTGAAAGTACTGGGGTTGGCGGCCTTTCACGGCTTCCTGACCGAGCGCACCTCGACCAAGAAGGTCGACCTCGACTTGCACCTCTCGGAGTGGGGATCGGTGCAGACCCCGTATCAGGCCTACTATGGCCTGGTACCGGCAGTGGAGATAGCCGGCTGGTACGACACCCACCACGAGCGGCTGTTCGACGGCAACATTCGTAATGCCCTCGGGCGGACAGCAGTCAACGAGGCGCTGGTGACCACCCTCCGTCAAGAACCCCATCACTTCTGGTACTTCAACAACGGGATCACCGTGCTGGCAGAGCGTATCGGTCGCGCGGCCCGTGACAGCCACAGCAGGACCAATGGACTTTTCCGGCTCTTCGGCGCCACCGTTGTCAACGGTGCGCAGACCGCAGCCGGCATTCACGCCGTGATGCAGGAGGACGAGACGCTGCTGGAAGATGCCGAAATCTGGATCCGAGTCATCGGTTTGGAGGGTTGTCCGGACGGCTTCGCTTCGTCGGTCACCAGGGCAACCAATACGCAGAATGGCGTGGACGCCCGAGATTTCATTGCGCTGGATCCGCACCAAGACCGAATCCGGGCTCAGTTGCGTCTTCAGTTCGACAAAAGCTACGGCCTGAAGAGAAGCGCTGAACCGGTTACCGGGGACGACGGCTGCGATGTGGAGGAAGCGGCGATAGCCCTGGCATGCTCACATGCCGACCCGGCGTACGCCGTTGACGCCAAACGCCAGGTCAGTTTGCTCTGGGCTTCCGCGGAGGACCATATCTACCGGGAGTTGTTCCCGAGTAATCTCGACATCGCAAAAATGTGGAACAGTGTTCTGGCGCTTCGTATGGTCGACGACGAGCTTACGCGTATGCGAGGTGTACTCGACGACGATCGTGCAACGGGCGTGCTCGTGCACGGAAACCGTTTGATCGCACACCTGGTCTTGTCCCGGCTAAGTGCGTCGATTCTCGGAGACCCCGAGGCCGAGATAGCCGGTCTGCTGAAGCCGGTTGCCGGACTGACTCGAGAGTTGAGCATGCTGCTCAGGCAGGCTGTCGATGAACATTGCCCTGGCGTCTTCCTGGCACCGCTGTTCAAAAATCACTCGAAATGCCGCGAGTTGGTAACTGCGACGCTGAGCCGATACACCGGTGAACCCGCTGAGCTGTTCGACACGGCACCGTTTGCACGATCCGAGACAAAGCCTGCAGCGGCCAAGCGCAACCATAAAGCCCGCAATGTCAAGGGCGGTCGCACGCGGCGCAAACCGGATGCTGTCAAGGTGATTCAGGGCGCGGGGGGCTTGGAGGAAGGTACCCTGCTCGAGTTTCGACCAGATACCAAGCGTGAGAAAGACCTGCTGGTTCCGTGGATCGAAGAGAAGCCTGTCCGAGGCAGGGCCAAGTGGACCAATGAACATCCTGCGGTCAATCCGCTCGTATGGGAGGCGGACGGCAAACGTTATTCTCCGAGCAACCTGGTCATCACCATGATGATCGAGGCCGGATATCCGGCGCCCTCCGGGGTCCGTGGTACGACGCGGTGGACGGTGGACAAGGACGAAACGCTCTCGGATATCGCCGAGCGGATCGCCGAGGACGAAGCCGACAGCAGTACCACCACCAACAATGAGGCGAGCGATCAGTGACCTTCAGCGAGCCGGAATATTCGGATCAGTGCTTCAGGAACACGAGTCGGTCGCCGTAGCCAAAGGTATGCTGGCGTCGGATAAAGTGATGCGCTGCAGTGAGGCGTCATGAGCCATACCCGTAAAGGGTTTGGTAGATGACCGTTGATCACAGGTCGGGGCGGTGTCATTCGTGCGTGGTCTGCTGTCGTCGCAGAACCGTTCTGGCCAGTTCGGCGGGCGTTGCCGTGGTTGTGTCGACACTCGTGTCGTAGGTATATCCGTGCTCGTGGACTGTGCGGGAGTGGCCTCGCGCCAATCCGGTCGGATGTCCGCGAGCCAGTTCCCGCTGCTCGGCGACGGCCAGTGGGCAGGTGACGCGGACCAGTTGAACATCCAGGCCGGTCAGTGCGTCCATCCAGATCGGCAGCAGATCCGGGGTCAGT
>NZ_BAFU01000232.1 GCF_000308495.1 Nocardia brevicatena NBRC 12119 | reverse complement strand
TAAGAGGACGTCTCATGTGGACGGAAATAACTGCACCGTATAGCCTGCTCGGTGATGGATGCTCTGGCTCGACGTCTGGTTCCGGACGGGTTGTGGGACATCACCGAACCCCTGATTCCGAAGTTCGCTGCGCGTAGGCAGGGTGGTGGGACCGCGCCGGTCGATGACCGTGCGGTGTTCACCGCGATCGTGTTCGTGTTGACCAGTGGGTGTGCGTGGCGGCAGTTGCCGCCGTCGTTCGGGGTGAGCGTGCCGACGGCGCATCGCCGGTTCTGTGCGTGGGCTGCTGCGGGGTTCTTCGACCGATTACACCGGGAAGTGTTGGACCGGCTCGGTGCCGGCGGTGAGGTCAACTGGTCGGCGGCGATCGTGGATTCGGCGAGCGTGCGGGCCAAAAGGGGGGCTCGCTGACCGGCCGCAACCCGGTCGATCGCGGCAAGGCGGGCTCGAAGATCCACCTGCTCGCCGATGCGAACGGGATCCCGCTGGTCACCGCGGTGACCGGTGCCGATGTCCACGACAGTCGTGTGCTGCGGCCGCTGGTGGATGCGATTCCGGCGATCCGGTCCCGACGCGGACCGCGCCGCCGCCGGCCCGAGCGGCTGCGCGCCGACAAAGGCTATGACTCGGCCGCTCACCGGCACTGGCTACGCTGTCGGCGCATCATTCCACGCATCGCCCGCCGCGGCATCGAGGACTCCACCCGCCTGGGGCGGCACCGTTGGAAGATCGAACGCACCCTGGCCTGGCTCACCGGCTATCGCCGTCTGGCCATCCGCTACGAACGCCACGGGCATTTGTTCGCGGCATTTCTGCATCTTGCTGCCGCGCTCACCTGTTACAAGAAACTCCCCACATGAGACGCCCTCTAAGTGATCAATCGGAACCGGCGAACTCCGATTCGCGCTGGTCGACCCGGTCGATGGCCGCCGAGACCGGGAGTGGGACTGAACCTCTCGGGTTTGGACTTGCGAAGTGCAGAGAAGCTTCCACGGGCCGGCTCGGTCGTCCCTACCGACCGTGCGCACCCGCCGTTCGTGGTGCTCGATCGCGTCGACATCGAGATCACTGCGGTGACCGAGTATCTGGCCGAACTGGCACTAGGCGATTCCAGGCCGCTGACCTGCCGAAGCTACGCCTACGACCTGCTGCGCTGGTTCCGGGTGCTCTGGTTGCTGGACATCGACTTGCCTCAGGCAACCCAGTCCGAGGTGGCGGTGATGGTCGGATGGTTGCGCACCGCGCCGAACCGGCAGCATCAACGGCGTAATGCGACCTCACCGGGCCCGGGGCAGTCAACTTCCACACCGGCAAGCCGACTCTCGCGGCCGGGTATGCGCGTACGACCATCAATCACGCCTTGTCGGCGGTCAGCGGGTTTGACGAGCATCACGGCTACTTCGGCCGTGACCCGGTGGTCAACCCGGCGCCAGTGTCACCGCAGCGGCGGGCAGCGCTGGCCCATCGCAGGCCGCTGGAGCCAACGCCGCCGATCCGGCGCGCCCGGTTGCGGCAGCGGGTGGCCGATCGGCCACCCGCTGCGATTCCGGATCGGCTCTAGGATGCCCTGTTCGACACAATGGGGTGCGAACGCATCCGCGCTTTGCTGAAGTTC
Organism: Nocardia brevicatena NBRC 12119; assembly: GCF_000308495.1. Lineage (GTDB taxonomy): Bacteria > Actinomycetota > Actinomycetes > Mycobacteriales > Mycobacteriaceae > Nocardia > Nocardia brevicatena. Next base: position 22,314 of record NZ_BAFU01000232.1, on the reverse strand, counting down.
TCCGTCTCCTACCCGATTCGAGGCGCCGGCTCGGGCATCGATTCCATCCTGCTCCGCGCGGCCGGCGCCCCGATCACTCCCCCACTTTCCCCTGATCGGTCTGCCGCCACTCGCCCGTCCCGTCCGGATTGCGGTGGTATTCCCATGCCGAGTAGTCGCCGTCGTTCTCCACCACGCTCAGCCGGTCGGCGTAGCCGTCGAGGTCGGTATCGGTCCAGACACTCATCGAATCGGGACCGGTGGTGACGAAGGTGTCGAGTATGCCGTCAACGACGAGGTCATGGGTGGGTGATTCCATTTCCACCGGACCCAGGCCGTCCGCCGGACCCAGGCCATCCACCGGACCCAGGCCATCCAGCGACGAGGACGCCTCGAAACCCGGCATACCGATATCGGGGAACTCTCCTGATGTAGGCATGTATTCTCCTGAACTCCACTGATCGACCGCGGGAATGTTCCGGTCCATCTTTCCATCCCCGACGGTACAGCGCAGCCCCATTCCCGGGCAGGAACGGGACTGCTGGTGGTATGGGGCACAAAGGAGTTCACCGAGGCGGCCGGCGCACCGCCGGTATCACCGCTTCGGCATAAAGACCCACAACCCCAGATAGATCAGGAACTGGGGCCTGGCAGGACACAGAAGACGGCGAACAGCAGCCGGACGAGGCCGGAGCTCCAGCCGGAGTATTCGGCGATGCCGCCGCAGACTCCGCCGATCCGCTTGCCGACGGTGGAGCGGGTGAAACGGCGTGCGGGGGCGGTCATGGCGGTCCTTTCGATCGCGGTTGCTACACCGTCCACTATCCGCACCCGGCCCGGTGGTCCGTATCGGCAGCGCTACCGACCCGCACCCTGATTTCCGAGGGTCGCGGCAGGGTGGATCTTTAAGCCGCGGCCCGGTTCAGACCGCCGCGACCAGTCTCGCGAGATTGTCGGCGAACTGCTCGGCCCGTTCGTGATCCTGGGCTTCCACCATCACCCGGCCCAGCTCTTCGGTGCCGCTGGGGCGCAGCAGGATTCGCCCGGTGTCCCCGAACTGCCCCTCGGCGGTGCGGACGGGCCTCGCGAACCCCGGGTCGGCGGTGATCGCGACCTTGTCCGTAATCGGGACGTCCACCAGCACCTGCGGGACCTTCTGAATCACACTCGCCGGCTCGGCCAGGGGCGCGACATCCGCGCCATCAGCTGCAGGCAGAATTCGATCGGGAGCGGGCCCGGCTGGACCCGCTTGCCTGCGGGGTGGATTTCGGCCGGGTACGCTTCACTGCCTCGCGTCGCCTGCGCATCTTTCGGAGCCCTGAACAGCGACGTGTAAGCGGTTCTTATGCATTGGCTCCCGGGCGAATCCTTGTCCGGTCTCGCGTGTCCCAGCGTTCGATGCCCCACCGTGCTGCCCCTCGAAGCCCGCGCCCCTCGTCGCGACTCCCGCTACTTGGCCTCGGCCACGGCCATGGCCCTTTTCGGCCGCCATGCTCTCGCTATCAGTGAATCCCGCGAGCTGCCAACGTATTTCAGTCGCAGAATAGTGGTGTTACACTGTAGAATTCCCGCCATGCTGAAGTATCTGATCACTGGGGCGATGATCGCGACCTTCTCCTTCGGCGCGGCCGGTACGGCGGCGGCTGATTACACCGTTGGCCACTACTCCACCCACGGAGCTTGTGTCGCGAACGGGGTGGGTAAATTTGGTAATGACGGGCTGGGTAAGACCTGGTTCTGCCGTCAGTCCGGTGGGGGTACGACCTGATTCATCGCTGAGGGGCTACAGGGGCGGGATGGTCTCGCACCCCGATGAGATCCCCCGCTATCGCGCTGGGCTCGACTGCGACAACGCCGACGTGGTCACCCTCGGCGCGACGATGATTCCTCAGCGCCGCGCCGTCGCGAACACTGCGGCGGATCTGCTCATCGGACGCTCGATCAGCGACCCCGCCGCCTCGCGTCCGGGTCGCTGTCTGCTCGATACCTGCACAACCCGACGTCGAACACCTCAGATAGACGTACTTGCAGCACCGACTATTACCGGCCACAGTCATGGATTCTCGCCGCCGGAAGGGCCGGCCGGGCCCCTGCACTGCCCCGAATAGTCCGGCGTTGCGTTGTGGCCACGTGCAGTAGGTGTCCGTGGAATGAGCCTGGTGTATGGAGATTTTGGTGTTTGCGGCCGACGCGATGGACGGCGCTGAGGGCCAGGCTGGTCGCGATCGCGGTTGGCTACGCGACGGACGCAGCCGGGCTGGTCCAGGGGTGGCGTCCCGATGCGCCTGCCCTCCGGCAGGATTCCTCGCCGGAGGGCCGCGAACAGCTCGGTCGGTACCGAACCCGTTCTGCACGAATCGATCACATCCTGGCCGATCTGAGTTGGAATGCACGATCGGTGCGGGAATCGCAGGACCGATCGCCGGCATCTCCCAGCACAGCTGGTGGCTCGGTAGTAGTGCAGATAAGCGCCGAATACCTCACCCGACGCTCCCCGCGCCCGCGTCGAGATCGAGCGCCGCGGTGGCTTTCCCAGTTGGTCCGAGCAGGCTTCTGGGTTCGGTTGGTTGGTGCTGCGGACTATCGGTGGTGGGCGGTGCCGCGGCCTGAGCGTGAACCGATCAACTCCCATTAGGTGGTCGTGGCGGGCGTAGCTACCATCGGCGCGATGGGCCACCATCATCCGGTCGGTCATCGCGCGCCGGTTGCGTCGCCCCGCTTCCTCGCACCAGCGAGTAGCACCACAGGCCTTGCAGCGCCTACCGTACTCGCGGTCACCGTGTTGACCAGCGCACCCGATGCATCACCCGCACTGCTCAAGGAGCGACTGACCGACGCTGTCGCCGCCAACTGCGGTGACGTCGTCTGCGCAGCCAGCGGCCTTTCCGTCATCCGCGCCACAGCACCCGACATCTTGACCGTGGTTCCCGGTACTCGCCCAGCCGGGGCGCGGTGCACGACCAACAGCGCGTCGCGACACCAGCCGAAGCCATTCGCAGCGGCGCAAGCATTCTCGTCATCGGCGAGGCCATCACCGGCGCTCCCGCCGCCGAACTGATCTCCTGGCGCAGCGACGGCCTCAGTGACGACGACACCCATCCTGGGCAACCCCGACGGCCGCGGCCGGCTTTACGTCGTGCCGCCAGCGGCCCGACCGCTGCTGGGCGCGGCCCACACCTACGTCCAACTCAACCACCCTCGCCGCAGTGGCCTGCTCAACGGCGGCACCGGCCGGAACGGGCGCACACTGCGGATCTCCGCCGACACCTGCGGCATCGAGCTGCCCGCCCGGCACCCCTGGAAGCACACCTGGATCGCGAGCGCCAAGACTCGATGAACCTGCCCGCACCCCTCCCGCGCCGATGCCGACTTCCGCTACGCGCTGAACCTGAACGCATCCCTCGACACCCGCCCTCAGCAGGACTCCTGCGGTCTAGTCACTAGAGTCGAGACACGTTGTCGCACAGCTATTTTCGTCCCTTACGGCCGATTAGGTGGCAGGATGGCGGGGTGAGCGAATCGCGTCAGCAGCGCCGTGCCCGAGAACGCGCCGAGCAAAAGGCGGCCTCACGGCCCGGCCCGAACCAGCCTTCACCACCTGCCGAACAGATCGTGCCGAAGAAGCCGCGGGTGATCGGCACCGAACTGCGGCGCAACGTCGACGATTCACCTCCAGAGCCTGGCGAGCCTCCGGAATGGGTCGACTGGTCCTGCGAATACGGGCTGCGTGACGAGAGTGTTGGCATCGACGACTCCGGCAATCCCAACCTGGAAGACGTCATCAACGGCGTCCTCGACTACGCCCGCCAGTGGTCGACCGCTACGACATCACCATCGAATGGACCGTCGACGGCGACCCACCCGACGGCGGAACGATGGAAGACGCCATCACTACCCTCGGTGTCGAGCTGCCGACCCGGATCCCGGACCGACCGAGAGCGCGCGGATTCCGCAAGCAACGCCTGGGAGCAGGCAGGTGCGGCCAGGATCGGCCACTCCACGGTGAGCCGCCGATGGCCGTATCGGGCGCGGGCCGCGTCGGCGGTCACTCCGAGTGCCGCACCGACCTGGGCACAGCTCGCTCCGGAGCGACGATCCGCGAGGACCGCGCAGGCGATCAAATCCTCGACCAGGCCCGAAAATCGCGCCACCGCCGTCATCGGTCAGTGCACGGAGAGTGGGGCGGTCTCCATGCCGGCGATGAATTTCCGCCGCGACGACGACTCGGTGAACATTCGTGGGTGGCCCCTGCGGAGCGAGCGATCTGCTCCCTTCTCTCGTAACCGGCTCGAAGCCAACATATGCCGGGTCAGACGTCGATCCGGTCGAGACGTCCGCCTGGACGATCTACCAGCCAGAAGCGCGTACTGCGTTGCGACGGGGCACCGCCACGATCCGAGATCGGTGAAACGTGCGCTCATGCCGCATAGTGCGCGGTTCGGGACGTCCACGGCCGGATGCCAAGCATGACCGTGACGTCGGATTTCACCGATGCGACATCTCGGTTGGCTGGGGTGCGGGGGTTGGGGTCCAGATCTGAGGAATCCGGCGCCAAGGCGCGTTATGTGGGTAGGGGGTCAGGCCCGACCCACGATCTCCCGCCGCTGTCTTCGCCGCAGTGCATCCGAAGGGCATGCCTTCAGTAACGAGTGCGCAATAGAGCACTTGTCACTAGGCTGTACACCGGTCCGGGAGATGCTGGGCGGTGGCCGGGCCGTCGACCTGCCACCTTCGCTACAAAGACGAACTGGAGATCCGGTGGAAAACCAGGGGGAAACCGTGACACGCCGCCTGCGCCGGCGAGTGCGAGAGACACTGGATCGGGTGGGACCTCAGCACTCCGAGCAGCAGGTGATCGCCGAGGCGACAGCGTACTGGGGTGATCCGGACCAGCGGGCGTGGGTAAACAACTCCCATTGGTCCGATGGGATTCCCGGGCAGTGGGAAGAGATCGGCGCCGCGCACCTGGCGTTGTTCGACAAGATGGCACGTGTACTCGACCGGGCTCCGTCGATGTCGACCGTGGTGGAGTGGGGCTCGGGAGGGGGTGCGAATGCCGTCACCTTCGCGCCACTCGCCGACCGGTTCGTCGCCGTGGATGTCGTAGCCGCAGGCCTGGACGAATGTGAGCGTCACACCCGGGCCGTGTGCTCGACTGCCTTCGAGCCGGTGCTGGTGGAAGTCGAGCACCCAGAGGCGGCAATAGAGCGTATCGGTGCCGGCTCGTGCGAGCTGTTCTTGTGCCTTTACGTGATGGAAGTCCTCCCCTCGCAGGACTATGCAAAACGCATCCTGGCCATCGCGCGCAAGCTGCTGACACCGTCGGGCGTGATGTTCGTGCAGATCAAGTATCGCGACAGCAACAACCGCGCACCCCACAAGCGAAATTACGCACGAAACCTCGCCTCGCAGACCATTTTCCCAATCGACCTGTTCTGGTCCGTTGCTGTCGAAGCGGGTTTCGAACCGCAGGTGGTCTCGCTGGTGCCGGAGAACGACCTCGATCGTCACTACGCCTATTTCCTGCTGACACCGTCGGCGTCCTGACGATCGCGTCACCGGCGCCCTACGGTCGGCTGCTCACCCCGAACAGCCGACCGTGGGCTGGTCATCGCCTCCCGACCGAAGTGGAAAAAGAGGCGTGAGGAACAGTGGCACGGAATCCGTGCGGTAGTGCGAGTCGACTTGGGCGTTTGCCGCCGGGCGAGCCTTCGAAGTCGGCGGTACCGCGCATAGTTTCGCGAGTCGACCATCGTCGACCCGGTCAAAACGCCAGGTCGCCATCCGAGATATCGCGCATAGCAAGCAACTATCTGCGGTAACTCGCCGGCGCTACTGTCGTCGCCGATGTTCCTTGCGCTGCCGGCGTGGGCTCGATCGGAGAGACACCACCATTGGGGCAGGCTTGCTCAACGGTGGTGTCCCAGCGTTCGTGCGCGGATTGCCGGTCATTCCCGCCGCGTGTCCGATGGCTTCCCAGGGCGCACCATCGGCGTGGGTCTGACGCACGGTCTCGGTGAGTCGTTGTACGCCCGGACGCGTCGAGGGCCATTTGGTGCGGCGCCCGGGCCGGGCGCCACCGACCGGATGGCCGCCGGATCGATCGCCGCCAACTCGACGGGCGATCGATGCGAGAACGCACGAGCGGCGCACGGTGGGAGACCACCGGGCGCCGGGCGTGCCTTATGGAGTAGTCAGCGCGAGAGCGTGGTGCGCAGATCGGTGAGGGCGGCGCGGCGCGCGTAGGCGATCCAGGCGAAGATCGCGGCGAGCAGCAGCGGGAAGATCCCCATCGAGGTTGTCGATACCGAAAACCTCAGACCGTCGTCGAGATGGGTACTGTCGGGAAGTTTCTCGATAACAGCTGACAGGTCCGGATAAGTCATCATGGCCTCCGTCTGCCGACTGGGCGATACCTCCTCCGCATCCCCTACAGCATCCCATTATCCAGTCGAGATCCCATCATCCAGTCGAGCGTGCCAGAGCCGGACCCCGAACTGCGGGCAAGCCGCGTACGCCCGGTGAGGCCCCCCTCATACCGCGACAGTTTTCCGCACCGTGTGACCTGCGGAGATGCTTGTTGTATCCTCCATAGGTGGGTTATGAGTGGCTGCCATCGGCGATCAGTCGTCTGCAAGGCCTCGGCACCGATGAGGTGATCGCCGCCTTGCTGGACGCGCGCCGCCGGTGGGTGCAGAGAGTCGAGACGAAGTCGGGCGCTCGCGGCCTGGCGGTCCGGACCCGTACGCCGGCGGGGACACCGATCCTGGTGGTCCTTCGCCCGCTGGACGGGTTCGATCACCAGATCACCTACGCCGCGCCGATGACTCCAGAGCAGGTAGCCGCGTTCGAGGAGTGGGAGAACAACCAATGAGCGCACAGGACAGGGACCTTCAGGCACTGGTCGAGGGCAAGGAGCTGGCCGACGCCGCCGAGGCGGGAGAGCTGGTCTTCGGTGAGACGGTGGACGCGGCCGCGGTGCTGCCCACTGCCGCCGCCGACGACCCGTTCGTGGTGACCACGGTGCGGCTGACGCAGAGCCAGAGGAAACGGGCTCAGAAGATCGCCGACGAGCGCGGCCTCGACCTGGCGACGCTGATCCGGGGCTTCGTCAACGAGGGCCTGGCGGAGGCCGAGGGCGACTACACGGTGTCCTACGCCGACCTCAAGCGCGCGGTGGCCGGGCTCCGTCGCACCGCATAAGCGTCGGGACCCGGCATGCCGGCGACGGTGCCGGAGGGACCGACCACGCTGACGAGGAGCTGATAACCGGCGCGCGGTAGGACTGCTGCGCGCCGTCGTCGACGCCATCGACGAGGCCGCGCGGCCGGTCACCCCGACGGGGACTGTGGATTTACTGAGATAGACCCTGGGCTGCGTCGACCACCGCCGGAAGCGCACCGGAGCCGGAGATCAGACAGTCCCTGGGTCATCGGCTGGGCGTAGGGCAGCATGAGAAGCGCCGCGCTGCGGGCGGGTAGCAAGACGCCGTCGCCGGCGATCAGGCGGTGGATGAGACCTACACGTTGCCGCCGGCTGGTCGGGGTCTACCGAAAGCTCAGATCCGGGAGTCGTTGGGGTCCTGCCTGTCGGCTCCGGTGCAGTTGTGGCTGTTCGTGTCGGTTGTGTTGCATTGTTCGTGCGTGTCGTGGTCGGTGTCGAGGAAGTGGAAGCTTGGTGGGGGGTGCATCAGGAATTTGTGGTGGGAAATGTTCCATGCGTAGGCACCGGCGAGGCCGAATGCGAGGCGATGTCCTGCTTGTAGGTCTTCGGCGGGGACATTGCGTGCCAAGATGTCTTTCGGGGTGCACAGTTGGCCTGTGATAGTGATCGTGGAACCGGTTGCTGTTGGACGTGGCCACTGGTGTGGCCATGTGTCGATGGGCACTATGGTGCATGGTTGGTCGTGGCCTTTTGCGGCGGGTGTGCGTAGGTGGTGTGTGCCTCCTCGGATGATGGCGAATTCTGTGCCGTGGCTGGGCTTCACGTCCAATACTTCGGTGGCGTACCAGCCGCAGTAGGCGCTGACGGCTCGTCCCGGCTCGATGCGCAGCTGTAGCCGTGGCCACGTCTCGGTGATGCGGGCGAGTCCGTCCCCGTAGGTTGTCCAGTCGAAAAGCGGTGCTCCTGGACGGTAGTCGACGTTCATTCCGCCGCCGAGGTTCACCTCGTCGAGGTCGACGCCGCATCGTTGGGCCACTGCCTGTGACCAGGTGATGATCGACTCGGCGAGGGTGAGCAGGTCGGCGGCGTTCAGTCCGCTGGCGAGGTGGGCGTGCACTCCTCGCCAGCTCACTCCCGGGTAGCGTCCGGCGACGAGGTCCGCCGCCAGCGTGTACGCCCGCCTAGGGTCCATCCCGAACGGTGTCGGTCGGCCGCCCATTGTCAGCGCACTGTTCGCTACGGCTGCGCCGGTGACCGGGAGGTTGACACGCAAGAGCACATCGGCTGGTTCCTCTGCGCGGGTTGCGGCCAGGGCCGACAGCATCCGTAGTTCGGTTTCGCTTTCCACGTGGATGCGATGCACTCGGTGATCGAGCGCGGCAGCCAGTTCCTGGTATGTCTTGCCCGGTCCGCCGATGGCCAGTGGGGCAGCGGGTGCGGCTGCGGCGACATGTGCCAGTTCGCCTCCGGAGGACACTTCGAAACCGTCCACGATTCCCGCGAGCGCGGCGAGGATTTCCGGCTCGGGGTTGGCTTTGGCGGCGTAGTACAGTTCCACGGCATCCGGTAGCGCTGACCGGATGGCTGCGGTGTGATCCCGTAGCGCCACGAGATCGTAGAGGTAGGCGGGTAACTCGGCGGCGGGCAGTGTGCGCAGCCGGTGCAGCACCGCTGGGGTCGGGACGCTCATCACAGCGCCTCTTGGAGCCGGGTGTCTTGTGCGTGCGATACGGTCGGATAGGCGGGCGTGAACGGTGACGGTATCCGGATATAGCCGGCGTCATGATCGGACTTGCGCTCCCACCGGGTGAGCAGATTGGCTTTGGCGGGTAGGGGAACTCCGGCCAGCACCGCGGCCAGCCGGGGAGGACAGCCGTGTTCGGCCGCGTAGTCGGACAGCGCCGCGTGCACCCGCTCCCACAGCGCGGGTTCCAGCTGCGGATGCAGATCGGCCAGCGCCGCAAGCATTTCGGCGAGGTGGTTGACGACGAGGCAGTACACGACCCGATTCCAACCGGTGTGTGGGGTGTAGGTCATCGGAGCGGCGACATCGGGGCGCAACTGCGCCAACGCCTCGATGTGGTGTTCGGGTAACAGCTTGGTGCCCTCGAGGTCGCGGAAGAACACTTGTACCGGCATGCCTGTGCTGTCGACACCGACAACCACGTTCTGCAGGTGTGGTTCCAGTACTACACCGTGGTCGAAGAAGGCGGCGAGGACCGGCGGGATGAGCAATGCGAGGTAGTCGGTCCACCAGCGCATGGCGGTGTCGAGTTCGGTATCCGGGAGCAGCCGGGAGATCTGCGCCGGGCCGATCGGGTACTCGTCGGCGATGGCTGCGGCGAGCAGCGGTGTCGCCCCGGGCCGCAGCCGTTCGGTGAGTCCTTCGCGGACGATCACGCCGAATCCTTCCAGCAGGCTGCGATCGACGATGCCGTCCGCGCCGGGCAGCGCGAGGCTGCGGTAGGCGGGTTCGCGCAGCATCACGCTGTCGGGGAAGCGGCCCGCCAGCTGTTCGAAGACCGGTCGCAGGAGGCGAGTCAGCGCCACCGCTCCGGACAGTTCGTAGCCGGCGTTCTTCCGTATGCAATTGGTGATGCGGACGTTGAGGCTGAACTTGAGGAACGTGTTGCCGTCGTAGAGTGTACGTACCGACGCGGTGGCCGCGAAGGTTCGGGCACTGACACCGAGATCGAGGATGTCGCCGCGTGCCATGGCGTGGCGCAGGTGCGGTGCGTCGCGCAACATATCGTATTGCCAGGGGTGTGCGGGGAGCAGCCGGTAGCCGGTGGGCACGTCCTCGTGCAGCAGGTCCAGGGGTGCGCATGCGGTGGCGTGTGTGGTCTCCTCGGCGATCAGGTGGGACCGCACCGCCAGCAGTCGTAGACCGAATGCGCCGCCGGTCTCCGGTGCATAGGGCCGCCACGCTTCCGGTGCGCCGCTGCGGGCCTTCGGGGTGGGATGGAAACGGTGACCGAACAGCAAAGACTGTTCCGACACGAGGTAATCCGGCGAGGATCCGCTCTCGCGCCTTGCGCTGGATTGCAGTGCGACGACGATGGTGTGGTGGCTGGATGTGATCTGCTCCAGGAATTCCTCGTTGTTCACCCCGGTATAGAGGGTAAGTTCGGCATGGATGTGCTCAGCGAGCCGCTGCCAGTTCACCGCCATCCACTGTGTGCCACGCCGCTCGCTCACCGGCCCGGTGAACCGGTGTGCGCCGAGCAGTGACATCCGCCGCAGCCGGACCCGCAGCAGCACGTCCCGCCGCGGCAGGCGCAGCAGCAGGTGACCGTCAGCGATTCTGGCTTGCCGTTCGGGACCGGAGACCTCCCGTAGCAGACAGTTGAGCAGGGTGTGCGTCACGGTGTCATCGGCCTCCGGCAACGCGGGTACGGTAGACGGTGTTTTGGGGGAAAGTGATTCAACGGGGATGGGCATGAGAAGACTCCCTGGATCGGGAAAACCGGTGGACTACAACAGCGATGAGAAAAACGACAGCGGCCAGGGCGCCCGATAGTGGCGGAGCGTTCGGGCCGAAGCCGGAATTGAGGGCGGTTGCCGCGAGTCCGGCGGCGACGGCTCCGGCCTTGGTGAAGAATTCCAGCGAACCGAACATGCCGCCGGGCGGTCGGCCTGCGGCGCAGTTGGCGGCCATCATGTTCCGGCCGACCAGGCTCAGGGTGAGACCGGCGCCCAACAGCAGCCGGGCGGTGACGAACCCGGCCGGTGAGTCGACCATCGCATGTGCGGTCAGACCGACGGCGAGCATGAAGAATCCGAGCACGATCGGCCGCCGCGGCGTGCTGAACATCCGGTGTACCGCCGGCGAGGACAGCAGATACACCAGGTGCGGTAGCGCGAACAGCACACCGGCCACTATTGCCGAGGTGCTGGGGAGCCGGTCGGATACGAGCGCGATGAAATACGGGAACGAGACGACCGTGGTGAACACGAACACGAACTCGAGCGCGAACAGCACGTGTACCGGGGCAGATGCGGTGGCGGCGGGATGATCGGCGGTGGCGCGGGTTGCGGTTCGACGGGCCGACCGGGGCTCGGGTAGCCACGCCAACAGCAATGCTGCGCTCAAGGGCAGCAGCGCGAGTACAATGTACTGGCGGTGCGGCGTCAACCATTGCGACAGTGCGCCGACGGTGATCGGGGCGAACACCAATGCCGCTCGGGCACTGGCTTGCAGCGCTGTCAGTGCCCGAGCCAGCGCCGAACCTTGCAGCGCTGCCGCCAGATAGCCGGTGGACGCGACGAACGTGCCGCCGAGCACGCCCTGTAGCACCAGCGCCGCGGTGAACAACGGCAGCGAATCGGCCAGCCCGGCCAGTACGAACGCGACAGCCAACCCGAGTTGCGCACGTAACAGCAGGGGTTTACGACCACACCGGTCGGCCAGCCGCCCCCACAGTGGGGCGCCGAGCCCGCCGAATACGGTGGGCACGATGTAGAGCAGCCCGGTCCAGTGCCCAGTGGGATCGCCCAGTTCGGGCAGGATCTCGGTGAAGTACGGCGGCAGTCCGAGGGCGGCGAAGGAGGCCACGAAATAGCATCCCGCGACCGCGTACACCTGGCGGTGGCCGAATTTCGATGTAGACACGACCGCTGGGCTCGATCGTGTCGCGCGTGTGGCGCTCATGTGTGCTCACCTGCGGTGCGCAGATAGTTGGGACCGTCGGTATAGTGCTTGTTGATGTCGACCGCGCCGCTGCGTTCCTTGCTGAACAGTGTTCCGGCACTGACCATGGCTTTCACCGGCAGCCGCGGTGCATTGAGCACGTCCGCGCGCAGCCGTGCCGCAGCCGTGGCGTCCAGTCCGTCGATCGCCTGCTCGAGTCGATCCCGGACAAGGCCCAGCATCGTCGCCTGTGGTGCGTACCCGAGCCGGGCCAGTTCGAAGGCGTATGCGCCCGCACACAGGTGCAGGGTGATGGTGGTGAACAGGTCGGTCAGGCCACGATCGTCGTCGACGGCTATGCGGGGGTCGTCGAAGCCGACCGGTATGTCGCCGAGCCGGCCGCGCAGCCGGGCGGTGTGCACACGTGGGGTGTCGTTGTCTTTGAGAAGCAGACGCAGCCGGGTGCTTTCCCGGTGGTGGTCGAGCACGAGCGAGATGTTCTGTTGATGCGATTCCAAAGCCACGCCGTAGCCGAAGAGCGTGGTCTGCCACCGGAACAGCAGTGTGATCCACGCGTCGAACAGGGCGATCGGCGCACCGTTATAGAACCGGTCTGCCAGGTGGTCGAGCACGAGCCGACCGTCGGGGCCCGCGGCGAGCAGGGCAGCCATCGGCACCACGACCGCGCCGTCCAGTCCGGGCGGGTAGCGGCGGCGCAGCACCGCGAGCAATTCGTGCCCGGCATGGGCATAGCAGCTCTCCTCGGCGAGCAGGATCCTGTCGACGAAGCCCGATTCGCGGTCGAGCACGGCGGCCAGTAGCCGTTGCCCCTCGGCGCCGTCGATCAGCGTGCGCGGCTTGATGGTGCGCACGTTGAGCCCTCCCAGAGTCGCAGTGGCCAGCGGCAGTTTCAGATGCTCTGTCGGAGCATCGGCGACGGCCACCGTCCGCATCGACAAGGTCGGGATCACCGTGAGATACGACGGTTCGGCGAGGACGCATTCGTCATACAGGCCGAGTTCACGCAGGATGCCCTCCAATGCACCCACACTCGCAGGATGTATCGGCAGCATCACATGGCTGTCGGCGAGTTGCGGCAGGCCCAGCTGTGTCGGGACGGGCCAATACTGCGGGGGAAAGTCCGCATCGCCTGTGCTGGTCACCGCCGCATGCGGCACCGCCAGCCAACGCAAGGTGAACCTGGGATGGAACTCCGGTGCGTATGTCAGCAGGTCCGTTTCGTCGAGCCCACTGCGACCACGCGAGGTCGGATAGACGGGGTGATCGTGCCGGGCGGCCAGCGCATCGAACGCCAAGCTGGACGCAAGACCGGTCCAGTCGCCGATTCGATCGCCATATCGCCCGACGAGTTCGTTCACAAACCTACCGTGGGTCGCGGAGTGTAGTTGCATCGCCGCGCGTGCTCGATCACATTCGGCAGCGAATTCCTCGAATCCAGGCCGGTCGAGCGGATGCGCTGATTCGGCCAGAGCGGAGATGATCTCGGAGGTAGTGCGCAGTTTACGACCGTCGGATTCGCACAGGAGCAGCGGCTCGCGGGCGGTGTCGGTGCACAGGAAACCGTCGGCTGTCACCGCAAGCAGCAGCGCCTCGGGTCCCGCCAGCCGTAGCCAGCGACCATCCGGGCGCTCGATTTGGGTGCTTTGGCTGCGCAGGCCCACCACGTCTTCGCGCAACAGTGTCGCCAGCACCCGTGACACCAGCCGCTGTTCGACCATATCGGGATCGGCGGTGAGCACGCCGGTCGGCTCGAGGGACGCCTCGCTCATCGGACAACCTCCCACCGCTGCGCGGCCAAGAACTGGTCCGCCGCGCGATCGACCGCGGCGCTGTCGGTACCCACGGCGCGTAACACGCCCAAATAGTCGCGGTTGGTGTGGGAGATCTCATGCCGTGCACCGATGTCCCGTAACTTGCGGTAACTCAGGCAGACACCATCGGTGATCGAGTCGTGGGAGTCGGGAGCCGCGATCAATGTGCCCGAAGCCGGTGCGCAGACGTGATCGATGCGGGCCGCACCGCCATGGCGGATGCCGAGGTCCGCCGGTAACGTCTCGCCCAGATGGACACGCAGAACGCGCTCGAACAGCGGGATGCCCAGCACTTGTTCGAGCGCCAGATCACAGTGATCCCCGATTGCTCGATAGTTGACTTCGATCAGCCGGGCACGTCCGTATTGCACCACGAATTCGGTGTGACAGCAACCGAATCCGATACCGAGCGCGTCGAGCTGGGCCAACACCTGCGCGACGATCGGTTCCGGGTGAGCGGGTGTGAATGTGTGCCGCAACTCGACGAAATACGGTGGCGCCGACAGCGTTGTGGCGAATCCGCCGAGAACTGTGCGGTGGTTGCCGTCACCGAGCGTCTCCAGCGTATACAGGGGACCGTCGAGATATTCCTCCACCACCAACGCCGTATCGGGGCGCCGCTGCCGAATCTCTTTGCAGCGCATCATGAGCTCGGCAGGCCGCGTGACCAGAACCACGTCCTCGCTCGCGACGCCCTCACGTGGCTTGACCACGCACGGCGACGGTATGTCGAGTTCGGCCAGGACCGACGGGTCCTCGTCGACAGCCAGTTCCCGCGACCAGACCGTATCGAGCCCGGCGTCGGCCAGATGCCGGCGCAACAGTGCCTTGTCCTTCACGCGTTGGGCAACCCGGTAATCCTTGCCCGGCAGGCCGAAATGCATGGCGGCGCGGGCGGCAGACGCTTGCAGGTGGTCGCTGTTGGTGAAGATCCCGTCGGCCGGCGGCAAATCGGTGAGCGCGCCGATCACGGCACGGTGATCACGCACCTGGCACGCGACGACCCGCAGACCGGGATGCCGACGATGATGCGGATCGGGCTCATCGGTGAGGACAACGATCTCCGCACCCAGCCGCGCAGCCGCGGGCAGGAACCCTTCGTAGACAGAATCAGTGGGATTGAGGGCAAGCAGATACAGGAGCATAGGCGGCCTTTCCGCACAGCCATTGGCGATACGAAGGCGGCCACCCCACAACCGAACAGTGCGATGATCGGCTGTATGGCGGCCTCTTTCACGAACAGGGAACAGTCATCGGTGGTAAATGGGCACCACTATGACGGCCCGCCGCTGAGAAAACGCTGAGACCGACACAGCCTCTTGCTATTCGAGTTCGTCAACATGAGTTCAGCGGTGCGGCTCGGTGGTGCAATGGTCGCTACGACGGTGAACACGAACTCGGGTAGCGATCGCCACGGCGCAGATTCCCGGTCACGGTGACGGAGAAGGATCATCTAGTGCGGTGGATCCTTCGGCGCGGGTCATGGGGAGTTCGCCGGCTGTGCTGCATGGTCGTGGGTATCAGTTTTCGTCGGAGAGTCGGTAGCCGGCGCCGCGGTGGGTTTCGATGGTGTTTCGTCCGAATGGCAGATCGATCTTCTTGCGTAGATAGCCTATGTAGACCTCGACCACGTTCGGTGGGCCCTCGAAGTGGACATCCCATACATTGCGCAGGATGTCGGTTTTGCTCACCACGGTCCCCTTCTGGCGGAGCAGGTAGTGCAGCAAAGCGAACTCACGTGGTGTCAACTCCACTGACACCGTGCCGCGGTGCACCGATCGCCGCGCCGGATCCAACATCAGGTCGCCTGCGGTGAGTATCGGTGCCTGTTGCGGCGTGTGCCTGCGCAGCAGAGCGCGTAGCCGGGCGCGCAGAACGATCGCGGAGAACGGTTTGGTCAGATAGTCGTCGGCTCCCAGATCGAGTGCATCGGCTTCCTCGTGGTCACCGTCCTTTGCGGTGAGCATCAGCACTGGTGTGTGCGCATCTCGTGCACGTATCCGACGTAGCACCTCATAGCCGCTCATACCGGGCAGCATGATGTCCAGCACGATCACGTCGAAACACTCTTCGGTCGCCCACCACAACCCCTCCGGTCCGGTCGCGGCGACCTGCACGACGAAACCCTCCAACTCCAGCGCCCGCCGCACCGTCTCCGCCAAGCGCGGCTCGTCCTCGACCAGCAGCAGTCTCACCTGTTCTCCTCGGTCGACGATCCGATTCGTTCGACGAGCCGCTCACGCGGCCCGCCGCCGGAGTCACACAGGTCCCTCGAGTCCAAGGGCAGGTCGACGACGAGGCGGGCGCCGCCGAAGGGGGAATCCTCGATGGAGACCGTGCCGTGGTGGGCGGCCACGATTTCGGCGACGATGGCCAATCCCAAACCGGTACCGCCGGTATCACGGGCACGGTCGTCCTGCAATCGCACGAACCGGTCGAATACTCGGAACCGCTGTGCCGCAGGGATACCGGGCCCATCGTCGTCGACGATGACGTGGGCGCGGTCCGCGGCGACGAGTGCCGTGGTGACAGAGACGACCGACACGGTGTGGACAGCAGCGTTGTCCACGAGATTACGGATTACCCGGGCCAGTGCTCTCGGATCGCCTGTCATGCGGGTGGGTTGCAGGTTGACGACCACGTGATGACCCCCCTCGCTCCGCAACCTGGCAACGGCCTCCGCAGCGAGATCATCGAGGTCGACATCGGTGTGCCGCAGGGTCAGACCGTGTTCGTCTGCTGCGGCCAAGGTCAGCAGGTCATCGACAAGTAGCCGCATACGCTCGGCCTCCGGTAACAAGGTCGCCGTGACCAGTCGATGATCGAACTCTGCCGGATGATCGCGTGCCAGTTCCAGTCCGGCGATCAACGAGGCCAGCGGACTGCGCAGTTCGTGTGATGCGTCGCCGACGAATCGACGCTGTGCCAGGTATCCGGCCTCTACCCGGTCCAGCATCGAGTTCATGGTGGCGGCCAGCCGCGCGATCTCATCGCGCGCGATCGGAACCGGGACACGTTCGCCGAGACGGTCGGTCCCGATACCGGCGACGCGACGTCGGATCGCTTCAACCGAGGACAGCGACAACCCGACAAGCCCGTAGGTAGCCGCTGCGGCGACCGCGACGATGATCGGGCCACCGAGGGCCACACCCACCGCAACCTTCTTCACGGCGTTCTCCACCGGTTCACCGGCAGCTGCGACCAGGACGCGGAAATCACCGGCGGGCCCGTTGGCCGGCCGGATCGTGACCCGCAGATCGTCCTCGCTCTCGATCGCCAAACCTGTCACGTGTCCCGAGGACGGGATCGAAACCAGCGGATGCTCAGGAGCACCTTCCGACGCGCGCACGACCCCGCCTGTCGAGTCGACCACCTGAACGATCTCTACCGGACTGGCGGGGGCGAACAATCTCGCGCTGACCTCGCTCGGCGCCCTGTCACGCAGATGCATGGCGAGATCGGCGGCATGCCCCGAGGCCGCGACATCAACAGAGTCCAGCAACGACCGGTAGACCATCCACAACAATGCGACAGCACCGAGCGCCAACACCACTCCGACCACAGCCGCCGACAACAGAGCCGAACGCAGCCGCAGCCCCCACCGGGCAGGAGACGCGAACGCCAACACAGAACGCATACAGCCATCATCGACCCATGGCCAGCGCGCCACCCAGTAACTCTCAGCAGGCTCTCAGCGACGCTCAGCAGGCTCTCAGTGGTATTCGGGCACCGTCAGGCCATGAATTCACTTGCCGAAGACCTGCTGTGGCTACTACTCGACGATCAATCCGGACAACCGCTCGTCGACCGTATCAGCATGTCCCGGGTGCTGGCCGGAGCAGTCTTGTTGGAGATGACTCTGACCACGCCGGGATCCCCGATGCCGCCACTGCGACTCGCCACCTGCGGCGAGACCGGCAAACCCCTCTGCCTCATTCCGACCGACACACTCACTACCACAGAAGACGACCCGGTCAGCACCACCGTTGCCGACCTGATGCAGGGCCGAGCCCACACACCGAAACAAGCGATCGAACGCCTGCAACGCCCTGTGCACCGCGTTCTGCTGCACCGCCTGTGCGCCGACGGACGCGTCATCGCCATGACATCGTGGCTACTCTGCCTCATCCCGCTGCGATCGTGGCCCACTCTCGATCACCCCCGCAAAGCCGCACTGCGGCAAACCTTGCGCGACACCCTCCTGGACGCCCGGCTCCCCGATCCACACACCACCGCCCTGATTGTCCTGCTCAACGCCGTCAACGCTCTTCCACCACAATTCCCCGGCCGAAACCCGCACACCATCACCCGATCCGCCCGCCAGATGACCAGCGGCCACTACGCCTGGAGCATCGACGCCATACACGCGGCCATCCACACCTCTTACACCGACTCCTTCACCACCTTCCCATAGCAACCACCACAGGCGGATCCCGACTTCGGAGTGCAGGCGGATCACACTGCGGTGCCGGCGCAGGACCGGGTTGCCGTCGATCGCGGCGGCGACATCGGCTGTGGTGAGGCCGCCGGGAATGCGTTCCCAGTCGATCTCCCACACGTCCGGGCCCGGCACCCACCATCCCCACATTTCGATGTGGTAGTCGGCGCCGAATCCTTGCAGGAAGGCGCGGATCACCTGGGTGCGGGAGACTTTCCGACCGCCGACGATGTCGAGCGGCGGCGATCGCCGGCCTTTGGGGCAGGCCCGCACCTGTTTCCAGTCGATATCGGGCATCGCGAGCAGGGCTTCCACGTCCCCGGTGCGGTGCAGTGGCACGGCCACGGTGCGGTAGCGGCCGACATCTTTGTGGTGGTGGCGTTTCGGCACCGACCGCGACCTGTTGACCGGACTACGGTGGCGTGACCAGCGTGTCGGGTGTTGGGCCGATTCGCTGATCGGTAGAACTCACGCGACTTCGAGGATACGAAGAGGGCGTGAGGATGTCTGATGAGGGATGATCGCGACGTTCGTGCGATTGAGCTGCCGAAGTGGGGCCAAGTCGTTGCTGATGAGGGGGTTTCACCGTGGCTGGTGGTGGACCCGGACGGGGTGCCGGCGCAGCCGATCGCACGGTTTCTGCGGGAGTTCGTCGCTGCGGGGATGTCGGTGGCCTCCTTCTACCTGCCCGCGGACTACGCCGACCGGCTCGACACCCCCCTGCCGGCCGCCGCGTGGGACCACCACGTCGAACTGCTCGACACCGCCCGGCAGCGGGTGCCGGCCGAGCTACCCGACGCCACCCGCGCCGCCCAGGTCCTGCACATGATGGGCGTGGTCGCCGAGATGGGCGTCCCGTTCAAGGCATACAAGCTGCCCGCCGAAACCGTGGCCCGACTCGCGATCGACCGGTGGGCGCGCCGCTCCCCCGCCACCGTGGTCGCCGCCACCTCCGTACCAGCGCTGTACCCCTTCGGACAGGCCGTTGGGCTGGAAGAGAAAACCGCCGCCCGGTTGCCGGGCTATGAAAGGCCCCTGACACATGACCGCGTCATACCAACCGACCCAGCTTCCGGGGGCAGTAAACTGTAGCGCCGCCTTCGATCCCGGCAGCTTCGGCGCCGCCCAACGCGCCGCCGATCAAGCCACCCACACCTGGAAACAGCACGTTGCCCACAATGGGCAGGGCGAAGCTCCACCCAAGGGCCTCGGCTCTGCGGGTCAGGTCCACCCTGGCTCTCCTTCCGCCGCATTATTTCCCTCGTCGGCGCGTTTCCGCTCTCGGAAACGGTTCGGACACAACTACTGATCACCGACGCCGCCGGAACACCCCTGGCGGTCACTCTCACCGGCGGCAACCGCAACGACGTCACGCAGCTCATCCCGCTCGGCGATGTCCTACCGGTGATCGCAGGCCGCCGCGGCCGTCCTTGGCGCCGGCCGCGGCATCTGTATGCCGACCGAGGCTACGACCACGCCAGATATCCTCGGCTTCTCCGAGCACGCGATATCACCCTGGTCATCGCCCGCCGCAACACCGGCCACGGCTCCGGACCCGGAAAACTCCGACCGGTAGAATGCAGCTTCGCGTGGCTCCACGCGTTCAAACGGCTACAAACCCGCTACGAACGCCGCGCCGACATCTACCACGCACTACTGAGCCTGGCCTGCCCGGCCATCGGCCTCCGCGAACTCATTCTGGACTGACCTCCAAGCCTCGATCCACATCGATCACGTGTACTTCGCGTGCGCCCGTGGCGGGTCGAGCTACGTCGCTTTGGTGTAACCAGCCGAGCGGTGGATGTAGTCGACGACAGTGGCGACACGGTGCGTTCCCGATCGAGCCGAGTCGTGTTGCACACGACCATGATCTCAGGTCCGGCGGTCCTCAATCCGCCGCGCACCCCGAGCGCGAACGGCAGCCCCATCGCTGCCACCCATCGTGCACGCCACATCGAGCTCTGCTGCTCCCGGAGCGGTGGTGACGGCGGGATGGAAAACGCCAGGGGGTCTCGGTCACCAGGTCAAGAGAAGGGCGCGGGGTCCGGTGTCGGCGTGGCTGCGGGACCACTCGATATCGTCGACCGTTCCGGCGAGCCGCAGAGCCGGCAGAGCTCGCGAGAGCGCACGCAGGGCGGCGCCGACCTCGAGCCGGGCGATGGCCGAGCCGAGGCAGTGGTGCGGGCCACGCCCGAACGCGATGTGCTTTGGCGCTCGCCCGGCGTAGAACCGGTCGGGTGCATCGAACCGTGACGGGTCACGGTTCGCGGCAGCGAGTTTGACGAGAACCATGTCGCCGGTCGTGATCGATGCGCCGACCAGCTCCACGTCCTCGTGCGCCCACCGCGGGAACGCGTCACCGATGACCCCGATCTGCAGCCGGGCGATCTCCTCCACGGTGGCGGCGAGATGCTCGTCGTCTGCCGCGGCGAGACCGGGGAACCGGCCCTCGGTCAGCAGCAGCGTCGTTCCGACCGTGATCGCGTTCGTCGCAGTCGAGTAGCCGGCAGCCAGTATGGAGAGCACTAGCATGTTCAGCTCGGATTCGTTCAGCCGGCCATCCTCGGCACCACGGGCGCGGATGAGGTCGGTCAGGAGGTCCTCGCCGGGCGCGTCCTGCTTGGCTGCGACCAATTCGGCGACGAAGGCACCGAGCTCCGCCCAGCCGGTCTCGGCTGCGCCGGTGACGAAGTCCGCCTGGGTGGCTGCGTCGGCCAGCGCCCGGAACCGAGCCCGATCCTCGATCGCGGCCCCCAGCAGCTCAGTGATGACGGCGATCGACAAAGGCGCGGCGAAACCATCAACGAGATCGGCGGGAGGCTCGGCATCGGCGAAGGATGTCGCATGAAACTCGGCGAGCTGCTCCACCCGAGGGCGGAGCAGCTCGACGCGACGCGGCGAGAATGCTTTACCGACCAGCCGACGCAGGTGCCGATGCGACTCGCCGTCCTGCAACAGGTGGGCGTCGGCGTCGGCGGGGCCCCCGGGCGGGCCCACCCCGAATCGACGGTCGCCGAGCACGGCCGCCACTGCGTCGTACGAGGTCACCAACCAGGCAGGTTGGCCATCAGGCGTCCTCACGGCGGCGACAGGCTCGGTCGCGCGCAGCTTCGCATAGGCCGGCGGCGGTGTAAACGGATCGGGCTGATCGAACGGCAGCGTGCGCGCGGTATCGGTCATGGTATTCCTCTCAAGTTTGCATTACAGGTGCAATGTAAACATTGTCCAGGCGGTTCGTCAATGCAGCTGCAATGTGAAAGAGTGATGGGCATGCCGAAACTCGTCGACCACGGTGAACGGAGACGCCGGATCGCAGATGCCCTGCTCCGAGTTGCCGCCGACCGGGGCGTCGAGGCGGTCAGCCTGCGCCATGTCGCCGCCGAGGCCGGTGTCACCGCAGGAATGGTGCAGCACTACTTCTCGAACAAGGAGGAGCTCCTACACTTCGCATTGGACGCGGTCACCGAGAACGTCACCGCGAGGATAAGCACCGGCGACGACGAGCCCGGCGCAATTGTCCGGGAACTGCTGACCCAGCTGCTCCCCCTCGACGAACAGCGGCGGATCGAAGGCCGGGTATCCGTGACGTTCTTTGCCTACGCCGCCACGAATCCCGCAATCGCGGAGGCGCTCCGCGCGAACTCGATGCAGCAGCGCGATTTCCTGGCCGAACAGATCCGCTCGGCACAGGCCGCCGGACAGGCACCGACAGCACTCGATCCCGAAATGACGGCGATGACAATGCTCGCCCTGGTCGAAGGGCTCGGCATCCAGGTCAACAGTGGGCTTTTCCCGCCGGCGGAAGCGCTTCGGGCATTCGATGACTACCTCACCGTCGTCTTCCAGAAGCCATAGCACAGCCGCCCCGACCAAGTCATCTGCCTGATGCGGAAGTGTGGTTTGATCGCGAACCTGGGGATCTGGCCCACTTTCCGCGATGGGCGTGGTCTGAGCGCGATTGTAGGGTCTCGGAATTCGTGTCAGTCCACGACGCTGCGGCCTGCCTCTTCTCAAGCTGTCTCGTTGCCTGGCCACGAGTGGTTGTCTCAAATCGGTAGCATTTCCTCACGAGGTCGGGCGCCACGGTGAGGATCTTGGTCGTATCGAGGAGCAGCCCTCACGAACGCCGAGAAGGGCAGGCGATCTCCCAGGCCGCCTCGATCATCTGGAAGTTCTCGTCCAGCGCGGCCTCGGGATCGGATGCCTCACGGGCCAGCGAATGGGTGTCGATCACGAACCGTGCGATCGTCCGACATGCCATTGTTTCGGGG
>NZ_BAFU01000233.1 GCF_000308495.1 Nocardia brevicatena NBRC 12119 | reverse complement strand
GCTCGCACACACTGTCAGGGGCGTCGATCACGTCGCCTACCCGACGTTCGACCCCACGGGCACGGTCGCGTTCTATCGCGACGTGCTCGGCTTCCCTGTCGTGCATTCGATCTGCGCGGCGGGCTGGGGGCCGGAGAAGCACCCCGACTTCATCCATTTCTTCTTCGACATCGGCAACGACGATCGCCTCGCCTTCTTCTACTACTTCGGTCTCGAACCCTTCGAAGGCGGACCGCAGGGCGACGCGTACTCACGGTTCGGCCCGGATGTACCCATCTGGTTCATCAGGTCCCGTCATCTGGCCATCCATGTCGACAGCGAGGCGGATCTCCTCGAATATCGCCGACGGCTGGACGGCAGCGACTGGCCCGTCGAGATGCAGATCCGGCACGAGACCATCGAGTCGATCTATACCCACGACCCGAACGGGTACATGATCGAGATCACCCGTGCGCTGCGTCCGGTCACCCCGCAGGAGGACCTCGACGCGAACCTGACCATCGATGCGCTCATCGACGTCGTGTCCCGACCGCACCCGAGCATGGCCGCACTACTGCACCGCAAGGCCGAGCTCATCGTCGAGCGCGCCGCTGCGTGGCAGGAAGACCACGACAACCGGTCCGTAAAACCCGAGGCGGTGGTGAAATGACCACGCTCTTCGTACTCGACGTCCCGGAGAACACGCCCGTCGCGACGGTGGCGGGTGAGGACCCGGCGGTCACCGTCGATCGTGTCGGCCCTTATTTCAAGATCACCTCCACCGGTCCGATCGTCATCGACCGCCGCGCGACCGGCTGTCGACACGCCGTGTGGTATAGCAGCGTGGCCGGTCTCGTGGACTCGGTGATCGTGCAGTGGGACAAGGACGCGATGACAGTGGTGCCGCGATGAGCCGAGCCACGAAACGACTCGGCGCCGGACGGTACATCGATGCCGCGGAGGCGCCGGAGGAAACAGTCACCTCGGTGCACGAGCTCGCCACCGCGGACGGCGCGAAGGTGTCGGGTGTACTGCGCACATTGCCCGGTGCACGCACCGTCGTCGCGCTGATGCACCCGCGTCAGGACCTCACCCACCACGTCTTGGTCCCCGAGCTGTTGGCCCGCGGGTATGCGGTGTGGACTCAGGGCACCCGATCGCCGAACAACGATATCGCTCTGGTACACGAACAGGCCGTCCTCGATGTCGCGGCGGGACAGGTTTTCCTACGCGGCAAGGGCTTCGACCACGTGGTCACACTCGGACATTCCGGTGGCGGAACGTTGTTCGCCTTTTACCACGAACAGGCCGGAGCAGCACCGGAGGACCGATTGACGAAGACCCCGGCAGGACGTCGCGTCGATCTCGCCGGAGCCGACATGCCACTGCCCGACGGCGCCGTGTTCCTTGCCCCGCATCCCGGCCAGGGCGCCTTGCTGTTGTGCTCGATCGATCCTTCGGTCGTCGACGAAGCAGACCCGCTGAGCGTCGATCCGGCGTTGAATCCGTTCGACCCGGCCAACGGGTTCGCCGAACCGCCGCACAGCTCGTCCTACTCTCCCGAGTTCGTCGAGCGGTACCGAACCGCACAGCGCGAGCGGGTGGCGCGTATCGACGCCGCAGCACGGGAACGGGTGGCCGAAGCAACCGCTGCGCGGCGGCGCTTCGAGGAAACCGGTGATTCCGCCGACCGGCGCGCTTCGCTGGCGCCTCGCGTCCTGACTGTCTACCGCACCGATGCCGACCTGAGATCCACCGACTTGTCCCTCGGCCCGAACGAGCGCCCGTACGGGTCCCTCTTCGGTCGCAGACCCGACCTCACCGACTACGGATTGGTCGGCTTCGGCCGGTTCTGCACCCCGGATGCCTGGCTGTCGACCTGGTCGGGTCTGAGCACGAATGCCGAATTCGTGCGCTGCGCTCCGGGCGTGACCGCACCGTCGCTGTTCGTGGAACTCACCGGCGACCAAGCGTGCTTTCCGGAGGACGCATCGAGGATGGTCCGGGCGCTCGGGTCGTCGGACAAGACGCACACCCGAGTAGCGGGAACGCATTTCGGTGGTCCGATCACCGACGGTGCACCGACCGGCGCAACCCTCGCGGCCGCCGAGATCGGCGAGTGGCTCGCCGAACGCTTCGGCTGATCCGAACTCGCCACTCCACCACACAGCAGAGGCGAACCATCCATGACAGCCGATTTCCAGGGCAGGGTCGCCATCGTCCCCGGAGCAGGCGGTGGGTTGGGCCGTTCTCACGCCCTGGCACTCGCCGCCCACGGCGCACACGTGGTAGTGAACGATCTGGGCGCACCTGATGTCGCGGGTCCGACCCCGGCCGAGCGAGTACTCGCGGAGATCACCGCAGCCGGTGGGACGGCCATCGCCGACCACGCGGATATCACCGACCACGCCCAGGTGACGGCGATGGTCGAGCGAGCAATATCCACCTGGGGCCGGATCGACGTACTGATCAACAACGCCGGCATCCTCCGTGACTCCAGTTTCCGCAACGCCGACCTCGACGACTTCCGGCGAGTACTCGACGTCCATCTCATGGGGGCAGTGCACTGCACCAAAGCCGTGTGGGAAACCATGATCGCCCAGCGCTACGGCCGGATCCTCATGACCACCTCGGGTTCCGGCATCTACGGAACTTCGGACAAGCCAACTACGGCGCGGCGAAAGCCGCCCTGGTGGGACTGATGAACGTCTTGGCCATCGAAGGCGA
Organism: Nocardia brevicatena NBRC 12119; assembly: GCF_000308495.1. GTDB lineage: Bacteria > Actinomycetota > Actinomycetes > Mycobacteriales > Mycobacteriaceae > Nocardia > Nocardia brevicatena. Next base: position 25,536 of record NZ_BAFU01000233.1, on the reverse strand, counting down.
ACCCAAAGGGATCCGAGTGAACGCGATCGCACCCCTTGCCACCACACGGATGACCGAGTCGATCTTCGACAGCGAAGCCACCGCGATGATGCGGCCGGAAGCAATCACGGCCGCCGCGCTGTTCCTGGTATCCCGAGACGCACCCACCAAGACCGTCCTCGGCGTAGGAGCCGGGGTCTACGCGACCGCCGAGATGCACGAGGCTCCGGGCGTGGTACTCCTACCCGGAGATCAGACGGTCGACGGTATCGCCGCCCACTGGCAGGAGATCGCCACGGGTCCCGGCACAGCCGTGGCGAACATGACAGCGCAGCTGCGTCGATACCTCGCGCTGGCGCGTTCGGCCAGGTCGGAGTCCGAAGTTCACCGCCGAGCAGGCCACGATGGTGCCGCGGCCGCCGCGTCGTCACCGCGCGCTCGGTAGGGGACACGATCGGCACCGGCTGCGCCGCCGGCGCGTCGTCCCCATATTGCCCGCCGCGGCATCGACGACTCCACCCGCCTGGGCCGCCACCGGTGGAATATCGAACGCACCCTCGCCCGGCGCACCGGATACCGACGCCCGGCCATACGCTACGAACGCCACGGGCACCTGTTCGCAGCCTTTGTCGACTTTGCTACCGCGCTCATCTGCTACAAGAAACCCCCACATGAGACGCATTCTCGATCTCGCTTCGAGAGCGTCTCCACCACTTGGTGGGCAGGTGTCGATACTTCGCCGGCCTCGGATGTTTCAGTCGGTGAACGTGTTTCGCCGATGAACCCGTACGGTTCGGTGTCCGGTGGGATGATGAACACCGCCGAACCGATCGAGGTGGTCCACCTGTTGAGCACGTCGAATTCGGCCGTTCTGCGCTGTACCGACAGGAACTGGGCGTCGATATCGCGCTGGTAGGCCTCGAACAGCGGCCCCGGGTTCGATGGTCGAGCACCGTCGTCATCATTGCGACGTGTCACCCTTCCAGACTCGCCGACCACCGCCCCAAGCCCCTCATCGACACGGCCCCGAAGGACAGCGGGCAGCCGAGGCACCTGGTGTGCGCTCGGCGTGGCAGCGAGACCCAGCGTATCGAGCGGCTGCGGCTCACCGAGGGAAAGCCCGAGTCGGGCCATACATGCGAAAAGGCAAGGGGAACTGAACCTCCTTGCCAGTTTCAGCATATAGCTCCCCCGGGGGCTTGCCGCAAGACCCCGGATGGGCGAGAGACTGGTCGGCCGCGGCCCGATCCCGCCGGAAGCCCGCACTACTGTGCGCGATCGTCCGAACAGGGATCGTCCGCCGGGATACATATTTCTGGAATGAGAGGCTTTCATGTTCGATGTGATCATCAGCGGGGGCGGTCCGACCGGGATGATGCTGGCGGGCGAGCTGCGGCGCCACGACGTGGACGTGCTGGTGCTGGAGAAGGATGCGGAGCCGAGCGAGCTGGTCCGCTCGCTGGGCCTACAGCCGCGCAGTATCGAGATCATGGACCAGCGCGGACTGCTGGACCGGTTCCTCGCGCACGGGCGGCAGTACCCTGGTGCCGCCGGCCGCTTCGCCGGGATCGACAAGCCGTCACCGGCAACCCTGGACACCGCGCACGGTTACCTCCTCGGCATTCCGCAGCCGGTTACCGACCGCCTGTTGGCCGAGCATGCCGCCGAACTCGGCGCTCGGATCCGCCGCGGCCACGAGGTAGTAGGTGTCGAGCAGGACGACGACGGAGTCACGGTCGAACTTGCCGACGGCGCACGGCTGCGCTCGCGCTGGCTGGTCGGCTGTGACGGCGGCCGTAGCCTGGTACGCAGACTGCTGGGCGTCGGATTTCCCGGCGAGCCCGCTCGGACGGAATGGCTTCTCGGAGAGCTGGAGGTGACGACACCGCCCGACGAGTTGGCCGCGGTGGCGGACGAGGTTCGCAAAACTCACCAGGGTTTCGGTATCGGCCCCGCCGGGAACGGGTTGTACCGTGCCGTCGTGCCCGCCGCGACCGTGGCCGAGGACCGCACCACGCCGCCGACCCTGGAGGAGTTCCGGACGCAACTGCGGGCCTACGCGGGCACGGACTTCGGCGCCCACTCACCGCGCCGGCTGACCCGGTTCACCGACGCGACCCGACTGGCCGAGCGGTACCGCACCGGCCGGGTGTTCCTCGCCGGCGACGCGGCACACATCCACCCGCCCCTGGGGGGACAAGGACTCAACCTCGGCATCCAGGACGCGTTCAACCTCGGCTGGAAACTCGCCGCCGAAGTGGCCGGCTGGGCACCGGAAGGGCTGCTGGACAGCTACCACACCGAGCGCTACCCGGTCGCCGCCGACGTGCTGAACACCACCCGTGCCCATTCGGAGCTGATATCCCCCGAACCCGGTCCCCAGGCGGTGCGCCGGCTGTTGACCGAGCTGATGGACTTCGAGGACGTCGGCCGGTTCCTGGCCGAGAAGGTCACCGGGATCGGGGTCCGCTACGACTTCGGCGAAGGCCATGAGCTGATGGGCAAGCCGCTGCGCGATATCCGCCTGTCGCGGGGGCGGCTCTACGAGCTGACACGCGCGGGTCGTGGACTGCTGCTCGACCAGACCGGCGAACTCTCCGTGGCGGGATGGGCGGACCGGGTCGATCACGTCATCGACGTCAGCGACGAACTGGATGTGCCCGCCGTGCTGCTGCGACCGGACGGTCACGTGGCCTGGGCAGGTGAAGACCAACGCGATCTGCTCGCCGATCTGACGCGATGGTTCGGTGTCGCCACCGCGCCGTGATCCGAGCGAAAGCCCACCGCGACCGTGGTCCTCATCATCGGCGCCGGGGAAAGGTTGCGGTCCGCCATCCGGTGAAGGATCGCCACGCTCGCAGGTGGTCCGCCGCGAACAAGGGTGCGTCGGGCAGGTGGGGGATGTCGAACGCGGCGACGAGTGTGGCGAGATCGGCGGCGAGGACGCGGCAGTGGTGGCGCAGCTCGGTGTGTATCAGGGAAGCGCGGTGAGGTGGCATCTGCTTGTGCGCGGCGTACCAGGTGCCGTGGGAGCGGATGTAGTTCAGGGCATGGACTGCCGCGGCGGAGGTGGCCAGGGCAGCGGCGGCGGGATCGTCGGTGGCTTCCGCGGCGATGAGCACGGCGGTCACGGCCAGCCGTACCGCTGTCGTGTTCGCCAGATCGATGGCTGTGCAGTCTCGCCCCAGCGCCGGGGATTCGGGATCGTATCGGTCGGCGTCCAGGTCGGTGCCGATGTAGAGGCCGCGAGCGAGTGCCTGTTCGCGGTCGACGATCATCCGCACCCACCAGGGCAGGTGTGCGGGAGTGCCGTCGAGGTGCAGCGCGGCCACAGTGGAACCGGTTTTGCCCGCGGCGATGTGGAGGATCTGATTCTCGCCCTCGGCGGTGATCATTCCGGCGACGTTGCCGAGCCAATCGGGTATGAAGTTACAGCGCAGAATGCCTTGCGCGGCAGCGCGTTCGCGGCAGATGAGCAGGACCTGCTGAGCGGTGGCGGTCAGCAGGGGTTTGGCGAGCATCGACCACACCGCGGGCAGGCCCTCCGGGGAAGCGGCCCGGTCGCGGAGTGCACGGCCGAACACGCTGGTGACATACACCGCCGCGGTCGCGGTGGTGAGGTCCTGCCGCACCGCATCGCGGTCGGCCATGCGGATACCGCGGCCGGCGGGTCGGCGCCGGCGGCTGTAATGAACCACACCGGCGAGCGCGGCGCGGGCGCTCGTGGCCGCCGCGGTGGCCAGGTCCAGGCGGCCGTTGCCGAGCATGTCGATCGCGGCGTGGAAACGCCGGCGGACGGGCAGCGCGCAGTCGAACCGGCCGTCCGTGTCGATCGTGGCCCAGTCCCCGCCGAGCAGGGCGTCCGCGGGCAGCCACACATCGGTGAAGCGGATCATGGCGTGGTCCATCGCGGCGCCGAGCTTGGCGGGTAGAGCCACCACCTCGACACCGTCGGCCAGGCCGTCATCGGTGCGCAGACGCAGCAGGAACGGCAACACACCCTCGTCCCGGTCGCCCACGATCAGGCGGGCGGTCACCACGGCGGTCTTCGCGATCGTGGGGTCGGCGACGTTCGGCATGAACTTCGCCGCGGGCAACGAGGGTGTGTGCAGCCGGAATCCGCCGCTGTCCCGGTCCCAGTGCGCTTCGGTGAGCTGATCGGCGCCATTGGTGCCGCCGAGCTCGGTCAACGCCAGCACCCCGATCGCCGTGGCGTCGTCCAATTCGGCCAGGCAGGCCCGCTGATAGTCGGAGCCGTTGCCCAAGGTCAGGATCGCGCCGATGGCGAGATCGAAATGCCCGGTCAACACGGGCAGCAGATGGGGAGCGGCCACGGCCGACCAGTCGCAGAGCGCGCCCCGCACATACGTGTCGGCGGCGATGTCGGACCCCGAGCCGCCCAGGCCGGCCACCACGGCACGCAGCAGATCGGGCGCGATGCCCGCTTCCTGGGCGTGGGTCAAATGCTCTTGCGGGACATCACCGAGCCGCAGGATCAGCGCCCGCACCTGTTCCTGTACGGACAGGTCCGGGCCGAAGATCATGGTCCGCAGCGCGTGCACGGTCGGGTCGTCGCCCCGGTATCCCACCGGCGAGACGGAGGTGTGGGTCGCATCGGGTTGGTCTGTTGTCGTCATGCTGCACTCGTTTCGGTATCGCCGATCCGCCCGGAAGCGAATCGAAAATTGTGATGACCGACAGTTCTCGGATGGGCTCACAGGTGAGCCGGAGACGGAATGAGGGGATGGGTGGCGGGGAAGGTGACCGGGAGGGCGGCCAGAGCGCGGTGGAACGGGCCCGGCCGCCAGGCCAGCCGGTCGGCCGGGACATCGAGGGACATCTCGGGGAGGGCGTCGAGGAGGTGGGCGACGGCTTCCGCGGCGATGAGCGTGGCCGTCGACCGGGCTTGTGTCGGGCAGGCGTGGTCGCCGGTGGCGAAGGCCAGATGCCAGTCGTTTCCGCGGGTGTGGTCGCCGGCGATGGCCGGGTCGGTGGTGCAGGCGGCCATGCTGATCATCACCGGCTGGTGGGCGGGCAGCCAGATTCCGTCGACGAGTACCCGGGTGCGGGGATAGCTCATACACAGGTTGGCCATCGGCGGGTCGGTGCGCAGCACCTCCTCGACGACATCGCGGACCGGTGGGGTGAACCCTGCCCGGTCGTGGGCGTAGCGGGGGTCGGTGAGCATCCGCAGCACGGTGTTGGCGATGAGGTTGCGCGGCGGTTCGATCCCGGCCGAATACAGTGTGACCAACTGGTGGAACCGTTCCTCGTCGGACAGGTCCGCGCGATGGACCAGCCGTGAGGTGACGTCGCGACCGGGATGGGCGCGTTTGGCGGCGAGCAGCGAGCCCAGCGCATCGGCGAGCAGGGCGTTGACCTTCTCGGTGTCGGTGGCTTCGAACATGGCCGCGACCGCGCCCTTGACGTGGTCACCGAGATCGGCGGGGCAGCCGAGGATCTGGTTGACCACCTCGGTGGTCAACGGGGTGATGTACTGGCCCATCAGCTCCGCGCGGCCGTCGCCGCAGAAGGAATTGATCAACGGCACCGCGACACCGGTGACCGTGGCCCGCACCGAATGCAGGTCGATCACCTCGAGCGCGTCGACCAGCGCCCGCCGGTAGCGGCCGTGGTCGACACCGGCGCTGCGCAGCGGGTTGGGTCGCCATTCCAGCATCGGCCGCAGCGGATGATCGGGCGGAAGCGACTCTTGCCAGATGCGGGGGTCGGCGGGGAAACGCTCGGCGTCGTGGAGAATCCTGACCGCGGTGTGGTAGCCGATCACCAACGTGGCCGGCACACCGGGAGCGATCTGTACCCGCACCAGCGACCTGCCGGCGCGGCGCATCCGCGCGTAGGTGCCGTGCGGGTCGGCGGCGAACTCCGGGTCGTAGAGGCAATATACGGGCTCGAGATCCTCGATCGAGGGATAGGTGCCGCTCTCGAGCAGCGGTTGGGGGGCATGCATCGTTTTCCTCACAACAGGTCCATCAAGGGGGCGGCTCAGGGATGCAGCGGCTGCGCGGGCGGGAAGGCCACCGGTAGTGCGGTCAGGGCGCGGTGCAGCGGGCCCGGCCGCCAGGCCAGCCGGTCGGCGGGCACGGCCAATCGGATGTCCGGGACCACGTCGAGCAGCTGGTCGATGGCCACGGTCGCGATGATCTGCGCGATATCGCGGGCCGGACACGCATGCGCCCCGGCGCCCCACGCCAGATGCGAGCGGTTACCGACCTGACTGCCGCCGAGAGAGTCACGGCCGACGCGGAGCTTCGGGTCGGTGTTGCAGGCCGCGAGGCCGATGAGGACCGGCCGATGCGCGGGCAACCACACCCGTTCCACCAGCCGCGGTCCGACCGGCCACCGCACACAGAAATTCGCCTGCGGCGGATCGACGAACAGACTCTCCTCGATCCCGTCGACGGTCCCCGCGGCGCCACCGAGCAGCTGCGCGGCGAACCGCTCGTCGGTCAGGGCCAACCGCAGCGTGTTCAGGATCGACGCGGCAGTGGGCTCGGCCCCCGCGGAGTACAGCAGCGCTATCTGCGCCACCACCTCCTCCTCGGTGAGAGCGACCGGATCCGCGAGCAGCCACGAGGCCACATCCGTACCCGATGCCGCACGCTTGGCCGCCACCACCTCACACAACGCCGCGTCGAGGATCGCCTGCCCCTCGGCGGCCGCACGGGCATCGACCGCGTCCAGGATCATCGATATCCCGGCGAACACCTGCTCACCGCCTCGCGGGCAGATCCCGACGAGCCGGTGGAGCACCTCGAAGACCAGCGGGAGTACGTACTCGGCGCGCAGGTCGACCTCACCGCGGCCGCAGAAGGAGTTGATCAGGGTGACGGCGCTCCGCTCCGCCATCGCCCGCAAGCCGTGCCGATCCACGCGGGCCAGGGCATCGACGGTGACACGGCGATACCGGGCATGCTCGGCACCGACGGTGCGCAACGCATCCGACCGCGCGGCCAACGCCGGTAACACCGGACAATCGACAGGCACGCCGCGCTGCCACGTCCGGGGATCGGCCGGGAAATGCTCCGCATCACGCAGAATCCGCAACGCCGCCTCGTACCCCAGCACCAGCATGGCCGGCACACCGGGCGCCAGCTCCACCGACACCACCGGCCCGAACCGCGCCCGCAGCTCACGGTAGAAACGATCCGGATCCGCGGCGAACTCGCCCGAATACAACGGCACACCACCGCCGCTGTCGGACGCGACCGGAGACCCCTGGACCGCGTCCACCGGATACCGGTCGTTGCCGTGAACAATCGGGCACGGCCCCGTTCCTGCCGACAACGGCATAATCACCCTCCAAAACTGATCAAGATCAAAATCAACGTGTGTGCCGCCCCTTAGACACGCACTCGCACGCGGGGAGAAGGCCTTTGCGCCGACGGGCTATCGGACTCTCATCGCGGGCGTCACAGTGCCCTCCGACAGCACCGCACCCTGCTCACAACAGATCGTGGCCGGCTGCCGGGGCGGGGACGACCGTGGCCGGCCCGACAGCGCCCCCTCCGGCCGCTGCACGGTTCCAGGCGGGACGCTTGTAGGCGAGCCCACCGAGCATCAACCGCTCCTCCGGATACCGAGCACGGGGCGGCGGTCCTTCGGGCCACCAGTCGTCGAGCTCGACCAGACCGGGCTCCACCAGCGGCAGGCCCCCGAAATAGGAGGCGATCTCGTCTCGGCTGCGATACCAACCCGAGCCCAGACCCCGCCGCACGAAACGTTCCTCCAGCGCCCTGGCCAACTCGTGCAGTGACGGATCCTCTTCACCCGGATCCCAGAAGTGGCTGATCGCCACATACGAACCCTCGGGCAGCAGATCGATATAGGACTGCATCACCACAGCCAGACCCAGATCGTCATCGAGGTGGTGCAGCAGCCCCACCACCAGCAACCCGATCGGACGGTCCGTCTCGATCAGCCGCCTGACCTGCGGGTTGGTCAGCAGTGTGCCCTCATCACACAGGTCGGCATGGACGAAGCGGGTGTAGTCGTCGCGCTCGAGCATCACCCGCCCGTGCACAGCGCACAGCGGGTCGTTATCGACATACACCACCCGCGTCTCCGGATTCTCCCGTTGAGCGATTTCGTGGGTGTTACCGACGGTGGGTAACCCGGAACCGACATCGAGGAACTGATCGATACCCGCGGCCCCGGCCAGGAAACGGGCGACGCGGTGCAGCCACCGCCGGTTCATCCTCGATACCTCACCCTGATGCGGCGCTACCTCAAGGATCTGCTCATAGGCGGCCCAGTCGGCATCGTAATTGTCCTTACCGCCGAGACTGAGGTCGTAGACATGGGCGATACTCGCTCGGGTGGTATCCACACCGACCGGGGCACGACAGTTTCTCAGTTGTACTTCGGTCATGGTCTGCTTTCGCGTCTGTTGCGCATAGCGGCGTTGGCGAAGTAACGCCTGCACGGAGCGCATTCGGGATGTCCTGCCCACCGTCGCACCTGCGCCGACCGCGCCACACCTGTCCAGCGGTCGGACTACCACCTGATTTCTGGGTGGCGCTGAACTGCGGAAATCCGTTGATGAAGCGAGAATTGCCCATCACGATGGGTAGTCTGGGTGGGCCGTTGGTGTCATGGGTGTGAATGAACGTGGAGTGCAGGCTCTCGGGACCAGGGGGACGTGGACCAGATGAACCAATCGTCGACACCGCAGGCGCGCGGTCGGCAGATGGCTTCGGCGGGCAAGAAGCTGTGGACCGAGCTGAGGTCAGTGGGTCGTGCCGCGGCGGAATTGATGACGCGATATCCGGACGTGCCGAGTCTGCAGGCGTACCGATACGCCACCGGCTTGTCCCAGGACCAGGCAGCGGTGCGTTACAACGAGGTCACAGGCCATCAGACTTGTCTGGGCGGCACCTCCATCAACGCCTGGGAATCATGGGCGCGCGGGTGTGGCCGTGGATCGCCCCCGTCATTGTCGAGCGTGTTGATTCTGTGCACCGCATACGGACGTGGTCCTCTGGGCACAACCGACGAACACGTCTCGCCGACCGAGTTGCTCGGAGACGCCATAAAACGCCTGCCCGCCGAAGATCGGCTATCGATCGAACAGCTCACCCGCAGCCGGCAACACGAACCACCTGTCCACCCCGCCAAAACAGCCACACGGGAACATGACTCAGGGGCATGGCCCACGGCAATCGATGCGGTTTGTGCTCATATCCCGGCACTGCGCCGTGTGCTGGATGCCTATGACTCCCCGGAAGACGGGCCTGTCCACCCCGTCGAACAGTTGCGTCCCGCGGTTACGTCGATCGTGAACAAACGGCTCCGATCGGACTATTCCCTTCTGGCCGCTGAGGTGCCACCGCTCTTGTCCGAGTTGCATCGGGCGATGCTGGATTGCTCGCCCACTCAACGGCCGGATATCGCGCGCCTGTTGGTTCAGGTGTATCGCGCGGCCGATGCTGTGGCCAACAAGTACGGCTATTACGACTTGTCCGCCCGGATCATCGGGCAGCTGTGCGCAACTGCCGCAGAAACCGGAGACGAGCTGGTGCTTGCCAGCGGTTCGTATGTGCGTGGTGAAACATTCTTCGTGTCGGGCGATCTCGCGTCCGGCCGCAGGATGCTCGAACGAGCCGCCGACCGCATCAAGGCTCAAAATAGCGAACGGGCGGCAGCGACCTACGGGACGCTGCATATGCGTGCGGCGGTCATGGCCGCCAGGGCGGGTTTGGCCGTCCTGGCGCGAGAACACATCGACGAGGCCCAAAACGTCGCTTTGCGCGTCAACGAAGGGGTACACCTCGGTACCGCCTTCGGCGCAGCGTCGGTACGCATCCATCGACTTTCGCTCGCAGTCGAACTCGGTGATGTCGGCGCCGCTCTGCGGTCGGTGACAGGCTGGCAACCTCCTACTGGGTTGCCTGCTGAACGACGCTCACATTTCTACATCGATCTCGCCCGCGCCCACCACCTCGCTGACCGGCCCGATTCGGCCCTCGAAGCACTGCACATCGCTCGTGGCATCGCACCAGAACACATCCGCTCCCACCCCCACGTGAGACAGATCGTGGAACAGATGCGACTCACCGGAGGCTGTTCGCATCATGCGGCGCTCCATGCTCTGCAACAGGCGATCAACTGACTGTACTTCGATCCGAATCCGCGACTCAACGGTCCCTGGCTATAAGACCGGGGAGGTCGGTCAACGAGTCGATGACCCACTCCGCCTCACGCGCAACGATCGGATCATCGGCCCACAGGTAACCCCACGGACCCCGGCGAATCAACACCGGCCGTAAACCGGCGGCTCGTGCTGGCACTATGTCGTTGTCTCGGTGATCACCGACATAGACGATCTCCTCCGGCGCGCCCGGCGCGAACTCGATCACTGCAGCAAAGAAGCCGGGATCGGGCTTGGCAACATTCCACTCACCCGACGTCGCTATCGCATCGACCGGCAGGTCCAGTGCACGCAGCAGTGTCGCAGCCTTCGCCGTTTGATTCCCTGCCACACCGACCCACACCCCGCTGTGTTTCAACGCCGCCAGCGCGGCCCGAACATCGGGATACAAATCGGATTCCTCGATCCGTTCGCCCACCCCGGCGTCTTCCCGACGTTGTCGCTGCTCCGCCAGATCGAACCCAGGCCGCAGAACCTGAAAGGTCTCGGCATTGTTCATCCCTGCCGCGGTGACCGCTCCCAATATCGCGGAAAACGTGTGTCTCGGAACACCGATCCAATCCGCCCACACACCGAACTCACGCGAGTCATCGAGCAAGGTCTCCCCGATATCGAACACCACCGAACGGATCACATATCTCCCCGCGAACTCATGATTGATTCACACCCTGACGATAGACGAGACATACGCAACCGAAGCCTACGGACTGCGGCTGGGACCCTTTGAGCGGGTCCATCTGATCGGGCCCCTGTTTCGGGGCCATGCTTGTGAGAGTTCTGATGCACCAGAATGAGTACAGGAGGGAACGATCGCACCATGTCATGACGTCGGCATACGCCCGAGCAGATCATCGGCAAACTCCGTGAGGGCGAGAAACTACTCAAGCAGCAGTTCACCGTCGAGGACGTGAGCAAGCACCTCGCGGTCTCCAAAGGCGACCTGGCATCGCTGGCAGAACCAATACGGCGGCATGAGATCCGAGGACGCCAAACCGTTGAAGGAACTCGAGCGCGAGAACGCGCGGTTGAAGAAGATGGTCGCCGAACAGGCCCTGGATATCGACATGCTCAAGGAGATTTCCCGAGGAACTTCTGGACCCGGACCGCCGCCGCAGGGCCGTTGTGGCGCTGCGGAAGCGGCTCGGCAATCCGAACGGCGGGCCTGCTGGGTCAGCGGGCAAGTCCAGGTCGGTGCAGCGGCGGCCTACTCGTGCAGCGGGCCAACTCTGTCGATTGACAGCGGCTGGGGATAGGCTCGCTCGACTGTACAGAATTTCTTTGGAGGACTGTGATATCGCGTATCCCGTGGACTCGCTATGAAGGCGACGACGTGGAAGCGTTCGCTGCGATGTGTATCTGCAGGGAACGGCCAACAGCATGGCGTATCCGCCCTTCCCGAGGGGACCAGGGATCGATATATATGTCCCGCTCGGGGACAGAAGGTGGAGATCTACCAGGTCAAGGGCCGAGCTAGAGCGATAGGACAGGCGGGTCGCCAGCCAGCAGCGCACTCCTCGGTACACGGGCAGCTCCTAGACTTCCGTGCCCATTCGTTGAAACGTCGTTGACTTCAGGAGCGATAGGTGACGCACAGCACCGTCGCAGGAAGGCTTCAGATGGCGAATTACACGCCGTGCGCGCATCAGCATTGCTCACAACCTGAGCCTCGGTTCCATCCGTAAAAATATTCAGAAATACAACCACATCTTCCGAAACGCGAGGCTTAAGGATGTTCGATTTCCTACAACACGGATTCATCACCCTGGACGATGAGAGCATATTAAATAGAAGGATAACCAGAGAGGAAAGATTGGAATCAATTGCCTTGCACGGCATCGTCCCCTCTCTTGTAGAAGCATCAAAGATATGCACCTCCATGGACCTTGGGGTTCAAAATTTGCGCCGCCCCGAAGAGGAAAGGATAATACTTGGGTCGCTGGACACCAAGCTGAGAAATCAGCTCTATAAGAAACTTACCCCCCGGTCAGTGGTGTTTACACCCAGTGCGTTGATGCAATACACTAAGGAGATAATTTCACATGCAGCAGATACTGGATCTAGGCCAACCCTAGAGGATATTTTTAGATACTCTCTATCGATAAACCGGGAGCAGAACACAATAGAAGGATTGGATCTGGGATCATTACCAAATCCTTCAGTGGAGACGTTTCAGGACTTGCACCAAAAGCACCTTATCGAGGAATTAGCAATTAGGTCATTCAATCGCACAGGAAGCGTTCAGGAGTTGATGACCTTCACCACTTATATGTGGTTGAAGGAATGGCCGAAGACACCTCGCACCAAAAAATACAGCCAGCGCCCTGCAGATGTTTTTAGCGAAGTGATGGGATTTGACCATGCCGACTTCCTTGCGGTGGGCTGGTGTGTATGTACTGATATCTCTTCAGGGATGCCACTGATAAACTGCGATGATCTACTTGCAAGAGGCCTTCCCGAGATGGCGGTTAACTTCTTCTTCGACCGCTTCTCGATTGATATTGAGACTCTGCGCTCCAACCTCTTAGAATCAACCCCCGAACATCAGGATACCCACGAAGAGATCGCCCATCTGCCTTGGATGAAAGCAGAGTTCCAACGGTTTCCGCTGATTAGATTTTCCGACAAGTGGGCCATCGCCGTGCGCTTACAATACGTCGCAGAGAGATTTTTTGGCCATCTCCCTATCCAAGATGTCGCGGCCGCATTGGCTATAGAAGACGCAGCAGCGTCCGAGAACTTTCTAAGAGCTATTGACGATGTCTTTGAACGGAGAGTTGGAGAATCGTTCAAACGTTCAGCGGAAAACTCGGGCGGAAGCAATCGGAATGTTGTCGGAGAGTCGCAAATGAATTCTCGATGGAAAAAACGGACAGGAAAATCTACCGGAAAGTCGAAGAATTGCGACTGGGCATTTTCCAGCGGAAGCCTTTGCCTCGTATCGGATGCCAATAATCGCTCATTGCGGCCACAAATATCCGAAGGAACAGGTAGCTTTGACCAGTTCAACAAAGATCTGATGAACAACTTGGTCGAACACAAATTCACACAGTTAATCTCGACCATCGAAAAATTTCAACTGCATGGTTGGAATGAAGCAGAATTCAAAGTCACTCCAAAGACCACTTTCATTCCCATCGTGATAGTTCCGGACAATGGAATCATTCTGACTGAATTAATTGATCAACTCCTAATAAAGCATTCGCAACCAAATTTTAATATATTCGGCAGCAAAGTCACCCCACCAGCGGTCTTATCCTGGAATGACCTAGTCGTGCTAGAAGGAATTTCTGACAAATATGGGGTTGACATAGTTGAGGTGCTTGGACAGTGGCGCTGGACCGTAGTAACGCCAAGAGCTCCATTAGGTCTACCCGATTTTGTTACACTGCATGATTTCCTGTTGCGAAGGTGGAATGACCGACCAATCAGCCGGGAAATCACACACGAAATCACGGATACTATCGCCGTCCTTGAGAAACGCCGATCCTCTTACGGCAAATTAGGAGCGCGTTAACACAACGAACCAAAATATCTTGGATCTGCGATCACCATCCGCGACTACGCCACTCCTTGAGGTGATGAGGTTCTACACTTAGGTGCGGTGTCGTCACCATGACCAGGGTAGACCACACTGCTGTGGCCGTACCGATCAAATGTTTTTCTGGTCAGACTCGTAAACAGCGAGTTGAAGTCCTTCGGATTTATTGTCCGCCCAGGATCCTCGGGAACGCGGAACCCGTCGGGACAGTCGTGGGCCAAGGCGTCGAGTGCTTCATGCGTGGGCCGGTCGGCGGCCTCTCGGACGAGGACCCAGGTACCGGTCGCGCGCGGGTGGCGTTCGAGGACTTCCTGGTCTTTCGCCAGCTGTCCTATGGTTCGGTCGCCGCCGCCCTGTTCACCGCCTTTGTATTCGGTGAAGTCCCGGCCACCGCGTTCGTTGATGCGGGCGGTGTCATGCCTGCGCTTGCGCTCCGGACCCAGCTCTATGGTTTGCTCATGGTGCCAACCGTTTTCGCGTATTTCTCCGCGTAGTTGCGCCATCCCGATATGGAAATGTTGTCCGTGTTCGTTGTGGTGGCGTCCCCGTTCAGAGGATTCGCGTTGCTGGCTCCGAGCGGCATCAGCGTCCCGGCGCCGACGCCGCTCGTCGTCCATCCCCGGCTATCGGTGAACCTCCTGGACAGACGTCCAGCAGGTCGTGCGGCATTCCGATTTCCCCTCTGTAGCCCCTGGTGCTCCCTTGCTCGCAGCTCTCCTAGGGCCTGCTACTTCGGGGCGGTGACCTACGAGGCTTCTGGCCGTGATGCGGTCTTGGACTCGGTCGATTCACTGCTTGCCCAGCATTATCTGCTTCAAGATCGCCACTTCGTAGTCGCTCTTGCCTGCCGTCATCCTGCGAAAAAGGTCAGCTTTCCGCTGTTGTCGCAGCTGGGAGATTTGTCGAGCTTTGTTCCACCGCTCATGCGACCGGAATCGCTCCCATGCCGACTGTCTGCTCACACCGAGAACCTCTGCAACCGCATCCCAGGTCATGCCATGCCTGCGTGCAAGTTCCACCTCCAAGGCCAGTAGTCGCTCAGCTGCTGCCGCGATTTCACATGACGTGGCGATCCACTCGGAGAATTGCCCTGGTCCGGTGGGAGTAGCTGCTGCCCCACCGCGTTCCACCGCAGCAGCGGCGACACGGTGAGATGTCGCGAGCTCGATGAGAGCCTTTCCGAGGCTGGCTTGGGCGTGAGCGTGAGCCTTCAGGGTGTTGCGGTACTTGCGGGGCACTGGTTCATCCTGTCAGGTTTTCCCTGATCATTTTTCGGAACCGTCATCGCAGGTAGAACGCTCGGGCTTGGCCTATGTTCGCGAACCGGGTCGACGACGTTGTGGTAGAATGATATCCGTCCGATCGTGGGTGCATGCTGACGTGGATTTCCCTTAGCCTTGCACTGATTGGTTCGTTCACAACTTTCGTACTGAAGTCCCGTGCCTACTTTCTGGCCTACTACCTGTGGCGCAAGACCGGGAATATAGCTGTGCTGCGCGAGGTCGCGCGATTCGACCGGAGCATCAGGTGAGGACCATAGGCAACAAGCAGAGCGAATCGTCGATTTATCTGATGGCAGCGGTTTCGCAGTCGGACTCAGCTACCCCATAGCGTGCCGCAGGATACTGGGCGGGCCGACTCGTAAAACCGTCGGGGCTGCTGCACGGATGGGACAACCTCACGTCTCATGGGAGCGAGGTGCCGCCAGCAGCTCGTCCAGTTCGACGGCGATTTAGATCTTGCGATCAGCATCGCTCGTGCTGTGCTCAAGTCCGGTGTTTGCTATCGCTGGTGGGCGCGGAAATGCGGTTGCGAGGTGTGTGAGGATTGTCGGTATGCCATTGCTGCGTGTCGCTGTCCCGAACAAGGGTTCGTTGAGCGAATCGGCGTTGACGTTGCTCACCGATGCCGGATACCGGCTACCGCGGGTGCGGAACAAGGAGCTGAACTGCTTCGACCCGGAAAACGAGATCGAGTTCTTCTTTCAGCGGCCACGCGATATCGCAGTGTATGTGGGTGCGGGAACCCTGGATCTGGGGATCACCGGCAAGGATTTGCTCGAGGATGCGGCCGCGCCGGCCGAATCCGTCTTGGATCTGGGGTTCGCTCGGTCGACGTTCTATTTCGCGGCGCGTCCGGACGGGCCGAAGTCGGTGACGGATCTGGCGGGTAGGTCGGTGGCAACGTCGTATCCGGAGCTGGTGCGCAAGCACCTGGCGCAGGCAGGGGTGTCGGCGAACGTGGTGGTGTTGCAGGGCGCGGTGGAGAATGCGGTCGCCCTCGGTCTGGCGGATGCGATCGCTGATGTGGTGGAGACCGGCACGTCGTTGGAGAACGCGGGCCTGGTGAAGTTCGGGGAGCCGTTGATGCGGTCGGAGGCGATGCTGATCCGCAGCACTGCGGCGGAATGGACTGTCGAACGGGCCGAGGCGGTGGCGGTGATGCTGGACCGGCTGACCGGGGTGTTGACCGCGCGCCGGTATGTGATGGTCGATTACGACTGCCCGAAGGCGGTGCTCGAGGCGGCGTGCGCGTTGACGCCAGGGATCGAGTCGCCGACGGTGTCGCCGCTGGCGGATCCGGGGTGGGTGGCAGTGCGGTCGCTGGTGGAGCGTAAGAGCATCAACCGCACCATGGACGAGCTCAAGAAGCTCGGGGCGTCGGCCATCCTGGCGACCGAACTGGCAGCCTGCCGACTGTGAGCCGACCCGCCGGATCGGCATCGCCGGTCAACTCCTCGAACACCTCGATCGCGCGGCGGTCGGTATAGGCGGCGATCTGATCGACGACAGCCCGGACTCGGGCCGCGTCGGTGCCGGCACGAGACCACCGGGCGGCGAAGCGGGGTTCCAGCGCGTCGGGGGCGCGGTCGAGGAGACCATCGAAGATGGTGTCGATGACATGGCGTTGCCGGGCTCGGCGGGCGCGTAGGTCGGGGGCGCGGAGCACGAAGTGCAGGTGCAGTGCCTTGAGTATCGCGATTTCGGCGCGGAGATGATCGGGCACGACCAGTTCTGTGGTGAATCGGTGGTGCGGGCCGGGCCCGACCGCCGCGCGCGTCGCGGCGACGACCACGGTGGTGAATCGGGCGGTGAGTGTATGTCTCACCCCGGTGATCACCGTTGCGTCAGGGGTATCGGTGCCGGTGGTGAGGGCGGTGATCCCCGGGATGCGCAGCAGATCCTCGGTGTACCGGTCGATGTCGTCGATGGGCAGGTTGGTGAAGTGGCCATGCGCAAGTTTGACGAATTCGCTGCGGTCGACTACGGACATGAGCGGAGTGAGGGTGATCGCGTTGGAGCGCACTCCGGCGGTGAGGTCGGCGAGGGTGTTGGCGATGTCGTCGGCGATATCCATGATCTGCGCCTCTACGCACAGTCGCCGGTCCGGTGCGCCGTCGCGGATCCACGCCAGGGTTTCGGCGTCTTCGGGGTAGGCGCCGAACTTGCGGTGCGCGCCTGGGGTCCACGGATATTTGCAGGCAGCGTCCAGGCTCGCACGCGACAGGTTCAACCCACCGGTGCGGCCGAGGCCGGGTTCCAGGTAGGTCAGGATGCGGAGGGTCTGGGCGTTGGCCTCGAACCCGAGGCCGTAGGTGCGGGCCTTGGCGCGTAGGGCCTGTTCGCCGTTGTGTCCGAACGGCGAGTGACCGAGATCGTGTGCCAGGCAGCCACTTTCGACCACCGTCGGGTCAGCGCCCACACCGCGGGCGATGCGGCGCCCGACCGCGGCCACGGTCAGGGAGTGGGTAAGTCGGTTGTGTGGGACCGGCCCGGCGTCGGGTTCGTCGACCTGGGTGATATTCGACAGTCGGTGCAGCGCCCCGCTGGTGAGCAGTCGCAGCCGGTCGTGTTCGAACACTGTGGTCGGATCGTGGTAGTGGCGGCCGGGCTCGGGTACGCGGCGCCGGCGGTCGTGGTCGGTGTAGCCGGTCGATGTCATCGCAGGTGGTTTCCCGTCGTGGTTGTTGGGTCGAAGCGTTCACGGTGTGATCGGTTCGCCGGCGGTGGTGCTCGCGGCGAACAGGGCCTCGATCTGAGTGGGGTGCAGGTAGCGGGTGATCAGCGGGTCGGTGCGCAGCTGTGCGGCTGGGACGCGGAGGAATCGGTGTTCGAGGAACATCAACCGCCGGAACACCAGGCGGTAGATGCGGGCGGGGGTGTCGTCGTGGTCGAGAGTAAGGATCTGCCCGGCATGTTCGCGGACGCGTAGCTCGCGTGTGCTGATCAGCCGGTTGGTGTCGAGCAACCGCAGTTGCCCGGTGACGTCGATGGCGAGGTTGTCCAGCGGCGGATCGATGAAGTCAGGGATCAGCGACGCCTCCGCCTTCAGGGCGGGGACCGGGGCGGTGTCGGCCAGCAGGGTGCGCACCACGCGCAGGAATATCGCGAGCTGGTCGAGAGCTTGGCGCGGCAACCGATGCCGGTAGGCGATGCGCAGCGACCACACGGGCGCAACAGGGACATAGTCCTTGACCATCACAGCCTCGCACAACCGCGCCTCCGGGCGCGGCAGCAGCAGACGCTGGTTCGGTACCAACCCCGGCAGCACCGGGTCGAAGATCGCCCGCAGGTACCGGTATTCATGCCGCACCTTCGCCACGGTCAGCTCCGCGGCGTCCGGGGCAAAAACCTGCACCACGATCCGGCTTCCGGGTCGGTGGTAGACGGTCGAGTGGTTACCTCGCCCGATCGGTCGATGCCCTCGGGTGCGGATGGCGAGCGTCATCGCTGCGGCTCCTCATGGGAGCTGATGACCTGGGCGTAACCGGTGGCCATCTGTTCGAGGCCGTACCGGGCCGCGCTTGCGCGTCCTTCCCGCGCCAGGCGGGTGTGCAGCGTCGTGTCGGTGAGCACCTGGTGTAGGACGTCGGCGAGCGCGGCCGGATCTGCGGGCGGCACCAGTAGCCCGGAATGGCCGTGGTTGATGTAGTCCAGCGGCCCGCCGTGGGCGGTGGTGATCACCGGGGTGCCGGCGAGCATCGCTTCGATATTGGCGTAGCCGAACGCCTCGGGGCACCGCGATGGCAGCACCGCCACCGTCGCGGCCTGATAGCAGGCCGCGACCTCGGTCGGCGACAGGTCGTCGAGCAGGAACACCCGCCCCGTCAACCCGCCGGAGGCGGTCAGCTCGGTCAGCTCCCGCGTGTAGTCCAGAGCGCGGGTGTCGTGCATATCGTGGCCATTGAACGCCACGAACGCATCCCCGGCGGCACCGCGGGCGACCAGGGTCCGCAAGGCGGCGATCAGATCGGCATGCCCCTTCCACGCCACCCGTCGTGCCGACAACAACACCATCCGCCCGGCCGGCAGCCGATTACGGCAAGCCACCGTAGCGAAGGCATCCTGTTCGGTGGCGGCGCGTAGACGGGCGGCGAACTCGTCGATGTCTATGCCGTTGGGCACCGTGCGCACCATCTCACCGCCGATACCGGCCTTGGCGAGGTATTCGGCCACCGCGGTGGAGACCGCGACGATCCGCACCGAGTGCTCGGTGACCTCGAGACGGCGGCGCAGGTAGTCGAACCGCTGCTCCGCGCCGGCGAGATCGTGCACCACCCCTGTCACATTCAGCCGGCTGACACCGGCGGCCTTCAAGCGCCCGGATTCCTCGGCTTTGAGCACCGAGGTGATGGGATTGATGTTCTGCGCCAGCAGGTTTGGTGTCCCGGCGGCGGCGATGACGTGGGCGTACTGGCGCGCCAGCCCCGCATATATCGGGTTGGCCGGGTCGTCGATGGTGTCCTCGTAAAAATGGCGCACCCGCTGCGAGTCCTTGCCGCCGGCCGCGCCGCCGAGGTATTGACCGAAGCCGGTCCGAATGCCTTGGGCCAGAACCAGCGTCCCGTCCGGAGTGCGCAACTGGTAGGCGCCGAAACGAGTGGCGCCGGTCTGAGTGACCGCCCACCGCGTCGCCGGGTATTGCGCCGCCAGGGCAGCGAGCAGGTGGTGAGTGTGCGCGACCAGGCCGGTGTGCCGGACGGGTTTCGGCTGTCCGGTGGCCACGACCGTGCCGTGCATGTCGTAGGTGAGGATGTGCATCGACGACGGGAATCTCATGGTGTCCCCCTTCATGCGTGCAAGTGACGGGATCATTTGCCCGGCAACCTGTTTGGTTTGTTAACCGAGCCATATTCAGGACACCGCTGAAGTGGTGGGGGCGGCAGTGGTGCGCTTGGTGCGTTTCGGGGAATTTCGGTGCCACAGCGCACCGTGGCCGGTTACTCTCGCCGCATCGATGTCGACGATCCGGTTCCGGGGGCGAGGTGGGTGAACGCGCAGCTGGCAATGCTGTTGGCCGAGTTGGGTTGGAGGCCGGAGACCTTCGCCCGCAGGCTGGGCGAGCACGCGGTACTGCACGGGCGCCGCAACCACATCCACCCGAAAACCCCCTATAAATGGCTGGCCGGCGCCCGACCCCGCGCACCGTGGCCGGATCTGATCGCGGCGCTGTTCACCGCCGAACTCGCCCGGCCGGTAACCCCCGCCGACCTCGGGTGGGCCACCGCATCCACCGGGCCACTGCTTCCGGCCGATTCAGGCATCCAGGGACCGTGGACGGTGGAAGGGGCCTTGCGCGCCATCGCCGCGGTCACCGACGCTGATCCCATGCAGCGACGACTGTTCCTCGCCCTGGCAGGCACCGCGCTCACCGCCCCCGCCCATCAGTGGCTGCTCGCCGCCCACGTCAGCAACCTCGCCCATACCGGCGGAACCCGCATCGGACCGACCACGGTCGACGAGATCGACACCATGACCGCCAGCCTGCGCCGCATGGACGACCAACTCGGCGGCGGCCCTCTGCTGACGATGGTCCGTGCCCACCTCCGCCATGTCCTACATCTGCTGCGCCACGCCGGCTACGACGACACAACCGGCCGCCGCCTGCACTCCTCGGCCGCCGAGCTGCTGCGACTGGCCGGATGGCTGTGCTTCGACACCAGCCAACATGCCCGTGCCCAACGCTACTGGGTCGCCGCCCTGCGCACCGCCCACACCGCCGGGGACCGGGCACTCGCAGCGAACATCCTCGGATTCATGAGCTGCCAGGCCAAAGACATCGGCCAACCCCGCGAAGCCGCCTTGCTCGCGGACACAGCGATCTCTGGATATCCCGGTGCCAGCGGCCGGGTTTCGGCGATCCTGAACCTACGTGCGGCCGAGGCCCATGCGGTCGCAGGCTACGCGGTCAATACTCGCCGCGCGATCGACGCCGCCTTCTCCCACCTCGACACTCCTGCTGCCGGGGCACCGGATTGGAGCTACTGGCTCGACGAAACCCACGCCCACGGCCAAGCCGGATACTGCTATCTCCGACTCGGACAGCACGCCGACGCACGCCGACACCTCCGCGAGGCCCTGCGTATCGGGGACGGCAACGATTCCCGGGAAGGCGCGCTGCGCTATACCCTGCTCGCCACCACCTACGCCCGCCAACCCGACCCTGACATCGACCACACCCTGCACCTCGCAGGTCACGCCGTCGACCTGCTCACCGACCAGGTCACCTCCACCCGGGTCGTCGGCCATCTGTCCACCCTGCTGACCGACCTCACCCCCTATCGGCGGCGATCCGATGTCCGGGAACTGGGTGACCGCATCAGCTCACTTCAGGCGGCAACCAGCAGCAGGGGCAGCTGACATGAGCTGGGTGGCGGCCCAGGGCGAACTTCCATGGTCGCCTCCGGCCACCAGAACCTGTCCCGAGGAACCGCTACCTGTGCAACAAGATGATCGGACTCCGTGGCAGCCCACAGCGCTGGGACACAGAGAAGGAGTGAAATGACCAACGAGTCCAGTACGGTCCTCGCAGAGTAGGCCGTGTTGCTCGGCGATCTGCTCGATGCGCAGGTACTGGTCGAACTGAACCAACTTGGGTTGATCACCGAACGTTCGTCTACGATCCAGATCGCGACGACCGCCGAACGAGATAGACACTGGTCGGCACCGATACCGAATACGCGCAGATGTCGGCTACCCAGGCCAGTCAGATGGGGCTGCTGCACGGATAGGGTGTCAGCGGTTGTCTCCTATCCGTGCAGCAGCCCCGGTCCGCGTCCGCAGCTTCGGTAGCGGACCATCGGCGAGTCCGCCATGCGATCCAGGTGGCTTGAACGCATGGAAGTGGACGAATATCGGCTGATGCTGATCGATCCGAACACGGCCAGTGAATCCGGAGCTGCTCAGCGGTTGGCTGCGGCGCGGCGAGATCTCGACCGGTGTGGTGCTGTGGTGGTGTCGTGGCTGGTGCCGGCATCGGTTCGGCGTGCGGTTGCTACCGAAGCTATTCAGTTGGCGGCGCGGGTGGGCGTGCGCCGGGACCTGGCATTCGCCGAGACGGGATTCACGCCTCGACGGATGAGGAACGTGCGACAAGTACAGATTGCGGAGCATGGGGTCGCCATCCGTCGGATCTATGCGTCGGGCGCGGTCACCGATGCGATAGCCACGGTCGTGGGTCAGCCTGTGTATCTGTGCCCGTACGAGCCCGAACAATTCGTGATCACTCAGCTGGATCGGCCGGGTGATACGCATGGATGGCATTGGGATGATTACAGTTTCGCGCTGGTATGGGTGGCCGAATGTCCGAGCGCGGTCGATGGCGGGTTCGTCGAGTGTGTCCCGGGCACCGTGTGGGACAAGCGTAGACCGGGCATCGAACGGATACTTCGGAAACGAACCGTGCATCGACTGGCAGTGGAGCCTGGGGAGGTCTACCTTATGCGGGCGAAGACGACGTTGCATCGGGTACATCCGATCCGCCGGGGTCGGCGAACGATTGTGAACATGGCCTTCGCGTCGGAGGATGAATTGTGTCGGCCGGTGTCGCACGAGACCATGGACGCACTGTGGTCCACGCCTGGGGAGTAAGCGGAAGTAACGTGCCGGTGGAGAGCGTCACGGTGGAGTCGGTGGACGGTGTTCGTCTCGACGCGGCCGTTCATACCACGTCGGGCCCTGTCCGGGGGACGGTGCTGCTAGTTCACGGGATCACCGTCGACATGGATGAGGGTGGCGGGATGTTCGTGCGGTTGGCCGGACAACTGGCCGCCGCGGGATTCAACGTTGTCCGGTTCTCCTTCCGCGGTCACGGAAACAGTGGCGGGACGCAACGAGGGGTCACCGTTGCCGGTGAGTGCTTGGATCTCGAGGCCGCTGTGCAGCTTGTCGAGGAGCGGTTCCGGGGGCGATTTTCGATCGTGGCGGCAAGTTTCGGCGCAGTGTCCACGGTGCTGTCGCTGCCTTGGCTGGCCACTCGGCTCGATCGGCTGGTGTTGTGGAATCCGGTTCTCGATCTGCGGGCCACGTTTCTGGAGCCGGAGTTGTCCTGGGGTAAGGAGAACTTTGGGCCATCACAGCAGAAGCTCCTGCACGAGAACGGAGCCCTGGTCGTCGACGGCGAATTCGAGCTCGGGCGCGTGCTGTTCGATGAGTTCACGCACTACGATCCGTTGGCAGGTTTCCTCGACAGCACTGTGCCGTCGCTGGTCGTGCACGGTGACCGTGATACGGCGGTCTCCTACGAGATTGCGGCTAGGGCTGCGCAGTCCCGACCACACACGATGCTGCACACCGTCGTCGGTTCGGATCATGGTTTCGATTCACGCGAGCGTGAGGACGAGGCGATCGCCATGACGGTTGCCTGGCTGGTCGAACAGATCGCGCTGTCCTCGTGACACCTGTGGAACTATATGGGCCGGTTCGGCTCGGTGATTCTGTGATTGTCGGCGAGCATTGCGTGTTGGGGTATCCGAAGGAAGCTCGTCTCCGGGAAGCCCAGCGCGGACGGCCTTCGGCGGGTTCCCCTGTTGTACTCGGAGACCGGAGTTTGCTCTTCAATCAGGTTGTTGTCCATGAAGGCACGGTGATCGGCGCCGAGTGCGTGGTGGAGGACCGTGCTCGGATCGGGTACGGGTGCGTGGTCGGTGACCGGACTCGGATAGTTCACGGCGCCTACATCTGCGATCGCGTTCGGATCGGCGCGGACGCGTGTGTCGCCGGGTTCGTCTGCGATGCGACGGTGATCGGTGATCGAGCGACCGTCATGGGGGAATTGGTGCATGAGTACTCGCGTCCCCATCTCGGCTGGTGGGGTGTCGATGAGGAACCGCCGGTAGTCGAGTCGGATTCAGTGGTCGGGTTCGGTGCGCGAGTGGTCGGCGGTGTGCGGATCGGGCCGCGGAGTTACGTTGCGGCGGGATCGGTCGTAACCAAGGACGTGCCGGCCGAGCATGTGGTGACCGGTATCAATGTCCATACTCCGATCGGCCGGTGGTCGGGTAAGCGTCTTTCCGCGCTGATCGAACATTGGACGACACCGCGACCCGCTCGGTGATCCAACCTTCGTCCACCACTACACGAAATCGGAATCTTCCGTGTCGCTACCGGCGTCCGTCTTCGCGCGTTGCGCGACCAGGGGCGGATCGAAGGCAAGCGCGGCGAGTCGGGGCGCGAATCGTGCCCGCAGGTCGGGACGCGGATGCGGCGTATAGAGGGCGGGCAAGAACTCGTCTACAGGCACGATGGCTTGTGTGAGTTCGGCGGACAATGCGGCGCACAGGCCCTGACGAGTGAGTAGGTAGGCGTAGCTGCAGTGGCTGTATCCGGGGCGGACTATCCCGGGGATCGGGGTGGGGATGTCGGGCTGCAGGCGATCTCGTCCGAGATAGAGCAGATCGAACGGGATATCGAACTCGGTCAGACGGTTCAGGCCCTGGAGAAGGTCGCTGGGGAATCCGGGCGACAGGACGGCGTCGTCCTCGAGGACCAGGATGTACGGCGCAGTGCTGTGTTCCTCGGAGTGGTTCCAGCAAGCGAGATGTGCGAGCGTGCAGCCTATCTCGCCGTATTTGAGCGGGCGGTTCCACCACGGGTTGTCGGAGTCGATCTGCCAATCGAACAGCTTGATTCCGAGTGCCGGCAGGTCGGAGTTGGCGAGTTGCAGGCCGTCTATAACGGCATCGAGGTCCGAGGTGTAAGAGGACGTCTCATGTGGACGGAAATAACTGCACCGTATAGCCTGCTCGGTGATGGATGCTCTGGCTCGACGTCTGGTTCCGGACGGGTTGTGGGACATCACCGAACCCCTGATTCCGAAGTTCGCTGCGCGTAGGCAGGGTGGTGGGACCGCGCCGGTCGATGACCGTGCGGTGTTCACCGCGATCGTGTTCGTGTTGTCCAGTGGGTGTGCGTGGCGGCAGTTGCCGCCGTCGTTCGGGGTGAGCGTGCCGACCGCGCACCGTCGGTTCTGCGCCTGGGCCGAGGCAGGCTTCTTCGACCGGCTGCATCGGGAGGTGTTGGATCGGCTCGGTGTCGGCGGTGAGGTGGACTGGTCGGCGGCGATCGTGGATTCGGCGAGCGTGCGGGCCAAAAAGGGGGCTCGCTGACCGGTCGCAACCCGGTCGACCGCGGCAAGGGCGGATCGAAGATCCATGTCCTGTCGGATGCGAATGGCCTCCCGTTGGTCACCGCCGTGACCGGCGCCAACGTCCACGACAGCCTCATGCTGCGGCCGTTGGTGGACGCGATTCCCGCGATCCGGTCCCGGCGTGGTCCGCGACGCCGTCGGCCCGAGCGGCTGCGTGCCGACAAGGGCTACGACTATCGCGTTCACCGGCACTGGTTGCGCTGTCGGCGCATCATTCCCCGTATCGCCCGTCGCGGTATCGACGACTCCACCCGACTGGGCCGCCATCGGTGGAAGATCGAACGCACCCTCGCCTGGCTCACCGGCTATCGGCGCCTGACCGTCCGATACGAACGCCACGGGCACCTGTTCGCGGCATTTTTGCATCTCGCCGCCGCACTCATCTGCTACAAGAAACTTCCCACATGAGACGCGCTCTAAA
>NZ_BAFU01000234.1 GCF_000308495.1 Nocardia brevicatena NBRC 12119 | reverse complement strand
CACCCGCCTCGTTTCGGCATGTAGGGCCCAGCGACGAGAAAAGTCGCGCTAAGCGGTATCTGACACCTCACTGCTCGCGAGATTGTTTGCACAGCATGGGATTTCGGTCGTACGGACCTCATGCTCTGCCCAAATCCGCGAAAAGTCGCGCTAAGCAGTTACCGCAGACAATAGCGTATTATCTGCGGTAATATCGGTGGCGAGCTGGCGCTATACCCCGCCGCGAGCGGGGCCACTCCGTAGATTATCTGCGGTAGCGCCGATCGGGGGCCGGAGACTTGGCAGAAGGACTGATCGTGGGACAGGTGCGGGCGCTGCCGGTGCGGAGTGTGCGGCTCAAGGATGCGGTGGCCGACTACCTTGCGACGATCCCAAGCACCAACACCCGCCGCGGCTACGCGATTGCCCTCAATCAGCTTGTGCGTGATTTCGGCACCGACTCCGATGTGGGTCTGTTGGAGGCCGAGCGGGGCGGCGGCTGGTTCACCTTCAAGTGGGGCGGTCGGTCGGCGCAGACGTTCAACGTGCGCCTTGCCTCGCTGCGCGGGGCGTGCGAGTACTGACGCAAGCAGCAATGGCTGGTTGGTGATCCGCTGGTTCGGTTGGTGCCGTGGAAGGTGCCGCCGGATCACTCGCGGGCGATGACCCGTGACGAGGTTGCCCGGCTGCTGGCGAAGGATGTGCCGCTGCGGGAGCGGGTGCTGTGGACCATGCTGTACGAGACGGCCGCCCGCGCTGACGAACTGCTGCTGTTCGACATCCCGAAGCTGGACATGGCGAACCGATGCGGCACGGTCACCCGCAAGGGTGGGGCCAGGGATGTGGTCGCCTGGCAAACCGGTACCGCGCGTCTGCTGCCGAGGCTGCTGGCAGGGCGGAAGAAGGGACCAGTTTTCTGACTGACCGCAAGGCGAAACCCGTTGTGGCCGTGGGCGATATCAACCCGTCCACGTTGCGCGCGCGGTTGTCGTACCGGCGGGCGGCCGAGTTGTTCGAGCATCACACCAGTAACTTCGGCCGCGGACCGTTCACGCTGCATCAGCTGCGTCATTCGAAGCTCACGCACGCCGCCGAGGATGGGGCGTCGACGCCGATGCTGATGCGAATGAGCGGGCACACCGCGGTGCGGTCGCTGGGCAAGTACTCACGGCCGTCCGCGGAGGCGCTGATTCGGTGGCAGGCTCAGACCGACCACGCCGCCCGGCGGCGGTGCTGAGCGGTTCGGGCCCCGAGTTCGGCTGCGGGATATGCCGGAGCCGAGCAACAGGATCGGCTCCGGCATATCCCGCAGATTCGATGGAAACGCCCCCGTCTGCAAGGCGTCGACCACTCATGTGCGACAAGTGATTCACGACCTCAACGAGAAAGAGTTCGCCCCCTGACCCGAAGTGGAGCGGATTGCGGTCATGTCTCGGTCTCGATGTTGTCGATGTCGAGTGCGACGAGGATCGGATGGGGGAGAGTTCGGCCGCCGGGTCCCTGTGGGAGCACCCGTCGGCGTGCGGGGAAGACGAGTCCAGCGAAGCGTTGGTGGGCGCTGCAGTAGTGGGCCGCGTGCGCCCACCGACCGATTGGGTGGGCAACGTAGTCGTGTCGGCGGATCAGGCCAGCAGCGTCGATGTAGAAGGTTTGGTGCCGGGAGTGGGTGTGGAGGTCCGGCGGGAAGTGGACCTCGAGGCGCCGCCACTGCTGTCCTGCCTCCGGCCAGGTATCGCCTTCGGTGATGGCGACTCCTTCCCATGTCAGAAGCAGGGGTGTCGACAGGTAGTTCCAGAATGCGTATCCGGCGAAGTACGCGGCGTCGAGCGCGTCCCAGCGGAGGTTGCGACGCAGGCCGTTGAACCCGGCGAAGGCGGCGCGGGCGTTACGCCGGGCACTGATCGGTTCGCCATCGCGGGTCTCGATCCGTACGTCGCCTCGATCGAATACCGCTTGCTGGTCGGCTTGCGGGAAGCCGTGAAAGACGGCGTGCTGTTGCGCCAACTGCACCCGCACGGTCACCTCGGCCATCCGGTTTCCGGGAAAGCGTGAGCGCAGGAGACCGCCGAATCGTCCGTGGGCGGTGAGGGCGGTCACGGCCCGCCACCGCTCGAGGCCGCCATGGGCGGTGAGGACCTCGTCGAGCAGCCCGGCTGCGTCTGGTGTTCGCTCGTTCATGTCTGTGCCCCGGCCAGCACCGTGGTGAGGACGCTCGGATCGCCGTGGACGCTCGCCCAGGAGAGTGCTTGGTCGAGGGTGATCGCACCGGCGGCCAGCCCCAGGACCGTCTCCGGCTCCGCTTCGAGAATCGTGTCGGGCCGCTGGTCGGGCTGAACGATCACATGGGGACCGTGGTTGTCGATTCGCAAGGTCATGAACAGGCCGGCAACCTCGATACCCAGCTCGGCCGGCGGCTCTGCCGTCTTTCCGCGGAGCAGCGCTTCGAGTGCGACCGCCAGCCAGCGAGGCTGGAAGGCGTCGCCGCCTCGGCCGCTGGTCATCAGCGGGAAGCTCCAGCGGACGAGCGCCTCGATCGTTTCACGCAGCTCCTCACCCCATGGTGTCAGGGCGTACACGACGCCGCTGATCCGGCCCGGACGCCGCTCGACCACTCCGGAGGACTCCAGGCTCCGGAGGCGGTCGGTGAGCAGGTTGGTGGCTATCCCGCCCAGCGAGGCCACGAGTTCGCCGTAGCGCCGCGGGCCGGGAAGAATCTCACGGACGATCAGCAGGCTCCAGCGATCGCCCACGACGTCGAGTGCGCGCGCCAAACCGCAGAACTGCCCGTAGGAGCGCACCGATTTCTGCTTGACTTCTTCCATAAGACTTGATTTTATCAAGCAACATCCGAGGTGTCTCCCGAAAGGGTTCCCATGCCGGTCTCCGGTCCTGCCGCCGGTTCCGCCACGCCGGTCTCAGCGGCGCTCGCCGCTTTGCATGCTGCCGGGGAAAGCGGCGATGCTGATGCGATTGCCGAGGTGTTGGCGCCCGATGTCGTGTTTCACTCCCCGATGACGATGCGGCTACGGTTCGAGGGCAGGCAGGAGGTTGTGGAGCTGCATCGCGACATCTTCGCCGTCCTCGACGACCTCGGCACCAGCGAACCGCTCGCGGTCGGTGACACGGGATCGTTCTCGTTCCGTGCGCGCGTTCGCGGCGTGGAACTCGAGGCCATGAATCTGGTGCGCTGCAACGAACACGGACAGATCGTTGATTACACGGTCTTCGTCCGTGCGCTGCCAGGGCTGGCGACGCTGTTCGCGGCGCTCCCGCCGCGGGTGTCGGCCAGGCGCCGGGGACGCCTGAAAGGCACGCTCTCGGCGAGCCTCGCCCGGCCGCTCGCCTTCGCGATACGCACCGCCGACCGTTTTGTGCCCGCATTCCTCTAACCACATCGTTGCCGCAATCGAGCAGGATCCGAGGAGGCCCGGACATGACGACCCAGCAGCCCGCACGCCCGTCGTGGGTGGACGCGAGTCGTTTCCCTTCGAGAGCCGCTTCGTGGAGCTGGACGGGCACGTCGTTCACTACATCGATGAGGGTTCGGGACCGACCCTGCTGATGTTGCACGGCAATCCGACGTGGTCTTTCGTATACCGCCAGGTCATCGACTCCCTGCGGGATCGGTTCCGTTGCATCGCCCTCGACTATCCAGGGTTCGGTCTGTCGGTCGCAGCACCCGGCTACCGGCACCTGCCCGAGGAACATGCCGACGTGGTCGTGTCCTTCCTGGACCGCTTGGGCCTGTCGCAGGCGACACTGGTTGCACACGACTGGGCGGCCCGATCGGTTTGCACGCGGTCCAGCAGCGACCGGACAAGTTCGAACGCCTTGTCCTGGCCAACACATGGGCGTGGCCGATGAACGGCGACCTGCGCGCCGAACTGGCCTCCCGCCTCATGGGAGGACCGGCCGGGCGCGAGCTCATCAGGAGGTTCAATCTGTTCGTCAACGCCCTCATTCCTGCCGGACACGAGCGTAGGAAGCCATCCGCGACCGAAATGGCTCATTACCGCGCCGCCCTGCCCACCCCGGATCGCCGCCAAGCCAGCGCAGTCCTTGCGGGCGCAATCATCGGCAGTCGCACGTTTCTCACCGACGTCGCCGACCGCCTGAGGGTCCTCGAGCAGCTGCCCACACTCATCATGTGGGCCGACACCGACATCGCCTTCGGCGATAAGGAGCGTGAACGCTGGGAGGCGAGGCTTCCCAACCACACTACTGCGGTGCTCCACGGAGTCGGCACTTCCTGCAGTCGGACGCGCCACAAGAGCTGAGCGAAGCGATCGGGGCCTGGTGGGCCAAGCTCGAACACGACCCGCTCACTTCGGCTGAGAAGTTGTTACAGTCCGGAGATTCTTGCGAGTAGCTGTCGCGGACACTGTGGTTCGAGGTGGATTGATCGATGTGTATCTTTCCCAGGCCGTGGTGTCGTGGTCAACGGTGAGACGGGTTCCCGCCCAGCAGGGCGATGGTGTAGTTCAGTCGTCCTCGTCCGTAGCGTCCGGATCACGTAGTGGTCGATGGCCGCCGCCGAAATCCGGCAGGTGAAAGCTGTAGTGGCCTTCGAGCCGGAGGTGTTGCGGACGAACGCCGACAGGCGGGTGGCGTCCTCGTCGCGGACCGGATAGTCCTGGGCACGCAGCTCGTCGAGCGCACGGTCCAGGTACACCGAATTCCACAGCACGACGCAGTTCAAAATGAGGCCCAGCGCCGAGAGCTGGTTCTCCATGCCGTCGAGATAACCACGGGTGATCTCGCCCTTGCGGCCGTGGAAGATGGCACGGCCCAGGTCGTGGCGGCCCTCCTGAAGATTCGACTGCGCCTTGGCCTCTCGCCGGTACGGCTCGTCGTCAGCCATGCGCAGAATGTGCAGGGTCTTGAAGACCCGCCCGTAATGGGCGATCGCCTGCCCGAGACTGGTCGGGTTCCCGTCCCTGGACACCATCCGCGTCACCTTCGATTGACGCTCCGCCCGCGCCATCAGGTTCGTCACCATCAGCAGGTCGAACAACTCGAGCACGTCGTCGACCGCCTTGGCCCGCAACGTGAACACAGACGCGGTCAACAGCGCTGGCAGCCGCTCCCGCTGGGGCCGCATCCGCCGCAGATGCGCGGTCTTGCCGGTCAACCCGTGCGACGCCAAAACGATCAGCCGACGCGCCGACACCTGCGAGAGGTCCACCGACTCAGGGATCACCGCGTTCAGATCCCGCACCCGCGCCGGCGCATTGCGCATACCTGTCGACGACGGCGCGAACGCACCCCCGCGCAGCCGCTCCAGCTCCACATACTTGCGGCGGTTCTCCTCCCGGGTGTCCAGCAACCCAAGCAGCACCCCGGACTGCCCGGCGGTCAGCTGGCCGGCCAGGTGCGCCCACAGCCGCTGATCAGCGGCTTGCTTACACTCGGCGACCAGCCGCTCCAGCGTCGTGACGCCGGGTAGCAACGCGTCCTTCTCCCGCAGCCACCGCACCGCGCCCGCGATGAGGACTCGGGGGCCGTCGCCGGTCATCCACGCCTGATCAGCCACCCACGCCGACAGCTCGCCCTCGACATCGGCGAACTCGGTCAGCCCATGCTTGCCGATGATCTCGGCCTGATGGTCGTACCGGGTCTGCTTGCGGTCGGTGTATGCCTTCACACACGACGGATCGTCGATGCCCAACTGCTCGGCCAAGTAGTCGATCAGATCGGCGGGCACGTCCAGCGGATCCGGCAAGAACATCCCAGGTACCGGACCGACACCAGCTGGACGGCGAAGCCCAAGCGATTGCTGTCGCGACGGCGCTGAGCGATCAGCTCATGGTTCTGGTCGTCGAGATGGAAAAACCGTTCCAGCTCAACCCGCGTCAGAACTCCGAACTGGCCATACCCCGGCGTCGCACCCTCATCCCGCACAGCCGCTCATGAAACCACCCCCGCCGCAACAATACTCACCAATCAGCGAACCGGTCGAGACGCCGTGGGCGGTCTCGTGCAGGGACTGGCCTTCGGCATGCCGGGCCAGGATGGCGCGGCGCGTCGGCAGGGAAGGAGCCCAACCGACGCGCCGAATCCTTGAGTACGGCTTTGTGCCGGCGCTATACCGCGGTGGTGTCTTTGCGGAGGTCGGGTATGCGTGTTGTGTGGTTCACGCGAAGAGTGGTCGGGATGCCGAGTGCGGCGATGGCGGTGAATCCCAACAGCAGGTAGTGGGCCGAGTTCACCGGCGAGGATCCACCGAGATTGACCAGCAGACCGGCGACGGCGGCTCCGAAGGCTGTTAACATGGTCAGGATCGTTGCTATGGCTGCCGCGGCCTTCTGGCCTTCTTCTGGATCCGGCGCGCTGGTCATCGCGGCCACCGACAGGTGTGGCAATGCGATGCCGATACCGGCCCCGGCCAGGAACAGCAGCGGCAACCAGGCCAGAACCATCGGCAGGGAGACATGGCTGCGTTGTAGCAACGCCGGTCCCAGGAATCCGACCACCAGCGCCAGCGACACAACCGGAACAGGTGCGGGGGCCTGGCGGTCATCACTCTTCGGCAGGACCCACGGCGCGGAGCCTGCTGCCGCCACACCCACAACGGCGAGGACAACAAACGCGGCCCGCCACACACCGAACTGGGCGAACAATCCCACCATAACCGGGCCGACGATAGTGCCGACGCCGAACATGGCCGAGATCAATGCGGTCCCGCGTACCCACAGCGACGGTGGCAGTGCCACATACACTGCCGCGAAACCCAACCCGGTGAGCAGTCCCGCACCCAGCCCCTGTACCCCGCGGCCGATCAGGAACATCGCCATGACAGGACTCACCGCACACACCACCGAACCGGCCGCGAACACCCCGAATCCGATCAGATACGAGCCGACCGTGCCACGGAGAGACAGCATCCGGCTCACCGCCGGCGTGCCGGCCACCTGTGCGACCGAGAAGATCGTTGTACTCCACGCATACAGCCTTTCGCCGCCGATGTCGGCGACCACGCTCGGCAACAGGCTCCCTACCAGATAGATGTTGATCGCACCGACGAGCACTCCGCCCGCCGGCACGATCGCAATGCCGAGGTGATCGCGGAATCCTCTCCAGGACGTCGCGTTTCGCTCTGTCGTCACATGTCCTCCGTTTCGTTGGATCGAATACGTGAGGCATCATCACCGACCCGGGAGCACCGGTAATCGGACAAATCAGATGTGAAATGCGTCGTATTTGTGTGGCGGATGGCCCGTCTGCGGGCGGTGCGAGGCCAAGCGCATCCGGGGATACCTGGGGGTAGTGGTGTAGCCGGCCGGGATCCGGCGCTAAGGACCGGGCAGTTGTGATCGCCCGAGATCATGACGATAGGCGTGACAGCGTTACGGCTCTGCGTCCTGGTCACCGTGTTCCTTGTGATGGTGCCGGCGGCGCTTGTAGAGCCTCGGGGTAGCTCCGTGTCGCTGTCGGTAGTCGCGCTGTCGGCACGTGGGTAAGCAATGCCGAGTGTCGGCACGTAGCCGTCGACCACCTGGGTATATGCG
Organism: Nocardia brevicatena NBRC 12119; assembly: GCF_000308495.1. Lineage (GTDB taxonomy): Bacteria > Actinomycetota > Actinomycetes > Mycobacteriales > Mycobacteriaceae > Nocardia > Nocardia brevicatena. The sequence continues at coordinate 22,174 of NZ_BAFU01000234.1, read as the reverse complement.
CCATCCGTAGCCGAGGCGGATGACCCGACTTCCGGTTCTTCGCCCGCCGAGGTTCGCCGTCCGGCATCACTGGCACGTGTTCGACCGGCCGCACCCCCCGAGGTGACCGAACACGCGCGAGTTCAGCGCATTCATGCGCGAGCACCAGGCCGAGGGCGGCCAGTGGAACGCCCCCTGCCTCGGTAGGCACGACTCGCCGGCACTGTGGCCGTGCGAGAGCATGCAGAAGCTCGACGACTTCAGGGCCCACGCGGACTGAGCCCCTCGCGGCCGTCGGCATTCGCACCGCCCGCGCCCGGCATCGCGCCGTCGTTCCTGATCCGGTCTTTGGCGGTATACCGGATACCGGAGACCTCGCCAGGTCACCGATGTCTCAGGCCGGACAACAGGTTCCGACCCCGTCCCCCCGACGCTCAGGAGAGACGGGTTGTCGTGCTCACTACGCGTAATACGCACGCGCGGAGGGCATCCAGAGCGGACCGGCGATTGCGGCGGCGAGTATCAGTGCCGCAACACCTATGCCAACAGATCCCGAGATCGAGCTCAATGCGGCGTTGCGCCGCGCCCGTATCGACGATGCACACGTGGTCCAGCGTGCGGTAGTTGACCAGCGGGCCATCCCGGAGGAACGGCGCCGCGAAGTCACCCGCCGGGAACGGCGACGAGACCAGGGGTTCTCCCGCTGACCATCGCGTGGGTTCGGCGTCGGCCGTCGCCAGGTTGTCACCGATCGTCTGTGGTCGTATCGGCATCGGCGGACACCATACCTTTCTATCTACACGACCTCGGGGGAACACACCGCACGCTGCGCGGTTCCGGCGCCGTCGCCGACGTATGAACCTGCGTCGGCGACCGCAGCAACAGCTGTTGTCGTTCTTTCGGCACGGGCACCGGCCTCGGGAAGGGCAAGGGTGTGGATAGTGAGGTCGAGGGTGGTGGGTTCGGGGATCGGGGTCGGTCGTCGCGCGGCGTCTCGCCGAAGACCCCGATGTCAGCGTGCTGCTGCTGGAGGCCGGCGACGACGATGTCCCCGAGGTCATGCGGGCAGATCAGTGGCCGTCGAATCTCTGGGGGAGCGGGTCTGGTTGTTTCATACTGTGGTGCCAGTACGGCCAGTACCGGAGCGGGATGCCCGCTGGTACCGCGGTTTCATAGGTTCTAGATGTGAACACGCGTATCGAAATATTCACGGGGGGTGAGGCTTGCGTCACGCCGATCCGTAAATGGGGCACGCTGGTCGTAGCGTGTCTGGTCGCGGTCGTCCCGAGCTTTGACCTCAGTACTCTCAGCCTCGTCCTGCCGAGTATCGCCTTGGATCTGGACATCGGTGGGACGGGGCTGCTGTGGGTGGCCGATGTGTCCTCTTTCGTACTCTCGGGCCTACTCATCACCATGGGCGGTATCGGTAACCGCATCGGTCACAAGCGTCTGCTGCTGATCGGCATCGCTGGTTACGGCGCCGTGTCCGGGCTGGCGGTGGTCGCGACGACACCCGCGACACTGATCGCCTCGCGCGCGCTGCTCGGCGTGGCCGCGGCAACCCTGTTCCCGACCTCGCTGAGCTTGGTCCGTGGTGTCTTCTCCGATTCGAAGGAACGCACAGTGGCCGTGGGTGCCATCACCGGTGTCGGCGGGATCGCGGTCGGTCTCGGTCCGCTCCTCGGGGGCACCGTACTCGACGCCTATCCATGGCGCGCGGTTTTCCTACTCAATCTCCCCGTTCTGGCCGTGGTATTCGTCGTGGGGGCGCTACTGCTTCCCGAACTCCGCGATCCCGTGCCGGGGCGACTCGATCTGCTCAGCGTTCCGCTGTCCGCCGCCGGTGTATTCGGCTTCGTATACGCGTTGAAGGAGCTCGCGGGTGGCATGGTGGGGCCGCGGATATTCGGTGCGCTGATCATAGGATGCCTCGGTGTCGTGTTGTTCCTGCACCGCCAGGCTCGTGTGCCGGATCCGCTGATCGATCTACGTCTGTTCCGAATACCGGCGTTCGCCTGCTCGCTGACGATCAACCTGATGCTGCTGTTCGCTGTCGCCGCGCAGTCGATGACGTTCTCACAATACTTTCAGTTGGTGCTCGGCTGGTCACCGTTGCAGGCGGGGCTGGGTAGTCTACCCGGCGCGGTCGGCGCCCTGGTCGCCGGCGCCGCACTCGCCCCACCACTCATCACCCGGCTGGGCCGAGCCAAGACTGCGGCACTCGGATTGGCCGTCACCGCCATCTCGTTCGTATGCCTACTGCCTGCCGGCGTCACATCTGCATATTGGTTGATGGTCGTCCCATTGATCGGTTTCGGGCTCGGCATGGGAGTCACCTTCACCACCACCTCCGATACGGTGCTGGCCACCGTTCCCGAACGCCGTTCAGGAGCTGCGCTCGGGATCTCGGAGACCGCGTCCCAACTCGGCATTGCTCTGGGCATCGCGACGCTCGGTAGCGTCTTGAACGGCGTATATCGCCTCACCGTCGATCTTCCCGATGGGGTTCCCGACGAGGCAGCCGCCGGGATTCGCGACAGTCTCGGCGCAGCGATGCAGGCCGCGGCCATACTGCCTACGGACCTCAGCGCGGGTATCGTCGACAGTGCGCGAGCGGCCTTCGTCGACGGGATGCACGCCACCCTACTGACAGGTGCGGTATTCGCTACGTGTACCGCGGTCTTCGCGCTGATCACACTACGCGAAGTCCCGAAAACCATCACCAGCTATAAAACCGACGGAGATGCATAACCACTCGGATCCCTTGACCCTTACGGCGATTCGGGTGAGTGAGCCTGTGCTCAGGAAAGACTACAATTATGTTTACAATCGATTCGGGTGCGGGCGTGGTCGTCATCACCGGCGCGGCCGCGGGTATCGGGGGGCCACAGCCGCCGAACTTGCGAACGGAGCACGCGCGGTGGCGCTGTGGGACCGAGATCCACGGGTGCACGAGGTGGCACGCAAAATCGCAATTCTCACAACGGGATCCGTGCACGCCGACGAGGTGGACGTGGTCGACGCGACGTCGGTGAACAGCGCGTTCGACCGTTTCACCGACGAATACGGTCCGGCCGATGTGGTCGTGCACGCCGCCGGAGTAATGGGTTCCGGTGCAGCCCTGGATATCACACCGGAGACATGGGACCGCAGCTTCGCGGTCAATGCCACCGGGACCATGCACGTCACCCAGCGCGGCGCCCGCGATATGGTCGCCGCCGGACGCGGGCCATCGTGGTTGTACCCTCTAATGCCGCAAGCACTCCCCGCCTCGGCATGGCCGCCTACTGCGCCTCCAAGGCCGCCGCCACGGCTTTCACCCGCGCGCTCGCCCTCCAGGTCGCACCGCACGGCGTGCGTGTGAACCTGGTCTCACCCGGTTCCACCGACACCGCCATGCTGCATGGCCTGTACGCCGACGGTGACAACCGCCCCTCGACAATGCCGCCCGCACCGGTCTGCTCGCGGGCGATCCCGATGCCTACCGCCTCGAAATCCTGCTGCGCCGCATCGCCCTCCCGCCGATATCGCCGCGGCGATTCGCTTCCTGATATCCGACGACGCTCGCCATATCACCATGCACGGCCTGCGGGTGGACGGCGGCGCGACCCTCGATACGTGACCTGAGAGGACGATCCCCATTTCTGGCATTACCGATACCCCCGTGCCCTGCCTTTGTGCTCTCCCGCCCGTACCGCGCCGTAGTGGCGGACGGAGGCGGCCGCGTCTTCCGTTCCGCACACGATGCGGTGACGGCGCTCCGTAATGGCGAAGTCGGCCATATCGTGGGTGCGCTACCGTTCGCACCGGACGCTCCGGCCGCGCTGTAGGCACCGGATTAGATCTCCGTGAGCGAGTCCCGCTCGGTGGGTGACCGGGGCGATGCCGGCGTAGGCGGCCAGGTGTCCGGACGTGGCGAAGACGGAGCCGTCACCGACTTCGAGGAGGATGCGGGCTCCGGTCCTGACTCCGATGCCGGGCATCGAGGTCAGGACCTTGGAAAGAGGGTGCGCATCGAGCATCTCCTCGATGTCGTCGGCAATCGCTTTCCTCTGTTGAAGAACGGTTTTGAGTTGGTCGGCCAGTTTCGGCAGGACGACTTCGGCGGCTTTGCTGCCCGGGACGGTGACGGTCTGGGCGGGCAATGCGGCGAGGATCTCGTCGACCAGGCGGGTGCCCATGCGGGGCGCATGCTTGGTCGCGATCGCGGTCAGTTTCCGACGGTCGGCTTTCCGGATTCCGGTGGGGCCACCGCAGCGGGACAGGATCTCGAGCACCGCTGGATGGGTGACCCTGGGGCCGAGGACTCGTTCGAGGGCGGGGTGGATGCCGGTGAGCAGGCCGTGGATGCGGTTGCTGGCGCGGGTCGCTTCGCCGGCGAGGTCGTCGTCGTAGCCGACGAGGACTCCGAGCTCGGTCAAGGCTTCGTCACCGACATCGACCCGCCGCAGGGCATGTGGCATGGTGCGGGCGGCATCGGCGATGACGAACGCATCACGGGCATCGGTTTTCGCCTGACGGGGTAGAGGTCTGCGATGCGGCGCATCGCCGGCCCGGGCAGATAAGCCACGTCGTGGCCGGCGTCGCGGGCGACGGTGACCGGCAACGCGCCGATGGTGTTGGGTTGGTCGACCACGATCAGGATCGGGCCGTGGGCGGCGAGTTTGAGGTCGTGGGCCGGCGCGGTCCGTTCAAAACTCTCACCGAGGTCGAGTACGCGCTCATGGAATGGTGCGACTGGTACAACAATGCCCGGCTGCATTCCCGGCCGGACTACCTGACTCCTGCCGAGTACGAGGCCGCGTACCACGCTCAACAACCGCCACGCCGACCGGCGCTGGTCTGAAACCGAAGCCGGTCCCCAACCCGTGACGGTTCACCCCACGCCCCTTATAGGCTCTGGCGCTATGGCAAGGCTCGACACCGCACGGGTAATCCAGTCCCTTGCGGCCGCTACGGTCGACGAATACAACTACACCACCGGCGGGGTAGACCCCGACAGCTGGCCGAAGATCGCGAGTCTCCTGCCGGCCCTTGGCTGTGACTGGCCGGCCGCTACCGACCTTGCCGCAATGGTCGGCACCTCGCAGCCGGAACCAGCCATCCTCGACGCCCTCGAGCGGCTCGTGGAGCAGACCGGCCGAGAGCTGGGAGACCTGCCGGCGTTGTGCTTCTGGGACACCGTCTGCGGCCTGATCGGCCGAGGCCGGCGGTTGGGGTTGTTCGACGAAATCGACGCGATATACCGACTGGCGGGCCTGTGGTGGGACGTTCGCGATCTCCCCAGGCCCTACAGCCAGGGCATGCAGATCATCGGGGAGGGCCTGGGGCTCACGTATATGCTCGCCGAGCAGGACGTCCGCGGGGAAGCGACCGCCCTGCTCGCCGAGGCCGATCAGCTTATCCCGGCCGATGCGGTGACCGGCCCACTCTGCGAGGCCGTGCTGGACGCCGTCTACTGACTCGGATCTGGTGGCCTACCTGGACGCCGGCTACGTTCTGATCGACGTCATGGAATCCGGACACGACGTCATCACCGGCTGCACCCACCGGTACTCTTCCGGATGCTCGTCCCTGGTGACCGACGGCACCTGGTTGTGGCGCAAGGACTTCCCGCATTACTTGGAAACCCACCACGTCTCGCTGCCCGAGACGTTCCTCGACCACGTCCGCAGCCTGAACTATCAGATGCCCACCGTCGCCGTCGCGCAGTTCGCTCCGCACTACGACGAGACCATGCCCCTTGTCGGCTGGGCCTCGGCTGTCCCCTGGGAATCGACTGCGACCACGCTCGTACCCGAACCACGCGCCGTGACCGGCAAAGCCCGGTTCGACGCGACGATGCTGGACCAGGACCGGCCACACGGCAGCTGAGGCAAGCGGCGCACGCCACGGAGCATAGGCCCAGCAGCCCAAGCGATCTACAACTGGAGTGCTAGGCCCCAGCAGAGGGGGTCGATGCATAGACCTGGTGTTTATCAATTGATCGGTTGATGAACACCTCCCGCTATGTGGGAACCGCCAGTTCGATCGGGCCGGTGGGTTGTTCAGGAATGTTGTCGCCGTGAAGGGTTCATGGGGTCCCCGTAGTAATGGCGCAGAAACAAGAAGTTCGCGTAGACCCCTGGTCAAGTCGACAGGCTGCTGTTCTTCATGCGGCGATGTCGAATAGGGTCGGCTGCTGCACCGCAGTGGCGGCGCGTTGTTCGGCGCGTTCGCGGATCGCGCAGGTCGGCCCGATCCCCCCGGCGACCGACCGCGGCGACAGCAGCCAACCATGACAGCAGCGGCAGTGCGCGACCAGCTTCACCGTGGGTCGGTCATCGGTATCGGCCATCTCGTCGTTCTCCTCCGACCAGGGCAGTTACGTCGTGAGCATGGCACGACAGGCCGACACGTGCACCGGCACCGCTCACCCGAGACCGTGTTCACTGTGGCGCGGGAGCACGCAGGTAGTTGTAGACGGTTTGGCGGGTGATACCGAATTCGGCGGCCAGTACCGATTTCGACTCTCCGGCTGCGGCCCGCTCGCGCAGTTGGGCGACCTGGTCGCCGGTCAGGGCGGGGGCGCGGCCGGTGTAGGCGCCGCGGGCCTTGGCGGCGGCGATGCCCTCGCGTTGGCGTTCCAGGATCAGGGCACGTTCGAATTCGGCGAATGCCCCCATCACCGACAGCAGCAGGTTGGCCATGGGGGAGTCCTCGCCGGTGAAGGTGAGGTTCTCCTTGACGAACACCACCTTCACGCCCTCACCGGTCAGGATGCGCACCAGCCGGCGCAGGTCGTCGAGGTTGCGGGCCGGCCGGTCCACGGAGTGCACGACCACCTCGCCACCCTCGCGGACGAACGCCGGCAACTCCTCGAGCTTCGGCCGTGAGATATCCTCACCAGAGACCCCTCGACGAAGATCTTGTCCACGTCGATGCCGTCGAGTTGGCGGACGGTGTTCTGGTCGAGTGTGCTCACCCGGATGTAGCCGACCCGCATCCCGAAATCCCCTCCCGCCGACAGGTTGTCAATCTGTACTCTTATGAACCCAGTGGACAAATGTCGAATAAACCGGAATCGGACTCTATTTTGACGCGTTTCGTCTCGGTAACTGGTGCCTGTTCGGGGTCTACCCCAAAGTTGCACATCGTATCGGCGATTCGGTGACGCTCTCCACGGTTTCGTCTCTGGCGAGCGAATCGTCGGCGATGAGTTTTGCCGGCGTGTGAAGTCGGACTCGTGTAGCACCGAGAGACAGGGAGACAGCGTGGATAGGCCGGAAGTTCTGTTGGAGGGGGTCGTGTTCGGCGAATCGCCGCGGTGGCACGAGGGCAGGCTGTGGTTGTCGGACTGGGGAGCGAACCAGGTCATCGCCCTCACCACAGATCACGGCCGCGAGGTGATCACCACAATCGCCTCGTTCCCGATGTGTATCGACTTCCTGCCCGACGGGCGGCTGCTGGTGGTCGACTCGGCGCACCGGCAGCTGCTACGTCGCGAGCCGGACGGCTCATTGACACAGCACGCAGATCTTTTGCCGATCTCGGACAAACCGTGGAACGAGGTCGTTGTCGACGGCCAGGGCCGCAGTTACGTCAACAATATCGGATTCGACTTTCCCGGCGGCGAGTACACACCCGGGATAGTCGTACTGGTGACCGTTGACGGCCACGTCCGCCAGGTGGCCGATGACCTCGCCTTCCCGAACGGGATGGCGATAACGCCGGACGGCACGACCTTGATCGTCGCCGAATCCTATGCCGAACAACTCACAGCCTTCGATATCGCGCCCCACGGGAGCCTCGGCAATCGCCGAACCTGGGCACGGACCCCCGGCGACCATCCCGACGGGATCTGTATCGACACCGAGGGCGCGGTCTGGTACGCCGACGTGGGCAATCAGCGCTGCGTGCGAGTCCACGAAGGCGGTGAAGTGTCGGCCACCGTGGAAATCGATCGCGGCGCCTTCGCTTGCGCGCTCAGCCGGGACGACAACCCACGGCTGTATGTCATCGGTCAGCACTGGGGCGAACCGGAATCCTCGCAACCCACCGGACAGGTGGTGGCATTCCCGGCGCCCGCGCCCGGAGCCGGCAGGCCATAGTGAATGACCCGAAACCCCGAAGCCGGCCCCGCCGCAAAGCAGGAGTCATCCAGCAGAGTGACAGGCAGTGATCTCCCAACACCGAACGTCATAGTGAGGTGTACCCCAGATAGACGCGCAGTCACTTGCTTTGCTCTCGCTCGTCAGGATTGGTGGTCATTCGGGTAAATCCGGGTGCGCAGGTGCTCTACCTGCGCAGCAAGATTGCTCCGTAGGTGGGTGAGAACGGCGATCCTGTCGTCGAGGGCGCGGAGTCGGTGCTCGTACACGTCGAGGGCGGCCTCGCAGGCGGGTGAGCCAAGATCTGGACTCATGAGGCAGGAACCGAAATGTTGAATGTCGGCCACGGACAGACCGGCACCGAACAACCGTCGCAGGTTGGCCACGAGGGGGACTACGTCGCTGCTGTAACGGCGGTAGCCATTCTGGTCACGGTTCGAGGTCAGCAGGCCACGCTGTTCGTAATACCGCAGTGAGCGCGCACTGACCCCCGTGCGCTGGGCGAGTTCGCCGATCCGGATCCCGCCTTGCTCGTTGTCGTCGGTAGTCATGAGTCCAGTTTGCTGCGGTCCTTCGACATCGCCCTCGGTGCGGTGCGGGCGGGATCGCCGGCATGGGTACGGTCCAGCACGATGACCGGGATACGCCTGCCGGCCGTCGCTTCGAACTCGGCGAACGCCGGCATGAGCGCTACCTGCGTCGCCCAGATCCGTTCGCGCTCTACGCTGTCCGCGAGCCGGGCCAAGACCGGGACTTTTTCCGCGCCCACCTCGACAGTAACCCGCGGATTCGCCACCAAGTTGCGGTACCACGCCGGGTGGTGCGGACTCCCACCGTAGGTGGCAAAGACAGCGAAGCCATCGCCAACCGGCTGGTACATCAACGGGCTGATACGCTCGCGCCCGGTCTCGGCCCCGAAGTGGTGCACCAAGACGATCGGCACGCCCTGGCCCTCGCCGAAAGCGGGAAGCCGAGGCGGGACGGGGCGCCCCGCGGCGAGATCGTCGTCGTTACTCCACGCCACGTAGCCGGCGTTCGCTCGGAACTCGGCGATGACCCGGTCGTTCCAGGTGTTGATATCGGCAGGCATGGAGATAAAGCTACGACCTTGACACAAGCGTCAAGGTCAAGCTTGCTGCGCAACTGCATACCGCCTGATGACGACACCTCAACCAGTACAGGCGACTTGGGGGGCGCCGTAGTATTCGCCGAAAACCGGGCGGATAGGCCGTATCTCCTGATGAGGACGTCACCGAAGGTCCGCTTCGACTCGTTCGATCTTCCTTTGCGGCTGCGCCGACCAGGAAGAACAGGCATATCCGTTGCTTTTCGGCGATTACTACCGGGACCCCCATAGGCGCACGCATCGCGGGGAACGCGCCACTCACGCTCCTCCAGCCAGTCCGATCCCTTGCCCAACCTCACTACCCACCGACGCAACCGCGATGTAGGCGCCAACTCGTCCATGACGGCCCGGAGCTCCGGGCCTTCACCCAGGGTGTGTGACACTCAGTGATCGACCAGAACACCGGCCTGCCGCCCGGTGGTGGGATTCAAGACGTAGACCCTGTTCCGCTCGATGGACCGTGTCCGAATCTCTGTGGTGTCCCTACCCCATCGAGTCTCCCTCGACCACACCAACGCACTGATCTCCTGGATCGGTGGTAGGTCCGCCTCGGTCAAGTTCGCACCGGTTAGGTCCACACGGACCAGTTTCGCGCGGGCCAGGTCCGCGCCGGTCAGATCCGCGTCGGACAGTTTCGCGTCGGTCAGGTCCGCGCCGGACAGGGTCGCCTGGACCAGGGTCGCTCCGGACAGGTCCGCGTCGATCAGGGTCGCGCGGGCCAGGGTCGCGCGAGCCAGGGTCGCGCCGATCAGTTTCACGCTGGTTAGGTTCGCGCCGGTCAGGTTCGCGCCGGTCAGGGTCGCGCGGGCCAGGGTCGCGCCGATCAGTTTCACGCTGGTTAGGTTCGCGCCGGTCAGGTCCGCGCTGGACAGGGTCGCGTCCATCAGGTCGGCGAGTAGCAAGCGCGCGCGGGTAAGGACTACGCCGTCCAAGTCCGCGTGGATCAGTTTCGCGCCGGTCAGGTCCGCGTCGGTCAGGTCCGCGTCGGTCAGATCCGCGCCGGTCAGGTTCGCGTCGGTCAGGTCCGCTCCGGACAGGGTCGCCTGGACCAGGGTCGCGCCTGCCAGGTCCTTGCCCCTCAAGTCCGTGTTACGGAGGTCCGCGTTGAGCACGCTCGCCTGGGACTGGGGATGCTGCGTGGCGGTCGAATCCTCGCCGGTTCCCACCGGGTTGATAGACGGCCCGGCGGCGGCATCGGCTCCTCCCCTGCTGTGGTATTCGTCGTTTGACAGTGGTCGAGGTGTGAAGGCCGGAGTAGCGCCGGCCAAGGCAGCCAGGTACCGGTAACCGAACTTGCGAAGATTCATCACTGTTCCCCATCGTCGCCCGGCCCGGGCAGGACCGACAGGAAGTAGGCTCCAAGCTTCTTGAGCACTGCTGACGCTGCAGCGCCGACGAGCCCCCACAGGGCATACAGCCACATGCGCACAATATAGGCCCGCAACCACCGCGCCGCGTGGCGAGAACACTGAACTGTAAGGCATTTTAGCGGATTCGGGTACTAAGAGGGTGTCTCATGTGGATGGAGATAGTTGCACCGTATAACCTGCTCGGTGATGGATGCTCTGGCTCGACGTCTGGTTCGGCGATGCGTTGTGGGACATCGCCGAACCACTGATACCGAAGTTCGCAGCGCGCAGGCAGGGCGGTGGGACCGCGCCGGTCGATGACCGCGCGGTATTGGCCGCGATCGTGTTCGTGCTGACCAGCGGGTGTGCGTGGCGGCAGTTGCCGCCGGCGTTCGGGGTGAGCGTGCCGACAGCGCACCGTCGATTCTGCGCCTGGGCCGAGGCGGACTTCTTCGACCGGTTGCACCGGGAGGTGTTGGATCGGCTCGGTGTCGGTGGTGAGGCCAACTGGTCGGCGGCGATCGTGGATTCGGCGAGCGTGTGGGCCAAACAAGGGGCTCGCTGACCGGCCGTAACCCCGTCGACCGGGGGCAAGGCAGGATCCAAGATCCATGTGCTGTCGGAGGCGAATGACATCCCGTTGGTCACCGCCGTGACCGGCGCGAATATCCACGACAGCGTGATGCTGCGGCCGTTGGTGGCCGCGATTCCGGCGATCCGGTCCCGGCGCGGGCACGCCGCCGGCGGCCCGAACGGCTACGCGCCGACACCGGCTACGACTATCCCGTCCACCGCCACTGGCTGCACTGTCGGCGCATCATCCCGCGCATCGCCCGCCGCGGCATCGACGACTTCACCCGCCTGGGTCGGCATCGATGGAAGATCGAACGCACCCTCGCCCGGCTTGCCGGATACCGGCGCCTGGCCATCCGCTACGAACGCTATGGACACCTGTTCGCGGCCTTTGTCGACCTTGCCGCCGCGCTCATCTGCTACAAAGAAACTCCCACATGAGACATTCTCTTAGAAGCACCGGCGATGGCCTCGTCTCGCTCATCCTCGAGAGATCCGGCGTCTTCTGGCACACCTCATCGTCCTGAAGCCCGACCTCGCCGGCATTCAGAAAGCTACGACTTCGACATTCGGCGGTGGTGGTTACGTGCTCGCGGGATCGTGCCTCGTATCGGTTCCGATCTGGGGTCGGAGCGGCCGCACAGCCGCCCCGACCCGCGGGCCCGGGAGGCATCGCGGACGATATCGGTTCCTATCGGTGAACTCGACTGGGGAATTCGGGAGTCTCGCGGCAGGCGAACGCCCGGAGTCCTTCGCGGCCGTCGGGTGAGGCGAAGGCTTTCTGGCCGTACAGGGCTTCGGCATGGAACGCGGCATCGAGCGGCATATCCGCCAGCTGATGCACCGATTGCTTGATGACCGCCAGGGCGTTGCCGGACAGGGCTGCCAGCCCCTCGGCCCACTCCATGGCCAGTTCCAGTACCCGCTCCGGCGGCGCCACCCGGTTGATCAGCCCGAATTCGAGTGCTGTGGTGGCATCGATCTGTTCGGCACGCAACAGCAGTTCCATCGCTCGCGCGTAGGAGATCTGGCGGGTGAGCCGGGCCAGTGTCCCGCCGGCGGGCACCACTCCGACGCGGGGCTCGGGGAGGCCGAATCGTGCGTCGGAGCCGGCGATCCGCAGATCCGTCGATAGCATGATTTCAAAGCCGCCGCCGAGGGCGAGTCCGTTGATCGCGCAGATCACGGGTTTGAACAGCCGGGTGTGTTTCTGGTGCGCGCCGTCCCAGCGAGAGATGTCGAAGCGTCCCTCGGCCAGTGCGGGAATCGACTCGGTGAGATCGGCGCCTACACAGAAGGCACGGCCTGTGCCGGTGAGCACGGCGGCTGCGATCGAATCGTCGTCTCGCGCGCTGTCGAACGCCGCGGCGAGTTCGTCGTACATCGACAAGGTCAGGGCGTTGAGTTTGTCGGGACGGTCGAGGGTGATAAGTGCCGTGGTGCCACGTTTTTCGTAGCGGACCGTCATCAGATGGCTCCCGTTTCGCGTAGTTTCGCGATGTCGTCTTCCGCGTACCCGGCGAGTGTTCGCAGCACGATATCGGTGTGCTGGCCGACCTCGTTCGCCCGGCGGCCGGGATCGGCAGGTGTTTCGCTGAGCTTGATCGGCTGACCGAACATGCCCAGCGTGCCGAGTTCACCGTAGTCGGCGCGCACCACCATTTCCCGGGCCTTCGTCTGCTCGGACTCCACGACTTCGCCGATATCCTTGACCGCGGTCAGCGGTATGCGGTCACCGGCCATTTCCTCGAGTTGCTCCTTGGTGTAGCCGGCGAACCATATGTGCAGCAGCGGCCGGACCTTGTTCTCGTAGATGTCGCTGTCGAAACGCTGTTCCATGGTGGCGAGGTCGGGATCGGTCGCGGCATCCGGGTCGTTGAAGATTCCACAGGTGATCCGCCAGAACTTGTCGGTATATCCGCCGAAGAACACATGCCCGTCCTTGCACGGGAACAGCTCATAGGGCCGAACGAACGGATGCTGATTGCCGAGCCGGCCCGCGACCTTCCCGGTTACGGTGTAGTCGATGACGGCGGATTCGGTCATCGCGACGACCGAATCGGTCTGGGCGACATCGACGAGTTGCCCGCGGCCGGTGCGTTCGGCGTGCCGGAGGGCGGCGAGCGTGCCGATGACGCCGAACAGTGTCGCGGACAGATCGCCGATGATCGTTCCCACCCGGACGGCCGGCTGGTCCGGGTAGCCGTTCATCGACCAGAGGCCGCCCGATGCCTGCGCGGTGTTGTCGTAGGCGGGTCGGCGGCTGAGCGGCCCCGTCTGTCCGTATCCGGAGATGGCGGTGTACACCAGCCGCGGGTTGACCTCGCGCAGGGTTTCATAGCCCACGCCGAGTTTGTCCATGGTGCCCGGACGGAAGTTCTCCACCAGAATGTCGGCTTCGGCGACGAGATCGCGCAGCACCCGTTTGCCGTCGTCGGTGCCGAGGTCGATGGTGATCCCCAGCTTGCCGCGGTTGTACTGGCCGTAGAAGGCGCTGAACCTGCGGTCCCCGTTCTTCAGGTACGGCGGGAAGTCCCTGGTGTAGTCGGGGTCGCGGGGATTTTCCACCTTGATCACGGTCGCCCCGAGATCGGCCAGGATCTGTGAGCAGTACGGTCCGGCGACGACCCGGGAGATGTCGAGGACGACGACGCCCCGCAGGGCGCCCGCACCGGCGCCGGTCAGGTCGTGCAAGGTGGTCATTTCGCTGTCTCCTCCGTGCTGACGGTCGTCGTGACGCCGTCGACCCGGACCCGGGCATCGAGCTGGGTTCCACAGTCCGGGCAGTAGTACTGGTCCAGATACACACGGCCATCTTCGGTCCGCGGGCGGATCCGGACACCGAGACGGGCCAGGGTATCGGACGCGATATCGGTGACCGTGCGGCAGTGATCGATCCATCCGACACCGTCGCCCAGCGAGCCCGCGCATGCCGGACACTGCCAGATGCCGTCCGTTCCGCGCGTCGGGGACAGGAACACCGAGGAATCGGAGCCGACCTGCCGAGCCGGCTCCGCCTGCAACCGAGCCGCGCGGACCCGCGCACGCATCTCGTCGGTGGCGTCGGCGTCGACCTCGCCGTCCGCGGTCAGCGCCACCCCGTAGACCTTCGCGGCGGCTTCGGCGGTGATGTAGGCGTCGTGTACGTCCTGGGCGACCGAGGCCGCAGACCGCAGCAGCGGATCACCGTAACCACCACCACCGGCGCACCACTGGACGAACACGTCGCCGGATCCGATGGTGAGGCCGGTGTGGTTGATGTCGAGCAGCTGCCGGTGGCCGGCCTCGAGGTGCTGCTCGTTCAACGGTATCCCCTCGCCGAGCAAGGTGCCGATATTGCTGTCGCGCCAGATCTCGTGGCCGCTGCCGCCGCCGGGCAGGCCACCGCCGAAACCTTCCGCGGGCACCTGGGCGGTGGGCGCGAAGACGGTCTGGACGACCGACTGCGCACCGTGCAGCGTCCACGCGAACTCCGCACCCAGACCGCCCCGGGTGCGGCCGTGGCCGGCGCTGGACAGCGACAGCCGCTTCCACAGGTACAGCACCGGGTAGAGCATTTCGTTCATCTCTACATCCGGCAACATGTTGTTGACCTGGGTCATCATTCCGGCGCAGTCCAGGCCGTCGCTGTCGGGTTGGGCGCCGGCGCCGACCGCGCCACCGTCCATGTTGAACAGTACGGTGTAGTCGCCCTTGTCGGTGACCCCGGCCGAGATCCCGCCGGTCCACGAATCCGCCCACACGCCCTGGGTGCGGTTGCGAATCTGGTCGTCGGCACTGGTGCGGCACAGTTCGTTGAGCAACTTGGTGACCACCCGGCTGACGCGGGCGCCGGTGGTGAGGTGTCCGTTGCTGATCGGGGCCGGCGGGACCGGGTCGACGATGCTGCCGCGGCGGGTGCGGACCCCGAAGGCGGTGACCACCCCTTCGTTGAAGGGGACGTCCCAGGCCAGGATGGGCACCAGCGCGCTGGCGACGCTGCCGAGCAGGGCTCCGTAGGAGCAATTCACGAATCCGGCGGTCTGGTCGCTGGATCGTGTGAAGTCGAAGGTGATGTCGTGGCCCGCCTTGGTCAGCGTGCAGTGCACGCGGTAGAGGCCGTTCTCGTGGCCGTTGTGTTCGGTCCATTCCTCGGCCTCCCACACACCGTCGGGCAACAGCCGTACCCGTTCCCGGACCACCTGCTCGGCGAGGCGGAAGCCGAGTTCGGAGTAGCTGCGGAAATTGTCGAGGCCGAACTCCTCGACGGCTTCGAGCAAGCGGGAGGCTCCGGTGTTGTTGCTGGCGACGAGGCTTCGGACGTCGTTCCAGTACAGCACCGGCTGGCGCACGTTGTTCAACAGCAGCCGTTTGGTCGACTCGACCGGTTTCCCCTGCTCGAACACCTTCACTCCCGGCGGGATCCGGACGGCCTCGCTGTAGCAGTCCAGGGCGGCCGGGGCGAAACCGCCCGGGGTCATGCCGCCGACATCGACGAGGTGGGCTTGGGATTGGGCCCAGGCGATCAGTTCACCCGCGAAGAACACCGGTGAGATAACGGTGGTGTCCGGCGGGTGACTCGAGCCGGAGGTGTGCGGGTCATTGCAGATGAAGGCGTCGCCGGGGCGCACCTGCTCGCCGGCGAGGGTCTCGATCAGGTTGCGGACTGCCACCCCTCCCGAGCCGATGTGGAACTGGACGTAGTCGGAGTAGCTGTAGATCCGCCCGTCCGGGGTGAACAGCGCGGTGTTGAAATCACCGGCTTCGGTGATGACCGGCGATCCGCTCGAACGGATCATTGCGATGCCCATCTCCTCGACGATGGCGTCCAGACGCATCCGGATGACCTCGAGGGTGACCGGGTCATGGGTATCGATGGTGACCGTCATGATGTCTCTCCTGTTGGCTGAGGGATCGGGTTCAGTGCGAGGCCAGCTCGATGAGCAGGTGATCGGCACCGACCCGGAGCGTGGCGTCGCGCGGAACGAAGATGGTGGTGTCGGGTTCCTCCAGCACACAGGGACCCTGGATCGGTTCGGTGGCGTGGAAGATGTTGCGATGGACATCGACCTCGACGCGTTCGGCGGTGGCCGGGTCGATGATTTCGCGGCGCGTCGTCGTGACCGCCGCCGCGTCGGCGGCCGACTGCGTCACGTCCTGCACCTCGCTGACACCGATCGCGCGGACCCGGGCGTTGATGACGAGGATCTCGGCTTCGGTCCACGCCGTGCCGAGTCCGAATTCCGCCTCGTAGTCCTCGATGAAACGCCGGCGCAGCGCGTCCTTGTCGGCATCGGTGAACGCGGCCTCGGGCAGGCGGGTGGTGACCTCGAAGATCTGACCGGCGAACTTCATATCGGCTTCGCGGATCAGCTCGCGCCGGTCGGCGGGAATGCCTTCGGCGTCGAACCAGTCGACGGCCCGCTGCTGCAGGCGGCCAAAGGTCTGCTCCAGCTCCGCGGCGGGGGAGCCGAAGTCCCACGGGCTGGTCTGCACGATGGAATAGATGCTGTCGGCGTGCATCAGACCGTAGGCGGAGAACACGGCGGCGTTACGCGGGATCACCACATTCCGCACACCGGCGTGTTCGGCGATGGCCGCCGCGAACAGCCCGCAGGCACCGCCGAAGGCGACCATCGCGAATTCGCGGGGGTCGTGCCCACGGTTCACGGTGATCTTGCGCAGTGCGTTGGCCATCTGCGCCACGGTCAGCCGGTAGATGCCCTGGGCTGCGCGGTCGGTGGTTAGGCCGAGCGGTTCGCCGACCGCACGCGCGATCGCGGCCGCGGCGCCGGCGGCGTCGAGTTCGACCGTGCCGCCGAGATAGTAGTCCGGATTGAGCAGACCCATGGTCAGGGTGGCATCGGTGACGGTGGGCCGGTCGCCACCGCGTCCATAGCACACCGGACCGGGCGTAGAACCGGCGCTGTGCGGCCCCACCCGCAGCACTCCGCGCTCGTCGACCCAGGCGATCGAGCCGCCGCCGGCGCCGATCGATTCGATATCGACCGCGGTCAGGCTCGTCGGCCATTCCCCCACCAGTGCCCGCGGCGACACCCGGAATTCGCCGTCGACGATCGCCGCGGCGTCCAGGCTGGTACCACCCATATCGGCGGTCAATACCTTGTTCCAGCCCAGGCTGTTGCCCATCAGGCGGGCCCCGGTGACCCCGCCGACCGGACCCGAGTTGAACATGGCGATCGGCGCCTTGCCGGTCTCCTCCACGGAGAGGAATCCTCCGTGTACCTGCATGATCTGCACCGGGCAGCGCAGGCCGCGTTCCCGCAGATCGGCGGCTAGATGGCCGAAGTGACTGCTCACGATCGGTTTGACCGCGGCATCGAGGGTGGTGGTCACCATGCGTTCGTACTCGCGGTAGACCGGGGTCAGTGTCGACGACGTAGAGTACGGCAGGTCCGGGTGGTGCTTGTCGAGGTAGTCGGCGACGGCCTGTTCGTGCGCGGGGTTGCGGAAGCTCCACAGGAAGCACACCGCGATCGCTTCGGCGCCACCGGCGAGCAGCTCGTCGACGGTCTCCCGGATATCGTCCTCCTTGATGGGGACCACGACGGTGCCGTTCGCGTCGACCCGTTCCGCGATCTCCCGGATGGCGCTGCGCGGCAGGATATCGGCCCGGGGCAGCAGATCGTGCGGGTCACGGGCATTGCCGCGGGCCGACCGGCTGATGCGCAGGGTGTCGCGGAATCCCGCGGTCGTCAGCAGCCCGATCGGCGCGAACTTGCGCTCATCGACGGCATTGGTGACGATCGTGTTGCCGAGAACGAAGCGACTGATGTGCGAGAAGAACTCCGCCTCCTCGAGCGCGAGCCTGGTCCGCAGAACTTCGAGTGCGCCGTTGATACCGGTCGTCACGTCCTTGGTCGAGAAGGCCTTTCCACGCACCGCGCGGCCATCTGCGATCGCCACGGCGTCGGTGAATGTTCCGCCGACGTCGATGCCGACATGAATGGACATGAGAACTCCTTTGTTTTCGATGACCGGTGATCTGCGTCTCAATTTATGGACGAATGTGCTCTTCAGCTATGGGGTGAGACCACCCGCCTGCCGCGCTTTCATGTGGGAATGCTCCACACCATCGGCGTGCGCGCGCTGCGCCGCGAGAGCCGCGACGGTCGGTGACGCCGGCGGATGACCGATATGCCCGGCAAGCCACAGCGAGGTGTCGATCAAGGCGTCGATATCGATACCGGTGTCGATGCCCAGGCCGTGCAGCATCCACAGCAGGTCCTCGGTCGCCAGATTGCCGGTGGCGCCCGCGGCATACGGACAACGGCCGAGTCCGCCCGCCGAGCTGTCGAACTCGGTGATCCCGTATCGCAGGGCCGCGTACACGTTCGACAGCGCTTGACCGTAGGTATCGTGGAAGTGCGTCGCCAGCTGGTCGGCGCGCGCGCCGGCGTCCTGCACGGCGTCGAGCACCTCGATCACGTGCCCGGGAGTCGCGACTCCGATCGTGTCGCCGAGCGACAATGTGCCGCATCCGATATCGAGCAGGCGGCGCGCGACCCGCGCGACATCGGACACCGCGACCCGCCCCTCCCAGGGGTCGCCGAAGCACATCGAGATGTAGCCTCGCACCGGCATTCCGGCCGTGGCCGCGGCAGTGACAACAGGCGCTGCGGCGTCGATGGCCCCGTCCACCGTGGTGTTGAGATTGCGGTGCGCGAAGGTTTCGGTGGCCGAGACGAATACCGCGATCTCCCTCGCCCCGGCGCGGACGGCCCGCTCCAATCCGCGCAGGTTCGGTGCCAGTACCACCGAGCGGACGCCCCGGCGGTCCAGGGTGCCGTCCGCGGTCAGCACGTCCATCAAGTCGGCCGCGTCCGCGAGCTGGGGAACCCATTTCGGCGAGACGAAGCTGGTGACCTCGAGGTTCGTCACCCCTGCCGCGATCAACCGGCGGCAGAACCCGGCCTTCACCTCGACCGGGATGCGTGCCGACTCCGCCTGCAGCCCATCGCGCGGGCCGACCTCGTACACCCGGACTCGGTCCGGAAGGCCCGCTCGTGGATGCGGATCCGGCAGGACTCGGGGCGACGGCGCGGCGTGCCCGGTCACCGCGCGCCCCGGAGTTCCGCGAGCACCCGTTCCGCGTGGTCCACCCGGATATTGCGATCGGCGATGAGTCGTTGCACCACCGAATCGAGTTCGGCGGAGTTCGCCCCCGCGCTGACCGCAACCGTCCGGGCATGCAGGCTCATATGCCCGCGCTGGATACCTTCGGCAGCGAGGGCCCGGCAGGCGCCGAGGTTCTGCGCCAAACCGACCGCCACGATGATCTCGGCCAGCTCGGTGGCGGTTTCGACCCCGAGAATTTTCACCGCCGCGCGGGCGACCGGATGCACTTTGGTGGCACCGCCGACGAGTCCCACCGCCATCGGGACCTCCAGAGTGCCTGCCAGATGACCGTCGGGGGTGCGTTCGAAACGCGACAGCGCCGTGTACCGGCCGTCCGGCCCGACTGCGTGCGAATGGCAGCCGGCCTCGACCGCCCGCGTGTCGTTGCCGGTGGCGAGCACCGCCGCGGTGATGCCGTTCATGATTCCTTTGTTGTGGGTCGCGGCACGGTACGGATCGGCTTCGGCGAACGCGGAGGCGTGCACGATGTTGTCGACGATCTCCGCGCCGCCCAGCAGATCCCGGTCGAAAACGGCGCGGGCGCGCATGAGGCGGCGATCGGCTTTATTGGTCAGGATGCGCAGCAGGGGGCGTCCGCCGGCGATGTCGGCCAGGCGTGGGGCGACGGCCTCGGCCATTGTGTTGACCGCGTTGGCGCCCATTGCGTCGCGGACATCGACCACCAGGTGGGTGATCACGTGCGTGCCTGTCCGGGTCGGCAGGACCCGGGCTTCGAGGTCGCGGACCCCGCCGCCGAACTGTACGAGCATCGGGTCGAGGGCGTTGGCCGCGTCGATGATCTCTTCGGCCGACTCGAGGATACGCAGCCGTGCGGCTTCGGGATCGGTCACGTCGACGAGCTGGATCTGGGCCTGCATCACCGGACCGGTGTGGGAGGTACGGAACCCGCCGTGCACCCGGGCCATTCGTGCGGCGTTACTCGCCGCGGCGATCACCGACGGTTCTTCGGTGGCCATCGGCACGAGCCGGTCCGTGCCGTTGACGGTGAAATTGGTGGCGATGCCCACCGGGACCCCGAGCGTACCGATCACGTTCTCCACCATGTGACCGGCCGCTTCGACGCCGAGCCCGGAAGCGGGGTCGAAAACCGCCAGGTCCTCGTCGGACACTCCGGTGCGCTCGGCGACGATGTCGCGGCGCTCGGCGATGGTCGCGTCCTTGAACCCCGAGATCCGGCTGTTGGTGCTCACGTTTCCTCCACAACGAGTTCGGAGAAGATGCCAAGGAGCAGCTCCTCGTGTGACGTGTCACCTCTCGACGCTAGGGTGCGCTCGCTCACAGCACTATGTGGTGAGCACCCACGTATTCCACTGATTCACGGGGTCACAACACATCATCGTCCGTGCGGTCGCGCGCACCGAGATGCCGCAACTCCTCCAGCCGCACAGCGGTGGAAACGCGGTACAGGTGCTGATCGCTGCGCCAGTTCTCACCGAGCAACGTTTTGATGCGGTCTAGGCGCTGCAGGATGGTGTTGGGGTGGTAGTTCAAGGCCCGCGCGGTCTTGGTCGGGCTGGCGTCGTTGCGGACGAACGTACGCAGCGTCGCGGTCAGATCGGTGTTGTGCATGGCGTCGTAGTCCAGCACCGGCCCGATCGTCGCGGCGATGAACCGGTTCAGAGCCCCCGGATCGTGGGCGAACAGGACCGAAAAGATCTCGTATTCGGACGTATCGGCCGTCGTGTCGTCGATCTGCAGGGCGGCGAGCAGACGAGCCGTGCGCAGGGAGGTGGTGAATGCCGCGGGCAGGTCGTCCGGGGTCGGCGCTACCGGTGCGGCTATCGCCAGGATCGGCGTCCGCACCGTCTTGGCCAGCATCTCTCGTATCCCCGCGGCCGTTGCCAGCGGATCGCGGGAACCGGTCACCACGGCGATCACCCCCGCCACCTCGGCGACCAGCGTGCCGTCCGGATACATACGGGCAATATGGCGCACGGCGGTGGTGCGCGAATCCGCTTCCAGTGTCAGGGTGACGACCGTATTCAGATCCGCGAGTGCGATGCCGTGGTTGCGCAGTCGTCGGTCGAGATCGCGCCGTCGCTCGGGTGCGGAATCGAGTACCGCGGATACCAGTTCCGCGCGCGTGCGCCGATCGGCGTCATCAGCGGCATTGTGCTGCAAGGTCAGCAGCGAGCATACCTGAGCCGCCCGCTCGATGGTCCGCTCGTCGACCGGTCCCAGCGCGAGCTCGCCGTGACTGAGCAGTAAGGCCCCGTAGTAGTCGGTGCCGGCGGTAATCGCCGCGACGGCTTCGACCGGCGATCGTTCGTCGGCGACGAAGCAGCAGTGTCCGGTGGCGCGGCTGCGCTCCAGCGCCGAGCGCACCGGCGCGGACCGCGCTGCCGCCGCGCCGGCTTTGCTCGAAGCCCCGGACCGTGCCGTGATGTTCGCTTCGGCATCGATGATCGTCACCGTACGTCCCAGCGCCTGTGCCACCGTGGTGGCCACCGTGGGAAAACCCTCACCGGTCAGCACGGTCTGGATCAGCTGCTGGTGTACGATGTTCGCACGATCACGCTCCTGGACGTGTTCGCTCAATCGCGCGAACGCCTGCCGGGTGTGCTCCTCGGAATCGCGCAATTGTTCGAGAATTCCCGCGGTCTGTATCACCACCGAGGCATGGTCGGCCAACGCCGACAACAGCGCGGTCTCCTCGGCCGTGAATACATGCTCGTGCCGGGTGGCGGCAAAAATGACGCCCAGGACCGTGCCTTCGGCGAGCATCGGTACCCCGAGAATGGAGACGATCCCTTCGGCCGCCACCGCGTCATCGATATCGCGGTCGTGCGGATCACCGGCGTAATCGCTGTAGCGCTGAGTCCACTGCGCGGTCCGCGACGCCGCGATGCCCGAGGCCAGACCCTTACCCGGCGGCACCCGCAGGTTCCGGAACTGCGGGGTGACCGCCCCCACGCTCT
>NZ_BAFU01000235.1 GCF_000308495.1 Nocardia brevicatena NBRC 12119 | reverse complement strand
CGAGACCGGGACCGGTCGGTCGGAAAGAGTTCGAACCTCCACGCCATCCCGATCACGATCCTACGTACGAGGCATGCCCACCCCACACCTCACGTCGGCTCACCGCGACTCGCCCACGTCCGGTCCGGGCGAACCCGTCCCCGCTCGTGGTGCACGGATCTGCCGGACCGAGAACCGGTAGTCGGCCTGGCGCAGCAGTTCGTCCGGATCGTCGGTAGGGGGATAGATCCACAGCTCGTTCACCATGCGCTTACGTGTCTTGGCCACGTCTCCGGTGGCGACAACACTGCGCTCCCACCCGCTGGTGAACACCGCTCCCGTGACCCCAGGTCGAGGCAGGTGACATACGGGGTCGCCGCGAACGGCACGGCCGGCAGCCCCAACAGGTCGGCGGCCGCGTTATGTCCCGCGAACCTACCCAACTGCAAGGCGTGCTGGCAGCATTGCAGCACCCGCCGCCCCGGTTCGGCCGCCGCGGCGGCGGTGTCGCCCGCCGCATAGACCCCCGGCACCCCGGTGACCTGTAGATCCTCGCCCACATCCAGTCGACCCAGCCGATCGCGACCGCCGGGGATATCGGCGGTGAGCGGGCTGGCCTGTACCCCCGCCGTCCAGACCACGGTGCAGGCCGCGAGGTCCGTGCCGTCGGACAGGGTGATCCGATCCGGTTCCACCGTTACCGGACTCACCCCGAGCCGTTGCTCCACCCCAATGGCCGATAGGACATCGAGGATCTGCGGCCGGGGACCCGGTCCGAGTTCGGGTCCGACCGTATCGGCTCGCTCCACCAGTACGACCCGAACCCGCTCGCCCGGCGCCCGGGCCGCGGCGATGGCACCGAGACGATCCACCAGCTCGGTGGCGATCTCCAGGCCGGTGAAACCCGCGCCCACGACGACAGCGGTGAAGCGGCCGTCGTTCGGCGGAAGGTCCGGCAATCGGTGCAGATGCGCGTCCAACGCGGCCGCCGCCGGAAGGGTGTCCACATCGTGCAGCAGTTCGGCGCCCGGCAGCGTGGGTCGGACCACCTGACTGCCGGCGGCAAGAATCAGCCGGTCCCAGCCTATTTCATTGCTGCGACCGTCCCGTCCGACAACGGTGACCCTCCGGCGGGCGGTGTCGATCCGGGTCGCGGTGGCCGCGACCCGGCACACCCCGACGGGCCCCAGGATCCGGTCCAATGTCACCCGCATGCGGTCGGGCTCGGCCTGATACAGGCGTGGGCGGATGACCAGATCATCTCCGGGAGCGATCAGCGTGACCGATAGATCGCGCCCCACCCTACGAGCGAGCCGTACCGCACCGGCAGCGCTCCACACACCGGCGAAACCGCCGCCCACCACCACGATTTCGGACATGGTCCCACTCCTCGACAATCAGGGATATTTGACATCTCCATTCCCGCCGGCCGGTCTTCGCCCACGAACGTTTGTTGGGTCAGGTATCCGGATTCGCGAACCCCTGTCGAGTGCGCTCCGCGGAGCTTGCGGGAGCGCCGGCGGCAAGGTCCGCGATGGTCTGCGCGGCCAGCTCACGCCGCCACGCCAACTCCGCGCGGCGCATGGCCACCGCGATCCCGCACGGCCGAGTGAACTCCGCGCCCGCCATGCGGCCACTGTGCCCACGCCGGCGGATCTCGGTGCACCGAAACGGGTCCACGCCACCCTCGACGGCCGTCACGACATCGAGCAGCGTGATCCGCTCCGCGGGCCGAGCCAGACCGACACCGCCCCGCACCCCCGGAACCGAGGTCAGGACCCCGGCGCGCACGAGAGTCTGCAGACGCTTCTTCAGATACTCCACCGGCAGGTCGAACCAGGCGGCCAGCCGCGCGATCGGCACCGGCCACCGATCCTCGAGCCACGCCAACGTCACACAGCAGTGCAGGCTCCACTCGACACCCTCGCCCATCTTCATAAAAGGGATATTATATATCCCGATTAACCGAGGCAATAGCGACCTCGGCATTCACCACTGGTCACCGCCGGGCGGCACCGGACGCTCATCGCTGTCCGAAACCTGCGCATTACCCGCGACGGCCGGATCACCACGGGTCCTCGGCATCGTCCCGGGACCTGTGCGCCGACCGACCGGGCGGTAGCGGTGTTGTCGATAGGGGTCGTGATTTCCGCGGTGCGTCGCGAACGACCTACGACGAGGTATTCCACGTGGGGACGGACGCGCCTTCCGCCATGAGCGCTTCAAACGTACGCACGACGCTCGGAATGGCAGGCGGCAGCGGGCACACGCCTCCGAGTTCGGCGGTTCGGCACAGTTGCGGCCTCCTATCCAACGGCCCGCGGCCACGACGGTGCGGCCGCCGCCACGCTTTCGAGCAACCGGAACCTCTCACCTTCCGTGAGCTGTAACCCAGATCGCCGTGGCGATAAGGGTTCCCGGCGCGATAACGGGTAGCCGGTCATCGACAGCGGGACAAGCTCTCGAAGGAGGACGTCGTGCGCACTTCCACCACATCACAGGAGATCCGTCGACACGATTCACGACGTATCGTGCCGAATTTCGGCACTCCCCGTTCCGCCGACGTGTTGATACTGCTCTGGGTTGTTCTGATGGCAGCACTCAGTGCGGCCATGGTCCTCATCTGACCGCCGAACTCGCCTCGACCCGACGACAGCATTACCGCCCTGCCCCACGGATCGGCCTCGCCGACGATATCGCCGGACCGGTCCGGCGGGCCGCTCTATTCGGCGGCCGGGCGTGCACCGAATCCCAGCAGAGCGGCCCCCGCCGCCGTGTCCACCAGGCGCCGCATATTCCCGCGGACAAGCCGATGTCGGATGCGGTGCACGAACAGCGCTACCACGAGCAGCCACGATGAGCCGAGCACGGCCACCGCATAGGCGAGCAGCAAGGCGTGGGCGGTGGGCGATCCCGGCCGCAGAAACTGCGGCAACACCGACAGATACATCACCAGGATCTTCGGATGGGTGATATCGGTCAGGGAACCGGCTCGCAGCGCACGCTTCTCGCATCCCTCGGATGCGGCGGTATACCGGTCTCGATGGTCTCCGCGCCGGGCGGTGCGCAACGCCTGTGCACCCCGAGTACGCCGCGCCTGCCCAGCGCAATACGGTGAACAGCGGCCGGGACCCGGCGAGCCCCGCACCTACCCCAGCACCACCGCGCTGCCTTGAACCACGCTTGCGCGAAGATCCCCGCGACGGCCCCGGCACCGCCGCGAATGCCGCCGGTCATCGCATCGCGCATGGTGATCAACATATCCGGACCCGGCACCAGGACCAGGGCGATCACAACCGTCAGATACCCCAGGTAGTCGTACGCAGTCACCGTCTGCAACTACCCGGCATTGATGCGGTCGATCGTCCCGCGCAGCTCCGGCAGAACAGGTTTCCCCTCAAATTCTGGCGCGCAGAAAGGTCTCTTGTGTTACATCCCGGGACTGACACGGCCGTGCAAACCGCTGAAAGCGCCGTCATATGAACCGTAGGGCACGAGAGCAGAACCTGGGCCGAGTGCCGTGGCGACCTCCTTCCCGCCCTCTCGAGCGGACCACGTTCCGTTGTCGGACACAGGACCGCCGGCACCCGATATTTCTCGTAGTACAGAGGTCGGATTCGGCCCCGAACCCGGTCACCGCCGAAGGTGAACTAGGGATTTCCCTACTATCGCGCTCGATGGGCATGGTCGATTCTGGCTGGGCGATGCGGGCGCAGGGCGCAGGCGCATCCGCTGTGAGCGGGCCGAATGTCATAAGGAGCAACATGTTCGAGGAAGCGCCCACTCGCCCCCATGTCTGTCATCGGGTGAATTCCGGCCTACTCGCCTCCCGGTGCTCACTCGCCGCCGATTCGACAGCCGATGCCACATCCGACCGAACAACGTCGGCCCACACCGCGTCGCGGCCGGACCACTGATGGGCACGGCATTGTTGTCACGTCCCAGCGCAGCACACGTCGAACCCCCGATTCCAGGAGGGCCGGGCTCGAATTCGGAAGGTGGACCGGTCATCGGTGCGCAGGGCCGAGACCGGCCGGATACCGGAGGCGCCACCACAGCCCTCGCCGCACTGCACAACCGGGTGCTCCGTGTCTGCGAGGCGGAGTTGCGACGTCTGGACTCACGTGTGCCCGACCTCGACTCCCGTGCCCGCGACGAGGTGGCCGCTGCCGTCCAGCGGGTGGTGGACGGCCTGTTCGGTGATCTCCGATCCCGGTTGGCCCGCGATGCCGGTCTCGTCGACGCGGTCCATGTGCTCTTCTCGCTCGACATTCCAGGAGGCAAGCCGTGACCAGAGTCGGTGTCGTAGTGCCGCCGGCCAATCCCGCGGCGGAGCCGGAGTTCTGGCGCCTACTCGACCGACAGGCGGACCTGCATGTCACCCGCTTCCCCGTCCAACCAGACCTTTCGCTGGCCGCGCGCCTGGCGTCCTACAACGACGTACTGCCCGATATGATCCGCTCGTTCGGCGGCCTGCCGCTCGACGCGCTGGTCATGGCCTGCACCGGCTCGCGCTACCTGCTCGGCCCCGCCGAGGACCGTCGTGACTGCGCCGAGCTGAGCACCCGATTCGGTCTGCCGGTGGCCACGGCCACCGAGGCCATCAGACGGGCCCTGGAACACCTTCGTGCCGAGGAGATCACATTGATCTCCCCCTACCGGCCGTGGCTGACCACGCGGGCGGAGCGATTCTGGACGGCAGCGGGCATACGGATCGCCCAGGTGGTCAAGATCAAGGCCGGCGCCCGCTACCTGCCCTACGAGGTCACCACCGACGAGCTCGTCACGCAGGTCGAGAAAGCGGGAGCGACCCGCGACGGGGTGCTCCTGCTCACGGGCACCGGTATGTCGACTCTGCGGGCGATCGACAAACTCTCCGAAGGCAACGAGCGGACGGTCCTCACCTCCAACCTGTGCGGCGCCTGGTGGGCACTGACCAGCGCGGGCGAGTACGCCTCTCTCGAACGTGCCGAAGACGGGGAGAAGGTCGCCGTATGAGTGCCGAGGTGATCGTGGTGGGGGCGGGGCCGGTCGGTCTGGTCACCGCACTCACCCTGGCCCGGGCCGGAGTCGCGGTGCTGGTGCTGGAACGCGAACCGGGCCTGGGAACCCGCTCACGCGCCGCTACGATCCACGCGGCCACACTCGATCTCCTCCACGAGCTCGGCGTCGCCGACGAACTGGTCACCCGCGGAGTCGTCGTGGACCGGCTGCAGTGGCGCGACCTGGCGGGGGCCGTGCTGGCGGAGATGACGATGAACGTCCTCGACGGATCGACCCGATATCCGTTCCGGCTACACGCGGAGCAGACCGTACTCACCACGCTGCTGCTCGAGGCTCTCGGCGCGCACCCACAGGCGGTGGTGCGGTTCGGTACCCAGGTCGATGCGGTCGCCGACAAGGGAACCTGCGTGGAAGTGGACAGCGCGAACGGCTCGAAGCAAGCACTCTATCTCGTCGCCGCCGACGGTGCGCACAGCACTGTCCGGGCCTCGGTCGGTGTATCGCTTCCCCGATCCACCTATCCCACCCGCGCGTTGCGGGTCTTCACGCGATCACCGCTCGATGAACTGCTTCCCGGGCTGGCTCCGATGACCTATGTGCGTGATCCGGTCCAGTCGTGCAGCCTGTTACAACTGCCCGACCACTGGCGGATCGTTCTCAGGACCGGCCCCGACGAACCGGTGCCGCAATACATCGCCGGTCTCGCGTCGAATGAGCTCGACATTGTCGACGTACACCGCTACGAGCTCGCCGGCGGGGTGCTCGGCGCGTTCCGCCACGGCCGGGTGCTGTTCGCGGGCGACGCCGCCCACATCACCTCCACCGCCGGCGGCCTCAATATGAACGCCGGTATTCACGACGCGGTCGACCTCGGCGCGCCACTTGCGGACGTGCTCGCCGGGCGCGTACCCGCCGATACATTGGACAGCTGGTCGCGGCGCCGGCGTGCGGTGATGGTCGAGCACGTGGTTCCGGTCAGTGAGGCCAGGGTCGCGGGCGTACAGGACGGCGATACCACCCGGCTGCCCGCCGAGATCGCCGCGATCCAGGCCATCGCCGCCGACCGCGAGGCCACCAGGGCCTATCTGGCCGCGGCCGCCATGCTCGACACCGTCCCCCTCCCGGTAAGGCACACCTGATATGCGTATACGATTCCAGAAGCACGCCGTCGAGGGGCGCTCGCCGCTGCTCGACAAGCTCTACTCCGAGCATCTGACGAGGGTTTGTGGTCCCGATACCACAGTCGAGATCGGCACTCTGCCGCCGATGACGTATGCGGCGGAGCTACCCGAGGAGTTGGTCGGCTACGGCACGCTCGGGCTGCTGTTCGGCGATTACTTCGCGCGCTCGGCGGTCTCCGCGGAGCGCGATGGCTGTGCGGCATGGATCAGTGGAGCCGGTCAGGATCCCGGGCTCGCCACTGCTCGGGTGCGCGCGGGCATCCCCGTCGTCGGATACGGCGACGCCACCTGGCAGGCCGCCCGCCAGGAACGACACCGACTGGGCGTGCTCGGTTTCATCGGGCATCTGGTCGAGCCGATTACCGACAATATCGCCGCCGCGGGCGCCACCTTGGCCTCTTACCAGGTGATCGAGGACGGTGCGGCCGTTATTTCCCGCGCGCTGAACGAGGATTTCGAGCCGTTCGTACACGCCTATACCGCAGCCGCGGAACAAGCCGCGGCTGCGGGTGCGCAGTGGCTGGTGCCCGCGGAGGGCATACCCAACGAGATCCTCGTCCATCTGGAGATCCGGGAGCTGTGTGGGCTGCCGGTCATAGATCCGGGCGGGCTGGCGGTCAAGACCGCCGAGCACCTGGTGAGCCTGCGCGAGCTCGGCATCACCGCCAAGGCGCAGAGCGGGTACTGGTATCGACGGCCGTCCCCGGCCATGGTCGAGCACGTCGAGCGAATTCTGGAGGCCAGGTCATGAGTTTTCCTGCCGATCGACCACGGCGGCTGCGCCGTACGGCCGCACTACGCGCCCTTGTCGCCGAAAACCGGCTGCATCCATCCGATCTCGTTCAGCCCTTGTTCGTGCGTGAGGGTATCGAGGAACCGCGACCGATCCCCGCCATGCCCGGACAGGTCCAGCACACCCGGGAGAGCCTGCGCAAGGCGGCCGCGGCCGCCGCACAGGCGGGCGTGCGCGGAATCATGATCTTCGGTATTCCCGAGACCAAGCACGCCGACGGCCGCGGCGCCTGGGACGAACACGGTATCGCCCAGCTCGCGATCGCCGACGTCGTGGCCGAGGTGGGCGACGCCGTCGTCGTCATCGGCGATATCAACCTCGACGAATACACCGACCACGGCCATGTCGGCATCCTCGGCGGCGACGGTGATGTGGACAACGACGCGTCACTGCTCGCGTATACCCGTGTCGCGGTGGCCCAGGCCGAAGCCGGCGCTCATATGGTCGCGCCGAGCGGCATGATGGACGGCCAGGTCGCTGCCATCCGTGCCGGACTCGACGCCGCGGGACACGAACGCCTGCCGATCCTGGCCTACGCCGCCAAATACGACTCCGCTTTCTACGGTCCGTTCCGCACAGCCGTCGAGTCCTCCTTCGCCGGTGCCAGGTCCACCCATCAGCAGGATCCGGCCAATCTCCGCGAAGCACTGCGCGAGGTACGGCTCGATATCGAGGAAGGCGCGGATCTGGTCATGATCAAACCCGCCGGGCTCTATCTGGATGTGGTGCGCAAGGTGGCCGATACCGTGGATGTGCCCGTCGTCGCCTATCAGGTGTCGGGAGAGTACGCCGCGATCGAGGCCGCCGCACTGCACGGCATGATCCATCGCGAGCGGGCCATCGAGGAAAGTCTCATCGCGATTCGTCGGGCAGGGGCACGAATTGTCATCACATACTGGGCCACCGAGGTTTCGCAGCGATTGTGCCCATAGTGGCGCGGTTCATCCTCGAGCGAAATCCGCTCGAGGGTGAACCCGCGTCCACTGATGCCCGGTCGCCGTGCCGCGCGGTCAGAGTGCCCCGCCCGCATCGATCAGCTGCGTGGTCCCGGTGATGTACCGGCCCTCGTCGGAGACCAGATGCAGAACGGTGGCGGTGATGTCCTCCGGTTCGAGCATGGCCACCGGGAGTTGATTGAGGGTACGCGCGGCTTCCTCGAAATCGGCGCGATCGGGGTGTTCCAGGTCCGGGCGGAACAGCCGGTAGGTGGCATCATTGAGGACCATACCGGTCGCCACGGTGGTCGGATGCACGGTGTTGACCCGAATACCTTGGGGAGCGAGCTCTTTCGCCAGAACCTTCATCAACATGACCAGTCCCGCCTTGGACGCGGCATAGTGCGCGGTGTTCTCGTTGACGTAGACGGCGGCCAGGGAGCTGGTGATAACAACCGAACCGCCACGACCGCCGTCGATGATCCGAGGCACCGCTGCCTTCAGGGTCTTCCACGCCCCGGTCAGGTTGATATCGATCATGTCCTGCCAGGTGTCCTCGCTCATCTCCAGCGTCGGCGCCGGACTGGAGATGCCCGCATTGGCGACCACGATATCGAGCCTGCCGAAGGTGCTCACGCCCGCCTCGACAGCGGCGGCGAGCGCGTCGTAGTCACGGACATCGGCGTCCCGGGCCACGATCCGACGCCCCGCGGCCTCGACCTGCCGCACTGTTTCGGCCAGGTCGTCCGCGTTCGCCAGCGGGTAGGGCACACTCTGCACGTTCGCGGTGGTGTCGACGGCGATGATATCGGCGCCCTCACGCGCGAACCGCACCGCATGACTGCGTCCTTGACCTCGTCCGGCACCGGTGATGAATGCGACTTTTCCGTCCAACTTGCCCATGAGCCCCTCCGTATCCACGCTGACGGTTACCGGTCGCCAGTGAGAATTGTGACCAATTTCCGGATACATCGAGAATATGGCGTGGACTGTCAAAAGTCGATCGATTACGAAACTTCCCTACCGCGAAAAGGAAAGCCGAGACACGTCTTTGGCAATACCTTATGATCCGGTAGCCCGCAGCGCCGCGGCACCTGGCCAAAACAGCACTCCGGCCGGGTTTTCGTTCTCCCACATCGAAATCCGACCGTGGAGCAAATTGTGACCATGCCACCGGACCCAGTGTCGCCCGGACGCGACGAGCAACCGCGAGTCCCGCTGTATTCCCCCGAGTTCACCGCCGATCCCCATAGCGCCTATCGCGAGATGCGCGCTCGGTACGGCACACTGGCACCGGTCGAACTGGCACCCGGTGTCCCCGCAACGCTGGTGCTCGGATACCGCACGGCCCTGCGGATTCTCAACGACCCGGCCCGTTTCCCGGCCGACCCACGGGTCTGGCAGCGAGACATCTCGGAAGACTGTCCGATACTGCCCGTCCTGCAGTGGCGTCCCAACGCGCCGCGCAATGCCGGGACCGAACATCAGCGCTACCGCGAGGTCAATGTCACCGCTCTCGGGGGGGTCGACCTACACGGACTGCATACCACGGTCGAGCGGATCGCCATACCGCTGATCAACTCATTCTGCTCCAATGGTTTTGTCGATCTGGTGAGCCGATACGCGTTTCCGCTCACATTCGAGGTCATCAACGCCATGCTCGGCTGCCCGCCGGATATCAGCGAAAAAGCGGCCACGGCCACGGCAGCGATCTTCGACGGCGTCGACAGCGAGAAGGGCAACATGATGTTCGGCGAAGCGATCGCCGAACTGATCGAAGTCAAACGCACCGATCCCGGCGACGATATCACCACCCGATTGCTGAACCATCCGGCCCGGCTCGACGAAGAGGAGATGGTCCACCAGGTGATCTCGCTCTACGGCGTCGGCATGGGACCGATGCAGAGCCTGATCATCAACACTCTGCGGCTGCTCCTGACCGACGACCGGTTCGGGGACAACGTGCTCGGCGGTTCGCTGTCCACCCGGGACGCGCTGGACGAGGTGCTGTTCGAGGATCCCCCACTGCCCAATGCCAGCGTCACCTACCCGCGGCAGCCCATCCTGATCGACGATGTCTGGCTACCCGCCCACCAGCCCGTGGTGATCAGCCTCACCGGCTGCAATCACGATCCGGAGATCAGCGCCGGCGACCATACCGGCAATCGCGCCCATCTGGCCTGGGGCGCCGGACCACACACCTGCCCCGCCCAGTCCGCCGCCTACCTGATCGTCCAGGACTCCATCGATCAACTACTCGACGCGATACCCGAAGTGCGGCTCGCGGTACCGGTCGAGGAGCTCGAATGGCGGCCGGGGCCGCTGCACCGCACCCTCGCGAGTCTGCCGGTCGTCTTTCCGCCGTCGTCGCCGTTGCCCGTCCCCTGACATCCCTGGCGTTCGTCTCCATCGGAATGTCGCCCTCGCCGGGTGTCAAGGTAGGGCTATGCGAGATCGAATGCGGTGATCACCGTGTCGTGGTCGGTTTCGAGCGGATCGGGTCCACCGTATTTCCACGGTCCCCGCCGTCGAGTCGGTACTCGATCGGCGCGCGTCCCAGAAGCGAGAAAGACGGGGACGGCGGCGATCCTGACCTCGAAGGAGGTGGGCTCCGGGCTCGCGGACATCCGAACGACGCCGGCCGCACCGGCCCGCCACGAGGTGATGGCCCGCCACCGGGAGAGGTTGCCGGCACGGATCGCCCGCGCGCAGGCCGCACTGGACATACTCGAGGGCGGCCTGGGACGCCCGCACGACGACATCATGACGTACCCGCATTTCCAAGCCCTGCTGACCGACCGGCTGTGGACACCGGACAAGAAGGCGCCCGAGTGAGAGCTCACCGTGACGTTGCCTCGTGGCCGGGAAGGCCGTTCGTACGGCGCGCTTCCTTCATCTCGGCTTCGTAGACATGGCGGCGGCCCTGCAGTAGGGTGTCCCGGACCTCGCGCTCGATACCGCGGAACACGTCGTAGTAGCCGTCGTCGTATTCCTCGACGATCTGGAAGGTCCACCGGCCCGGCAGGACGTTGCGGCCCACCAGTTCGGTCGATACCCGGTCGGCGATCCGGTCATGGCCCGCTTCGCGGAACAGTTCGGCCGCACGCTCCAGTATGAAGTCGGCGCCACCGGTCAACTGGTGAAACGTGTACAGGTGTCCGCGCGCCCGCTCGGTGATCTCCAACGCCTCCGAGAGCTTTCCGGCGGCCGCGACTGTGGTGTCGTCGACATTCGCCGGTCGTCGATGCTGCTCGACGGACCGATCATTGCCATCGGACTGGGTTTCTGCCATTCACATAGGCTATCGACCGAGGTCGCCGCATGTGTCTTCTCTCGGTACGCACACGCCGAAGGATGACATCCGTCGTAGTCGATGCCGCTTCGGACCACGCGGTCCGCACTGTCGTGACGGAGACCGCCGGGTGTGGGCATATCGCCGACCGGTGTGGCGCCGGCTCGGCGAATGTCAGTGGTCCGATGCACTATGGGACGCATGGCTACGGCACCCGGCGATACCACCGTGGATACCGGCATCGCGGCGGCGGAACTGCGTGAACGCGCGGAGGAGTTGCTGCGCGAACTGGCGGGCTCGCGGGCCCGGCTGCGTGCCGATCAGTGGACCGCGATCGAGGCGTTGGTCCGGGATCGGCGACGGGCGCTGGTGGTGCAGCGCACCGGGTGGGGCAAATCAGCGGTCTATTTCATCGCGGCGAAGCTGCTGCGTTCGGCCGGACACGGACCGACGGTGATCGTGTCACCGCTGCTCGCGCTGATGCGCAACCAGGTCGCGGCGGCGCACCGGGCCGGGGTGGTGGCGGCGACCATCAATTCCGGCAATGTCACCGAGTGGGATGACATCCACGAACGGGTGGCGGTCGGCGCGGTCGATGTCCTGTTGGTCAGCCCCGAACGGCTGAACAATCCGGACTTCCGCGATCAGGTGCTGCCGCGTCTGGCCGCCGACGCCGGGCTGGTCGTGATCGATGAAGCACATTGTGTCTCGGACTGGGGGCACGATTTCCGACCCGATTACCGGCGTATCCGTACCTTGATCGCCGACCTGGGCGCCGATGTACCGGTACTGGCCACCACGGCGACCGCCAATGATCGGGTGATCACCGATGTGGCGGCACAGATCGGCACCGATACCCTGGTGCTGCGGGGCAGCCTGGACCGCGAATCACTGCACCTATCGGTATTGCGACTCGACGATGCCGTCGAGCGCACCACGTGGTTGAGCACCCACCTGCACGACCTGCCGGGTTCCGGGATCGTCTACACGCTCACCGTTGCCGCCGCCCACGATCTCGCCGATGTGTTGAACGCGCACGGCCATCGCGTCGCCGCCTATACCGGCCGGACGGACCCGGCCGAACGTGAGATATTGGAAGCCGCCCTGCTGAACAACGAGGTGAAGGCCCTGATCGCCACCTCGGCGCTGGGTATGGGTTTCGACAAACCGGACCTCGGTTTCGTGGTGCACGTCGGTGCGCCGTCATCGCCCATCTCGTACTACCAGCAGGTGGGCCGGGCGGGAAGGAGCACCGATCGCGCCGAGGTGGTGTTACTCCCCGGTCCGGAGGACACCCGGATCTGGACCTACTTCGCCTCGGTGTCCTTTCCCCGTGAACATATCGTGCGCTCGGTGCTCGCCGCGCTCGACATCGAGCGAGCCCAGTCGACGGCCGCCCTCGAACCGCTGGTGGAATTGAACCGCTCCCGACTGGAGATGGTCCTGAAGGTGCTCGACGTGGACGGCGCGGTGCGACGGGTCCGTGGCGGCTGGCTGGCCACCGGTACACCATGGCACTACGACACCGAACGGTACGCACGGCTGGCATCCGCCCGCGCGGCCGAACAGCAGGCGATGCTCGACTATCAGGCCACCACCGGCTGCCGGATGACATTCCTACGCGCGCAATTGGACGACCCCGGCCTGGCGGGTGCGGCTCCCGGCTCGATCGCCTGCGGCCGCTGCGACAACTGCACCGGCGCCCGCCGCGACACCACCGTGGACACCGACGCGATTGCCGCCACCCGCGCCCGCCTCGACCGCCCCGGGATCGATCTCGCGCCGCGTAAACAGTGGCCGACCGGGATGGGCAAGCTCGGGCTCCCCTTGTCCGGCAGGATTTCCGACGGGGCCACGACCGGGCGCGTCCTCGGCAGACTCAGCTCACTCGGCTGGGGTCCGCGGCTACGAGCCCTGCTCGACGGTCCCGACGGTCCCGTGCCCGACGCGGTGGTGCACGCCTGCGTCGCCGTGCTGCGCGAATGGGATTGGACCGAACGCCCGACCTCCGTACTGGCCATGCCCTCGACCAGCCACCCGGTGTTGCTCACGACCCTGGCCGAGCGCCTGGCCGCCATCGGACGCCTCCACAATCTCGGTACCCTGCACCACCGTCCCGATCTTCCCCCCGTCTCCGCCGCCAACTCCGCCCACCGCGTCGCCGCCCTCCACGATTCCTGGCAGGTCCCCGACCTCTCCTCCGCCACCGGCCCGATTCTGCTCGTCGACGCCCTCACCGACACCGGCTGGACCTTCACCGTCGCCGCCCGTACCCTCCGCCGGGCGGGTGCCCCCGCGGTCCTCCCATTCGCCCTCGCCACCCCGGTCTGACCGCCCACGGATGCCGGTCCGCCGGCGATCGGCACCGACCACAAATGGACGTGCCCCTGTGGCTCGCGATCGTGTTCACGGTGTCCGGAACCGGCTGTCCGGTCCTGGATCTGTTGGTCAAAACGACCTGGTGAGAAGACCGCCACCCCTCACCGCGTCGGAACGGCCTCGAGAATGTTCTCCGGGGACAAGGTGGGTGTGCACGAGAGCAGGGTGAAGCCGGCATCGGCGAGCAGAGCTCGGTACTCGGTTTCGGTGCGTTCGCGACCACCGGTGTTGACCAGCATCTCGAGATCGATGTAATTGCCGGGATGCGGGCGATCGCGCTCGGGGAGAACGAGTTCGATCAGCAGCAGCCGTGCGTTCGGCGGCATCGACCCGCGAAGTGTCCGCAGGATCTGCACGGCCTGCTCGGCCGGCCAATCGTGCACGATGTGTTTGAGCAGGTAGGCGTCCGCGCCCCCGGGGACAGTGTCGAAGAACGAGCCTGCCACCACCGCGCACCGGTCGGCCACCCCGGCCTCCGCCAGCCGCGCCGGCGCGTCGACGACCACCTCGGGCAGGTCGAACAGAACGCCGGTGCAACCCGGAGCGCGGCGCAGGATCTCACATAGCAGGGCGCCGCGTCCGCCGCCGATATCGATGATCGTGTGGTAGCGGGTGAAGTCGTGTGCAGCGAGCACCGGATTCTGTCCGAGACCATCGATGCTGGCCATGGCCCGGTCGAACATTTCGCCGAGCTCGCGATCGGTGCGCATATGGTCGAAGAACGCTTCGCCACGGACGGTATCGACGGTCGGTGCGCCGGTTCGCACGGCATCCACCAGATGGGTCCAGTGATCGCGGTGTGCCGCCGAACCGTAGAACAGCACCGCGTCCCGCAGCGACACCGGCGCGTCCGCCCGTAATGCCTGTGCCATCGGGGTGAGAGCGTAGCGGCCATCACGCCGCCGCGCGAAGATGCCGTGACCGATCAACAGGCGCAGCAGTCGTCGGAGCGCGTCTTCGTCCGCTCCGACAGCCCGCGCGAGTTCGGTCCCATCCCGCGGTCCGCCGGCGAGGGCGCCCGCGATATCCAGGACGGCAGCCGCGTGGATCGCCTGGGTCAACCAGCCCGCGGCAACCATCTCCATCAGCGCGAGGCGACCCGGCACCAGCCGCCGATGGACCCCGGCCAGCATGTCACGTAAGCGTTCCACCGCGCGGACAACGGCCCGCGGTGGTGCATTCCTTCGATCGGAGAGCATCGCGGCTCCATATCGTGGACACATGTGCCTGCCGAGCCTACGACGTCGAACGGGCGCACCCGCGGACCATCCCTCGGCCATGTCGTATGCCCGTGTAGTCGACGGAAGCCGCCTTCCCCGCTCCCCAACCACCCCCGCAGCGCCACGTGGGCCGGGCAGAACGTCACGCCGGCTCGCATGGAGGGAGGCGTACCGGCCGACGGTGTACCGATCAAGGGTGCACCGGCCCGCCGAGTCGGTATGCGATGCACTTGGCCTTCACCGTGCTCGACGAGATCATCGGGCGTCCGGCGCGTATCGGGGAGCTGGTCGCCGCCGGGCCTGCCGCGCTGTTCGAGGGCATGAGTACCACGAAGGTCGATCGGATGTCCGACGAGGCATTCGGAACTCACGTGTCTCAAACGCATCGAGGCTGTATTCGAAGGTACCCCCGGCGCGTACGCCGAGCGAAATACGGTTCGGCTGTTGAGCTTCCATATCGGTAGGTATGATCTGCCGACGTGAAGCCTGTTCTTTGCGAGCATCCCGGTGCAGGGAGCCGGTCAGGGTCGACGCTCGTGCCGACCCGACCGCGACCGAGCACGGGAGTTCGGCACACGTCGATGGCCGTGGTCGCTGTAACACCATGACCAAGAGCAGATTTCCCATCGCGTATCGACACACGCTTTCACACGTAACGCCGCGTTGTTCT
Source organism: Nocardia brevicatena NBRC 12119 (assembly GCF_000308495.1). GTDB lineage: Bacteria > Actinomycetota > Actinomycetes > Mycobacteriales > Mycobacteriaceae > Nocardia > Nocardia brevicatena. The sequence continues at coordinate 14,800 of NZ_BAFU01000235.1, read as the reverse complement.
GTGGATCACGTCCACCGTCTTCGTCGCAGGCCGCTATAACGCTGTCTCCGGGCCAGCGCAGACACATGCCCGAGATCACTCCTGGAGTCACTCATTGACCACGTCGTACGAACCCCACTACCGACCTCCCGCCGCGTTGAGCGACACACCCACCATCACCGACCTGCCCCGAGTTCCGCTGTACACCGAGGAATTCGCCAGGGATCCGCATCGGATCTATCGCGAAATGCGTGTCCGGTACGGTTCGCTGGCACCGGTGGAACTGTCGCCCGGTATTCCGGCCACACTGGTGATCGGATACCAGACCGCGGTACGGATCGCCAACGATCCCGAACATTTTTCGGCCGATCCGCGGGGCTGGGAGAGAAATATCCCCCTCGACTGCCCGGTGCTGCCGATGATGCAGTGGCGACCGAATGCTCTGCGTAGCGGGGGGCGTGAACACGCACGTTATCGCAGGGCAAGCGTGGACGGTATCGAGCAGATCGACCAGTGGACGCTGCATGCCGACATCGAACAGCTCGCGATCCCGGTGATCAATTCCTTCTGCGAAGACGGTTCGGCAGATCTGCTCGGTCAGTACGCACTCCCGGTCACGTTCGCGTATCTCAACACCATGGTCGGTTGCCCGGCGGAGATCGGAGAGCAGATCACCCAGGGGATGGCCATGATGTTCGAGGGGGAGAACGCCGAGGAGGGTAACGCCCTTTTCGTGCATGCGCTGAGCAATCTGGTGGCGCTGAAACGCGAGGAGCCGGGTGAGGATCTGGCCACGCGACTGGTGAACCATCCCGCCGCGTTGAGCGATGAGGAGCTCGTGCACCAATTGGTCACCGCCTATGGTGCGGGGATCGAGCCGTTGACGAACCTGATCGCCAACACGCTGCTGCTGATGCTCACCGACAGCCGGTACTCCATGCACGCGGCAGCCCCGTCGACGACGAGTGACGCCCTCAACGAGGTGCTGTATACCGACCCGCCGCTGGCGAACTTCGGCATTCTCTATCCCAAGCAACCCACTCAGATCGACAATGTCTGGTTGCCCGCTCACCAACCGGTGGTCATGAGCATGGCGGCCTGCAATAACGACCCCGCGGTCCACGGAGGGGAATTCACCGGCAACAATGCGCATCTGGCCTGGGGTTCCGGCCCGCACGCCTGCCCTGCGAAGTCCGTTGCGTACGAGGTGGCCCAGCACGCCATCAACCAGCTGTTCGACGCCCTGCCCGAACTGGTGCTCGCCTGCCCCCCGGACCAACTGGTATGGCGCCCGGGACCGTTCCATCGCGCCCTGGCGACCCTGCCGGTCGTCTATCCACCGACTCCCCCGCTGAGCATTCCTTGACGAGACGCGGAGACGACCTCGTGATGCCGGGTCGGCACCCGAGGTCGAACCGAACCGGCTGTTCGCTGTACGTGTGGCAGCCGTGGCACGCCGGTAACGGTGCCGGAGAGTGCGGACAGGACGATCGCCACACCATCAAGGCCGCTTCGTAACTGCCGGCAGCCTGCTCGCCTCTGGTGGCGAATTCGTCGCAGACGACTCCGCCACCAGAGGCGAACCGACAGCATCCACAACTCGTGGAAGGCTCTCGGCCGGGTGGCTACGGAAGGGTGGCGTGATCTGAATCGACGGCGGTCATCTGCCCAGCGGCCTGCTTCAAGGCGTCGGCGTACTGCGCCACATACGTGTCCGATCCGAACGCAGTCCCCAGAAGTCCGGTGGGAAGCTCGAACGCGTCGACGAGCGAGGGTAGATGCGGAGCCAACAGCTCGTGCAGTTCACGGCGCATCTCCACTAGCTGTTTCGATATCTTCGGCAGCGGGCCATCAGGGTACATGTCCGCCCCATGGGCCAGGCACTGACGGATGGCGAAGAGGACGAGGAGATTCTCCGCCACCTTTCGAGGGCCGGAGGGGAGCCGGCGGGCGCGGTCGGCCAGGGCCTGCACTGCCCGGTTGACGACGTGTGCCTCGGCCGCAGCCAAAGCCAGGTCATAGACACTGTCCCAGCGTGCCTGGCGGTCACCGGTGACGTTTGCGTATGTCTCCTGAGCCCGGTGCAGCAGATATGCCTCACGGGCGGCCATCCAATCCAGCCAGTGGTTGGGGGTATCGATATCGCAGGCCTCGATCTGGTCCCGGTGTCCCGGCACCCCATCGTTCCGTTGGCCGCGCAGTCGCCGGTATGCCGCTTGCAGAGCGATGACGTAGCTGTCGCCTTCGGCAGTGGCTGCCGCATCGCGCAGCGCCCGGTACACGACGATTTGGTTGTGATCGAATACGCCCTGAGCGCCGAGCCTATCGCGTACCTCGCTGGACACCTGCAGTGCCGTGGAGGTGGCAAGGTGCTTGGTCAACGCCACGAGGTCGGTGATATCGGGCGCCTGCTCGTCGTCGGTGGCCTTTTCAAAGGCATCCAAGGCCACTTCCACCGCCATGGAGGCGACATAGGTGTCGGCCACAGCATCGATGAGCCGGTCACGATGTGCCGGCACGTTCACGAGCGGGATGCGTCCGCCGGCCATGCCGGCGATGTCTCGCTGAGTCGCATGCTGCACAGCGATCGACAGGGCTGCGCGGGAGACGGCCGCGGCCATCGCCGAAATGCACAAGCGACCCAACCGCACCCGGCTGATCGCCCGCCACACCTGGTTGTCGGGGCGAATAGGCGAGACCAGTTCGCCGTTTTCATCGATGCGGGTGCCCGTATGAGACAACAGGCACTCGCGGCTCACACGCACATGGTCGAAGCGCGTGATGGAGTTGTCCATCCCCAGGGCCTTGTCCGGCAGCGGGCGAATGGTGATACCGGGACGAATCGTGCCGTCGGCATCGACCAGTCGCACCAAGAAGGGGTAGTTACCACGGCCGGTTCCGTCCAGAACCAGGCGAGCGAAGACGATCCCGAACCGCGCGACGCCACCCACCGGCGGCGGAGCCGTGGTGGGCATGAACTTGATCGCCGTATCCGTCGGCGTGTTCAGGATGAACCCGCCACCGTCGGATGGGTCGTAGGTGGCGGTCGTTTCCAAGTTGGGCAGGTCACTGCCGTGTCCTACTTCGGTGAGGATATACGCCCCCACCGACCGACCCTCCAACAGCTCCGATAGAGCCGTGGCGACTTCACCGGTCTGTGAATGCTGCTCCAACAGGGTCCCCAGCACGAGGTTGATCTGCACTGTGAGCAGAGCACCCAAGTGGGGGTCGACGACGGTGGCCTGCTCATGCAGGGCCACCAGTTCCTTCAGGTCCGTGACGATATCGGTGGCCCGCAGACGCGGAAGCAACTGCAGGTACCGCTCGTATGCGCGCCTTCCCGGCTCCTTGGTGGTCTCCCACCAATCCAGCCCGAATTCCGGCTTACCGAACAGCTCATTGTAGTGTTGGGCTGCGGCGCGTCGATCACCGAACAGCAGATCCGCGAGATCATTTGCATACTCGTGCATAACTCCGCCTTCTACTCATTACCGATCTCAAGCGACCGTCATGCGCCGCTTGGCATAATCCGGCCGATCAAAACACCGATGCCCCTCGGCCGACGTATTCCGCAACCACGCTGTCGCATGTGGAAGCCGCCGGAACCTTGGACAGCAGCGCCCGTCCGATCAACCACTAAGAGCTCAATGCACCACCCGGCACCTTCACGACATGGAACTGGGGGACCGGCGATACGTAAAGCCATAACCAGTCCTCGGTGAACATGACAAGGTGGTTTCGAAGACGCCTACGCCCCGTGCAGCGACGAGCCCGCAGATGCCGCTGTAGCCCGAGTAGGTCACCCGCTGCAACGCCGATGCTCGCGGCGGCGCGGAACAAGCGGTGATGATTCACCGGCTCGCCACTACCGGCCCACCGGGCGGGTACGACCATTGTTCCCGCCGTGGCCGGTGAGCCGACCACCCGACCGGCCCAACAGCCTCCGGGATTACCGGGTCTCTCGGCCTCCGACTCCGCTGTCTGCGGGTCTTGCTCGGCCGCCCCTGTGATCGCCTCAACTTGCCGCCCCACCGGAGCAGCATCGTGGCGATGGGCGGATCGAAACACGAAAAGCATTGTGCCACAGAATTGCTCCCATGTTTGCGGTTCGGAGTCCATGCGCTGACGGGCAGCATCCGCCGGAGGCGGCGAGCATCGTGTAGTTGCAGGTCTTCCCACCTTTTGCGTGAAAAATCCACCGCGCCAACGTGTGCAATCGCCGCGCCTGTCGCTGCGACCACACCACGCCCCGGCAACCCCCCGGTATCGCGAAGCGATCCCGCCGAACAGGCTGCAGTGAGCCACGGCGCCGCCGAGCGCATCGTCCCCAGAAGGCACGGGAGTGGTCGATAGCGTTCTCTCCGGCACCACGCCGGGGTGCCACACCCTCCGGCCCGAGTCGCTTGTCGTCGAGCGGCGAGCCTGTCGCAGGCGGATTCGACACACTGCCGCGAGCTCCATCCGATCCGCGGCTGGAAGCTTCCGCGATTTTTCGTCTACTGACGGCGCAGCGAGCAACGCACCGGCTTCACCCTGTCGGCGCCGATGCCGGCCCGCGACCACCGCAACCCGCAGGGGGCGAGCCGAGAGATGAGCCTGCGCAGGTCGGTGGGTTTCACCGCGATACTTCCCTGGGCGCGGGTTGGTTCACGGTTCGCGGTGACAACCTTGCATAGGGCGCGAAAGACCGAACATGCTGTGTCGACCCCAGGGCGGCGTTGTTCGGCCTCCGGCATGGGGTCGGTGACGTATCCGCAGCTCACTCCGGAGGCGGATAGCGATATGGGGGTATTCCCGGAGGCATTCGCCGGGGTCCGTGCTCTAGGTTCGATTGGCCGGTACGGACGGATTGGAACAGCGAGGTCGGGTGTGAGCACCGTTGATACGGAGACCCGGAAACCCGACGGTCAGCGCTGGTCACTACCCGTCCGCATCGTCTTCCGTTTCGGCGTGGTCTATTCCGCGCTCTTCTGCTTCATGATCGGGCAGATCGTCTTCGTGTTCGCCGGTATCGGCCACGAGATCCTGCCGGAAGCGGCTCCGCGATGGCCATTGCAGCAGGCCGATCCGCTGGTGAAGTGGGTGGGCCGGAAGGTGTTCGGCGTCGACGCGACGCTCCGAACGGACTCCGGCAGCGGTGATCAAACGGCTATCTGGGTGCTGTCGTTCCACCTGATGGTGTTCTCGCTGGTACTGTTGGCGCCCCAGGCCCGGCGGCTCGCCGATATGTTCCTGCTGGCCCGCCGCGCCGATCCGGCCGTCCAGCCGCCATTGTTCGCCGGCCGACGAGCCAACCGCTATGCCGCGCTCGCACAGGCGGCGCTCGGTGTCTGGATCGTCGTCGGGGTCGTGCATATCGGATGGACGAGCTGGAACGAATTCGGCGGCGGAGCCCCGAAACCGGCGTTGTACGGGTTGTGGGAGGTGACCGAGTTCCGGTCCGACGGGAGACCGGTACCCCCGCTGCTCACGGACGGAACCCGTTGGCAGCGGCTCGTCGTCGAGTTCGAGGGAGCGGTGACCTACCAGCGGATGAACGGCGCGTTGGTGACGGTGCCCGCGCAGGTGGACACCGCCTCGCACACCGTGACGATTCTCGATCCGCCGGTGCCGGGCACCGTGGGCCCACCGCGTACGCCGTCGGCGGTCTTCACCTACAGCCAACCCACTGTCGACAGTCTTCGACTGGAAGGACAACTCGACAGTCGCCCCACCCTCATCGAACTGCGCTCGGTCGATATCGAGAATTTCCCCTTGAACGGCCCCCGCTTCCATTGGGTCCAGGACTACCCGTCATCCCGGCGCTGACCGGAAACGGTCACGGACACGACACAATGCGACCGGAAGGCGTGTGCTCACGAATACGCGCGAGAGTGCGGCGATAATTGTCGCGTGCAGATTCCGACTATCGCTCGAAATCTCGTCTTACGCATCCTCGGCGCCGTACTCCTCGGCAGCGTAACCGCGGTATTCGTGCTCGGCACGAGCCCGGCCACGGCCGCGCCATTATATCCTGTGCCCGATCCCGACCCCTTCTACGCCACCCCCGCCAATATCGCCGCAAAACCACCGGGCGCGGTATTGGAAACGCGGCACATGCCGCCGTCGATGTTGTTTCCCGGCGCCACCGTGACGCTGGTGAAATTCCGCTCGACCAATTCGCGAGGAGGGCCGATCGCGGCGACCACGACGGTGCTCACCCCGCAGGTGCGCGCCCCCGACGGGCCGCTGCTGTCCTATCAGCACATCATCAACAGTCTCGGCACCAAATGCGCGGTTTCCCACCTGCTCTACACCACCGACCCGGATCTACTCGCGCAGGTCCGCGAGGCCCTCGCATTGAACGCCGCGCTGGCCCGCGGGTGGAGCGTGGCCCTACCCGACCACCTCGGCCCGACCTCCGCCTACGGCGCGGCCCGGCTCGGTGGTCAGATCACCCTGGACGGAATCCGGGCCGCGCGGGCGGCCGGGCTCGGGCTGGACCACAGCCGCGTCGCCATGGCCGGCTATTCCGGTGGCGGTATGGCCACGGCGTGGGCCGCCGCGCTCGCGCCGAGCTACGCACCCGAACTCGATATCGTGGGCGCTGCGGCGGGCGGGGTTCCGGCGAATCTGGTGCGTATGATCGAAGGATTGGGCAACGATCCGCATCCGGCGTTCGGTCTGGTCATGGCGGCGGGAATCGGACTCGAACGCGAATATCCCGACCGTTTTCCCATCAGTGATTCGATGAATGCCCGAGGGCTCGAGATCCGCAATATGATCGCAAACCAATGCACCAACGAGATATTGACCATCGGGGCGGGAGGAAGCTTGTCCGCTTTCGCCAGAAGTATGGCGATGACACAAGATCCGACCGCCCGAGCGGTCGTCGAGGAGAACAGCCTCGAATTATTCAACGGTATACCGAATATGCCTATTTTCGAATGGCATTCGCCCATCGACCCGTTGATCCCGGTGGATTCCATCGTGCGGACGAACCGGCGATACTGTGCTGCCGGTGTACCGGTGCAGGCGGAACTGACGTTCTCACCGGAGCATCTGTCCGCGGCGGTACTCGGCGTCCCGTCGGTCGTGATGTGGCTCGAGGGCCGCTTCCGGGGCGATCCCGCGCCGTCGAACTGCTGAGATCCAAAGGCCACCGGGGAGTCGGCGCTCGACCGAGCGGGTGGTGATGTCGAACCATCCGCTCGGCCTGCTGTGCCGGTGCCCGACCGGCTATCGCGCAGGCCGATCGCCGGAATATCACCGGGCGTGGAAGGCGATATGCAGCTCTTTCACCCGATCGACGAACCGCGGAACCGGCCCCACCACCACCGCATCCGGAACCACCGCCCGAATCGGCAGAGCGGCAACCGGCGGGGCAGTAACCCCCAACTCCGACAGCCATACCGAAAGCTGCTCCGAGGATACCGCGTACACGATCGTCCCCAGTCCCACCCAACCATGCGCGGCGGCGCACATCGGACAGTGCTCGCCGGATATATAGACCGTTGCCGCCGCCCGCTCCTGTTCGGTCAGATGCTCGGCCGCCCAGCGGGCGATGGCGAATTCCGGGTGCCGGGTACGATCGCCGCCGGCGACATGGTTGCGATCCTCGAAGAGCCGTTCTCCCTCACCCGACACCAGCACGGAACCGAACGGCTCGTCCCCCGAGGCCAATGCCGCCTCGGCGAGTTCAACGGCCCGCTCCAAATGGTCGAAATCGTCGGCATTCATCGGCTCTCCTCATCTGTTGATCCCCGGCCTGGTTACCCACCCCATCATGGCCCGGCTGCGGACGGCTCTACCGTGTTCCCCCGGTTTCGCCACAGCGGCCTCGCTCTCACCCGAACAGACCCCGCACGAACGGCAGCGTGTCGGGCAGTGAGGCGTTCACCGTCCCGCTGTGATCGGTGAGGTAGGTCCGCACCGTCACCGGCTGGCGGTTCGCCGACAATACCGCGGCGAACCGCAGCGTCTCCGGCGTGATCACATCGGTGTCGAACAGGCCCTGTCCGAGGAAGAGCGGCCTGTCGTAACCGGACTCGGGCAGACCCATATAGCGGGCGAGCAACCCGTGCAGGTCCGGGATCTGCGCCAGCGGCCGGGCGAAGAGATCGCCGATCACCACGCCCCGCGCCGCCACTTCGTTGCCGAGCGGTAACAGGCACTCGGTGCGTGAACGCTGCAGCCAGTACCGCCCCGAATCGGTGAGGAAGGACTCGATGTTCAGCTCGGGGTACGTGGTGCGCAGACCGTTGAGGAGGTACAGCGTGTACGCCGTGGTGTGGGCGCCCAGCCGCACCGGCGGCACACCCGGCCCCAACAGGACGAGGACGTCCTCGAGGTAGGCGGGGACACCGGTCCCCACGGCACCGCGGTAGTCCAGTCCCGGTCCGCCGAACTCGGTGGCGTAGCGCGCGGTGGTGACCGCCGCGCCGCCGCCCTGCGACTGCCCGACCACCACCCACTTGTTCGACAGCTCCGGGTAGTGCCGCGACGCTGCCCACACCGCGTCGACGACATTGTGCGCCTCCACGATGTCGTTGAGATACGGGTGCTCACCGGGCGTGCCCAACCCCGCGTAATCGGCGGCGACGATCGCGTATCCCTGATCCAGCCACGTTCTCAGATACGTCCAGTCCCGCTCTACCGCACTGGGACCGCCCACACTGTAGGCGCAGGAGTCACCGAGTCCGACGGTGCCGTGCGCCCAGGCGAGGATCGGCCAACCACCGTCCGGGGGCGTACCGGGCGGAAGATACACGGCGGCACTGGCGACGGTCGGTTCCTCACGAACCGTGGTGGTCGTGTACAATATCCGCTCGGCTCTCGCCGAGCCCGGCAGGATGGCCGATTCCGCCAGTGGCTCGACGGACTCGACGATGCCGGTCGCCGGGGCCGCCGCCGCGACGCCGGTGAACAGGCCGGAGATCGCCGTCACGGAGAGTAGGGCGGTGACCACGGCCGCGCTCTGCTTCCACATCGTGTTCCTTTCGCCGGATCGGGGCGCCGGGTCGCCCCAACGGTGCGAGGAACAGTCTCGCGGCTGGCCAACCGTCCGGCACCGCGACATGCCGAGCGTGTATGAGAGGCCGTGTCCCGCGTGGGGTCGCGGGGGCTCGGCAGCCGGGCGCCTCGACGTCGTCGTTCGCCCCATCCGTTCGTTCGCCTCGGCGGACTCGAGGCGATGTTCGCACCGGTGAACACCGCTCCGGAGGCGAGAGGGGCTCGCGGTCTGTGCGCTCAACCCTGTTCGCACAGACCCTGGCCTGGTCCATGGTGGTGTGGGCGGCTTCGACGCTTCGACGGCTGTTCATCGCGGCGCGCAGCCGTTTCGCCGACGACGCCGTAGCGGCCGCGGTCACCCGGGGGACCGACCAGATAGTGGTTCTCGGGGCGGGCCTCGACACCACTGCCTACCGAAATCCCCACCCGGGGGGTGCGATTCTTCGGAGTCGATCGCCCCGAGACCCAGGCGTGGAAGCGGAACCGGTTGTCCGAGGCCGAAATCGCGACCCCGGCCTCGCTGACCTTCGTCCCGATCGATTTCGAGCAGTCCACAGTGGCGGCCGGGTTGGCCGAGGCGGGCCTCGACCGTGCTCGCGGCGCCGTGTTCGTCTGGCTCGGCGTTTCCATGTACCTGACCAGAACGTCGGTCGAAGACACTCTCGGCTATGTCGCCGATCGGATCGGGCCCTCGGAAGTGGTTTTCGACTACCTGTACCCGGTCCCGGTGCCATCGCACGAGCCCGCGGGCGGACAACAGGCACGTATGGACCGCGTCGCCGCGGTGGGCGAACCGTGGCTCAGCTTCTTCACTTCGGACGAAATCCGAAATACCTTGCTGTCCATCGGTTACCAGCGAGCCGAAGACCGATCCGCGGCACCACATATGGCATCGAAACCGCCACTTCCCCATCGGGTTCGGGACCGCACCTGGTTCACGCCCACACTGCGTGAGCCACCGGGATCCCGCACCCTCGAGGGCCGGCCCACCCTCGCGACGGGCTCCGGAGGGCGGGCCTCGGGCCGCGCCTGGCCGTGAGGGCGCGCTTGGGGAACAGCGCGACGAGGAACCGGGTCTCGGCCTCGAAGACGAGGTCGTAAGGGCGCGCGAAATCGTAGATCACGATCGCCCCCGGCTCGAGGCGGGTTTCGTTACCGCCCTGCCCTACGAAGCCGCTGCTCTCCAGCTGCACGTTGAGCTTGAAGAAGTCACCGGTGGACGAGCGGGCACGCCCCGGGCGGCGGGCGATATGGTGCGCGGTTCCCGCGATATCCGTGACCTGCAGATCGGTGGCCCGAGCACCGATGATCATCCCGGCGAATCGCGTGTCGAGCAGGTCGATCCGCAGGGGCGGGAAGAAGTCTTCCACACCCACGCGCCAGGCGAGGAGGGCGTCACCCCGATCGAGCCCGCAGTCGCGCCGGACGGGCGCCGATATTCCCGGACTCATCCTCCACCTCCTCGGCCTGGTACGCCGCACAGTGACCGCCTCATCACCGGCCTCATATGGCCGGCATCGTTCGCCTTCGGCGAGCGATGCCGGGACCGAAACGGGGCGCTCGGCCATACGAGAAAGGTGCGCATGAGACGCCGCAAGAAAGCTCCGGGCGAACAAGCAATACATCGGTGATCGGATACTGAATTCGGCACTCTACTATCGAGCACACCTATCGGATAGATGCCCACGCCACGGTCGGGCAGGGCCCGCCATGCCCGACAGCCGGATCGCAAACCTGGGAGTCGCGGCACCCACCGGCTGCCGAACGCTCGGCGGCCGGGCTCCCCTGGCTCACAGAGGGTTGGTCCCGTGGCGGCGGACACGAAACGCGATGCCGTGACCTACCCGCTCAACGGGCGCATTCCCGCGCCGCGCCGAGCAGTGATTCCACGGCGTGAGCGACGACCTGAGACACTACTTCGTGGGGTTCCCCGTCGAATACCCGATGCCAGGCGCGAACCGCGTCCTCGGTGGCGATCGCGAACCACACCGATCCCGGCTCCGCACCGTCCTGTCCGTCGGGTCCGCCGGCACCGGTGACCCCGATCGCGAGCGTGGCCGCGAAGAGCGTCCGCACGCGCGCCGCCATCGCGCGTGCGGACGCTTCCGATACCACCGGCCCCTGAGGCACGTCGAGCACGCGGTGTTTGACCTCACGGCTGTAGGCGACAACGGCTCCGCGGAACCATTCCCCCGAACCGGAGGTGGCTCCCAGGGCGGCCGCGATCCGCCCCGAGGTCAACGATTCGGCGACCGCAACCCGAATTCCGCTCCGGACCGCGATATCACCCAGCTCCGTGGCGTGGTCCATGACCCTCCTCATCCGACCTACGAAAGGTGCCGTCCGCCAGTCCACCCGGGCCATCGGCGTATGCCCGATCCCGCCGCGGTCGGCAGTGCCCGTCCCGGCCCGAAAGCCGCGTCACCGTCGCATGCCGGCTCGATACAGGTCGCGCAACAGGGCGATCTCCGCACCATGGTGTAGCAGTTCCCGCTGAGTGTGGAGAACGATTCCCGCGGTGGACCAGTCGGCCAACAGGGTGCCGCGGGTCCCTCGGGTTCGGTCAGCCCGTCCACGCTGAGCGCACCGACACCCTCGGTCCACGCCCGATAGGCATTGTCGAGCTGTCGCAGCGCCTCCTCCGCGGTTCCGGCATAGGGGAACGAGGCGAAGTCGACGGGCGGGCGGCCGAACCGCTGCAGCCCCGCCTCGAGCAGAACCGCCACATGACCCATCCGCCACGCGATGGTGGTGACCGGCGCGGGCTCGGGCGGAGGAATCGTGAAGTCACAGGCAAACCCGTTCTCCGCGGGGCGCAGGGTCCACATACCGGGCACCGGTTCCCAGAAGTACTCCTCGTCGGTCGGTCCCTCGAGCCGAGGACGGAGCTGCCTTGTCCAATGCGTCTCGAGTTGAGCTCGTATTTCGGCGTTCCAATCGATATCCACGGCGTAGAGCTTTTCCCGCCGAGGGCAGCTCCGACAACAGATTTTCTTACGTCGCGAATCTCACGCCTCGAGTGGACACGGCGGTGGACGGGCCGGAGACGCCGCCGGGGACCCTGGTGCAAGGCAGGTATTTGCTCATTGCCGACGTCGATACGTGACGAACGACCTCGATACCCTTCTGATCACACATGACGGTGAGCGCGGAACGAGACCCGTTCGCCCCGTTCCGCGCCGCACTCGATCGAGGTACGCCGGCCTCAACCACCCGGGCGCGGAACATCACCGCGCCAAGCGCCGGTCTCGTGCGGCCGGGATTCGATGAACTTCTTGAAACGCTCGAGATCGCCCTTCACCCGGTGGTCCAGGATGCCCATCTTGTCGGCGACGTTCTCGATGAAACCCTCCGGATCGATATCCATCTGGGTGATGACCCGGGTGGTCGTGTCATCGATGCGGTGGAAGGTCACCACCCCGGCGTGCTCCGGGCCGCTGTCGGAACGCCACGCCACCCGCTCATCGGGATGCTGCTCGGTGATCGTGGCGTCGAACTCCCGATCCGCCGGGCCGATCTTGACCGTCCAGTGCGTATGGGTGTCATCGACCTGCTTCACACGCTCGACACCCTCCATGAACTGCGGGAACGACTCGAACTGCGTCCACTGGTTGTAGGCGGTATGGATCGGTACCTTGACCTCGGTCGAAGCGGTGACAGTACTCATGAACAACCTCGCTTGCTCTCGGTCCGCCGGGCATCGCCCTCCGTCGGCTTCGACGGGCGGGCCCGGACGGACGGTCGGCTTCGGTACATGGACCGGCTACCCGTGACAGGGCGGCACAAACAGGCCGGGGCCGCACGGATGTCCCTACCGGCCCGGTAACGACTGCGCATACCTGCGACCTCGATCCGCCGCGGTGACGACGGGTGGCGCGCGAATACCGCCGTTCCGGTTTCATCTCGGATACGTTCTCACGGCCGGGTTTTTCTTTGTCGAGCGAAAGTGATGTGAGCATGATCAGCGAGTCCTCCACGCGGCCGAGGTGTTCCCATTTCTTCCTCATGGCTCCCTTCGTCGTGGTGGTCGCGTTGGTCGTACCGGTACGCGCCGGCGCCGTCGAGTCCGACAGTGCGTGCGGCACACCGTTGTCATCGGCAACCGTGGCCGAAATCGTCGAACTCTCCGATATCTCCGCAGCGCTCGACGAGGAATCCGGCTCGTCATCGGTCCGGCTCGAGCAAGCGGTCGAACGGCATCGGCGGATCACCGAGATCCTCGTCGCACATCGAGACCGCCGCGGACTGCTCGCGCTGGGACTCGACACCGTCGAACAGGCTGCCGTGATGCCGCTGCAACGCGACCCGGCCGCGTTCGACGACCCGGAGTGGGCGCACCGCATCAGCCTGGACCTGCTGCTTCGGTTCCTGCGCAATGTGCACGCCGAGTTCACCGGTGCGCCTACCGAACCGCAGTGGACTCACTATTTCGAACTCACCCGGCGATGCGAGCTGTCTCCCGCCAGAGTGGCGATGGCCGGCTACAACGCCCACCTCACCGTCGACCTGGCCAACGCCGTCGCCGCGACGCGCGCCGTCCCCGCGAACGCGCCGGATTACTTCGAGATCGTCGACGCGATCGCGAGCCATGGCTTTCTCATCGTCGACGTCACCAAAGCGGTCTACGGTGCCGATCTCGGACCGTTGTGGCGGTTCTATTTCCTCGGTGAGGGCCTCGATGTCGTTCTCGGCGCGGGCGTGGCCACCGGTCCGTTGTTGCGGCTGGCCGACGCGGGCGCCAACGTGGTGATATTCGGCAATGGCCTGGCACTGCAGGACCCTGCGGCGGAACCGGCCGTGCGTGCGGAGACCGACATGCTGTGGCGCAGCGCCGACACCGCCTTCGAGGTGCTCGCCGCACACGGCGCGCTGTAGACGTCGGCCGTCGCTCACCGCAGGCACGGTCCGTGATCGCGGGGCAGCGGTGAACGTGGCGACGTTCCGACCCGCGTCCCGGGCCCGGTCGATACAGTCGGATTGGTGCACACCGATCGGAAGATACTCGTCCTGCTGACCGCTCTCGGTCTGGTTCTGGCCGGTTGCTCCTCCGGATCACCCGAGCCCGACACCGTCACCGACCGTTTCGTCGATGCGCTCAACAGCGACGATATCAGCGCGGCGGCGGCGCTCACCGACAACCCGGCCCAGGCGAGCGACACCATCGACGCGCTCTACAAGGATCTGGGCAAGGAGGGAACCTTCGCGGTCACCGGCGTCGAAAACAACACCTTTACCCTCGACGCGACATGGAAGCTGGGCGCCGAGGGCCGAGCGGAATGGAAATACACCACCTCGGGCACCGCCGTGGAGACCGACGAGGGCTGGAAAATCCACTGGGCCCCGGCCACTCTCGCGCCCGGCCTCGATACCGGTCCCCTGTCCTACGCGCCGGTGTATCCGAAGCCCGCTCGCGTCCTCGACGCCGCGGGCGGTGAACTGATGACCGAACAGGTGGTGACCCTGGTCCAGCTCGCCCCGGGAGCGGACACCGTCGCCACGGCCGGACTGCTCGCACCACTGGCACCGGGGATCACCGCCGCCACACTCGACACCGAGCTGGCCGCGGCCCAGGGCACGCCGATGACGGCGATCGGCCTGCGTGAAGCCGATATCGCACCGATCCGCGGGGCACTTGCCGCCACCCGCGGCGTCACGCTCGTCCCGCAGGCGCGGCTGCTGACCACCGACAAGGCGATGTCCGCACCGACCTTGTCCGGCCTGGGCGAACTGTGGCAGCAGCAGGCCGACGAGGCGGCGGGCTGGGCAGTACGCGCACAGACCGCCGAGGGTACCCAGCGCATCGCCGGCCAGGACCCGCGACCGACCGGCG
>NZ_BAFU01000236.1 GCF_000308495.1 Nocardia brevicatena NBRC 12119 | reverse complement strand
CCGCTTTTTCCAGGAACTCGGCCTTCATCCGTAGCTCGCGGTTCTCCCGCTCCAACTCACGCAACCGCGCTCGCTCCGAAATCGCGAGCGGTTCTTCCTCGTCCGGGTGCTTTTTCCGGTACGCCGCCACCCAGTTGGTAAGCGTTCCGGAATTAATTCCCAGATCCCGTGCGACTGCCGCGATCGAACGACCGCCACTCTCGAGAACCATTTTCACGGCCTCGTCCTTGTACTCCGGTGAGTACTTCTTCCTCTGCTGAGCCACAGCCTATTTTCCCTCGAATTCCCGTAACCGCCCTACCAGGGGTCACTGTCCGGAGGAGACCGGGCACCTCACCCGGACTCGGGCACTACCGCCGTCAGCCGTCGGGGCTGACGGCCAAGCGAGGGTTGTGGGAGGTCCACTACGACCCCTACGACCTGTCGCGGGTATTCGTCCGTAATCACCATGACGGCGGCTGGATCACCGCGCCCTGGACGCACCTGCCGATGGTGGGTGCGCCGTTCGCGGATTTCACCTGGCGGCATGCTCGGCGGCTGGTTGCCGAGTCCGGCCGCGAGGTCACCGAAACCGAGATCGCCCGCGCTCTGGATGCGTTGCTGACCCGCGCCGAGCACGGACCCGACACCACCGGCCGCACGATCGTTGCCCGGACCCGCGCCGCTGCCGGACATCGCTCACCGGAGGCGTTGTCGGAGCTGGAATCAGAAGCTCAGCCCGAGCCGGAGCGGTCTGCGGTTTCCGAGTCCGCCGAGATCATTCCGTTCGGGATCTTCGATGCCGACGCCGAAGCGGAGAGGTGGATATGACACGACGAGCCGTCGACGATGACGACACGCCGTCCGGGGACGAATCGTTGATGACGAAGGAGGGCTGGCGGCGGTTTGCCGAGTTCGATCCCGAGCCACCACCGGAGCCGGTGGCGGTGACGGCGCTGTCGTCTCGTGATCGGGCTGCGGCCGAGGAGAAGCGCCGCGACTACCACGGGCAGTTGCCGTTGGTGAACACCCCGACCATCCGCCAGATGCTGCGCACGGGCCGGATGCTGGTCCAGCTCAACCGCGGGCAGGTTTCCGCCCGGCGCGGGTTGATGCTGTCGGGAGCCTCCGGGACAGGCAAGACTACGGCCTTGACCCAGTTGGGCCGCACCCATGAACGCGCGATCCGCAAACGCCATCCCGGCCCGGCCGGATCGAACCGGATCCCGGTCGTCTATGTCACCGTCCCGCCCGCCGCCACACCGCGGATGCTTGCGGTTGAGTTCGCGCGGTTCTTCGGGCTCGAATTCGGCAGCCGCGCGAACATGCCCGATATCGTCAGCGCGGTCTGCGTGACCGCGGCGCGGACGAAGGTGGATCTGGTGCTGGTCGACGAGATCCACAATCTGAACCTGGCCACTCGTTCCGGAGCCGAAGCGTCCGACCAGCTGAAGTATTTCGCCGAACGCCTGCCCGCTACCTTCGCTTACGCAGGAATAGAGGTCGAAGCCCAGGGGTTGTTCGCCGGGGTCCGGGGTCGGCAGATCGCCGGACGGTTCACCCTCATCAGCTCCACCGCCTTCGCCTACGGGACCCGTGACCAACGCGAGACATGGCGCGCGCTGATCGCCTCGCTCGAAAGCATGCTTGCGCTGCACCACCACCCACCGGGCACCCTGGTTGGTCTGGCCGAATACCTCTATCAGCGCACCGGCGGCATGATCGGCAGCCTCTCGCAGCTGATCCGCGGCGCAGCTATCCTCGCCATCGACGACGGCAGTGAGAAGATCACCCGGGCGTTGCTCGAGGAGATCCCCGTCGACTACGCGGCTACCCGCAGCGCGCCGCCACGCCGCCGCCCGGCTACCGGCCGCACACAAGCGAGTGCCTGATGGGTTCACGGTTGCCGATCCGCATACGACCGGCCCGCGACGAGATCGCGGTCTCCTACCTGAACCGGTTGGCGGCTCTGCACGAGATGCCGTTCACCGAACTCTGGACACAGGTCAGCTCCTCACGCAAGGGCACCAGCACTCGCCGGCTCGACCCGGACCGGTTCGCCGCCGTCGTCGACCAGCCCCGCCGGCGACTGGCCCGCGCGATCATCGAACTACGTGACCCGGAGCCGGATTGGCTCGCCCTGCGCCACGAACCCCAACACGGCTGCCGCCGCTGCGCCGCCATTCACCCCGGTGGCCCTCCCCTGCAACTGCTGGGCCACCACGAGCTGGTCTGCCTGCGTCACCGCCTCTGGATCGGGCCGCCCGACCTGACCGGATTCCCACAACCCGATCTGAGCGAACTACCGGAAATCGTTGCCGCGCAGCGAGCGCACCTGCGGCTGCTCAGCCGACTCGGACCGGCAGCGACATTCGACGCGGTCCTCACCGGTTTCCTCGTCTGTGCACACCGATGGAGCGCACGAGGACAACCTCCGCCTGGGGATGCGCGACACCGGTGGACCGAACGCGCGCAGAAGCTGATCCCGACCGGCACCGAGCTGACGACCTTCACTCCCTCGAAATTGTTCGCAGCCACCTACCCCGAAGCCGTCGACATCGCCGAAGTCCTCGGCTCACTACACTGGCGGCGCCTGGCTGCCGGTGGTCCGGATATGCAACGACGATTCTGCGGCGAGATCGGGCGGCGTCTCGGCCAACCCCACTACCAGCCACACGTCGTCGGCGACGCCATCGCCCACTGGATCTCCCAGGACTGCTGGCGGTCACCGAGCCGGCCGATTCACGACTACCGAACCCAACGCACCTACGGCGGACCCAGCTACCGCAAACCGCAGCCCCGCAACGAAGACGCCCGGTTCACCAGCGCCGCCTGGTTTGCCCTGCACCGTTGCGGCGGCGACGCCATGCTCCACCACCGCAGCCTCGCGCCCGTCATCACCCGCGAATGGAGCGAGCAGCACACATTGTTCGAAAGCGCGATCAATGCCACAGCAGCAGTGCCGATGACCCGGACCCAATACGCCGGCCACGGGAGCCGGAGCGGAGCACAACGGCCCGCGTTCCGGCGGCCGGAGGCCGCACCGTCAGGCTACCTCGCCAACGCCACCGAACCCGCGCCTTGGCCGCCGGCGCAGCCACGACAAGACCCCAAACCACGGCCATGGTCGGAAAGCGAGCGCTCCTACTTCACACCCAACACACGCCGACGACGGCAGTCCCGGCGCGGTTGAGGTACTCGAGTGGATAACACCGACCATGGCGACAGGGTGGGATCAGGCGTGTGAGGGTCGCGCCTTGTCCGGGCTGATGATGCCGTGCAACACAAGGTTGAGAAGGCGGTCCCCGGCAGGGTCGGTGGTATCGGTCTGGCCGCTGGCCCAAGCAATGGCGCTGGCGATTTTGACGATGTCTTCGGTGGTGGCGTCCGGGTTTGCACGTCCGGACTGTTGGGCGCGGGCCAGCACAGCCCCGGCCGCGGCCATTGCCGCCGCGCAATGCGGGGCCAAGGGGCTGTCGGGGAACTCGAGAGCGCGCATGATCTCGTCGGACAGCCCTCGCACACGGCGAATGTGTGCCACCAACGAGGCAATCCATTGCCATAAAGCGGCTCCGGGATCAGGCGCAGTGTCGAGGGTGGTCGCGAGTGCGGTGACTTCGTCGAGGCTGGTGCCGACCACGGCGGCGATGAGATCCTCTCGCTGCGGAAAGTGCCGGTAGAGGGTGGCCGGACCAACGCCGGCGCGCCGGGCGATCTCATTGAACGACACATCGACTCCTTCGCTGACGAACATTGCGCGGGCGGTCTCGAGAAGTCGTCCGCGGCTGCGCCGGGCGTCGGCTCGCACGCCGCCCGGCGGAGGTGATTCGGCTCGCTCCACAGGACTCCCTTGCTTAATCGGAACGCCGCTCCGTATATTCGGAATGCCATTCCGAATTATAGTGGACAGGATCCAATATGGTGTTGCCGCCGAACATGCCACGCACCGGCATCTGGGTGAACGGGCTCGATCTGCAAGCGCCTGCTGCGGCGACTGAGCTGGTGGCGGAGTTGGAGGAACTGGGGTTGGGCGCGATCTGGCTCAGTGAAGGGCTCGCGCACGATCCGTTCGTCACTGCCGCGGGCCTGCTCGCCGCAACCCGCAGACTGCTGGTCGGTACGGGGATCGCGGTGACCTATGGTCGCCATCCACATTGGATGCGAGCATCGGCCCGGGCTCTCCTGGATTCCTACCCGGATCGCTTCGTCTTCGGGGCCGGTACATCCAATCCCCGCGTCGTCGAAGGAGTACTCGGACTCGAATACCGCAGACCGTTGGCCACCTTGCGCGAGTACCTCGACGACCTCGATACACCGGACACCTTGCGAACCCAGCTCGGACTGCCGGACGCCGGGCGGTTACCCCGCATACTGGCGGCACTCGGGCCACGCGCATTGCAGCTGGCTCGGGACCGGGCCGACGGAGCCATCACTTATCTTGTGACGCCCAAGCACACCGCACAGGCACGCGCCGCCCTCGGGCCGGACCGGAGGCTGGTGGTCGAACAGGCTGTCGTGATCGGGGCCGACGATGCGGACGCCAGAACCCGCGGCCGCGCACACGTGGCCGCCTATCTGTCCAACCCGGGCTACCGTGCGAGCTGGCAGCGACTCGGCTTCACCGACGCCGATCTCGCCGCACCAGGCAGCGACCGGCTCGTCGACGCACTGGTTGCGATCGGGGAGAACCAGGTGGAACAACGGATCGCCGCCCACATCTCCGCCGGCGCCGATCACGTCTGCCTTCAGGCGCTACCAGCCGAGCCGTTCACCATCCCGGCACAACAGTGGAAGCTTCTGGCCTCTCTATTGGGCAGTCGACGCTGACAGGTGCGTGTTCGGTGCCGTTCAAGGGCCGCTTGCCGGCGCGGCGTTTCCTTCCTGGACACCTGGGGCCCCACATCCTTCAGCTCGTAGAGCCGCGTGATCTCTCGAACTCCAAGAAAAACTTCAGGAACGCTGACGGACGAAAGCTCGATGCAGCAGCAGGCGCTCTAAAATCCGCAAAGTAGATCCGAACCGCCGAGGAGCCCAATCCTTTCGCGCAACCTTTCGCGTCCCAGGTCGGCTGGTCGATATCCGCAAGATTGAACCAGAACGGACAGTAGCGAGTGGGAAGTGGTGGGACGGATAGTGTGTGAGGGCAGGGATGGTGGAGTGCGTGAATGGGTGTGCGGTGAATGGGAATTCAGGGGTGGGGCCGACATTGGCGAGTTCGGGGCGGTGGCGCTGACTTTCAGGGACTGAGACCACCAGTCCGCGCCCATACGGGCGGGCCAGATGGTTGAACAGGGCACGTGCCCGGTCGGCTAGGCCGGCGCCGCCGGATACCACTGGCCCGTGGCGCAGGTTCAGCAGGATCCGGGTTCGGGTTGCATTCTGTACCCGGGTACAGGCTTACCGTGGTGATATGACGATGTCTCCTGGTGCGGAGGGGTGGGTGCCGGATTCGTGCACCCTGCCGACGGTCGAGCAACCTGTCCGGCTCGCCGAGTTCGACCGGTTCTTCGCCGAGGCCGTCCGCGCCGTGCGCCGGCCGGATCCGGCTCGGCTCGAACTCGTTGTGGATCCGGCGGCCGAGCCGGTGACGCGGGATCTGGCGGCACGCGAGTCGAGCTGCTGCTCGGTGTTCACTTTCGACTTCGATTCCAGCGAGGCCGGGCTGGTAATGGGGGTCGGCGTTCCCGCCGCCTATGCCGAGGTGCTCGACGCCCTCGGCGCCCGGGTGGACACCGCGGGCGGTGAGGGCCGGTGACCGCGCTGCGCACCGGTGAGCTGGCCGCGGCGGTCGGTGTGAACGTGCAGACGCTGCGCTATTACGAACGTCGTGGCCTGCTGGCCGAGCCGGATCGCAGCGTGGGTGGGCATCGGTTGTATCCGGAGCGGGCGGTGACGGTGTTGCGGGTGATCAAGGCCGCTCAGCGGTTGGGGTTCACCCTCGACGAGGTTGCCGACCTGCTTACGGCCACCGGGCTCGGGCAGCCTCGAGCCAAGGCCGGGTTGCAGGCCCGCGCCGCGGTCAAGCTGGCCGAGGTCGATGCGAAACTCACCGAGTTGACCCTGGTGCGCGACACCCTGCGCGCGGCGTTGGCCGCTGGGTGTGACGACCTGGTCGTGTGCAGCGAGACTCCAGGCTGCCCGGTGCCATTCGACACCGCGTCCGACCACTCCGGCAGGGAAGGGGACAGCCGTGGTTCCTGAGCCGAGAAGATGGGTCACGGAGGGGCGCCGATCGTCGCACTGCCGGTGTGCGTGCGGGCGCAGGTTGCCGGATGTGCCGCGGCCTCCGCCGGAATCCAGGATTAGGCTCCGTCGATGACCGTGTTGCGTTCGATCCTGCTGTTCGCTCTGGCTGCCGTCGCCGAGATCGGTGGTGCCTGGCTGGTCTGGCAGGGAGTGCGTGTGCATCGCGGCTGGGCTTGGATCGGTGCCGGCGTCATTGCGCTGGGTATCTATGGGTTCGTCGCGACGCTGCAGCCCGATGCGAACTTCGGGCGCATCTTCGCCGCCTACGGTGGGGTGTTCATCGCGGGATCGCTGTTGTGGGGCATGATGCTCGACGGCTTCCGGCCCGACCGCTGGGACGTGATCGGCGCCGGTATCTGCCTCATCGGGGTTGCGGTCATCATGTACGCGCCACGCCCGGATTGATCCGGGAAGAGCTCGGCCGTCGTCCGGGGTGCCGTGCCCTGCTGCGCGGCCTTCCCTCATCGCGTATCACGGTCGGGAGTTCTCGGGTCTGCAGGCGTCGGCGCTTGTGGCACCTGTGTTGGGGACGTTTCGCCCAGTGGGCCCCGACGGTGGAGAGAAGGTGCGCTCCTCGGAACCAGTTGCCGTGCGCACGGTCTCCGGCAGAGGACCGGGTGTGCGAGTGATGGACGGGTGTGCGCACGACTCGGGCGATACGGCGGGTGTGCGCACAGTGCGCGCCTGGCGTGTGTGCATGGCGTCAACCGTCGTCTGGGCGCACCGGCACCGGAGGAGTGATCACGCTGGGAGTCCGGCGCGGTCGAATTCGCGTTGTAGTCGTGGTCGGCGGCGATGGGTTTCCCGGAGTTCGAGGATGAACCTGTCGACCTCGTCTTGTTTGTCGGTGCCGTCGGCGAGTGTGCGCATCTTCTTCAACCGGCGGGCCGCGATCTGGTAGTGGCGGGCGCCGGCCTCGGTCAGTTCGGCGAGGACCAGGTCGGTGAGCGCGGGGAGGACGGCGAGCGGGTCGATTTTTTCGTAGGCGGTGACGAGCAGGCTCCAGGTGTCGGCGTCCTGCAGGTTCAGGGAATGCGCCAGCTGCCAGGCCAGCTCGGTGTCCCGCAATGATTGGAGGGCGAACAGGACCGCGTGCCGTGGCGTCGGCGATAGTCGTTCGAGTGTCGCGTCGTGGTAGTCGGGCCAGGACTCTCCGGCGCTTCTGTGCAGGCGGGCTGCGGTGCCGGAGGCCGGCCAGCGGGTGAACACTTCCCACCGTGCCGAGAGTTCTTCGCCCGGCCGGTGTTCGGCCAGCAGTGTGCACCAGTATTCGGCGGCTTGGTGTGCTTGGTGGCCGTGGTCGAAGTCGGCGCCCTGTTTGGCCCAGTCGAGTGCGAGGTCGATCTGTCCGATTTCGGCGAGGGCTTCGGCGGTGTCGGTGAACCAGGCCGCGACCGCGCGGTCTCGGGAGTGGGTGGCGATGATTGCCTCGACATCGCGGTCGAGTACCGCCAGGCGGCGTGCGTTCCATTCCAGCGTGAATCGGGTGTGCTGATCCTCGCCCCACCGATCCCACGCCGCCTGGTCGCTGCGGTAGGGCTGTCCGGCTGGTGGTTGGGGTGCGGGTAGTTCGGGTCCGAGTCCGGCGTCGATCTCGGCGAGCTTCGCACGGTAGGCCGTGAGTCCTTTGTCGCCGAGGGCGGGCGCGTAGGCGACCGGGTCGAGTTCGAAGAAGTCGACCTCGCCCTCGAACTGGAATTTCAGCATCCACGCCACCAAGCGGGCTGCGGGTGGTTTCGCGGCCGTGGCGGCGACAGGATGCAGGCGCAGCAGGCGACGGCACGCATCCCCGATGATTCCGCTGGAATCATCGGCGCGGGCAATCACCTTCACCGCACTGGCAATTGCTTTCTGCGTCACCGCGAACACCTCCCGCGGATCGTCACCGGCGGCTGCCGCGGCGTCGAGAAGGTCGAGCGCCTCGTGCATCTGCCGGCCGTGCTCGTTCGCCGCGCTCCAGCGATGGAGATCGGTGCGGGTTCGGATCAACGGCAGCACAGCATCGGCGAGAGCGGACACGGCCACGATTGTGCCTTGAGCAGCGACCGCAGCCATCGGCCGGAGCGTCTGACCAGATTCTGTCCGCAGGTTTCCGATGCGGTGGAGTCGGCATGCTGATGCGACGGTGAATGTGGTTGGCGGATGCGGAAAAATTGCGTGGGTGAGACCCTCGATCGTCTTGGTGCGCCACGCTCGTTCCGTACCGCCCACGCTGGCCGGGCCCGGCGACGATCTCCGGCCGCTGACCGACACCGGTAAGGCGCAAGCGGAGAGGCTCGCCCCCACTCTCGCCACCCTCGAGCCCACGGCGATGGTGTCCAGTCCATACCTGCGTGCGGTGCAGACCCTCGAACCAACGGGGCGGATTCTCGGTATGCCGATCCGGATCGATCAGCAGCTTCCGGGAGTGGGATTCGGGGCTTGCGCCGGTTCCCGACTACGAGCACTACTACGAAGAAAGCTGGGCGAGCCCGCAGTGGGCGCGACCAGCGGCGGAAAGCCTGCACGAACTCACCGAGCGCGCGGTACGTGCCCTGACCGGTCTTCTCGCCGACGGTTCCGGTGCTCCGGTTCTCGTCGGCAGCCACGGCACCTTCATATCCCGGGCGCTGCTCGGGTTCGGTTGCTCCGGTATCGATTGGGACTTCCATCGGGCGATGCCGATGCCAGCGGTCTATCACCTCGCATTCGGTAATCGCCGCGTCCGTGTTGTCGGGCCTGGCCTATGACCGGACGGCCGTGCAGGTTTCCTCGTCGATGAGGAAACCTCTACGTTGCTGGATATGGAGAATGAGCGGTGAGCGAATTCCATGCCGAAGAGATCTTTCCGGTGTCGTCTTTCCCGAACCCGTATGTCGTCGGGCGGGTCGTCGGTGATTTCGCCGTCGGGCAGCGGGTCGTGCTGCGCAAGGAGGACAACACCACCTACAGGGGCGTGCTGGAAGGCCTGGAGATCCATATGAAGATACCCGGCAAGGGTTCGTTCATGTTCTCTGCCGGGATTTCCCAGCGCATCGAACCGGGAGACGTCGTCTACGACTTGCCCGCCGACCAAGGAGGCATGTCGCCACGATGATCCGCCATTCTGGAATGGGTCGGCACCGCAAGGTTTGTCCGGGCTGGTGACGTCGTCGGTGCCGTGCCCTTCTCGATCGACATGTCTGCGTTCGGTCAGTCGGTTCGGGGCGATGCGGGTGAGGCGGCGAGGGGATGGGGTTCGCCGGTGAGGTGGGCGACGGCGGTGGCGACTTCGGTGATGGTGGCGGTGGTGTAGATGCCGGTGACTCCGCTGCCGGTGTTGCTGTGGCGGGCGAATTCTCGGGCGACGGCGGTGCCGTAGTGGCGTTCGACCCAGGTGATGGTGGTGTGGCGGAGCCAGTGGATGGAGATGCCGTGGGTGCGGATCCAGGGCAGGTGGGTGCCGAGGCGGTCGAAGAGGTGGTTGTAGCGGCGGCGGGTGATGGGGTGGCCGGTGCGGGCGCGCAGGAGTGGTTCGTTCGGGGGTGCGCCGCGTTGTTCGGCGTGGCGGCACAGGGCTTGCATGAGGGTGGGGGAGATGGGTCGCCAGAGGTGGGTGCCGCCCTTTTCGCGGAGCAGGATGATCGATTGGACGGGGTCGAGGTCTTGGGGGCGTAGGGCGAGGGCTCCTGCTCGGCGGCAGGCGGTTTCGGTGTGCAGGCGCAGGATGAGGGAGTCGAGTTCGACGATCTGGGTGAGGAGGTCGGTGGGCAGGGCGCGGCGGTGGGAGCGGGTGCGTCGGGGTTTGGTCAGGCGGGTGGCGGGGTTGTCGCGGGGGTCGATGAGGCGGCTGTCCTCGGCGTGTTTGTAGAGGCGGCGCAGGGCGTCGATGACGTGGCGGACGACGTCGTTGCCGCCGCGGTCGGAGCGGCGGATGACCCGGTTCGCGCGGATCTGTTCGCACAGGGCCTGCAGGTCGGCAGGAGTGGGTTCGTCGAGGCGACGCTGTGCCCAGCCGGGTTGGGCGAGGATCTTGTTCCAGTAGCTGCGGTAGTGCTCGCGAGTGCGGTTGGCTGGCATGCGGTCGAGGGTGGCGGGGATGAATTCGCCGAACGTCGATGCAGGAGAAGCAGTCTCGGCAGCGGGTCCATTGGTGAGGTCGGTGACGGAGACGCCGAGGCGGTCCATGAGCATCTGGACGGCGGCGATATCGGCATGCGTGTGCGGGGTCATCGGGTGGTTCCTTCGGCGAAGCGGCGGGCGAGGATGTCGTCGAGGACGGTGGCGGGGTAGACGACCAGCAGGGCGTGGTCGGGGTCGGCGGCGAGTAGGACGCGTTCGCGGATGCGGATGCCGGCGGCATGCCGGACCGAGGCGGGAATCGAGATGTGGCCGTATTTGGTGACGCCGCGTTTGCCGTGGCCGGGGCGGGTGATCAGGACCAGGCCGCCGGTGACTCGCCAGGACAGTAGATCGCCGGAGTGCCAGTCGAGGGCGTCGACGATGGCTTTGTCGACGACGCGGCCGTTGGTGTCGACCGGGCGGATGCTGTGCACGGCGGTTGAGGGTTCCGGTTGGTCGACCGCGGAGAGCGGCAGAGCGGAGCCGGATGGCAGGGTGCCGGGCCAGGTCGTGAAGGAGGGAAGTAGTGGCCGCAGTGTGTCATCGGTCACAATTTCCACCCCCGATGGGGGTAAAACCGCAGGTCGCGGCATGGGCAGAAGAGTATGTGTCCAGGCAATGCCTGAACACGGAATTTAGGGCACAAATGCCACAAAAAAGTGTCCGGAGGGGGACTTGAACCCCCACGCCCTATAACGGGCACTAGCACCTCAAGCTAGCGCGTCTGCCATTCCGCCACCCGGACCGGTGTGCTCCGCAAGAGTATCGGATGGTTAGGTGTAGGGCCAAATCGCGGGTCGGGCGTGGGGGTTCCGGTCAGACCTTGGAGACCTGGGCCTGCCACATCCAGTGCAGTTGTTCGAGGCGGGCGGCTATTTCGATGAAGAGATCCTGGGTCACCGGATCTGCCTTCTCGGTGGCATCGATGCGCTCGCGGAGGCGGGAGATGACGGTGGCCAGGTTGTCGACGATGGTGTTGATGACATCGGTGTCCTGCTGCCAGCCGTCAGGGAAGCCGAGCCCGGCGGCTTCCTTGGCGACCGTGGCGGCACGTCCGTCGGGGCTGACGCCGATGGAGGTGGCGCGCTCGGCGGAGGAGTCGGTGTATTCCCGGGCCGTGCTCACCAGTTCGTCCAAGGCCAAGTGGACCGAGCGGAAGTGGGTGCCGATGACATTCCAGTGGGCCTGCTTGGCGATCAACGACAGATCGATGAGGTCGACCACGGTTGCGCGCAGGGCGTCGCCGGTGATGCGCTGCGCTTCGGCGTCGAGGGTGCTCTTGATGGGGACGGACATCGCGTTTGTGCCTTCCTCTGTGTCGAATCGGCCGTCAAGGTCGTCATACCCGCTGGTGGACATGTAAACCTCTCGTCCCGCATGCGGAGATCGGGACGGGCGGATATGACGAAATCGTGACTTCACGGTCGGGTTACCCCGGTTCGCTCCGTCAAACAGGCAGGATCTGTGATGTGCGGGTACTGCTGACCGGTGCGGCCGGTTTCATCGGGTCTCATGTCCGTCGTGCGCTGGTGGGGGCCGGGCACGAGGTCGTCGCGGTGGATCTCATGCTCGCGGCGGCACACGGTGCCGGGGTGGCGGTGCCGGAGGGGGTGGGGCGGGTTGATGTCCGCGATGCCGAGGCGATGGACCGGGTGTTGCGGGGTATCGACGTGGTCTGTCATCAGGCGGCGGTGGTCGGGGCGGGGGTGAGTCCGCAGGACGCGCCGGCATATGCGAGTCACAACGATTATGGGACGGCCGTGCTGTTGTCGGCGATGGATCGGGCGGGTTGCTCGCGGCTGGTGTTGGCCTCCTCGATGGTGGTGTATGGGGAGGGGAGGTATCGGGGGCGGCGATGTGGGGTCGTGGTGGTGGGGACGCGGCGGCAGGAGGATCTCGCGGCGGGGATATTCGAGCATCGGGCGGGGCAGGAGATACTCGACTGGGTGCCGGTGCCCGAGGACACGCCGGCACGGCCGCGCAGCCTGTATGCGGCGAGCAAGGTGGCGCAGGAGGACTATGCGGCGGCGTGGGCGGTGGCCACCGGTGGTTCGGTGACAGCGCTGCGTTATCACAATGTCTACGGTGACGATATGCCGCGGGACACCCCGTACTCCGGAGTCGCGGCCATCTTCCGTTCCGCGCTGGCGGCGGGACGGGCGCCTCGAGTGTTCGAGGACGGTGGCCAGACCCGTGACTTCGTGCACGTCGAGGATGTGGCCGCGGCGAACCTGGCCGCGGTGGAGCGTGGGTTGCCGGGGTTCGTGCCGTTGAATATCTGCTCGGGGCGTCCGATTACGATCGGCGAGGTTGCCACGATATTGGCTCAGGCGCAGGGCGGGCCGACACCTGTGGTGACCGGGCAGGTGCGGCCCGGCGACGTTCGGCATATAGTCGCCGATCCGGCACGGGCGCAGCGGCTGCTCGGGTTCACGGCGCGGGTGGAGCCGGTGGAGGGGCTCACCCGGTTTGCGTTCGCGCCGTTGCGTGCGTCGGCGGCGGTGGGCGCGCCGGGCGTGTAGCGGCTTGTTGATCAGGTGTGGAGCGCGGGTTTCGACCTTCCCGAGGATGGTGGTTCCCTTACCGGTGATCTGGCCCGGGCCGGTCATCCGGTCTACCTCGTGGATGCTTGTGGCTACGGTCGGTCGTCGTGTCCTGCCGAGCTGTCGGCGAAGAACCCGCCCGCGGTCCGGGCCGGCATGGTGGTGCGGGATATCGCCGCCGTGGTCGATCATCTCATCGGTGAGCACGAGGGGCGGACCACGATGTTCGGCCGGGTAACCGGAAGGCAGTAGTTGGGGCAGTACACCGCAACGCATCCTGGGCAGGTAAGACATCTCGTCTTCTACAACAGTCTCTACGGGGAACGAACGGGTACCCGCCCTGGGTCGGGCTCGGACCATGGGGACCCCGAACGACCCGGCCGGTTCGATGCCGCACGTTCGGCGCCTATCGGCTCGTTCCGGCAGAAGGCCTCCTGCCGAGTCGGGACGCGACGATTCCGGTCGACGACAAATCGGTGTGGCACACTCCGGCGGTGGTCAACGCCTACGTTCGTGTCGTGCCGGCCTCGGTCCCGACGAGCGGGTACCGCAATCTGCCCGGTTTCAGTGTCCTGTCCAGCGCGCTCGGCGACAGTTCGAGCTCGCCGCCGATCACCTTCCCTGGCGCGCGGAGCGCATCGCCGCTGTCACGCCCGTTCTGCGCGGTGAATACGGTTTCTGGAGCCGCCCGCAGGATGTGGAGCTGTTGGCGTGGCATCTGGTGCACGCGCCAACGGCGCACACCGTCGAACTGGCGGAGGCTACCCATTTCGCGCGCCTCGCTCGTCACGATCACAGGCGAGGGCAGCTGCCCGAGGCCGTCGGCTTTCCTCGGTGAATGACCGGCAAGGCCGCCACGCTGCTGTCGAGGTGGTGTTGCACCGGTTCGGTCCGTGGTGGGCCGGCTCGGCCAGGCGGCTTCGCGACGGCGGTGCTGTGGCGGTCTTGCGTATGGCTGCCGGCCGCCGGTTCGGCCTGTTCGGTTCAGAAGAGGTTGAGCAGCGCGATGTAGACGGCGGTACCGAGCGCGATGCTGACGAGGGTGCGGCGGCCGCTCGCCAGATGCACCGCCGCTGTGACGACCACGGCGATGGTCGCAGGCAAAACGGAACCGGATCCGGTGGTGGCGGCGTCCCGTAGGGATGTGGCAGCGAGGATGGCGAGGATGCCCACGGGCATCCATGACGACAATGCCCGTGCCAGGGGGGAGCCGCCGACGCGGTGCAGCACGGCGAAGGGGACTGCACGCAGCGTCAGTGTGATCGCGAATGCGATCAGCAGGACCGCCAGGAGGTAGCCGATGTCAGGCATCGGGGTCTCCCTCGGAACGATCTCGGCGAACAGTGACGAGGTAGCGGAGGAGCAGTAGGGCGACGAAGGTCGGCAGCGCGACGAACAGGGCGGCCTCGGGGGCGGTGACGAGCGCGAACGCCACACTCGCGCCCGCGCAGAGTACCGAGGGAATTTCGCGGCGGGAGTGGAACGCGTCGAGGGTGAGCGTCGTGAACAGTGCACACAGCGCGAACTCGAGGCCCTCGACCGGGCCCGGTAGTGCCGTGGCGACTGCGACGCCGACCAGCCCCCCGACGACCCCGTAGGTCTGACAGGCGATCTGCATCGTCAGCAGTCGAGTGGCGGACCGTTCGGACTTCGGAAGCGACGCCGATACCGCGTACGCCTCATCGATCATGGCGTACACGCTGTAGGCGCGTGCCAGGCGATTGCGTACCAGGTGCAGCGGAAAGGAGAACGCGTAGAACACGTGCCGAAAGTTCACGACGAACACCGTCAGTGCGACCGCGGCGAGCGGGGTGGCGGCAGCGATCATGCCGACCAGCAGCAGTTCCAGCGAGCCGGCGAAGACCGTCAGCGACAGTGCGGGCGTCAGCCACCACGGCAACCCGGCCTGCACGATCAGTAGACCCAAGGCGATGCCGAGCGGAAAGATTCCCAGACCTGCCGAGAACGAATCCCGCACACCCGCGGCCGCACGGTCGAAACGCTCCTCATGCGTAGATCGGACAGGGTCGAGAACAAGATCGGGCACGCTTCCATCGTCCCGTATAGAACGAGGCGTTTGGTTGCGAATATTGCGCGCATAGGCACCGAGTGCGCAATATTTATGTGTAGGTTCATTGGACAGGGCAATTATTGCGGAGTTGGAGCGGGACGGTCGTCTCACGAACGTCGAACTGGCCGGTCGCGTCGGGCTTACGCCGGGCCCGTGTCTTCGGCGCGTTCAGCGATTGGAGGCGGACGGGGGTGATTCGCGGCTACCGTGCCGTCATAGATCCCGAGTCGCTCGGGAGGGCGTTCGAGGTGCTGCCCGAGGTCACCCTGGAAAGCCAGGACGCCCGGACGGTCGAATGCTTCGAGGACACCATGATCCGGTTAGACGAGGTCAGGGAGTTGCGGCGCCTGTTCGGCACGCCCGACTACTTCATCCGTGTCGCTGTCGCCGAGCTGAACGCCTACGAAACCTTCCTCAGTCGACATGTCAGGACCGTTCCCAGGGTTCAACGCGATATCTCACGTTTCACCATGAAGACCATCGAGTAGCCGGGACGTCCGCATGAACCGCTCACGCCGGCCAGCGCTGCTATGCCCACCCGGCGCCTGGTGGCGCGTTCATTCTCGGAGCCCGGCAGTCGTTTCGTCGGCGAGGCGATGGAGATACATAGCGAATTGGCGGCGGTCGTGTTCGGGCCAGGTGGCGGTGAGTTCATCGAAGCATCGACGCTGCCAGTCGTGGGCCTCGGTGAGTAGGCGTCGACCGTAGTCGGTGAGCCGCAGGACCACTCGTCGGCGGTCGTGGGCGGAGTCGATTCGGACGAGAAGGCCCGCCGCGAGCGTGTCACGGACCATGCGGCTGGCGCCGGAGTGGTCGAGGCCGAGTTGATCGGCGATGGTGGTGACGGTGACTTCGTCGCCGGTCCGTGACCCGGTGGCGGCGGCTTCGAGGACCTGGATGTACTGGGTCCGGCGCATGTCCGCATCCGGTTCGGCGGAGGTTCGGGTGTATGCCTGATTGGTCCAGCGGCGGGACCAGAACCGGACCAAGCGGAACAGTGCCGGTCCGCCGTCGGCGGTGGGGTCCGTGACGGTGGGGCGGATCACGGTCTCGGAGTTTTGGATATAGCTGCTGCCCATCTCGACATTGTATGCATTGCGCACATATATTTATATGCGTATCGCATGCAATGGGACTGTTCTGTCCGATGAGTAGGAGGTTCGCGATGTCCATCGTTCTGAATCACACGACCGTGGCGGCGACCGACAAACAGGCCTCGGCGAGGTTCTTCGCCGAGCTGATGGGGTTGTCGGTCGCCGCCGCGGTCGGGCCGTTCGTGCCGGTCGTGGTCAACGACGATCTGACCCTCGATTTCGACGATCGGGGGCGCGTCGAACCGGGGCACTATGCCTTTCTCGTCGACGACGCCACGTTCGACGCGGTGTTGCACCGCCTGTCGGCGTGGCCCGCCGTCGACTACGGTTCCGGTCCGGAAAACGGGTGGGATCGGCAGATCAACCACCTCGCGGAAGGACGGGGAGTCTATGTTCGCGACCCCGACGGCCACAGCTACGAGCTGTTCACAGCCGTCCCCTGATCCCTGTCGATTCGGTTCGCGAGGGAGCGGATGGAGTCGGTGACGGTGGCCAAGGCCATGAGCCGGACCGCGTCGACATGAGTGGGTACCTGCCCGGTGGCGGCGGCGATGAACCCGTCACCGTCGAACCGGGTGTGCGGCGGTGTCAGTGCCCGGGCCAGGCCATCGTGCGCGCCCTGCGCGACGATTCGGCAGCCCGTCTTGTCGAGGCGGGCATTGGTGGCGACGACGCCGATCGTGGTGTGCGCCCGCGCGCTGTCGAAGCGGAACGGGTCGGCGAGTTGCGCAACCGCGTCCAGGGAGATCTCGGCGGTGCCGTCGTCGATATCGCCGAAGGCGTTCACCACGCAGATCGCGGCCACCACCACATCGCCCAGCTGTCGCTGCGCGTAGCCGATACCGCCGGGGCGCCGGCCGGCCGGACCTCGCCAGTGCGCCGTGTACACGCCGGTGCCGGCGCCGATACGGCCGGTGAGGATCTGGTCGCCGGTGGTGGCCCGCGCGGCGGCATAGCCGCTGTCGGCGGTGGGCCGGGCCGTGGGATCGCCCGCACCCAGATCGAACACCGCCAACGTGGGGACGATCGGAACCCTCCCGGCCGGGGTGGGCACGCCGCGGCCCTGCTCTTCCAAGTAGCGCATCACACCGTCAGCGGATGCCAGGCCGAACGCCGAACCACCGGTCAGGACCGCCGCGTCCACCGATACGACCGCCTTCTCGGGAGACAGCGCATCCAGCTCGCGGGTTGCGGGCGCTCCGCCACGGATCTCGCAGGAGGCAACCGTGCCCTCCGGGAACGTCACCACCGTGCATCCGGTCTCGCCGACCTCGTCGGTCCAGTGACCGATGCGGACTCCGGGTACCGCGATCATCGACCAACTCCCTTCGCGCCGTGGGTGCCTCGTCATTCTCGTGGTAGGGGGGACTCTCCGCCACGCCGGACCGGCCGGGTCCGCACCGTGGAGTTCCGCCGCCTCGGCGCGTTGCCCGCCTCGGAGGCCACCATCGCGAGGAATCCGCCCGGATATGCTCGCGCGCCAATGTGCCGGTCGGGTGGGGCGGACGACATCTTGTGTCGAGGCTCCCGCGTACGCTCGGAGAATGGCGGATACGGCGCTACAGCGCGACAACCCCGTCGACAGGTTGGTCGAGTTGGTCGAAGGCAAACAGGTCGTGGTGCTCACCGGGGCCGGAGTGTCCACCGACAGCGGTATTCCCGACTACCGGGGTCCCGACTCCCCACCGCGCAACCCCATGACCTTCCAGCAGTTCATCGGCGACCCGGCCTTCCGGCAACGCTACTGGGCGCGTAACCATATCGGCTGGCGCCGGATGGACGCTACCCGCCCGAATCCGGGGCATCACGCCCTGGCGCGCCTGGAGCGGTCCGGACTCGTCGCCGGGGTGATCACCCAGAACGTGGATCTGCTGCACACCAAGGCAGGCAGCCGTCGGGTGATCGACCTGCACGGCACCTACGCTCGGGTGCGCTGCCTCGACTGTTCGGCATTGATCTCCCGGATGACGCTGGCCGAGCGGTTGGAGGGGGCGAACCCGGGTTTCGCGACGGCGGCGCTCGCCACCGGCATCGAGGTCGCGCCCGACGCTGACGCCGTGGTCGCCGATACCGACAGTTTTCGCATGGTGGACTGCGATCGCTGTGGTGGCATGCTCAAACCCGATATCGTCTACTTCGGCGAGAACGTCCCCAAGGAGCGGGTCGCGGCGGCGTTCGAACTTGTCGACTCGGCACAGGCGCTACTTGTCGCGGGCTCCTCGCTCACCGTCATGTCCGGGCTGCGGTTCGTTCGCCGCGCGGCCCGCAACGGCAGTGCGGTGGCGATCGTGAACCGAGGTCCCACCCGGGGTGACGGTCTGGCCACTCTCCGGCTGGACGCCGGATGTTCACAGGTGCTCGCCGAGCTCGCGGACAGGATCCAGACGCGGGAGCGCGCCGCGGTCCGCGTTCGAACATCCTGTTCGTGAACCTCCGCGGCGGTAGGTTCGCCTGCCGGTCGGCCCTAATTCGTGGAGAACGTGTGTCAGGGGCGGGGCGGGAAGGGGATACGGTCCAGGTCCTCGGCAATGACGAGGGGGCCCGAGAAGTATCGGACGGCCTCGGCATGGTGGGCTTCGAGGGTGCGGTAGCGCTGGGAGAAATGCGTGAGCACGAGGGTGCCCACCCCGGCCTCGGCGGCGATGCGGGCGGCCTGCCCCGCGGTGAGATGGCCGTACTCCTCGGCGAGATGGGCGTCGGCGTCGAGGAAGGTGGCCTCGATGACGAGCAGGTCGACACCGGACGCCAATGCCGGCAGGCCGGGGCATATCCGGGTGTCCATGGCGAATGCGAAGCTCTGGCCGCGCCGCGGTTCGCTGACCTCGTCAAGAGTGACCGTGCGCCCGTCTACTCGGACCGATCCGTGCCGCTGGAGTTCGCCGATCCGCGGCCCGCGCACGCCAAGGGCGTCGAGTCGATGCGGCATCATCCGGTGGCCGGCGGGCTCGGTGAGGCGGTAGCCGAAGGTATCGATGGGATGCGAGAGCGGTACCGCCTCGATCCCGAACGGTGCGGCGGGCGCGTCCAGCGGGCCGGGACCGGTCACCGGACGTGGGCGCAGCGCCACGGTCCGGTGGTAGGGGGTGGCCTCGCACAATCGGTCGAAGTACATCTGACCGGACGCCGGATAGTAGATGTCCACCGGGTGGGCGACACGATCCAGGTTGACGCGCTGCACGATTCCGGGCAGTCCGAGACAGTGGTCGCCGTGGAAGTGGGTGAGGGCGATCCGAGTGATATCGCTCGCGGCCAGACCGGCGAACGTCATCTGACGCTGGATGCCCTCGCCCGGGTCGAACAGAACGCCCTCACCACCCCACCGCAGTAGGTAGCCATTGTGGTTTCGCTGTCTTGTGGGGACCTGACTCGCGGTGCCCAGGACGACGAGCTCGCGCTGCGACATCAGCACGCCTCCGCTGCGGTGCGATATCCGTCCTCGGTGGCCGGCATGGGGCGAGCTTAGCCGGTTTACGGAACCGCCCCGGATATCACCGTCCGCTCGCCGAACGGAGGGTCACGAGATGCCGACATATTGATGGTCCCAGCGGATGCGGCCCTCGGCGTCCAGGACGACGACGTCGTACCCGCCGCCCACAACCGATCCATCGTCCACGGCCCCCATCAGCCAGGCGAGACCGACCAGGTTATCGGTCAACCGGACGGCCGGACCGTCCGGCGCGAACCGGTGTTCACCGGGCGCGACGAACAACTCGTAGGCCGCCGTTACCCGCCGCTCCAGCGCGTCGTGTCCCCGCACCTCCACCGAGGGGATCGGTACGGCCAGGCTCGTCAATGCCTCCCGCATTCCCTGCGGCGCATTGACCAGCACCTGCGCGCTGTCCACCGCCCACAGTTCCCGTATTCGTTTGCGCCGGGCCTGCGCATCGGGCTCATTCCACAGCGCGATGTACTGTTCGGCCATACGCGCCAGTGCCTGTTCATCGAGGTATCTGCTCATGGGAGGAGAGTGTGGCCGGCGGAGTGCGCGGGAGCGATTCCCCGCAGGGAATGGCGGAGACGATATCCGCGGCCGGATACTGCCCGGATGACAATGGCAGTGGAGCCTACGGGGCTCGCCCGGGAGCTGAAACATTGGCGGATCCTGCGTCGGGTGAGTCAGCTCGATCTCGCCCTCCGAGCCGATACCACGCAGCGGCATCTCAGCTTCCTGGAACAGGGCCGGTCCCGGCCGGGACGTGCGATGGTGGCGCGATTGGCCGAATCGCTCGAGCTTTCTCTGCGGGAACGCAACCGACTGCTGCTCGCCGCCGGATACGCTCCCGTGTTTCCCGAATCGGGTTTCGATACAGCGGAACTGGCGCCGGTGCGCGCCGCGCTGGACACCGTCCTCGACGGTCACCTGCCGTATCCGGCGGTCGTCGTCCGGCCCTACGGTGTCCTGCTGACCGCCAACGCCGCTTTCGCGGTGATCACCGAGGGTGTGGCGCCGTGGTTGCTGGAGCCGCCGATCAATGTGCTGCGGTTGGCATTGCACCCTGAAGGGCTCGCGCCTCGGGTGGTGAACCTGCCGGAATGGGGGCGGCATATCACCGAGGGGCTGCGGGTCCGGGCCGTGCGCAGCCCGGACCCGGCCTTGGACGATCTGGTTGCCGAACTCGAAAGCTACCTGCCGCCCGCCGAACTCGGCTCGGATCATCTCGGCTTCGCTGTGCCGCTGCGACTACGCGGCCCTGCGGGTGAGCTGCGGCTGATCACCACGATCACCTCGTTCACCACGGCGGTCGATATCACCCTCGCCGAACTGCACCTCGAGGCGTTTCTGCCGGGTGATGAACAGACGGCGCGGATTTTGCGCGACCGAGCACACAACCGCCGATAGGCACCGGGCGGATGGTTCCTCAGCTCCGGAGTTCGGGGAATTGTTCGTCGCGCCATTCGGTCGCCTGGCCGTCGCCGGCGTTCTCGCGGGCGCGGAGCTCGACGCGGCGGATCTTTCCGGAGATGGTCTTGGGCAGCTCGAAGAATTCGAGGCGGCGCACGCGCTGATAGGGAGCGAGATGTTCCCGCGCGTACCGCAGAATCGACGCCGCCGTGTTCTTGTCGGGTTCATGGCCGGGAGCGAGCGCGATATAGGCCTTGGGTACCGCCAGCCGTACGGGATCGGGTGCGGGGACAACGGCCGCCTCGGCCACGGCGGGATGCTCGATGAGCACCGACTCGAGCTCGAACGGGCTGATCTTATAGTCGCTGGCCTTGAAGACATCGTCGGTACGGCCGATATAGGTGATGTAGCCGTCGGAATCGATACTGGCGACGTCGCCGGTGTGGTAGAAGCCGCCGGCCGTCGCGGCGGCATTGCGTTCCGGGTCGCCGCGGTAGCCGGTCATCAGCGGAAGCGGTCGCCGCGCGAGGTCGAGGCAGATCTCGCCCTCGCCGGGGCCGGTGACCGGCTCCCTGGTGACGGGATCGACCAGTACGACCGGCACACCGGGCAGCGCGCGGCCCATCGACCCGGCGCGGACCTCGGAACCGGGCGTATTGCCGACCTGCGCGGTGGTCTCGGTCTGTCCGAACCCATCGCGGATCGTCAACCCCCAGGCGCGCCGGACCTGTTCGATCACCTCGGGATTCAGCGGTTCACCCGCCCCCACCGCTTCCCGTAACGCCGGCGGCCGCTGCCCGAGATCGGCGTTGATCAGCATTCGCCACACCGTCGGCGGGGCACAGAATGTGGAAACCTCCCATTCCCGCAACCGCTCGAGCAGTGTCGCCGCGTCGAATCGGCGGTAGTTGCAGACCAGGATGGTGGCTTCGGCGATCCACGGCGCGAACAGACACGACCAGGCG
Organism: Nocardia brevicatena NBRC 12119; assembly: GCF_000308495.1. Lineage (GTDB taxonomy): Bacteria > Actinomycetota > Actinomycetes > Mycobacteriales > Mycobacteriaceae > Nocardia > Nocardia brevicatena. The sequence continues at coordinate 11,220 of NZ_BAFU01000236.1, read as the reverse complement.
TGCTTGGCCCAGCCGGGCGAGGAGATGTTCAGGTGCACGTCTCCCGGACGCAGTCCGAGGAAATACATGGTGGTCAGGTGGCCGACCGGGTAGGAAACCTGGGTATGCTCCACCAGCTTCGGGCGTGACGTCGTACCGGAGGTGAAGTAGTACAGCAGCGGGTCGCCCGGTGCGGTACCGGGATGCGGCGCCGGGCCGGCGGCGACGGATGCCGCCTCCCGCAGATCCGCCCACCCCGCGGCCGGGCCCACACTGATGCGGCCGTAGTCACCGGGAACTTCCGCGAACTTACCGGTGTCGGCGGCATTGCAGATGACATGCCGTACCTGCCCACGGGTGATCCGGTCGACCAGATCTGCCGGGCCGACAGCGGTGGTGGTCGGCATGATCACCGCGCCGAGCTTCATGATCGCCAGCATTGATTCCCACAGCTCGACCTGGTTGCCCAGCATGAGGATCACCGGGTCCCCGCGGCGCACACCCCGCGCCGCCAGCCAGGCGGCGAGTCGGTCGGAGGCGATGGCCATCTCCGCGAAACTGCGCCGGCACGCGGAACCGTCCTCCTCGACGATCGCCAATGCCGGCCGGTCGTTGCCCCGGCCGATCGCGTCGAACCAGTCCACGGCCCAGTTGAACCGTTCGCCCAGTTCCGGCCACTGGAATTCGGCGACCGCGCGCGCGTGGTCGCCGCGCAATGCCAGCAACTGGTCTCGACTCGTCCGGTACGCGCCGGTCACGTCCACGATGTCTCCCTGATCTCCCGACGACACTGTCACCTCGAGCGTGCGCCGGCACCGGTCCCGTCCGATACCCACTCACGGGGGTAGCGGGTATCGAGCCACACCCGGTATCTGCGACCATGGACCGCACCGGCACGAGGCTCGGGAGTATGTATGGACGATGATGTGGCGGTGGGGACGTGGGTCGATCGCCTGCTACCCGAGCGATTGCACCGGCTCGCCAAGCTGAGCGGTATGCCCGTCGTGTTCGGCGGCGCGACGTCTTCCGGTGCGCACCGACTCGTGATCAGCCGGCTGGTCGGTACCTACGGAACCGGGTTGGGTGGCCTACAGGTGCGGATCGGAACCGGCCTGGGTGGCGGCGTGCTCCGCGACCGGATGCCCCGCCGTGTCGACGACTATGCCCGTACCGCCGATATCACCCATGAATACGACCCCATTGTGGTCCAGCAGGAACGACTCACCTCGGTCTTCGCCGTACCGGTCACGGTGCGCGGCAGGGTCCGTGCCGTGCTCTATGGAGCGGTCCGCGACCACCGGCCCATCGGCGATCGCGCGCTGCGCACCGCGGAGATCGTCGCCGACCAACTCCGACACGATATCGAGGACAAGCTCCATCCGGACCCGGAGCCCGCCGATCCGCTGGCCGAACTCGCCGCCATTATCCGCGAAACCGACGACCCGGTGTTGCGGACCCGCCTGAACCGCATCCACCGACGGCTCGGCGGCGAACACAGCGCCGCGGCGGGCGAGACGACGCTCGCGCCCCGTGAGGTCGAGACGTTGCGGCTCGTCGCCGTGGGCGCGTCCAATGTGGAAATCGCCGCCCGGCTCGGGCTCAGCCCACAAACGGTCAAAACGTATCTGCGCAGCGCGATGCGTAAACTCGCCGTCCACAACCGCACGGCGGCTGTCCACGCGGCACGGTTGGCGGGACTGCTGTAACCGGCGCAGGGCCGTCCGGGCCCACGGTCGCGTGTCGGCGGCGGGTCGTGTCTCGGATGTGATCATCCGAGGGCGGCGATTTTGCGTCGCAACACCGTCCGTTCGCGCTCGTTACCGCACAGCCGAACCGCCCGTTCGAGTTCGGTGCGTGCCTCGGCGGACCGGCCCAGGCGGGTGAGCAGTTCTCCGCGCACGCTCGGGAGCAGGTGCGAGTTCGACAGCGCTGTACCGGTGGCCAGTTCGTCCACGATCGGCAGCGCGGCGGCCGGTCCCTGGGCCATGGACACCGCCACCGCGCGATTGAGGTCGACCACCGGTGACGGCGTGAGCCGGCCGAGGGCCTCGTAGAGCAGGACGATGCGCTCCCAGTTCGTCTCCTCGACCGAGGGTGCCACGGCGTGACATTCGGCGATGGCGGCCTGCAGACCGTAGGCGCCGAGCCCCCGACCCACCTGTCCCGCGCGGGCCAGGGCGGCGCGGCCCCGGCGGATCGCGGAGCGATCCCAGCGGCGGCGATCCTGGTGTTCCAGCAGGATCGGTTCGCCGTCGGTTCCGGTGCGGGCGGGGAAGCGGGCCGCGGTGAGCTCGAGCAGCGCCAACAGGCCGTGTGTTTCGGGTTCGTTCGGCACCAACCGGGCCAGGACGCGGGCCAGGCGCTGGGCCTCACCCGTGAGGTCGAATCGGATCAGGTCGGAACCGGAGCTTGCGGTGGATCCCTCGGTGAAGATCACGTAGACCACATTGAGCACCGAGCCGAGCCGGGCGGGACGGTCCGCCACCGGCGGCACCTCGAAGGGTACCCGGGCCGCGGCGAGGGTTTTCTTCGCCCGGGTGATCCGGGCCTGCACGGTGGCCGTGGGAACGAGGAACAGCCGGGCGATTTCGTCGCTGGTCAGACCGCCGATCACCCGGAGGGTGAGCGCTACCCGTGCCTCCCGCGACAGCACGGTGTGGCAGGCGATGAACATGAGGGCCAAGACGTCGTCGTCGATTCGGTCCGGATCCCAGAGCACATCCTCGGTCTCGCGCGTCGGGTCGGCCGGTTCGTTTCCGGACAGGGCGCCGCCCTCGCCCAGGTTCTGGGCGAGGGCGGCGTACCGATCGTCGAGGGCCGAACGTCGGCGGAACGCGTCGATCGCGCGCCGCCGTCCGACGGTGAGCAACCAACCTGCGGGGTTGCGGGGCGTGCCCTCACGGGGCCAGGTCACGAGTGCTTCGGCCAGCGCCTCCTGGGCGAGATCCTCGGCCAAGGCGAAATCGCCGGTGTAGCGCGCGAGCGCGCCGACGATCCGTGCCGATTCGATCCGCCAGACAGCGGCGACGGCCTCACGGCCGGTGTGGTCGGCCATGGTCGGTCGCTCCGTTCAGAGCTGACCGGTGGCTTCGCGCCACGCCCGTTCCTTCTGGACCCAAATATTGTCCTGTGGAAATTCGTCGATCGCGGGGACGCGGCGGATCTCGGTCTTGAATCCGGGCCCGGCGGCGGGCATGCGCTTGGCCCATTCGATGGCCTCTTCCTTGGAAGCCACGTTGAGGATGTAGAACCCGCCGAACAGTTCCTTGGTTTCGCCGTAAGGGCCGTCGGTAACCACGGGCTGTTCGGAGGAGTAGTCGACGACCACACTCTCACTGGGGTCCTCGAGCCCCTCGGTGGCCAGCAGCACACCCGCGCGGATCATCTCGTCGTTGAACTTGCCCATGGTTTCGAGCATCTCGGTGAAGTCGACCGCGCCCATGGACGCGTAGGCCTCGTCGGTGGCGCGCATGATCAGCATGTACTTCATGGGTGTCTCCTGGTTCGTCCGGGTCCCTGCGACCCTCTCACCCATAGGTCGAACGGCGCATCTCGTAGATCGACAGACCCGCGGAAAATTTTTTTCCGAGTTCGCTCGGCCCCGTTCGGCGCGATCCGATCAGCGGCACCGGCACGGGTTGGGGATGAAACCGATCAGGCGTAACCCGTCCGTCGGCCCGGCCGTGAACCGGCTGTCGGTGGCCGGCCGGTGTGGTCGGACGCGATCTTGGTACCTGCTCCGGCGCGGAGCCGGCGGCCCGCGGTGGCTCCGGTTGTCCTGGATTGCGGACACCTGTGGTTTACGGGCGGTCGGCGCGGCGGCGCCATCCGGGTCCACTGCCCATATGTGGGCCGCGGCGAACGGGTTTGCGGTTGCGCCGATTAGGGTGCACGCCCATGAACGCACCGTTCGGCCGGCTGGTGAGCCTGTCCCATATCCACGATCCGCGGACCACACCTCTCTATCCTGGTGACCCCGAGTTCCGGATCGAGACCGTCACGACCATTGCCACCGACGGCTATTACCTGCGATACGTGCGGCAGGGCGAGCACACCGGGACGCATTGGGGTGCGCCGATCCATTTCCGCGCCGACGGTTTGGCCGCCGATGAGCTCGACCTCGACGATCTGCTGCTGCCCGCGGTCAAGATCGACGTGCGTGAACTGTGCGGCCGGAACCGTGACTATGCGATCACAGTGGCCGACCTGCGGGAATGGGAGAGTGTGCACGGCCGTATCCCCAACGGCGCCGCGGTGGTCGCCTGGACTGGGTGGGACGGGAAATGGGGCGGCCCGGAGTTTCTCGGTGGTGGTGAATCGGCCGGTCATATGCCCGGATTCGCGGTCGAGGCCGTCGAATGGCTGTTGGAGACCGGGCGGCTCGGGCGTCGTGGGGCGCTCGGTATCGATACCTTCGGCCCCGATCCGGGCGTCGACGATACATATGCGGTGTCGAAGCTGTTGTACGGCGAGCATCGGATCAGTCTCGAATGTCTGGCCAACCTCGCCGCGCTTCCGGTCACCGGGGCGTGGGTGCTGGTCGGTGGGCCGATATACCGTGGCGGTTCCGGCTCTCCCGCAACCATTTTCGCCCTGGTTCCCTGAACGGACCGGAGGCCGGGATAGGTGCCGCCGATCCGTTGCGGCGGTGCTCGTCCATGATCTGTTTTGCATCATGCATATGATGTGTACGACGCAAACCGATCCACCCGTGCCACATTGAGGAGATTGTGCGTGGAGACCTCCCAATCCACCGTCCGCTCCGGCGGATTGCTCGCGGTCCTGGCCTTCGCCGGTATCGTGGCCTCGCTGACGCAGACCCTGGTGGTACCGCTGCTCGGCCAGCTGCCGCAGCTGCTGCACACCGACGCGTCGAATGCCGCCTGGGTGGTGACCTCGAGTCTGCTGGTCAGCGCGGTCGTCACCCCGGTCTCCGGGCGGTTGGGCGATATGTTCGGAAAACGCCTGGTCCTGGTGGGATCGGTGGTGCCGGTGGTGATCGGTTCGGTGGTCTGTGCCCTGGCGTCGTCGCTGTGGCCGATGATCATCGGACGCGGACTGCAGGGGATGGGGGTGGGTCTCATCCCGGTCGGTATCGCCGCCCTGCGCGATCTGCTGCCACCCCGGCGACTCGGCTCGGGTATCGCGCTCATCAGTTCTTCGCTGGGTATCGGTGGTGCCCTCGGTATGCCGCTGGCGGCGGCCGTCGTCGAGTACAGCAGCTGGCGAATGCTGTTCTGGGGGGTCGCGGCCCTTTCCGCGATCTCGGGTCTGCTGATCTTCGCGGTCGTGCCGCACGCCGCGAAACACGGGCCGCGCGGACGGTTCGACGTTCCCGGCGCGCTCGGCCTGGGCATCGCACTGGTATGCCTGCTGCTGGCCGTCTCCAAGGGCGCGACGTGGGGATGGACCGGTACCACCATCCTGAGCCTGTTCGGTGTGACGGTCGTGGCACTGGTGGCGTGGGTCTGCTGGGAGCTGCGTACCCGTGATCCGCTGGTCGATCTGCGGGTGACGGTCCGGCCGCAGGTGCTGCTGACCAATGCCGCCTCGATCGTGATCGGGATGGCCATGTACGCGCAGGCGCTGATCGTGCCGCAACTACTACAACTGCCCGCGGCCACCGGATACGGGCTGGGCCGGTCGATGGTGCAGATGGGGCTGTGGATGGCTCCGGGCGGCCTGATGATGACGCTCATCTCCCCGATAGGAGCTCGATTGTCGGCGCGCAGTGGGCCCAAGGTCACCCTGGTCACCGGCGCCGTCATCATTACCGCCGGCTACGGTTGCTCGCTGTTCTTGATGGGCACCACCTGGGGTCTGCTGGCGGTGACGGTCATCATCAGCATCGGTGTCGGCTTCGCCTACGGTGCGATGCCCGCGCTGATCATGGGTGCGGTGCCCGCCTCCGAGACGGCGGCGGCCAACAGCTTCAACACACTCATGCGCGCGATCGGCACCTCGGTGGCGGCGGCGGTGATCGGCGCGGTGCTGGCAGAGCTCAGTACCACGATGCAGGGTCATTCCATTCCGACCGAGGACGGTTTCCGGGTCGGCCTGCTGATCGGCTGCGGTGTCGCCGCGGCGGCCGCGCTGATCGCGCTCACCATCCCCGTCCGGCGCGCTGTCGTCGACGCGGCCGACGCCCGAGCAGGAGAGGAGATCCCGGTCGACGACGCGATCGAACAGGTGGGCGAGCGCGGCTCGGATTCCGGCACGCTCGTCTCGGCGGCAAACAGTGCGGGCCCGCCACCCGCACCGGCGGTGAGCCCCGCGGCGACCGGCGCGCACGCCGGACCGGACGGGTACGCCACCGACGCCGGCCCGCTCGGCGCGGCACAGCCGGTCGGTTCGGTCGTGTTCGGACAGGTGCAGGACACGCGCGGGGTCGCTGTGGCGGGCGCGACGCTGACCCTGATCTCAACATCCGGGCGTCAGGTGGGTCGCACGTAGTCCCGTGTCGACGGGTACTACGAACTCGCCGCGCCGACTCCCGGTTCCTATGTGCTGATCGCTTCCGCCGAGGGGCGCCGGCCCGACGCGTCGACCGCGGTCCTCGGTGGCCGTCCGGTGACCTGTGATGTGACACTGGGCGCGATGGCCGGTGTCACCGGCACGGTGGCGCGGTCCGATAGCGGCTCACCGGTCCCGGGAGCGCGAGTCGCGGTACTGGATTTGCGCGGAGAGGTGCTCTCCTCCGGGGAGACCGACCTCGTGGGCCGTTTCGAGGTGGGGGAGTTGTCGGAAGGAGAGTTCACGGTGGCGGTGAGCGCGCTCGGATTTCACCCCACCGCCGTCCCGGTGCGGGTGACCGGGCAGGACACCGCTGTGCTGGATGTGCTGCTGCGACCGGGGGTGCGCCTGCGGGGCGTGGTGCGGGCCCGCGACGGCCGGCCGATCGAGGACGCCCATGTCACCTTGACCGATGCGCGGGGCGACGTGGTGGACACCCTGACGACCGGTCCCGATGGGGGTCTACACCTTCGCCAACCTGGACGAAGGCACCTATACGGTGATCGCCACGGGCTACGGGCCGGAGGCGGCGCAGGTGCAGGTGCGCGATGAGGACATCACGGGTATCGATGTGGAGTTGGGGCACCGCCCGTCCGTGCTGTCGGTCGCCGACAGCGTGGATTTCGGTGCTCGCCCGGAGGCGCGGCGCCAGTCCGGTACTCATCTCTGACGGGGCCGCCCGTTCGGTGCCGTTCGGTGCGATCGTGTCGTACCACCGGCCGGAGCGGCTTCCCGGATCGGCCGTCCGTCACGGACTGTCTGGTCGGAAGGGATATAGGCGGTGCGGTGTTACGATTTTTCGCAACTGGCCCTACGACAGTGAGCGAGACAGTGAGCGCCCAGGACGTGGCCGAGAAGCGGTCCGGTCGAGTGGTTCCACAGAGCAAGCGGGGCACGCGGACGCGGAGCGCACTGGTGGCCGCGGCCCGGGAGGTGTTCGAGCGCGACGGTTATCTCGATGCCCGGATCACCGATATCTCGAAAACCGCGGGGGTCGCGTCGGGTTCGTTCTACACCTACTTCGACAGCAAGGAAGAAATTCTCGCCGAGGTCATCGCGCTCGTGCGGGAGGAGATGCTGCATCTGCACGTACGCCGACAGGTCGGGGTGGACGATCCTCGGCGGCTGATCGAGACGGCCAACCGTGAGTACCTGCTGTCGTATCAGCGCAACGCGCGCCTGATGGCCGTACTCGAGCAGGTCTCGAAGATCGACGAGAAGTTCCGGGTCATGCGATACGAACGCGGGCTGGCATTCGGCGAGCGGAACGCGGCGCTGATTCGGGAACTGCAGGGGCGCGGTGAGGTGGATCCCGAACTGGATCCCCGGGTTACAGCACTGTCGCTGTCGTGCATGGTCAGCAAGATGGCTTATATGGTCTTCGTCGACGGCGAGCCGATCCCCTTCGACACGCTGGTCGACACGTTGAACCGGCTCTGGTTCAACGCCTTGGATCTGAAGCCCTCCTCCTGATCGGCTTCTCGCCCCGATCCTATTCGGTGTGGCGGGCCCGGCCGGGCAGTGGCGGGTGACCGACCCGGCCGGAGTGCGCAGGCGATCGCGGTGGCCGCCGCTGCCCGCCTCACGGAATATCAGACCCGAGGTGACTGCTGCCCCCGCTCGGCCGCTCGGGCGCGGACCCTGCCGAGTTCCGTCGAGGCGATGGTGCGTTTGTGCACCTCGTCGGGTCCATCCGCGAGCCGCAGCGTGCGCAGATGGGCGTACATCATCGCCAAGGGGAAGTCGTCGGTGACGCCGGCGCCGCCGAACACCTGAATGGCGCGGTCCACGATCTGCAAAGCCATGGCCGGTGCCGCAACCTTGATCGCGGCGATTTCCGTACGGGCCGCCTTGTTTCCGACGGTGTCCATCATCCAGGCGGCCTTGAGCGTCAGCAGTCGGGTCTGCTCGATGGCGATACGGGCCTCGGCGATCCAGTCCTGGATATTGGCGCGCTCGCTGAGCGGTTGCCCGAAGGTGATTCGTTCGTCGGCCCGCAGGCACATGAGTTCCAAGGCACGCTCGGCTGCTCCCACGGCGCGCATGCAGTGGTGGATACGCCCGGGGCCGAGTCGGGCCTGGCTTATGGCGAATCCTTCACCCTCGCCTTTCAGCACATCGGAGACCGGTACGTGGACATCGGTGAAATCGATTTCCGCGTGGCCTTCGCGGTCCGCGTAGCCGAAGACCGGCAGATTCCGGATGACCGTGATTCCGGGAGCGTCGATGGGCACCACCATCATCGATTGCTGTCGGTGCTTCGGGGCGTTCGGATCGGTTTTGCCCATGACGATCAATACCGTGCAATTGGGGTGCAAGGCATTGGAGGCGAACCATTTCCGCCCGTTCAGCACATAGTGGTCGCCGTCGCGCACCATCCGCATCTCGATATTCGTCGCATCGGAACTGGCGACGGCCGGTTCGGTCATGGCGAAGGTCGAGCGGATGGTTCCGGCCAGTAGCGGTTCGAGCCAGCGCTGTTTGTGCTCCTGCGATCCGAAGAGGGTCAGTACCTCGATATTGCCGGTGTCGGGGGCGGAACAGTTGCAGGCCTCAGGCGCGAGGTGGCTGCGGCCCATGGTCTCGGCCAGCGGGGCGTACTCCAGGTTGCTGAGGCCGGCGCCCCATTGCGGGTCCGGGTGGAAGAGGTTCCACAGCCCCCGGTCGCGGGCTTGTGCCTGGAGGTCCTCGAGGATCTGCGGGTGGTGATGCGGGTTCCCGGACTCCGCCATCTGCCGTGCGTAGACGGCTTCGGCCGGATACACGCACTCGTCCATGAAGTCGAGGAGATCGCGCTGGTAGCGCCGGGCGCGTTCGGACCGGGTGAACAGGTCCATGGAACTCCGATCGTCGGGATGAGGACAGTGGCGGTGGGTGCCTGCTGGGGATTGCGTTGACGCGAGTATCCGCGGAGGCGGTGGAGGTGGGGCCGTGCCCGGATCATCGCAGTGATCGTCGGTAGCTCTGGATGCCCCGTAACCGGCGGCCGTGGGCGGTCGTCCCGCGTGCGAGGTCGGCGTCGCTACCCGAGGCAACTCTGGTGACGAGGGCGACCACGTCGGCTGTCTGCATGGAAGCAGCCTAGATGAACTTGAAGTCGGATTCAATAAGAAGGACTGGTATGCCGGATGCGTACAGGAAGCGATATCGAGTCCGGCGCCGAATTCGAATACAGTGCGTCGGACCGGTGGGTGATGGTGCCCGCACCCTCTATGTCGCGCGGTCCGGGAGATCGGCCGGTGCGCCACGGGACCGTGCCGCTCGCGTCGCACCCGACGAGCGGCGGATGCGGAAGAAGGTATCCTTCCGGCGGAAGGCGGTCCGTCCGGCCGTGTTCGTAGGCTCGCGACCGCGGAGTGGAGGTCGGTAGATGTCGGCGCTGCAGACGGAAACCGCGGAGGGAAAGAAGGGCGACGACCGGTCCCTCGTGCTCGTGAGATGGATCACCCGATCGGCCGACACCCGGCACGGCGCCCGGTGACCGCCGGAGACGCTGCCATGGCCACGCCGCTGTTTGTGGGACTGACCACCGTGGATATCGCCTACGCGGTGGACAGGTACCCGGCCGAGGACACCAAAACTCGAGCGGTGGACCAGTTTCTGGGTGCGGGCGGACCGGCGTGCAATGCCGCGGTCGCCTACGCGATCCTGTCCGGTGCGTCACCGACGCTGCTCACCGCGCTGGGCCGCCACCACCTCGCCGAGGTCGCGCGCGGTGATCTGCGTGCCCACGGCGTGACGGTCGTCGACACCACACCGGAACACACCGACTCGCCACCGGTATCGTCCATCGTCGTCGCGCTCAGCGCGCAGTCGCGGACGATCGTCTCACTCGACGCCTCGCGTATCCACGCGCCCTCCATCCCCGCGTCGACCGCGTATGTGGCGGGCGCCGGGATGGTGCTCGTCGACGGTCACCTCCCCGAACTCTCGATGGCCGTCGCGCAGCGCGCGAACGAACTCGGTGTTCCGGTGGTGCTCGACGCGGGCCGTTGGAAGGACGTACACGCGCGGCTGTTACCGCTGGTCGATACCGCGATCTGCTCGGCCGCTCTCGTCCCTCCCGGATACGACGAGACCGACGATCTGCTCGACCATCTGCACACGCTCGGTCCCGCGCAGATCGCCATCACCCGTGGAGCGGAGTCGATCCGGTATTCCGGTGCCGGCCGTCGCGGAGATATCGGGATAGCGCCCGTCACCGATGCCGACACCCTCGGCGCCGGTGACATCCTGCACGGGGCGTTCTGCTTCTACTACGGGCGCAGCGGCGATTTCGTCGACGCGCTCGAACGCGCCTCGGCGGTCGCGACCCTGTCGTGCCGGTCGTTCGGTACACGGCAATGGGGGCGGCACCTCAACGAGCTGCCCGCCTGAGACGGCCGTCGTCGCCGGTACGGAGCAGGAGGTCTGCGCGGTCGCGGGTGCCGGCGATCAGGTGGGCGTTGGGTAGGTCGCTGTCGCGGATTATCGCGCAAGCCTGTTCCACCGTCTTCCCACCGGCCAGATGCCGGCGCAGCAGGCGCTGTTCGATCAGCGAGTCGGGGGCGTCGAGATACCACACCGTGTCCAGATGTCGGCGGATCTCGCGCCATCCGGGCCGGTCGAGAAGCAGGTAGTTGCCTTCGACGATCGCGACGGTGTGTCGGTCGAAGACCAACGCGTCCGGAACGGGGTCGTGCAGGGTCCGGTCGTATACCGGCCACGGCACCCTGCCACCGATCGGTG
>NZ_BAFU01000237.1 GCF_000308495.1 Nocardia brevicatena NBRC 12119 | reverse complement strand
CCCTTTGAGACCGCCTTTCGCCGCACCGGTCCGCTGCGCACCGCGAGCGTGGTCGATGGAAGCGGCAACAGGCGACCACGAGGACGCTCAACACCTCTCCTCGCCGTCCATAAAACAGTCATAGATGGACGGAACTATCAGAGAAATATCGTTGAACAGCGATGATATCGGTCGGAAGCGTCCAACAAAGCCATTCGATGGAGAACATCCGTGGTCACACGTGCGGACGGCTTCGCATCGTCGAGCGTCGACGCGATCGGTTCGCGGAACGCACAGGGGCTCGGGTCATCGGACAGGCCGAGTGCTTTCTGTACACGCTGCCCCTGATGGTTGACGTCGACAGGGTCCCGAAGGGTCCGGTCGAACGAGGGGAAGATCAGGTCGACGTCGTAGCCCGGCGGCGGTGGTGGTGTTTCTCGTTTTCTGCTCTGCGGGCGCTCCCAACCTTCCGTCCGAACGAGAATGCCTGCACGGCAGGGTTGATTGCCGGCCAACCACTTCGGTGTGAGCTCAAAAGGCGTTCGCTACGTTCTTCGCCCCGCTGCGCACCTGAAAAGCACCGACGACCTCCATGATGCCCATGAAGACCAACCACCAACCGGCCACCAGTGTCAGCACCGTGACGGAGTGGAACGGCCAGACGATCAGCATGCCGCCACCGATCAGCAGCACAATGCCGAAGAAGACATTCCAGCCGCGCCCGGGGGTGCCCGAGGGCGCGTCCGCACCGGCGACCAGCACCGCCACGCCGCGGAACATCCAGCCGATACCGATCCACAGGGCCATCAGCAGAATAGCGTCACCGAGGTGGCGCAGTGCGAAGAAGGCCAGGATGAACGACAGCACCGCGCTGACGATCAGCATGACCCGCCAACCGCTCGACACGTGACTGCCGAACGCCGCGACCAACTGGAAGATGCCCGAAACCAGCAGATAGATGCCGAACAGAATGGCCAGGACCACGATCGTCGGTCCAGGCCAGACCAGAACCAGAGTACCGACGACCACCGACACCAAGCCGATGACCAGCATCGCCTGCCATGCGCGGCGGGCCAGTTGATGCAACGGCCCCTCGTACTGTGTTTCGCTGGATGTCATGGAGGCAGAATATGACGCTACTGACCAATTGCTGATGATTAACGAGACTTTCGGTGTGGTGTCGCAGGGTTGACAGCGGATGTATGCCGAGGACATGAGATATCCGCAAAGTGGTGGGCTGACGGCCGAGCGGCGGACGTTCCGGGAACGCATCCGTGTGCAAGAAATCGAAATGTTTGCCGTAGGGCAAGGCAACGTGCGGATTGCCAAACGATTGCGGGTCGGTGTCCGGTCGGTGCGGCAGTGGCGCAGAGCATGGACGTACGGTGTAGAGCTCTCGTTGCGATCGAAAGGTCACCGGACCGGCCGGAACACGACGACGCCATGTTCGCGGCGCCGGCAGCCGAGTTGACCGAGGGTGCGGCGGCACATGGTTGGCCGGACCGGAACTGGACCCTGGTCCGAATTCGGACGCTGGTCGAGCGCCGGTTCGGTACGAACATCTCGCCGGCGGGCATCCGGCGGCTGCTGCACCGGCATGGCCGGTCCCACCAGATCCCGGGCCGGCAGGTGGTCGAGCAGGATCCCCGGACCATAGGGGGTGGGTGAAACAGACGTGGCCACGGGTAAAGCACGGCGGTGGCGCTCGGGGCCTGGCTGGTCTTCAAGGACGAGGCCGGGTTTGCGATGACGCCACCGACATGCCGCACCTGGTCGATGCGTGGGCGCACGCCCCACGTTCACGGTCCTGGCGGAGGTTCTCCATCGCTGCGGTGACCTGCTACAAGTACGGCGAGCACTCCCGGTTGATCTACCGGCCTGAACACCACCGTGACCCGAAGAGCAGCGGGTGTCGTAGTTTCGCCTGGGCCGACTACCGTGACCTGCTCGTCGACGCCCACCGACGGCTCGGCGGTCCGATCGTGTCGGTACGGGACAACCTGAACATGCACCGCGACGCCCGCCTGCGCACGTTCGTCGACACCCACGACCGGATCCGCTGCTACCGGCTGCCGCTGTATGCGCCCGACCTCAACCCGCTCGAGAGCGTCCGGTCGCTACTTCGGCGAAGCAGCCAGGACAACACCACATTCAACGACTCCACCCCCCTGCTGCACGCCCTGCGTCACGGCCTACGCCGAATGCAGGACTGTCACATCCTCATCGATGGATGCCTCACCACCACCGGACTCACACTCGCGACATCACACCGAAGGACTCGTTAGTGGTCGCCGAGCTGGACGAGTTCGCGGGTGTTCCTCGCGCGCCGGTAGGCAGGCCGGTGTGATCGATTGGTGGTTGCGGAGCCGCGAGTCCGTGTGGCCACTCGCGGCTGTCGTGCGGGGAGAGTCAGCGGGTGAAGTCGCCGCGGATTGCAGCTGCGGTAAAGGATGACCACTCGGCCGAGGTGAATGTCAGGGCGGGGCCGGAGGGATTCTTCGAATCTCGAACGCCGACACAGTTATCCGGGAGAAAGGCTACCTCGACGCACTCCTTGTCACCACCGCTGCGGCTGCTCTTGAACCACTCGGCACCGGCTAGATCGATGTTCACGCATACTCCTTCGCCATCTGCCGTAGCAGGGTCCGGCTCGCTACCTCGTCCAGAGCTTGGCGACAAATGCTCTGGTATGCCTGATGGTACCGCCGTACAACGTTTGGCTTGGTCAGATACAGATCACCGGCGAAGTTCTCGACGTACACCACAGGAGGGTCGATCGAACTGCCATTGGCTTCAGCGCCGAGCTCCAGGATGATGAACGGGCCGACCGCGACCCCCATGGGCAGACCCGCACCGAACGGCAGGATTCGAATGGTGACATTCGGCCGAGTGCCGATATCGGCAAGGTATTTGAGTTGCGAGGCCATCACCTTCGGTCCTCCGATCACGCCACGCAGGGCGGATTCCCGCAGAACCACATCGAGGTGTGCGGGGCGGACCTTACGCGTGATCCGGGTTTGCCGACGCATTCGCAGTCGCAAACGTCGCTCGAGTTCGGTCGCACTGTCGTACGGATAGACGGCGTGGATCAGCGCACCGGCATAAGACGGGATCTGCAACAACCCTGGTACCAGCTCGGACTGGTAGATCGTCAGGTGCTGCGCTGACGCCTCCAGTCCCACGTAGAAGTCGAAATTTGCCGGAATCAGGTCTCCGTACTCATGCCACCAGCTTTGCTCATTCCCTTGCGCCGCAAGCCCTTTCATGGCTGCAGTATGCTCGGCGTCGAACCCGTAGACTTTGCACAACGCATCGAGGTCCCTGTCACGCGCAGCCACCGTGCCCATCTCTATACGCTGCAGGGTGCTGCTGCGGCCGATCAGGTCCGCCGCCTGACGCAACGTGAGTCCACATTCCTCCCGTCCGTTGCGCAGGTACTTTCCCAACTGTCGACGCGCCAGCGTCGAGCCATCATCCGATATGTCCGCCTCCCTCCCAGGCTTTCCCTCGTGTGCACCAGCAGACCACGCTGTGATCAGGCCGGACAGCAACACCGCGCATTCCCACGCAACTGACGCGTAAGCCCAGGACACGTTGCAGGAATCTGCGAAGTAACAGCGCGGTCCCGCATCGACACAGTCCCTCGTCGCATCAGGCGAACCCCACGAACCGACCGGTGCCGTACAGGAGCCTGCCTCTGCCCTCGCAGTGTTCGAGCTCGCCGTCGAACCTGGACAGGCAACTGAGCCGGAACACGCGTGTCGCTGCCGTAATCGGCCTGCACGACGGCTGCCAGGCGCGCTACTTCCCGATCGCCGAGATCGTCGGCGACGCCCTGTCGGAACACCATATAGGCCGGGCGGCAAGCACGCCCACGCCGATCGCTGTCGTCGGGGCCGCTGCCCGGCCGACGGTAAGCGGTGCCGATCGTGCCTCGACCCCGCTGGTGCTCGGGCCGGTTGCGCTGACCGTGGCCCTGTGCCGGCCATGACCGGGCCGGGTGATCAACGGGTGTGGTCGGCGTGGCGCTTTTCGCTATTACTGCTGCTCGGCCGGGTGTTCATCGTGCCAGACCCGGCGTGAGGTGCGCAGGGAGTCGCGGCCCAGGGTCGGGGGAGTCTTCCATACGCGCCGGATTCGGTCGTCGGTGTCGAATCTCGGCCAGCCTGGGTCGCCGGTTCTCGCGAATGCGGTGAAGGCGCTGCGCATTTCGGCCGAGAGCGGTGCGAAGTCCGGCGGGACCGTCGGTCCGATGAGTTCGACGCCGAGCGGGCTGTGGGGCGTATCGAAAGTGAAGGGTACGTCGAGGCCGTGGCAGGCACCGAGTGAACCGTTACGGGCGGGGCTCGGCCACGCGAACTCGTAGAGATAGGTGTTCGCGCCGGCGTTCGCGTGGGCCTCGGCGCACCACAGCGCCGGCATCCGGAACAGGGCGTCGGAGAGGATCAGGGCGTGCAGTTCGTCGTCGCTGATGCCGGGGTGCCCGGTGCGGTAGTCCTGGACCGCGCTCGGGTTCAGGCCGTAACCGTGCGCGGTCCGGGCGGGGTCGGCGGTGGACAGGTCCACGTCGACGGTGAACATCCGCGCCTCGTCTGTGGTGAACCCGCAGATGAGATCCGGCAGCGGGTCCGATATGGGCCGCGTGCGCGTCCACGGCGGGGATTCGAGGAGCTCTCCGTCGATGATCAGGGAATACGGGGCGTTCGGGTGGGTCCAGCGTGCCGGGTCTCGGGACATGATCGCTACCGGCGCCATCTGCACCGCGTGGATGGTCTCGGGTGATACGGCGGCCAGGGCGTCGGCCGTCGGGCGGATGCCGAGCTGCTCGGTGATCATGGTCGACACGGTGCGGGCCTCGTCGGCGGCAACGAAGATCCGCCCGGGGCTCTGGGCGATTCCGCGTTCGAATAATCCGCGGGCGCCGTGGCCGGCGATCAGGGCCGTGATCGAGGAGGCGCCGGCCGACTGGCCGATGAGTGTCACCGTGTCCGGGTCTCCGCCGAACCCGGCGATGTTGTCGCGCACCCAGCGCAGTGCGGCGATCTGGTCGAGTACTCCGCGGTTGCAGGGGGCGTCGTCGACCCAGCCGAACCCTTCGTAGCCGACCCGGTAATTCACTGTGACCAGGACGATTCCCGCGCGGGCGTAGGCCGCGCCGTCGAAATCGGGGGTGGCGGCGGTACCGCCCAGGCACCCGCCGCCGTGCAGCCACACCATGACCGGCAGTCCGGAGGCCGTGGGATCGGGAGTCCATATGTTGACGGTGAGGCATTCCGGATCGTCGCCGGGATGCCAGATCATCGGCTGCGGGACGGAAGCGCCGAATGCCCGTCCGTCGCGCACGCCGTCCCAGCGCCGCGCGGGTGCCGGTGCCTGGAAGCGGAGGGCTCCCAGCAGGGGTGCGGCGTACGGGATGGCACGAAAGGCCGTGTATCCGTCTCCGGTTTCACCTCGCACGGCCCCGGACTCCGTGCGCACGACGATATCCATCTCGACCCCTTGGTAATTCGGCTTCCGGCCACTAATGTAAGTCGCTGTATTAAATAAAGGAAGGTGTGCTGTGCCGAAGGTCGTCGACCGCGAGCAGCGACGTGACGAGGTGGTGGCCGCGCTGTGGCGATTGGCCTACCGAGACGGCTGGGATGCGGTGAGTCTGCGCAAGGTCGCGTCGGAGGCCGGACTGTCGCTCGGTTCGGTCCAGCACTACTTCGCCGGGCTGGACGATCTGCTCGACCATGCGGTAGCGGGAGTGCTCGACATTCTCGACGAGCGACTGGTCGGTCAGCTCACCATGCTCACCGATCCGCGATGTGCGGAGTCGACTGTGCGCCGGGTACTCCAGAGTATGATCCCCGGCGCCGTCGACGAATCTCCTCCCGCGGTCACGTCGGTGCCGGACGCATTGTGGCAGGCAAAGGTGATGGCGTGGCTGACAGTGGTGGAGCGAGCCGCCCGACGTCCCGAGATGTCGGCGCGGCTCTCCGCCGGTTCCGATCGGCTGACCCGAGCGATCGCCGCGGCGATCCGGATATGCATTCCCGACCGCTCCCACAGCGAGGCCGAACATGATGCGCGCGGACTGCTCGCACTCGTCGAGGGGCTGCTGGTCCAACTGGTGCGTCGAGACCTCGTTCCCGCCGACGCTTCCACAGTGATCGAGCGATTCGTCTCAGGCGTCTTCACCCCCCACGCCGCTCGATGAATCAGGGCACGGCAGCCGGGCCTCGATGATGTGGGACCGCGGGCCGGTTCGCTTCTCGTCGGTGTCCACGTCGACTTCCAGCGGGACGATGTCGCTGCGTACGGACGTCGTAGCGTTCGTCGCGCGGTGCGCTGGGTTTCACCGGCGATCACGCCGCATCCGACCGTCCGTACCGTCCGGATCGAATTCAGGCGGTCGCACCGAGCCACCCGGTGTCGATATCGCCCGGCCGCTCCTCGTAGGCCGCGGCGGCGGCTTGCAGGATCAGGGCGGCGGCCGCCGCGCCCGGGTCCAGCACACCCCGCGCCACATCACCGACATAGCTCGCGCGGCCGCGCTTGGCGATCAATGACACGGTGCCGGACGCGCCCTGCACCGCCGCGGCGGCCGTCGCGGTGAGCGCCGCGGCGGGCTCGCCGTCGGCCGCGACGTATGCGGCGAGGGTTTCGGCCGCGGGAGCGAGCGCGTCGACCATTGTCTTGTGCCCGACTTCCGCTTTCCCGTACCGCTGCACCGTGGCCACACCGGCACTCAGGCCCTGGGAGAACTCCGCCAGGGTGGGTTCCGAACCGTGGGTGCAGCGGGCGAGTTCGCGGAAGAACATGCCGAACAGCGGACCGCTCGTTCCGCCGGTGCCGAGAAAACCGCGGGATAGCGCGGTCAGCCACGCCGCGTAGGAGCCGGGGGACTCGGTGTCGATATTCTCGCGCGCCCGGCGCAGGGCGGCGGCAATATTGGCGCCGAAATCGCCGTCACCGGCGCGTCGATCGAGGTCGGCGAGTACCTCGGTGCGGTCGAGGAAGGCCTCGAACATCGTGTGCACCCAACGTTGTCCGAATCCCACCGGCAGTGCTTCGTCGGTCATGAGCGGGCTCCTTCACCAGGTCAGGGCCGGGGTGCGCACGGGCGCGTCCCACAGCGGAAGCAGATCGGAATCGGCGGGCAGCAGGGTGAGCGAGACTCCGACCATATCGAGTGAGGTCACATAGCTGCCGACCAGAGACCGGGCGATGGTGATCCCTCGTCCGGCGAGCCGATGGTGCACAGCGCGCGCCGCGATGGACAGTTCGATGGGGTAGGCGCCGCCGAGGCCGTTCACGATCGCGATAACCGATGACCCACGAGCCACGCCGAGCTCGGCGACCAGCGGGTCGACCAACAGCGATATCAGCGTATCGGCGTCGGCGAACGGGACCCGGCCCGTGCCGCGCTCGCCGTGGATTCCCACACCCAGTTCGACTTCGTCGGGATCGAGCGTGAACGCTGGGGCGGTTTCGCCGGGGTGGGTGCCCGCGCTCAGCGCGAAGCCGATCGTACGTGCGTTACGCGCGACGCGGCGGCCGAGTTCGGCGACCGTGCTCAGGTCGGCTCCGGCCTCCGCGCTTGCGCCGCAGATCTTTTCGACCGCGAGCACGGCTGCGGTGCCGCGGCGGCCCGGCCCGTCGTCGTTATCGCTCTGGGTAGCCAGGTCGTCGTCGACGAGTACGGTTTCGGTCGCGACCGCGTTGTCATCGCCGGCGAGTTCACCGGCGATCCGGAAGTTGAGGATGTCGCCGGTGTAGTTCTTCACGATCTGCACGACACCCCGCCCGGAATCGGCGGCCACGGTGCCTTCGTGAACCTGCAGTGCCGTCGGACTGGCGAACACCGCGCCGGGCACCGCCACATCGAGCATGCCGTGCCCGACGAACCCGGCGTGTAACGGTTCGTGCCCGGATCCGCCGCCGGAGACGAGGCCGACCTTGTCGTGCGCCGGAGTGGCCCGGGTGACGATTCCGCGCTTCCGGTCGTAGGCGACGAGCGTCGGATGGGTGAGCGCGAGCCCTTCGAGCGCCTCCTCGGGAGCGGTCTCGGGCAGGTTGAGAATTTGTCGGCGCACGGTGTCGTTCTCCCTCGATCGACTGTTGACCGATACTAAGCGGCTCGTACGGTACGGCTTGTACGTACAGGTCGACCGACAGGGCGGATCGCTACCGCCGCGAGGGCCGCCCGGACGACGTCGCTGCGTATGGGGCAGTCCATACCGCGTGATCCGAAGCGGATCGCCCGCGAGAGTCGGGCGTTGGATACGCGGTTGGTGTCCAAGGGGGACGCCGACGGGGCCGAGTCGGCCGCGCGCGGTGTGCCGGGTACGGTCTCGGCGACAACCGGATCCGGCGACCCCGATGCCGGTACGCAGACAAGCGAGGTGGACCGAAGTGCTGTCGACTGCCTGGTCTCGGGATATGGGGTTGCGCGCCCCGATAGTCAATGCCCCGATGGGCGGCGTCGCGGGCGGGCGCCTCGCGGCGGCCGTCACCGCTGCCGGTGGGCTCGGGATGATCGGGATGGGCAGCGCGGGTTCGGTATCGCGACTGGCCGCCGAACTGGAATTGCTCGGTGAGATATCCGGGCCGTCCGGCATCGGGCTGGTCGACTGGGTGCTGGCCCGGGAGCACGGGCTGCTCGACGCCGCCCTCGCGGCGCGACCGACACTGATCTCGATCAGTTTTACCGAGGATTTCTCCTGGGTCGACAGGGTGCACCGGCACGGAATCGCAGCGGCGACCCAGGTCTACGACGTGGAGCAGGCACGTCGCGCCGAGGGCGCCGGAGTGGATGTGATCGTGGCGAGGGGAGCCGAGGGCGGTGGGCACGGGGCGCCGCTCTCGGGCACGCTGCCCTTGCTGGATGCCGTCCTGGACGCGGTCGAAGTGCCGGTGCCGGCGGCCGGCGGAATCTCCTCCGGCCGGACCCTGGCCGCCGTGCTCGCGGCAGGTGCCGCCGGAGCCTGGGTGGGAACACGGCTATCGATGTGCACAGAAGCACTCACGTCGGACCGCACGCGCGAGGCGCTGATGCGCGCGGACGCAACCGACACCTTGACCACGCGCGTCTTCGATATCGGCCAGGACCTGCCGTGGCCTGCCCGCTTCCCCTCTCGGGTACTGCGCAACGATTTCACCCGGCAGTGGGAGCATCGCGAGGACGAGTTGGCCGACGCTCCGGCGGCCCGGGACGCATTGGCCGCGGCGATGGCCGCCGACGATCCGGCCGTGGCCCCGATCGACGCGGGCCAAGGCGTGGGAGTGCTGACCGAGAGTGCTCCGGCCGGCCGGATCATCGACGAGTTGTGCTCGACAGCGCATCGTTTATTGCGCACCTGGGGCACGCGCTGAGATCTGCGGGAAAGCCGGTGTGTCGCCCCCTCGACAGAACACATGCGCCGGTCGATGGAATATCCGCACCATATCCCGGGCCGGGTCCGGTAGCCGTCGCCTCCACTCGCCGAATTTCGGTCTCTTTGATTCCAACCGGTGACGGGACGTCTCGTCTTTCTTGATCATGGTGCGGGTATCGGGCCGATCAGTGGACAACTATGTGCGCAATTCGGAACCGTTTCCCTTATGGCCAGTTCCGACAGAACGAGGATTTTCCATGTCACGCGAATTACACCTTGCCGGTTTCCTGATCGCCTCACACGTCACCCATTCGCATGCGGCGTGGCGGCACCCTGGTTCGGAAACCGACTATCTGGGCCCCGGCTATTACCGTCGGGTGGCGCAGACATTGGAACGCGGCAAGTTCGATTTCCTGTTCTTCGCCGATCTGCTGGCCACGCCGGTCCGGTACGGTAACGACATCCGGGTTCCGTTGCGCAGCGGAACCCAGGCCTCGGCCACCATCGATCCGTCCCTGGTCGCTGCCGGCCTGGCGAACGTGACCGACTCGATCGGCCTCGCGATCACCAAGTCCACCACATACTTCCACCCCTATGAGGTGGCGCGAATCTTCGGCACCCTGGACCACTTGTCGGCCGGACGAGCCGGGTGGAATGTCGTCACCTCGCTCAACCAGGCCGAAGCGCAGAACTTCGGCCTCGACAACCACCTCGGACACGACGAACGCTACGAGCGTGCGCACGAGTTCCTCGAGGTCGCCTTCAAGCTCTGGGACAGCTGGGATGCCGACGCCCTCGTCCGGGACAAGGCCTCGGGCGTATTCGCCGATCCGGACAGAGTGCATATCGTCGACCACAGCGGCACATGGTTCGCGACCCGGGGCCCGCTGACGGTACCGCGCTCGCCGCAGGGCCGCCCGGTCATCATCCAGGCCGGCTCCTCACCGATCGGCAAGGAGTTCGCGGCCCGCTGGGCCGAAGCCGTCTTCGAGATCGATCCCACCCCGGAGGGCCGCAGGGCCTACTACGATGACATCAAGTCACGCGCGTCCGACTTCGGCCGCAACCCCGACGACATCAAGGTCTTCCCGTCATTCGTCCCATTCATCGGTGAAACCGAGTCCATCGCGCGCGAGAAGCAGGCCTTCCACAACGAACTCGCCGACCCGGTCTCCGGGCTCATCACTCTGTCGGTCCACACCGACCACGACTTCTCCCGATACGACCTCGATGCCCCGATCGAAGATGTCGCGGTCCCGGGAACCCGGGGTTTGTTCGATGTGGCCCGCCGCCTCAGCGTCCGCGACAATCTCACCCTGCGCGATATCGGCAAGCTCTATGCCCAAGGTGTACTCCTGCCCCAGTTCGTCGGCACACCGGCGCAGATCGCCGACCAGATCGAGGCGGGGTTCCACGGTGGCGAAGCCGACGGCTACATCCTCTCCGCCGCCCAAGCGCCCGGCACCTTCAACGACTTCGTCGACCTTGTCGTCCCGGAACTACAGCGTCGTGGTCTGTTCCGCACCGACTACACCGGCACGACCCTGCGTGATCATCTCGGGCTGGGTCCCGCGAACCTGAGTCCCGCGACGCGCGCCGTGGGGGCACGAGCCGGCCGGTGACTTCGCCTGCGCTCGGTGAGCGATCAGCGAGCGCGGGGTACGTGGGTGGCCTCAGTAGGGTGTCGCGGTCCCCAGTTGCTGTAAGAACCAAGGCACGGCGTCGATCGGTACTTCGGCGGTAGGCCGGTTCATCCGACCCGTCTTGGATCCGGGTGGGAACCGGGGATCGGTTGCCAGGATGACACGGCCCTCGTCGTTGACCAGCACAATGGTCGAATGCGACGCCCGGAATCGCGGAAGCAATACCGCCTCGATCGCGCCGACCGGCACGTCGGCGCCGGCGATTCCCAGGAAGTCTCCCGGTGTGGTCCTGACCGGGACCGCGAAGGTGCAAACGTACTGATCGGTGCACGCGAAATCAATGTACGGCCCGTGCACCCACCGCCGTCCCTGGTCGCGTGGGATCACATACCAGTCCATTGCGGTGTAGTCATAGAAGTATTCACTCCGGGGGTTCATTTCCAGCACCAGGTGTCGCGGTCCGCGTGTCGGGTCGGGGAGCCACCATTCCAGGTACCGGGGATGGTCCGCGAGTATGCCGTCGGCCATCGCGACACCTGCCCCGTCGAACAGTCTTCCACGCCGCTCGAACTCGTCGGCAATGGTCTCGCGCAAGGGTGCCAGGTCGGTCGACCGGGGAGCGTGCCGTGGCTCCTCGGTGAGGTCGCCCCACAGGGTTGTCAGCGCGGTCCCGATGGTTGTCAGTGACAGGTAGACCTTGTCGGTCAGCTCTGTGACGGCGGAAGCGAGCGACTCGATGGTTTTCGGGGTGGAAGAGTTATCGGTGTCCCTCATCGGTCACTGAGCTCCAAGCGTAGGGCGATGAGTCGACGGATACGGGATTCACTATGCGATTCTGCCAGTTCTCGCGCCCGGGTATCGTCTTCCCGTTCGATGGCGTTCACCAGGTCGTAATGGGCGGTCGCCTCTGCTGCCGGATCGAGTTCCAGTCGTGGCAGCCAGAACAGTGCGGAGAGCTCGGCCTGCAGACCGACCTGGGCACGCGTCAGCCTGGTGGACTGCGCGCACACCGCCATCTCGATATAGAAGCGACTGTCGGCCCGGCGGGCCGAGACCGGTTCGGTGCTGACCTTCAACCGGTCGGCCAAGGTGCGGAGCCGGACTATATCGGACCGCAAGCCGCGGCGCGCGGCGAATACGGCGACCGCTCCGGTGATCGCGAACTGCTCGTCTCCCAGGTCGCGCAACTCCGGGAGGCTCATCTGGTGTAACCGTGCCAGTGAGGTGTGCTCTAGGACCTCCGCCGAAGCGCAGATGAAGCTGCCGCCACCACGTCCGCGCTTGGTGTGCACGATGCCTTGCTGTCGGAGTACGGCCAACGCTTCTCGCAGAGTCATCGTCGACACGCCCAACTGGCCGGCGAGATCGGTCTCACTCGGCAACTGTTGGCCGTCGACCATCACCCCGAGGCTGATCGCGGCGGACAACCGCTGGACCACGGCCTCGGTTTTGGGGCCACTGCCTTCGAGCGGTGACAGCACGGCGCCGAGCGCGGTCAAGCCGGCGCTTTCTTGCTGGGACAACACGACTCCTCGGGTGGCCGGTGGGTGCATCGATTCTAAGCCAAGAACACTTGAAATATGAACTATGAGGTCATAGGTGCACCGTCCTCGGCTGTCGAGCCTGCCGGTTGACTGCCCTTGCGGTGGGCGGGTTGACGGGAGCTCGATATGGACTCACAATAAAGCATTGAAATATGAACTCTGATTTTTTAAGTTAAACGTCGGATGGCCCTTCGGACACCTCCAGAGGGAGTCACGATCGGAGAAAGAAGGTCCCATGCTCGAGAACCTGCCTCGTCCTGGCGATCGCCTCGGGTGGTGCGTCCATCACCGGGGCGGGTTGCCGGCCGGAATAACGGTGCGCAACCGAGCGCACCCGGTCGACTGTGGTTACCGAATGGACGAGATGGTCGTACGACGAGGGTGCATCGACGATGGATGACATGTGCCGAACGGAAGCCGACGGGCTCTGCGCGACGTGGTGTCTGCTTCGGCATCATTTGATCGCCATAGTCGCCGTGGAGAACGCATCCGATGCCTCTTCGGTGGTCTGCTTCGGTCCCGGAAGCTACCCGGATCTCGTGCAAGCGCGAGAACTCCATCCGGAGCTGGCAAGACTGTGGGATGCGGTCCGACACGAATTCTGGGGGAAGCTTTTCCCGCCGCGGCGGCTGGACGCCGAAGAACGGGTGTGGGCATGACCACAACGTGGTCATGGCTGTGGACACATCGTCCGGCCGCCTCCGGCCCCCGGCCGGTAATCCCCCATGGCAGAGGTGCTCCCCAACGGACAGTGCCGACCGGAAGGGAATATCTCGAACAGAGTCGGATTCCGCATCATCCGACAGTTGATTCGCTCGTCTCGGGTGCGGGAGGCAATCCCGCGCCACTCGGCAACGGCGCCGAGTGCGGTCACAACGACGTGAACCCGGAGACGAGTGATGGTTGAGTTGAATTGCTCGCGGTGTGGCAAGGCATTGCAATCGGACATCGATCGGCATCGACTGCTGCACGCGGGGTGTATCGGATGGGAGGAACGCGTTTCTGTACGAATGACCGCCGCCGATTGGGGCGCGGTGGCCGGTTGGCTCGACCCGGGGCGGACACGCCTGATAGGCCAGATGGGGTCGGAATAGGTGGCCTGGCCCGTCCGGTTCCGAAGCGATCGGCGAGGAATGCCGTGCGGCCGGTCGGACCGGTCGGATACGGCATGAGCAGGTAGCAGCCGAGTAGGGTGCCGAACCGGTCGACGGTCGGCAGTCGCGCGGGCAGGTGGAAGCGGCGGAATTCCGCCAGGAGGTCACAGCGCCGCCTCGAAATCGGCCCGGCCGCGATCACGGTGGTGCCTCGCGTCCAGACCCGTACCACCCGTTCCGGCGGGTGGCACGTGGTCTCCCGGTGGGATGTGGGCGAAAGCAGGACGGCATTGTCGTGGCCGGGTTCGATATCCCCGACCCTTGGGGCCGTTGTCGCGATCGATTACCGAAGTGCCTGCACCCGCAACCACGGCCGCAGCAGATTCTCCTCGGTGGACGGACCCGTCTGCCATTCGGCGATCCACGGACCGGTGCCCTCGCTCGGGTCGATTATGCCCTCCTCCAGTCGCCGGTAATGGCCGTCGAGCACCTTGCGGGCCAAGCGCACGTCCTCGTCGTCGGTGTTGTCCCACAGTGAGTCGAACAACTGCCGCACGCGGATACGCGCCTGTCGGCAGAACACATCGGCCAGTTCCTCGGCGGCCGTCCCTTCCGCGGTGCCGTCGACGCGCTCGGCCTGCGCCCGTACACAGGCCGCCGACATCGCGAACAGCTCCGCGGCGATATCGACGATGCGACCCAGGAACACCTGTCGGTACTCGAGTTTCGCCTGCCAGCGCGCCATACCGTACATCAGCGCGCGGGCCTGCTTGCGCGCCATCCGTTCGACGAACCGCATATGCCGTGCCAGTGGCCCGAAATCGCCGAACGCGGTCGGTGCCGTGCCCGGGCCGACGGTCAGCTGCGGGAACCATTTGGCGTAGAAGCCGCCGGCGCCCACCGCCGCCTTCGCTTTCTCCTTGAACTCCGCGTTCCGGTCGACCAGTGCCCCGGCGGCGGCCATATGCGCATCGGCCATCTCACGGGCGATGAGCAGCCGCATGATCTCACTGGACCCCTCGAAGATCCGGTTGATCCGCAGATCGCGGACCAACTGTTCGGCGCCGACCGCGCGTTCCCCCCGTGCTCGCAGCGACTCCGCCGTCTCGTATCCGCGGCCGCCACGGATCTGCACGAGTTCGTCGGCGATCCGGCAGGCCATCTCCGAGGACCACAACTTGGCGAGCGCCGCCTCGATGCGGATGTCGTTGCGTTTCTCGTCGCACATGGTCGCCGAGAGGTCGAGTACCGCCTCCAAGGCATAGGTCGTCGCGGCGATATAGGACACTTTGGCGCCCACCGCGGCATGTTCGCCGATCGGCCGCCCCCACTGCACGCGGACGGCACACCATTCGCGTGCGATCTTCAGCGACCACTTGGCCGCTCCGGTGCACATCGCCGGAATCGCGAGCCGGCCCGCGTTGAGCGTGGTGAGGGCGATCTTCAGCCCGTCGCCTTCTCGGCCGACCAGGTTCTCTTTGGGCACCCGGACCTTGTCCATGCGGGTAACGCCGTTCTCGATACCGCGCAAGCCCATGAAGGAATTGCGCCGTTCCACGGTGATGCCCGGGCTGTCGGCTTCGACCACGAAGGCGGAGATACCGCCGCGGTGGCCCTCGCTCTTCGGCACCCGTGCCATCACCACCAGCAGTTCCGCGACCACGCCGTTGGTGGTCCACAGCTTGACGCCGTTGAGTTCGTAGGCTTCGCCGTCGGCTGTGGGGGTCGCGGTGCTGGCGATACGGGCCGGATCGGAGCCGACATCGGGTTCGGTGAGCAGGAAGGCGCTCACCGCGCCGCTCGCGCAGCGTGGCAGGAACCTGCTCTTCTGCTCCGGCGTGCCCGCCAACTTCAGCGGTTCGGGTACGCCGATCGACTGGTGCGCGGACAACAGCACGCCCAAACTGGGGTGCGCCGAGGCGACCAGCATCAGCGCTTTGTTGTAGCCGACCTGGGAAAGGCCCTGGCCGCCGTATTCCTCGGGGATCTTCAGACCGAAGCAGCCGAGTTGGGCGAGGCCGCGCACATACTCCTCCGGAATACGGCCCTGCGCCTCGATCACGCTACCGTCGACGGTCTCGCAGTAGGCCCGCAGTCGGGACAGATACGCGTCGGTCTTGGCGGTGTCGTCCGCGCTGGGGCGCGGAAACGGGTGGATCAGGTCCACCCGGTAGTGGCCGAGGAACAACTCCTTGGCAAAGGAGGGTTTGGTCCAGGTGGTCTCGCGAGATTCCTCGACCAGCCGGCGGGACTGCTCCTCGGTGACGTCGACTTTTCCGGCAGTGGTCATGGTGTCCTCCTCGGACGTGACGACGATCACAGTCGAGTGTAGGAGCCTTTGTTACTCGCCGGTATATCCAAATGGTGAAAGATCTGCGCCGATACCGGTCGCAGGAATCGACAGACCGCTGGGATCTGCCTCGTAGTAGGCGGGGAAGTCGGGGACATTGCTCGATGCGGCGCTCCGATGCCGGTCAACACCGCCTGGAACCGGGGAGTGTCACCGGCCTGGCGGGGTGTGATCGGCATCGACGAGGACCGTAACCGGTGCTCGCGCGCCGGGTGCAGTTCGATGGTCCACCCGGCGCGTGGTCGGTGGGCTCGGCGCGGTGGCCCGGGTGCTTCGGCTCGGCGGTCACCGTCGTGGCCACTGCCGTCATCCTGGCCGGCGGCTTCTCGGGAACGTCATGGAAGACCGCTATCGCGGAGCCGTGGGTGAAATCGTCTGGATCTACGTTGTAGATGTAGTCTACGTTGTAGGCGAGTGCTATGGAGGTGCCAGTGGCAGCAGAGCGGACGGTGCTGATGGTCGAGTCGACCGGTGTCCGGTTGTATACGGAGGTGGCCGGGTCGGGCCCGGTATTGGTGCTGGTGCCCGGGGGCGGTGGCGACGCGGCGATGTACGAGCAGGTGGTGGGGTTGCTGGCCGATCGCTACACGGTGATCACGTTCGATCGGCGGAGCAACTCCCGCAGCGCATTCACCGAACCGGATACCGATATCGGTATCGGGACACAGGCTGCCGATGTCGTGGCGATCCTGGATACCTACGGCATCGACCGAGCATTGGTGTTCGGCAACAATGGCGGGGCGATCATCACCCTGGAGTTGATCGCGCAGCATGGTGCGCGGGTGCGGGCGGCAATCGCGCACGAACCACCGCTGGTGCAGCTGTTGACAGCGGATAGTCCTGCGCGGCAGGAAATTACGCGTATACATCAGCCGGCCGTCGACAAGGGACCGATGCGTGCGTTCGCCGCATTCGGGGTGATGACCGCGCCTCACCTGCCCGCGCTGCTACGGTCACAGGCCGGACAGGCGATGCTGGCCGCGGGCAGCACCGCGGCGCTGGCGGTCGCGCCGACCGTGCGCCGGATCACTGGGCGGCCACCGTCACCGATGACACGGATGCTCGGCAATACCGACCTGCTGCTGCGGCGGGAACTGCCCGGCTTCTGCTTCGACTACCGGCCCGACCTCACCACACTGCGAACGTCCCCGGTGCGATGGCGGCCCGCCGTCGGCAGCGACAGCACCGGACGCCCGTACTTCGTTGCCACCGAAGCACTTACCGCGCATCTCGGCACCACATGTGTCGAATTTCCCGGCGGGCACACTGCCTATCGGACCCGGCCCGCCGAATTCGCACAGCGACTGCTGGAAACGTTCACGGAGTTGACCTCATGACCGCCAAAAAGACACCGCAGCGCACAGTGCGGACCACCCTGAACCGCGATTACATTGCGGCAGTGGCCTTGTCGGTGATCGACGAGGCCGGCCTCGACGGATTCTCGATGCGCAAGCTGGCCGCCGCGCTCGGTGCCGATCCGATGGCCGCCTACCGGCACGTCGCCGATCAGCAGGACCTGTTCGACGCGGTCACGGTCCTGCTGTCGGCCGAGATGGACCTCGACAGCCTTGCCTGGCAGTCCGATTGGCGGGAGCTGATGTGCGGCTACGCCGATCGGCTGCACGTCACCCTGCAGCGCCACCCGCACGCGGTGCCGGTATTCGCCACTCGCCCGGTCCGCGACCCCGCCGCGATCGAGATCGGTGACCGAATGATCAACCGGCTGCGCGAGGCCGGATTCACCCCGGCGGTTGCCCTGCAGCTCACCCGCTGCTTACGCGAGTACACGATCGGGCACGTGATGGGCTGGGCGACAGCGGTGACCGGGCGCAGCGGTAAACCGGCACCCGGTTCCCCTGACTACACCCCGCTCGCCGCAGCCGCGGACGCAGCCGCCGGCACCGACCACTTCGATATCGGCCTCACCGCCATGCTCGACGGGTTCAGCCGCCACCTCACCCCAGGAAACCCACCCGGCATCTAACCGGCCGGCCCTGCGCGCCAGGAGATCCCAGCCGGACACGCGGTCTCGAACCGATCATCAGAACCGGACGTCGCGGACAGTCAGAACCCCACCGCCGTGGACTACTGCGGTGGGCAAGAGATCCCACGCCGGCCAGTAGCCAGGGCGGAATCTCGAAATCGTGGCCAACCGGCCATGCTGTGGCCGGATTCTGGGATTGCTTTCGGATCGGTCATCGGCCAAGGCTATCGACAGGGCGTGGCGTTTCGCGGCCACGCCCGGATCAGCTACGGGCCAGTGCGCGGTCGGTGAGTGTGCCGATGATCGGCGCGAGTGTTTCGGCGTAACCGACGGTGAGATGATTGTCGTCGCGGAAGACCAGGTTGTCCCCGATGACGAAGGGGCAGCCGGCGGGGGCGCAGAACAGCGAAGTCAGGTCGGCGTACTGTCCGCCACCGGCAGTGGTCGCCGCCTGCTCGGCCGCGATACCCGCGTCGTTCAGCGCATCCGGTCGTGCCGGGGTGCAGGCCGCGGGATCGTCGAGATGGTCGGACAGGCATATCGGGACATTGGTGTGCGGGTCGGGGATCGAGCCCAGCACGAGCACGGCCGCACCGGTCGTTCGCAACTGGGCGACCAGGCGGCGCAGGCTGTCGATCCAGGCCGGGTCATAGGAGACGAAGCCGAAGTCGGCACCATATCGCCGGGACATGCTCACCACGATCAACCGCGGGCGCTCGGCCTGCAGCCGGGCCGTGATCTGGCCGCGCCACTGCTCGCATTCGGTGTACTCCCGGCCCAGATAAGGGCTGGTAATGGGCAGGTCCATCAGTGGACAGGTGACCTTGGCCATGGTCTCCAGCCGCCAGTGGCGCGCTGCGGCGATCCGCTCGAACGCCGGAGACCACATCGCGGCATGGGAATCTCCGACCAGGGCCACCGTGGTAGCCGAGTCCGGAACGCCGGAGGCGCACTCGGCCTGTCCCACCTCGCGCCAGGACCGTACACAGCCGTTCACGAACACGTCCGCCTTGCTCCCGGCCGCGTCGGCGAGCGAGGGGGTGAGATTCGAAGGGACAGCGCGGATGGCGGTAGATGCGGCAATGGCGGCCTGAGCTTGTGCGACCTGCTGCCGGACTGCCTCCTCGGCGGGATCGGTAGCGGGTGCGACCGGCGCGGCGGGTGCGGCGAGGGCGAGGGTCGGGGCCGGGGCCCCACGGCCGGCCGGGACCGGCACGAGCACGAGCAGTGCGAGCGCCACGCCACCGGCGATCGCGGTGATCGCACCGCCACAGGCGAGGCTGCGCGCGGTCGAGTCGCGCAAGCGGACGGCGAAACGGATCGGATTCTCGACCAGCCGCAGCGTGAGCATGGCGAGCCCGCCCGCCACCATGATCGCGCCCAGCGAGCCACCCGCCCCCAGCGGGTGGCCGACCACCCGGGGCGCGAGCAGTAGAACCGGCCAGTGCCACAGATACCATGAGTAGGACCCGCGGCCGATTGCCTGCATCGGACCGAGTGCCAGCCCGCGGCCGACACCGAACGGTGGAGCGGTGCAGCCGGATATGATCACCAATACGGTCCCTGCCACGGGCAGCAGTGCGGCGGTTCCCGGATATTGTGTGTGCTCGTCGAACCGAGCGCAAGCGGCGATGATCAGCAGCAACCCGGCCCAGCCGGCAAGAGCGGCCGGAATTTTCGGCAGCCGGGACCACGCCGCCGCCGACAACGCGACCATGCCCCCGGCGGCCAACTCCCAGGCCCGGGTGGGTAGCGAGAAGAACGCCCACGACGGCAGCGTTCCGGTCCAGCTCAGCGAGGTTACGAAGGACAATACGGCGACAACCGCGAGAACGACCAGATACGGCAGCGGTGCCGCCGACCAGGTTCGGCGACGTCGTACGGACCAGGCCGTCGCGGCGATCAACACAGGCCACAGCAGATAGAACTGCTCCTCCACGCCGAGCGACCAGAAGTGTTGAAACGGTGACGGGAGCGCATCGCCGGCAAGGTAGTCGGTACCGTGCAGCGCGAATCGATAGTTCCCGACGTATAGTGCGCCGGCGATCCCGTCGCCGAGTACCCGGCGGGCCTGCAGGGGCGGCAGCAGCACGGCGGCGGCGATCGCGGTGGCGACGAGGACGACACCCGCCGCGGGTAGAAGCCGGCGGGCGCGCGCGCCGTAGAACCGGGCCGGCCCGATAGTGCCGGTGGCAGCCGTTTGTCGATAAAGGATTCCGGTGACGAGAAAGCCGGAAATGACGAAAAATACGTCTACGCCGACGAATCCGCCGCACACACCGGGCATGCCCGCGTGAAAAAGGACGACGGCCACCACTGCAACCGCTCTCAGCCCTTCGATATCGGGTCGGAAGAACTTTCGCGGCACCGCGTTGTCGTCCCTGTTCCCTCGCCGATCACCCAACTCGTTGTCGGCCGCCACGGTCATGGGCAGCATTGTCATTGATCTTGTCGGTTGTGTCACGACAACGCACCGCCTGCGGATATTCCTGTATAGATTTTCCGGCGGCGCTCGAGTCCATACCCGAAAAAATCGATGAATCGAGCCATCCGAGACCAGGCCGGGTGGGTGGCATCCACGCCGTCGACCTGCCCATCGACGACCGTATTACCGCCGGCCGGAAATAATCGAACAATCCGAGTTGCCTGTCGGCCGGACATTCCCTCCATTCAGCGGTGAGCGGCTCGCGCCGCGACCATTGCTTCGACAACCCCGACACTCGATCGCGGCGGCGGATGTCCGGCATCCCGGATACGGATACTCCGGCAACCGAATATCGCACCGGATCGGGGGTAAACCGGGTGGAACGGTGCGGCCTGCCCAGCGGTTACACCGCCGGTATCGCTTTTGCGGTCCGGGCAACCGCCCATGCGGCCCCGGGGCGAAGCCGCTCCGGATGCCGAGGAGACCGCTACGTAACTCAGAACGCGAAGCGGTTCAGCACGTCGTACTGCCTGATCGGCGTCGCGTATATCAGCCGGTACAGTAGCCGCGGCAGCGAAGAGGGGATCCGCTCGTAGCCCGCCAGTGCGGAGGTCTGTTCGAGCACGCGCAGCCGCGGATTCCAGCGCTCCAACTCGCGGGCGTCGTGGACGCCCCATGTGACGATACCCTTGCTGAACACCTTCGACAGGCGCGGACCTATCGGCGACAGCGTGTCGAAGAGGAGTTCTCCGCCGGCGAAGCGATCTGTCAGACGATGGAGCAGCGTGCGTACCTCGGGCTCGTGGAGATACATGAGCAGGCCTTCGGCGACGATCAATGTGGGTCGGTCGGTTGGAATTTCGGCCGGCCAGTCCGCGTCCGTCACCGACGAGCCGATCATTCGGTAGACGTCACGCTCGTTGTACAGCTTGCGCCGCAACCCGATGACGTTCGGTCGGTCCACGTCGAACCATCGCACGTCGGGCGGCGGATGCAGCCTGAATGCCCGGGTGTCCATTCCGCACCCGAGATGCAGCACGACGGCGTTCGGGTGGCGGCCGAGAAAGTCCGAGCTCCATGTGTCCAGCTGCGTGGCCCGTAGCGCAACCAGCCACTGGTTCGCTCCCGGCCGCATATAGCGGTGCATCCGCGCCCAGTCGTAGTCGATCCGGTTCACCGCCTCGGCTGCCGCGTCATCGCCGAGGACCGGCTGCGGTGAACGGCTTTCGCAGGCACGCAGATACAGTGTGCCCAGGTTCGTCCACTCCACCGACCCCCACCGCACATCGCTGAAATCGATCTTGCTTGCCTGCGTCATGATCGTCTCCTGGACGTGCGGTGGTCGATATACCGCTGTAGGAACTCGTCGCGCCGGTCCTGTCTCCGCCCGCCGGCACGCTGTCGGAACCTCATGCGGCCACGCCCGTGCCGGTCCGGCACCTGCCCCTCATGAGTGAGGTAGGAAGCGAGTGCGATGGACACGGGCGATGGCTCCGAGTCGAGACCGTGGCCCACAGTCAGGGTATCGGCGTGTTGAGCCGGTGCGTGGACCGACACGACACCTCACGGTCGGTGTTTCCGCGGCGACCCGGCCGGGGTCACGCCGATATGATTTCGAAAACCGGATGGGTGCGGGCATTGACGAGGAATTGCCGGGGCGACGAATCCGGTCCCACATCCAGATACGGCAGCACGAAGAACCGCCGATACAGTGCCACGATGGGTTTCGGAACACGTGGCGGCCCCGATACCAGCGCCGCCCGGAACACCCACGCCGCGTGCTCGGTGGGCAACTCCACGGCCGTCACGGTCTCGACGTGCCTGCCGTGACGCAGTGTCACCTTCCCGTCCGCCGCACGCAGGTTGCGCACCCAGTTCACCGTTCCGTAGGACGCCACCAGGTATCGCCGGCCGTCTTGCTCGAACACTGCCAGCGGTGTCTCGATCGTGCGGCCGGTGCGCCGCCCGGGCACGCCGAGAACGCGGAACGACCACATCGGTAAGCCGGCGCGTAGCACGGTCCGCATCCACGCATTGGACGCCCGCACACCCCATCCTGCTCGATACGGTTTGGCCATAACCCGAGCGTCCCCCGGCCCGTAGGCGAAGGCAAGCGAGTATATGACGTTGATAAGCGCCATGGCTCCGAGACCACGGCGGTGCCGGTCGTTCCGCTCGGTACTGCGAGTGAACACCTGCGCCGGACACCACTGCCGGGTGTCCACATGACCGCGTCCGTTGTCGTCGGGAACCGCGACAGCTCGTCCTCTCAGCGCTCGGCCGCTACCCCGACACCCTCGAGCGCGGTTGCCGGCATTGCCCAGGCGATAAGCCTTCCGGTTGCGGCAGGTGGCCACTGTTCCTGTAATGGGCTCGAGAACCCGCCGAGTCGGGGTCGAATGCAGGTGGGCATATCTGTCCACCCATTGTTTAGGAGTTCGCCATGACGACTGGTTACGTGTGGAACACCCTCTATGGATGGGTTGACACCGGCAGTGGAAGCCTGTTCCCGTCCGACGTTACGGTCGGTCTCCAACCCATCGGACATCACCTCGCGCATCCCGACACCAAACGGCGGTTCCATGAATTGGTGTCGGTGTCCGGCCTACTCGACAAGTTGCATTCGATCGAAGCGGTGCCCGCGAAGGAGGCCGATATATTACGGGTGCATACCGCGCAGCATCTGGAGCGGATCAAGGCCGAGAGTCTGCAGCCGAAAGGCGGGGATGCCGGCGATGGTGTCTCGTCGTTCGGAAAGGGAGGGTACGAGATCGCCGCGCTTTCGGCGGGCGGCGCGATCGCGCTTGTCGAGCAGGTGCTGGCGGGAACGATCGACAATGGTTACGCACTGGTCAACCCGCCGGGACATCACGCGACCCGCGCGACCGGAATGGGCTTCTGCGTCTTCAACAATGTCTCCATCGCCGCCGCCTACGCGAAGGACGTGCTCGGCGTCCAGCGCGTCGCCGTCGTCGACTGGGATGTTCACCACGGCAATGGCACCCAGGACATCTGGTACGAGGATCGGTCGGTGCTGACCATCTCGATCCACCAGCACCTGTGTTTCCCGCCGAATTCCGGATACCTCGAGGAGCGCGGGGCAGGGGACGGATACGGATACGCGATCAATGTTCCGCTGCCGCCGGGCAGCGGTGACGCGGCGTATCTCCATGCGCTCGACCGGGTTGTCGAACCGGCGCTGCGTGCCTTCGCGCCCGAGCTGATCATCGTGGCGTGCGGCTTCGACGCGAGCATTCTCGACCCGCTGGCCCGGCAGATGGTCACCAGCGGCGGCTTCCGGCACTTGACTCGGCGGATGCTCGACATCGCCGCTGAAACCTGCGCGGGCCGGATCGCCTTCGTGCAGGAAGGCGGCTACAGCCCGCACTACGTTCCGTTCTGCGGACTCGCGGTGCTCCGTGAGCTGCTCGGCGAAGAATTCGTGGACGACCCGTACACGCCGATCGTCACGACGCAAGGCGGAGACGTTCTCCTCGATCACGAGGCCGCCGCGATCGCCGCGGCGGCGGGCCTGGTCGCCGAACTGTAATCCGATAACGCGGCCGGTCACCGCCGTTTCCTCGGTAGGACCGAGGTCGGCGGTTCCGCCGTCTTCCGGATGATTCCCCCCGGTGGGGAGATCGTAGGGTTCCGTGGCGTGTCGACCGGTTTTGACGTGGGTGCGGAATTCGTCCACGGTGTAGCCGACCGCGCCGGGGTCTGGCGGTTCATCGCGGGCTTCGCGGCGCACTGGATATCGCCGTTGGCGGACGCGGACGGGTGGAGCGAGGCCGACCTCGTGGCGGCCGAGGAGAATCTCGGTGTGCGGCTTCCGTCCGCGATGCGTAAGGCGTACAGGTTGTTCGGACGCAGGGAGGATCTGACGGGCAACCAGGACTTTTTACTCTCTCCTGCCCACCTCGACCTGGACGAGACCGGGGAGATGCTGGTGTTCCGGGTGGAGAACCAGGGTGTCTGGGAGTGGGGTGTGTCGATGGCCGACCCTTACGAACCCGATCCTCGGGTGGCGATACGCCTGTCGGGTGATGATCCGGAGCAGTGGGGCGCATGGCTCGACCGGTTTTTGTTGGCCTGTGTCGAGATGGTGTTGTCGGAATCGCTGTATTCGGCAGTGCATATCAGCGAACCGTTGAGTGCGGATGATCTCGCTCGAGTAGAGCGGATGTACTCGAGGTTGCCCATACCGGAATGCCATGTGTTCGCCGACGACTCCGGTATCCGCTGGTTCGCCGGACAGGACGTCTTGTTGCGTGTGGACCCGGCGGATTGCCTGGGGGCCCGGGCCCGCACCGCCGAAGCATTGGATCGGCTACGCCGCTCGTTTCCCGAGAATTGGGCGGTGACGGAGAACTTGTGACGTGTCGGTGGATCGTCGCCGACCTGTTGCCGGACGAACACGTCCGCGCGGAATGGGAAGGTCGCCGGGCCATGGGAGTTCACTCTGTCGATGCCTGTTCGTATCCGGCGGTGAAGGCGGCCTCGTAGGCGAGCAGGGTGTCGACGACCGTGCGCCGCTGCGCGGGAGTCAATGGGGTGAGGGCGTGACGCCAGGCGCGGGCGCCGGGGGAGAGCCACTGGGAGATGGCCGGTCGGCTTGCGGGGGCGATATCGATGATGCGTCGGCGGCGGTCGGCCTCGTCTTCGTGGCGGATCAGCACTCCTTTGCGGCTCAGGTCGCTCACGATCAGGCTCACCGTGGTGGGCGCGACGTCGAGTTTCTCGGCCAGTTGGGAGACGGTCTGCGGACCGTCGAGAAGCAGTAGGGACAGCAGGGACAGATGTCTCGGGGCCAGGTCGAAGGAGCGCAGCCGCTCCGGCGGTGGCGTGCGTTTGGCTCGGCCGATCAAGCGCGGCATCAGCAGCAGTAGTTCTCGGACGGCGTCGTCCGTGGGGTTGGGTGTTGACACTCGACGACCTCCCAATTACCTTTTATTGCAAAGATTATTTGTTGTCAAATACATCCTAGAGGAGGCGGTATGCCGCATCTGACAGTGCATGTCCTGGAAAGCGATCTCGTCGGCCGGGAGGTCGAGCTGATCGAGGCATTGACCGAGGCGGTCGTCGGGGTCTACGGCGAGTGGGCGCGGGAGATCGTCGAGGTGCGGTTGATCGGACTGCCCGTAGGCCGGTGGGGTATCGGCGGCCGGCCCGCGCAGGCGCCGTCGCCGAGCGTGACATTCGGCATCAGGGAGGCGGCGTTCGAGCGTCCGGACGCGCAGGACATCGTGGCCCGCCTGGTCGCGGGCGTCACCGACGCGATCGTCTCCGTATTCGGCGAGCACGTCCGTTCCGGGGTGACCGTCGAACTGGTCGGCACCCCGGAGGGGCGCACCGGGGTCGGCGGCCTCGTACCCGCGCGGTAGGCGCGGTGTGCGGCCGATCGGCGGATATCGCACTCGGGACTGTGTCGCGACGGCGAGTCAGCCCAGCGGTGGGTCGGCCGAGCGCGACGGGATACGGTCGAGCGCGGCGAGCGTCGGCTCGTCGAGCCGAATAGCGCCCACGGCGATATTCGCTTCGAGATGGCCGGCGTCGGCGGTGCCGGGGATGAGGAGCGTGTTCGGGGCGTGGTGGAGGAGCCAGGCGAGGCCGATCTGGGCGGCGGTGACCCCGATTCCTCTCCACGGCGGCCGGTAGCGATCCGGACCAGAGCGGCCGCCTCCTCGATCTCATCGTCGACGCGCTCCGGCCACGAAACGACAGGGCCGCCCCTCTCGACCGGCATGCGTCCGATGCCGGCCCGGACGGCCCCTGGTGAACGGTCGAGTGGCCGGCGACGAGGCGCGGTGCCGAGCGGTATGAACCCGTTCGTGTCGACGGTCCGATCGCCGGTTCCGGTGACTCGTCAGGGTAGCGGTCGACGGTTCTCGGGGCGGGATTTTCCGAGCCGGAGCGCGGGTTGTACGGGGGGTCGATAATGAGGCGGACGAAGGAGGAAGCGTGACCGAAACGCGGAAGGCCATCCTGGCCGGCGGATGCTTCTGGGGTATGCAGGATCTGATCCGCAAACAGCCGGGGGTCCTGTCGACGAGGGTCGGCTACACCGGTGGGCGCAACGATCACCCCACCTACCGCAACCATCCGGGCCATGCGGAGGCCGTGGAGATCGTCTATGACCCGGAGCGGACGGACTACCGGACGCTGCTGGAGTTCTTCTTCCAGATCCACGACCCGACGACGAAGGACCGCCAGGGAAACGACATCGGCACCAGCTACCGCTCGGCGATCTTCTATCTCGACGACGAGCAGAAGCGGACCGCGCTGAGCACCATCGTCGATATCGAGGAGTCGGGCCTGTGGCCGGGCAAAGTTGTCACCGAGGTGACTCCGGCGAGTGAGTTCTGGGAAGCCGAGTCCGAGCACCAGAATTATCTGCAGCGCTACCCGGACGGATACACCTGCCACTTCCCCCGGCCGGGGTGGAAGCTGCCGAAGCGGCAGACCACCGTGTAGCCGGCCCGACGGCTTCCCGGGCCCGGTCCGCGAATCTCCTGCGCCCCTTCGGCTCGCGGGCGTGCCGAAGGGGTCGGTAGGGTCGGGCGGGTGAGTAGCTGGGCGCGCCGAAGGTTCCACAGGGTCGGACGATTCGATCGAGCGATCGGCGAGGTGGTCGCGGAGTTGCCCGCCTCGCGAGTCGATCGGGGCCTGCTGCGGCTCACCAGCAGTGCCGACCACAGTGTTCTGTGGCTGGTCTGCGCGGCGCTGCTCGCCACCCGCCAGGGAGCGCCCCGGCGGGCCGCGCTGCGCGGTGTCGCCTCCGTGGCCGGGGCCAGCCTCGTGGCCAATGTCGGACTGAAAACCGTGTTCGCGCGGCGTCGACCCGCCGCCGAGTTGATGCCCACGCATCGACGACTGAGCCCGGTCCCGAGATCGTCGTCCTTCCCGTCGGGGCACAGCGCCACCGCGGCCGCCTTCGCTACGGCGGTGGCGATGGAAAGTCCGCGCACTGCGCTGGCCGTCGCCCCGCTCGCGGCCGCCGTGGCCTACTCCCGGGTGCACACCGGCGTGCACTGGGGCTCGGATGTACTCGTCGGCGCGGCCGTCGGCTCCGGCGTCGCCCTGGCCACCCGGCGCTGGTGGCCGGTGCGGGAATCGGACGAGGCGCAGGCCTGTCCGGTCCCCGAGGTGCCGGTCCTGGCGGAGGGCAAAGGGCTTGTGGTGATGGTGAACCCGGTTTCCGGCGATCCGAACTACGACCCCACCGATGACATCAGCGAGGCCCTGCCCGCCGCCACCGTGCTGCGCACCCGACCCGACCTCGACTGCGCCGAACAACTCGAACAAGCCATTGACGAACACGACCGGCCGGTCCTGGCGGTCGGTGTCGCGGGTGGCGACGGCACGGTGGCGTCCGTGGCCGCGGTCGCGCTGCGCCGCCGGTTGCCGTTGGTTGTCATCCCCACCGGCACGCTCAACCATTTCGCCCGGGACCTGGGTGTCTACGACCTGCGCGAGGTGATCGACGCCACCGGTGTCGGCGAGGCCGTCGCGGTCGATATCGCCAGTGTCGAATACGGCGACGAGACCGATACGCGCACCCGGTACCTGATCAACACCGCCAGCCTCGGGTCCTACCCGGATCTGGTGCAGCTGCGCGAGAAATGGCAGACGCGGTGGGGCAAATGGCCCGCCTTCGCCGCGGCACTCGTGGTCACCCTGCACCGGGCCGAACCGATCGAGATCTACTTGGACGGCCGCTGGCAGCGGGTGTGGTTCCTGTTCGTCGGCAACGGCCCCTATCACCCGCACGGCGCCGTACCCGCCTTCCGCGACCGTCTCGATTCCGGCCTTCTCGATGTCCGCTGGCTGCGCGCCGATCTGCGCTGGTCGCGCATCCGCGCCGTCCTCGCGCTGCTGCTGGCCGCCATCGGCCACAGCAGGGTTTACGGCGAGCGCCAACTACCCGAACTATTCGTGCACCTGCCCGAGGCCGAAGCGCTCGCCACCGACGGCGAGGTGGTCGGCAAGGCCACCCACCTGCGCTTCTCGATGGCGGGACGGCTCGCGGTGTACCGGCGTGACGAATCCAACCCCCTCTGGGCGGACCGCAGCCGTCCCCACCACCGTCGGGCACCGTGGCTGCGCGACGCGTTCCGCTTCAACGACTGAGCAGTCGAATCGGCCGGTGAGTCGGGCACGCGCGGCCGGCCGCGGTCACATCGCGGGATCGTGGGAGGTCATCGGCTGGACACCGGTCAGGTTCCGCAGCCGCTGCTGCGTCTCGACCCTCGTGACGGCATGATGCTGAGTCTGCGCGGCGAAGGCTTCCACGGCCGGTGGTGCGGTGCCTGTCAGTTGGCCGTGGTGGTGGAGGGCGTCTCCGATATGGAGCAGGTCCGTGCCGGCTCGACCGGCCCCCTCCACCAGAACCCCGGCGTGGCCGGGCGCATGGCCCGGGAGTTCGACCAGCCGGATCGTCGCCGGTAGACCGGGGAGCAGGTAGGTGGCGAAGCCCCGCCCCGCCACGGCGCGGCGGGACAGGGCGCCTCGGCCCAGACGACGCCGTGTGCCCACTGGGCAGGGCGGCTCCGGGAGTCGGCGTCGACGACCGCGCGGCGGCAGTCGGGTGTGGCGTGCACTCGGACCCACGGCATATCGGAAAGGCCGCCCACGCGGTCGCGATGGTGGTGGGTCAGCACCACGTCGGTGATCTCGCGTGGGTCCCGCCCGAGCGCGGTGACCTGTGCGACGAGGGTTTCCGCCGGGTCCAGCAGCGGGTTGACCTGCGCGATCCAGTCGTGCCCCAGGCGTTGCCCGGGGTGCTCGATATCCCCGATGCCGATCCCGGTATCGACGGCGAGGAGTGAGCCGCCCTGCTCGACCAGCAGGCATCGGCAGGTGAAGTGGGGTGTGCCCCAGACCGCGGCACCTCCGGGCGGGGTGAGCGTGCCGCAGTGGAGTTCGTGAACCGTCATGCGGCCGACGCTAGGGATTAGAGTCGACACGAAGTCAAAGGAGGAGAGCGGTGGTGGACGGGCTGCTGAGGATCGGTGAGGTCGCGGAGCGGCTCGGGGTATCGACCCATCTGCTGCGCCACTGGGAGGCGGAAGGGGTGATCACCCCGTACCGGTCGGCGACCGGGGCACGTCGGTACAGTCCGCAACAGGTGGATGAGATCGCGGCGGGTCTCAGGTGCCGAAGCGCGGGGTTGGGCCTGGCCGATCTCGCGCTCCTGCTGCGTGGCTCCCGGGAGGAGCGTCAGGCGGTGGTCGAGCGGCAGGTGCGGGCATTGCGCACCAGACAGATCGAGCTGGGACAGGCGGCCGATTTCCTGGATCATGTTCTGGAATGCTGTCACCCCGTGATGCAGGAGTGCGCACAGTGCCGGGACTTCGCGGGCCGTTCCCGGTACAGCGGTCCGATATGACGGCGAAGCCACGGCAGAGGCTGTTCCATCGGTCGGCGGTGCCACTGTGGGCGGATGGCGCATTCTCGGACCCTATCGAGTGGGAGCGTGGTAGTTGCGCAGCACCAGCGTCGGGCAGCCCAGTGCTACGAGCGCGCCGGCGGCCGGCATCGCCGGATGGCCGACCCCGGTCGTCTCGTGGATGAAGGCCGGCAGGGCGGGGGTGCCGAAACCCAGATAGCCGACCGAGTAGAGACGGCCGTGAGGCCGGTGAGGTCGTCGGGGCGGGCGACGCGTTCTATTTCCTGTAGGCCGGCCACCAGGCCGATACCGTAACCGGCGGCGCCCGGTATGAGCGTGGTGGCGACGGTCGGCCACTGATCCGGCACGGCCGAGGCG
This sequence comes from Nocardia brevicatena NBRC 12119, assembly GCF_000308495.1. GTDB lineage: Bacteria > Actinomycetota > Actinomycetes > Mycobacteriales > Mycobacteriaceae > Nocardia > Nocardia brevicatena. The sequence continues at coordinate 6,883 of NZ_BAFU01000237.1, read as the reverse complement.
GCCGCCGCGGTGACCATTCCACAGGAACGCCGGCCGCGGCGATGGCGGGGCGGGGCGCATGAGCCGGCGGCGGCCGTGGCGATCCGAGAGCGGGCCCCGATCAGCAGGGCGGGGACGATGCCCAGCACGTAGTCGAACAACAGCACGTCCACGATGTAGCGGGCGTGTACCACATGGTCGCTCCGCGCGGGCGGTTCACGCTCCCGCGCGGGAGGCGACTACCGAGGGATATACGTCACCGCTAGTGCGGATTCGCTGAGACTGCCCAGATAGAGCGTGCCGTCACGTTCGGCCACGCCGGTGACCATGGCGAAATCGTCGCCTTCCACCTGTAGGTCGTGGACGAGAGTGCCCTCGAAATCGACCGCGAGCACCCACACCGTCCGGGGCGGTGCCGGCTGCAGGCGTTCGGGCAGCGCCCAGACCAGCCGGCGCAGGAAGCCGGGCAGTGGGAACAACGTGTCCATCATGGGGTTGCGCGGACCGGGCAGGGTGATCCACAACAGGCCGTCACTGCCCACGGCGATATTGTCCGGGAATCCGGGCAGGTTCTCGGCGAGGAGGTCGGTCGTCCCCGCGCGCGGTCCGGTGAGCCAGTAGCGGGTGACGCGGTAGGCGCCCGTTTCGGCGACCACGACGGCCGAACCGTCGGGGGAGATGGCGACGCCGTTGGCGAAATACAGGCCGTCGACCAGGGTCCGCACGGTTCCCGACGCGTCCAGTCGCAGCAAACTGCCGGTGCCCGAATGCTCCAGGAGGTCACCCATGTACTTGTCCAGCGGGTACCGGCGCGAGGAACTGGAGAGATAGATCGTGCCGTCCGCCGCGCGGGTGACATTGCTGGCGAAGAGCAATGGTTTTCCGTCCACTTCGTCGGCGAGCACGGTGAGTTCCCCGGATGGGTCCAGTCGCAGCAGACCGCGGGCGAAATCGCAGACCAGCAGCGAACCGTCCGGGTCGGCGTGCAGGCCCAGCGGCCGGCCGCCGGTATTCACCAGGGTCCGGATATCTCCGTCGGTGGGGTCGACGCTGACCAGGGAACCGTCATCGAGCCCGGTGACGAGCCGCCCGTCCGGTGTGATCACCACATCCTCGGGGCCCGCCGCGGGCAGTTCGATCCGCCGCACCGGGGGCAGCGGGGGCGTGCTGTGCGTTTCGCGGGCGCGAGGGGTGGCGGTCGGCGGGGTCCAGCGCTGTGGGCGCATCGATAGAGCGGAAACCATGGCTCACCCTAACTCGCCGGCGACACCGATCGGTTCGTTCTCCCGACCGCGTCGACCAGCGGTCCCGTGGGGTCGACCGTAGCCTTAGGGGCGCGGGCAACCGCTCAGCGTTCGGTCCAGGGGGCGGCGGCCAGGGCGGTGGCATCGCTGCCGGACAGATCGATATCGAAGACCTCGCCGAGAACCTTGGGCAGTTCGCCCGGTTCCACCTCACGGGTCTCCCAGGAACCGTCGGCATGTTCGACCGTCCACGTGGTGCCGTCGAGCACGTGATGTGTCTCGGGATGGAAGCGCTGGACGAACAGGCGAGTGGTGAACGGGGAGCGCGGCGAGGTCGACACGAAATGGTTGCCCACCGCGTAGTCGATGCGGTACTGCGGTTCCTCGGTGAAGGTGTAGCGGTCGATCCAGCCGTCGCGGCCGAACTGGTGCAGCGTCCACACGGGACGGCCGAGCTCCCCTTCGGTGCGTTCCAGCCGGAAACGCCAGGCGCCCACGGTGAATTCGCCGCGGCCGGACACCAGCTCGTACGGTTCCAGCGGACCCCGGCCGAAGCCGACATCGCACAGCCAGACCCGGTCGTCGTCGCGAGTGGTCACCCGCAGCAGCGCGTGGGTGACCGGACGCAGGCCTTCGCCGGCGCCCATGGTGACCCGACCGGCGAGGCCGGTGACACCGAACCCGAGCCGCTCGAGCGCGGCGGCGAACAGGGTGGCGTTCTCGTAACAGTAGCCGCCGCGCCGCCGCCGGATCAGCTTGTCCTGGAGCGATTCGAGGTCCAGTGGGATACCGCGGCCGAGGATGATCTCGAGGTTCTCGAACGGGATCGAGGTGGTGTGCAGGTACACCAGTCGACGCAGGGTGGCCAGGGTCGGCGTGCGTTCGCCGTCGAACCCGATCCGTGCGAGGTAGGCGTCCAGATCCAGATCGGCGCCGTTCCAGCGGTAGGCCGGATCGGTCGGCTTGTTCACCGTGCCCTCGCTCTCCCGTTCTGCGGTCCTCCCGGTCAACAGCGTCCCCAGGCGATCTTGTTCCCGAGGCGTATACCACCCGGTGCCGGTCCCGGCAGGGCTTGGTCCGCACCGAGAGACCTTGCTGTTCACCATCGGCCGACGCGGACGTCAGCCCAGATGAAAGAATCCGACGATTCCGAGTCCCGGCTTCGACTCGGCGACCCGCATCCAGGCGAGGCATTGGGCCACGCCCTCCAGGAGCTCGGGACCGAGGGGCTGCACGAGACCGGCCGTCTTGGTCGCCTCGAACTGCCTCGAAGCACGCGCTATCTGTTCGGCCGACCATTCGCCGTATCCGACTTCCGGTGTCTGCTCCACAGGGACGGGAACCTGCGGCAAGGTGAACGAAAACAGCGATACCGCAGTCCCGGTCAGGGATTGCAGACCCTCGTCGACCTGTTCGAGCCAGTCTCCGCCGAACTGCGAGAACGTATTGCCGCCCAAGGTGAATCCCGTGAATTCGCACAGGCGCTCATATGCGAGGCGGTATTGGAAGGCGTACTCGCCGAAGGGGCCACCGTGAACGACCGCGTGCAGCGCTTCGTATGCCGCGGGTGCGCCCGCCTCGACCAGATGAGCGAATTGTTCGTCTGCGGCGGTCAGGTGGCTGTCGAGGTTTTCCCGAATCACTTCCAGCAGTTGATCATCACCGGACCCGACCACGGCCCGCGTCGCGGCGATGTCGAGCAGGTACACGTTCAAATGTGAACTCACGCGGCGACCGTACACGCCACAGGGGACAGGCCATGCCGCTAGCGATCGATACCGAACATCTAGACCGTATCCGAAGCGTCGTGGAGCACTGATCGAGCAGGCACCGGCCCTGCGGGTGTCACGTCGACTTCTCCCTGAAGGCCGTGATGGGGCCCACGAAACGGCCCCCGATCCGGAGTCCGGACCGGAACTACAGGGCCAGGGCTGGATGGCTTCACCGCGGCAGTGCGGCGCGGGGGCTCGGCGCCGGCCTGATTCAGGTCATACCCGCGCTCCCACGGACCGGACGCGGGTTGCCTATTGTCAACGCTTCGCGGTGGCCGGCTCGGTGGACCTCGGCGGGCGCCGTGAGGGCAGCCATCGGTGGGCGAGGCACCCCCTCGTCGCGCCGTGGGTGGTGGTGTGAAGGTGATGTACGAGTCGCACTGCAACGAACGAGGCGGTCCTATGGCCGGTCGGATCGAGGACAAGGTCGCCTTCCTCACGGGCGCGGTGCGGTATCGGGGGCCCGCAGTGCGGCGTCGTACTCCCTACGCGCCTGTTCCACCTTCGACAGGTTCGCGCCCCACTCCGAGACCGCGGCGAATACGGGGGCCAGGCTGCGCCCGAGTTCGGTGATCTCGTATTCCACTCGCGGCGGCACCTCGCGGTGGTAGTTGCGCACGACCAGTCCGTCGCGTTCCAGTTGGCGCAACCGCTGGGTGAGCACCTTGGGTGTGATGGTGGCGATCCGGTCCTGGAGTTCGACGAAACGTTGTCGGCCGTGTTCGCTCAGGGTCCACAGGATGGGGGTGGTCCACCGGCTGAAGATCAGGTCCACGATCGGGGCGATCGGGCAGGCGGTTTCCGGGGTGACATCGGTGTTCTGGATCACATTTCCGTCTTTCGCCGTTACTTTCCTCTAGGTACGTACTATCTAAAGGATAGTAGCGTCTTCGTATCCCGATTAGGACATCGAAGACGGAGTGACAAATGATTGTGGTGACCGGTGCTACCAGAAATGTCGGACGGCCCTTGGTACAGGCTCTGGTCGCGGCGGGGAAGCAGGTGACGGCGGTGGCGCGGACGGCGCCGTCGGGTGTCGAATCCGACGGCGTGCGTCGGGTGCGGGCGGATCTGGCCGGGCAGGAGGGGCTGAAGTCCGCGCTGGACGGTGCGAAGGCGTTGTTTCTCCTGACATCCGGAGATTTCCGCGGTGCGGGTGGCGACCTATCCGGTGTGCTGGACCTGGCGCGTGACTACGGAGTCGAACGGGTTGTCCTGCTGTCGTCGCAGGGGGTGGGCACCGGGCGGCATCCGAGCGGCTACGAACAGGCCGTGCACCGCTCCGGCCTGCCGTGGACGGTATTGCGGCCGGGCGGATTTCACTCGAATGTCTTGATGTGGGCGGAAGCGGTCCGCGAGCAGCGCACGATCGCCGCGCCGTTCGCCGATATCGCTCTCCCGGCGATCGATCCCGCCGATATCGCCGAGGTGGCGGCGGTGACGCTGACCGAATCCGGACACGAGGGGGCGACCTACGAACTCACCGGCCCCGAGGCGATCTCGCCGCGGCAACAGGTGGCCGCGCTCGCGGACGCGCTGGGTGAACCCATCCGGTTCGTCGAGTTGAGTCGCGGTGAGGCGCGGGAGCACATGATCCGCACCATGCCCGAGCCGGTCGTGGAGGCCACCCTGGACATCCTCGGCGCGCTCACCGTCCGCGAGCGGCAGGTGAGTCCGGATGTCGAGCGGTTGCTCGGTCGTTCGGCGCGGCCGTTCGCGGAATGGGCGCGTCGCAGCATCGACGCCTTCCGCTGACCGGTCGTCCGATGGTGGCGTCGGGCACGGCGGCGACGGTGATGGTGCCGAGGTGTCCGGCGCGTCGGGGCGGTATCGGTGGGTGCGCCGGCTTCGGGACGGGATGCGCCGAGAGCGAGATGCACAAAGTAGAACGTGTTATATTTTTTGCGGTTTGCGAGCTTCGCCGGGACCGCTCTCGGATCGCGGATCGTGGTGCCCGGCCGCGTCGCCCGCGATCCGCTCGGCGGCTCCGCCGGGGCCTGGTCAACTCGCCGGCCCGTTCCCGTGACGCGGCCCGAAAGGACGACGATGAACACTGAACCGCACGTCGACGACGCCGATCTGCTGCACCGTGAGCCCTTGGCGGTGGAACTGCTCGCCAAGGCGCTCGAGCGTTATGGCGAGCGCACCGCGGTGCATATCGGCGACAGCACCCTGACCTATCGCGACGTGCGGGATCAGATCAGCCGGTTCGCGCAGGCCCTGGCGTCGTTGGGGCTGGGCGTCGGCTCTCCGGTGGCGGTGCTGTCGGCCAACCGGCCGGAGGTACTCTTCGCGCAGGGCGCCAACAATATGACCGGTGCCCGCGCCATGGCGCTGCATCCGATGGGGTCCCTGGACGACCACGCGTATGTGCTGGAGGACGCGGGTGTCGAGACGCTGATCTTCGACCCGGCCGGGTTCGAGGAGCGGGCCGCGCAGTTGCGGGAGAAGGTGCCGGGCCTGCGGAACCTGTTGTCGTTCGGACCCACCGAGGTCGGCATCGACCTGATCGAACTGGTGTCCGGATTCGAACCCGGCCCGCTGAAGGCGCCGGTGGTCGACCCCGACACGACCATGAGCCTGGCCTACACCGGCGGCACCACCGGTAAGCCCAAGGGGGTGGAGATGAGCTATCGGGGCAGCGCCGCGATGCTGCGGATCCAGATGACCGAATGGGAGTGGCCGGACGAGGTCCGGTTCCTGGTGTGCACCCCGCTCAGTCACGCCGGCGCCGCGTTCTGGAACCCCACCGCCCAGCAGGGCGGATCGATCGTGGTACTGCCCTATTTCCAGCCGACCAAGGTGCTCGAGGCGATCGAGAAGTACAAGATCACCGCCACCATGTTGGTCCCGACCATGCTGTACGCGCTGCTCGACAGTCCCGACCTGGACAAATACGATCTGTCCAGTCTGCAGACGGTGTTCTACGGCGCCTCCGCGATCTCCCCGACCCGTCTCGCCGAGGCGATCCGGAAGTTCGGTCCGATCTTCTTCCAGTTCTACGGCCAGGCCGAGAGTCCGATGACCATCTCGGTGCTGCGCAAGGCCGACCACGATCTGAACAAACCGGAACGCCTGGCCAGTTGCGGCCGGCCGGTGCCGTGGTTGAATGTGGCGCTGCTCGACGAGAAGGGCGACGAGGTGCCGCAGGGGGAGCCGGGCGAGGTATGTGTGCGCGGGCCGCTGGTGATGAACGGCTATCTGAACAAACCGGAACAGACCGCGGAGGCCACCGAATTCGGTTGGCTGCACACCGGGGATATCGCCCGGCAGGACGAGGAGGGCTTCCTCTATATCGTCGATCGCAAGAAGGACATGATCGTCTCCGGCGGGTTCAATGTGTATCCGCGCGAGGTGGAGGATGTGCTATCGGCGCATCCGGCGGTGAGCGCGGCCGCGGTGATCGGTGTGCCGGACGAGAAATGGGGCGAGGCCGTCAAGGCGGTGGTGGTGCTGCGCGCCGGGCAGACGGTGTCGGTCGAGGAACTGCAGGCGCTGGTCAAGGAACGCAAAGGCGCGGTGTACGCCCCGAAGACAGTGGACTTCGCCGACGGCATCCCGCTCAGCGCGCTCGGCAAACCGGACAAGAAGGCACTGCGGTCCAACTATTGGACCGAGAGCGAGCGGCAGGTGAACTGAGGGCTTGCCGGCCCGTCACCGTTCGTATATGTCGCGGCGCTGCCCTGCGGCGACGACCAGGATGACGGCCGCGGCCGGTTCGCCTCCGCCGGTGATGACGGTGACATGACCGTCCTGGGCCGCGGCATTGACCACAGCCGACAGCCGGGCGCGGGCCTCAGGGATGCCGAGTATAAAACTGACGGAGATGCTTGACACTCGGATCCCCTGAACATAGGGAGTTTCGGGTGAGTGAGCCTGTCATGGATC
>NZ_BAFU01000238.1 GCF_000308495.1 Nocardia brevicatena NBRC 12119 | reverse complement strand
GTGACCGGCAGTCCGGAAGGTAGTCGGGCGTCGATCCAGGCGCGGCGGTCGGTCCGGCGGGGCAGATTCACGATATATATCTCGATGTCATCCAGGTCGATCACGGCGTCTGCTTCGGTGAGGAGCGGTGGTGGCAGGTGAAGCGTTTGGTGTTGTCGACCACCACACCCCAGTCCGAACCGTGGGCGCGGGACATGAGCAGGAGGGGTTCGACGACGGTGAGGTCGGCGATATCGGTGATACCGCCGACGCGGCGGGCCTCGGTGACGAGGACGAAGTCGTCTCTGCCGATGCGGTCGGTCAGATATTCGGTGTTGGTGGGACCCCGTCGTGTGTCGAGTAGGCAGCGAGCCGCGCCGAGGACTCCGAGGGTGAGGCATCCGCCGAGCAGAAATGCGGTGGTTCCCTGCACGGTGAGCCGGGAGAGTACGGCGAGGTCTTCGATCAGTTCTCCGCCCGGTGTCCAGCGCGGCGACAAGCTGAGATTGTCCAGTTCGGGCACGACGAGCGGATCGTCTTCGCCGAGTGGGTGGGCTTCGAAGTAGAAAGGCAGTTGCGGAAGGAACTCTCGGTACTTGGCGTTCCACGGCGGGCCGCCGATTACCACGAGCACTTCGGCGTGGGTGTCGAAGTATTCCGAGGGGGCGAAGTCGCGGATCACCATCGTGGGGTCGAGTTGCGCCAGCCGGGTGCGGACGAAGATCAGCGTGTCCAGATCGGCGAATTTGGCGTATCGAAGGTAGTTCCGGTCCCGCGGCGACGCGTAGTCCGGGCGCTCGTCCGGCGGAATTTCCGAGCAGACGATATCGATGCCGGCGCCGGGGCGTAAGCCCCAGAATCGGCGGACTATGTCGGCGGGGGTCGATCGATCAGCGTGGTCACGGGTGCTCTCGCCCGGGATGTGTGCTGGTGGCTTGTCCCGGGTGGATGAGAGTGTCACCAGGACATATGCCAGGGTGTCCAATGCCTGGTCGGAACGGCGACGCACTGTCTTGACTGCGCATTTGAGGTGCTGAGCCAGTGATTCCTGTCGGTCGGTGAGTGTCGGGTACGCGTGGTCGGATTCGACGTTGAAATCCACCTCGGCATAGACCCTCTCTCCCTCGGAGAGTTGACCAATCGCCGCGCGCAGTATGCCGGTGAGACGTTCGACGTGTTCGGCCGAGCCCGGCTCGATATCGGTACCGCGGCACAGATACGCCTGTACGGGTTCGTCGATGAGGGCGAGCAGGGCTGTGGGCCGGGCCAGTGCGAGTCCGCGGCGCAACCTTCTCAAATTGTCCTTCACCTGGTCGATCGGGGGTGGCGCCGACATCTGTCCACCTTATGTCCAGTGAGCTCGGTTGCGACATCGGATTATCCGACCCGCCACACTGCCGGTGTCCAGAAAATGTCCACTTCGGTTGATGGTGTCCAGAAATACGGGCTACAGCAGGGATAGCACGGCGCGCGCGTCCGGCAGACACTCGAATCGTGGCAGCCGCTCGAAAAACTATGCGGGAGAGAAGGGTTCGTGTCCTTGGTGCCACTGTCCAGGAGATCGACCGAAGGAGATGTGATGTCGGAACAGGCCACCACGACGGCCGACCGCGGGGAGTACGAGGCCCCGGAGGTGGAGACAAAGACGATGATCAGCCGCCAGTGCGACTGACTCGAATATCCCTGGCCAGTACGCGTTCGTCCGGCCAGGGACCGGCGGCACAATGCGGCGGAGGGACGGTCGGATGCTGATCCTGTATGTGGGTGATCTCCATTTTTCGGGATGGTCGATGCGCGGCCGTATTGCGGTGGCCGAGAAAGACCTTCCGGTAACCGAGAGGATCGTGGAGCTGGATTGGCCGACCAGTGAGAGTCTCGATGGTGTTCTCTACGCCGGCGACGGCATCGACGAACGTGAGGCAAGCATCGGCTGTGCCTGCGATGCTGCGGATCTGGCGGAAGCCGATGTCGAAGACATTCTGGAAAACTCGGCGATGGTGTTGCTGCCACGGGTACCGATCCTGACCGACACCGAAACCGGGTCTGTAGCCGGAGATGTCGTGTCGATCGCCGAATACCTCGACGAGATCGCGCCCGAGTCCGACGTTCTGCTGATGGGTGCTACGCCGAGCCAACGGGCGCTCGTGCGATCGGTATGTGCTTGGGCAAGCCACGATCTGCCGTACCTGCGTGAGGGCGCGTCCTACGCGCGGTCGCTGCGTGCAGATCCGGGCACCCCGGGTCCGGGCGCGTTCGAACAGGCCCGGTGGGTGTGTGACATCGCGGCCGGTCTGCTGCACCGTTCGGGTGGCCCGTTCCTGGTCGGGGATTTCGGACTCGCGGATGTCATGGTGTCCACGTACTTCCAGCAGATGCGCGGGTGGAATATCGGCATCGAGGACCCGGCCGTGGCCGACTACGCACGACGCCTACTGGAGCGTCCGTCGATCGCTACACATATCGATGAGGCCCGCGTGATCTATCGGGCGATCGACGAGGCGCCGACCGGGTCACCACAGTGGATCCTGCGCCACTATCGCTATCACCCGGGCAAGCGGCTGTTGCACGACTGGCAGCGTGACCGCTGTGAGCGTCTGGTGAACGCCACGGCCGTGGAAGCGGTCCGGCTGGCCTACCAAGGTCTCGACCTCGAACAGATCACGCACACACTCGCCCACACCTACCGGGTGCCGCCTGCACGCGTTGCCGACGACGTCGCCGGGTTGTTCGCGCGCCTATCCCCCGCCTGACCATCTCCGATTCAAGGAGCTTCGCCATGCCTGCCACGTTCTCCCGGGCACTGACCCGGCAGCTGAGATACCGAGCCGACCTCGGCCTGCTGTTCGATCCTCGCACCGGCACATTCCATCGACTCCGCAACACGATCGCGGAGTCGATGGTGTCGCTGATGTTCTCCGGCGCCGACGACGACACCGTAATCGGTGATATCGCGCAGCGCTACAACGCCGACCCCACCCGTGTCGCTGCCGACGCCGCCGGCCTGGTCTCCACGTTGACCACACCACCGAGCTCACCCAATCGTGACGGCGACCATGGATCGCTGCTGGGAGTCGACAAGCGGTTCGACACGAAGCTGAACTTCCCGCTCCGGCTCGAGATCGAGCTGACCGCCGTCTGCAACTGGGCCTGCGGGTTCTGCTACAACGTCTGGAAGATCGACCCGGACATGAGCGATACCGACGTCCGGCGCGCGGTGAAAGCCCTTCCGGGCAAACATATTCCGACCGAACTGGCGTGCTCGATCCTCGATGAATGCGCCGAACGGGGCTGTTTCGTCGTCCGCTACAGCGGCGGGGAGACGCTGCTGCATCCGGATGCGATGGAGATCTTCGAGCACGGCGGGCGCCGCGGCTTGTACCAGGTGGTGTTCACCAACGGTCACTTCCTCACCGCGCAACAGGCAGCGCGGCTGGCGGCGGCGAACGTCCGCTGTGTGCTGGTGTCGATCCACGGTGATCGCGACACCCACAACGAGCTGACCGGTCATCCCCGCGCGTACGACCGCGCGATCGAGGCCATGCGGCTGCTGATCGACGCCGGTATCACCGTGGTCGCCGAGATGACACTGGTCAAAGGCAATATCGAGGGCGCTCTGGACGTGATCCGTGATGTGTATGCGCTCGGGGTGCGCGAGTTCGGTGTCATGCGCTACGTCCCGACCGGCCGCCACGACGACCGCTACGGCATCCCCGTCTCTGTCACCATGCCGCTGATCGCCCGAATCGACGAACTCCTTTCCACCGAATGCCCGGGGATGACGGTGGCGTGGCCGTGCGCGCAGAAGCTGTGTACCAGCGACACCGACACGCCGCTGCGGTCCGACGACCCGACTCTGGGCTTGCGACTGTCCCAGCTCTCCGGGCACTGCGAATCGGGAATGGTGTGGGGCAGCGTCTCCTACGACGGCCGCCTGCGGAACTGCCCGCACTCCAACGTCTACTTCGGATCCCTGCACACCGAATCTCTCGCCGGCGCGTGGCCGGCACTGACCGATGCCGTGCACGATGCGGTCGCCACCAGGCCCACGTGCGGCGGTTGCACGGTTGCCGACGCCTGCCGTGGCGGCTGCCACTTGTCCAGTTTCTTCGCTGCGGCGACCGGCGTATCACTGGGAATGCCTGCTCTCGGCAACGATAGGATTTCCTGATGGCCCAGGCAGCTGCCCTCAGCAACGACACCTCCGCCCCCGTATCGATGCAGGAAGCGATTCTGCGCCTGCAGACCTACTGGTCGCAGCGAGGTTGCCTGGTAGGTCAGCCGTTCAACACCGAGGTCGGCGCGGGCACGATGAACCCGGCCACGTTGCTGAGCGTGCTGGGGCCGGAAACCTGGAACGTCGCCTATGTCGAGCCGTCGGTGCGACCCGACGACTCCCGCTACGGCAAGAACCCGAACCGGCTGCAGACCCACACCCAGTTCCAGGTCATCCTCAAACCCGAACCGGGCGACCCGCAGGAGCTGTACCTGGGGTCGCTGGCCGCCCTCGGCATCGACCTCGACGCACACGATGTGCGATTCGTAGAAGACAACTGGGCCCAGCCGGCGATCGGCGCCTGGGGTCTGGGCTGGGAAGTCTGGCTCGACGGCATGGAGATCACCCAGTTCACCTACTTCCAGCAGGTGGCGGGCCAGAATCTGGACCCAGTGCCGGTGGAGATAACCTACGGCCTCGAGCGGATCCTGATGGCGGTCCAGGGCGTCACACATTTCAAGGACATCGTCTACGCACCCGGTGTCGGCTACGGCGAGGTCTTCGGCCAAGCCGAGTACGAGATGTCGCGGTACTACCTCGACGACGCCGACGTGGACACCACCCGCGGTCTGCTGACCGCGTACTCGACCGAAGCCGACCGCATGATCGCCGCCCAACTGCCGGTTCCGGCCCATGTGCACGTCCTCAAGTCCAGCCATGCGTTCAACATCCTGGACTCGCGTGGCGCGGTGAGCACGGCGGAACGCGCGAAGTGGTTCGCGGTGATGCGCAAGCAATCTCGTGAGATCGCCGCCCTGTGGACGGACCTGCGTGAGCAGGCGGGTCACCCACGCGGGGTGCACGTCACGCCCCCGCTCGCCACACCTGCGGTCGATCCGGCCACGATCACCACAGCCCAGGATGCGGTGCTGCTGTTCGAACTCGGCACCGAGGAACTGCCCCCGCACGTCGTGACGGCGACTATCGCCGGCGTGCACACCACACTCACCGAACTCCTGGACGCCACTGCCCTGCCCCATGGCGAAATCACCGTGGAGGCGACCCCACGCCGGATCAGCGTACGAGTCGAGGGCATCGCCGCTCGCGAACCGGACACCGTGGACCTGCGCCGTGGCCCGAAGGTCACCGCCGCCTACGACGCCGACGGTAATCCCACCCCAGCTCTCGCCGGTTTCCTCCGTTCCCAAGGCGTTTCGGCCGATGATCTCCAGCGCATCGAGATCAGCGGCGCCGAGCACGTCGCAGTCAAGAGCACGCGCACCGGCCGGTCGGCACCGGTCGTGCTCACCGAGGTGCTGTCCCAGCTCACCCTGTCGTTGCGAGCGGACAAGAACATGCGCTGGCGCGATCCGGTCCTGAGCTTCTCCCGCCCGATCCGATGGCTCATCGCACTCCTCGACGACAAGGTTCTCCCGGTCACCGCGGGCACATTGGCGGCAGGCCGCAACACCCGAGGCCACCGTCAATCCACCACACCGACCTTCGATATCCCCGCCGCAGACCGCTACCACTGCGCACTCGAGGCCGCCGGAATCGTCGTCGACCCCGCTGAGCGCCGCGCCCGCGTCATATCCTCGGCCACCGCTCTCGCCGAAACCGAAGCCGGTCACATCGATCTCGACGGCGACGCCGCGCTGATCGACGAGATCACCAACCTCGTCGAATCGCCGACCGGCATTCTCGGCTGCTTCGACCCGAAATACCTGGACCTGCCCGAACAGATCCTGATCACCGTGATGCGCAAACACCAGCGCTACCTCCCGGTCCGCTCCGCCACCGGTGACCTTCTGCCGGTGTTCGTGACAATGGCCAACGGTTACTGCGACCCCGAGGTTGTTCGCAAGGGCAACGAAAACGTGCTCCGCGCCCGTTTCGAAGACGCGGCATTCTTCTGGACCGCCGACCTGGCCACCACCCCTGACGAGTTCCGGACCCGGCTCGCGGCCCTGATGTTCCACGAGAAAGTCGGCACCATGGCCGACCGCGCCGACCGCATCGCCGCAACCGCCATGGCGCTCGGCGCCCACACCGACCTCTCGGCCGCCGACTCGGCAACCCTGACCCGCGCCGGCGCACTCGCGAAATTCGACCTCGCCACCCAGATGGTGATCGAAATGACCTCCCTCGCAGGCACCATGGCCCGCGAATACGCGAGCAAAGCCGGCGAACCCGAATCCGTCGCCACGGCACTGTGGGAAATGGAGTTGCCCCGACACCATGGAGACGACATCCCCACCACTGTGCCCGGCGCGCTACTGGCACTGGCCGACCGCTTCGATCTTCTCGTCGCGATGCTCGCAGTCGGTGCCAAACTGACCGGCAGCGCCGATCCCTACGGCCTCCGCCGCGCCGCGGCCGGAATCCTGGCGATCCTGCGCAACCACCCCCGACTCGCCGACATCACCGTCTCCGCCGGACTCGCGATCGCCGCCGACCAACTCCGCGGCCAGGGACTCACCGTCGACCCCATCGTCCTGTCCACCGCCGAGGAACTCATCACCACCCGCTACGAGCAGCGACTCCGCGACGAAGCCGTCGACCCGGGACTCATCGCCGCGGTGCGACCCTCCGCTGAAGCCCCGCACCGCGCGGACAGCCTGATCGATCAGATCCGAACAGCCGGCACAGACGACCGCTTCGGCGCCCTCGTAGAAGGACTACAAAGGATCATGCGCATCATGCCCGCCGACGTGCCCACCGGCTACGACACCACCCGGCTCACCAGCACCGCCGAACAACAACTCCTAACCGCGTTGAACGCCGTCCCCACCGCGGGCGACAGGCCGCTGACCGAATGGATCAGCCACGGCCACACCTTGATCGAACCTCTCACCACATTCTTCGACGACGTCCTGGTCATGGCCGACGACCCCGCCGACCGTGCCGCCAGGCTCGGGCTACTTCACGCGGTCTTGACCACAGCTCCAACCGGGATCGACTGGCGAGAGGTCCACCAATTGCTGCAAAAGCAGGACGGATAACAGCTCGCCCGCTGGACAGTCATAAGGGGCTCCGATATGCGGCGGCGTGAATCGTTCCGCGTTCGGGGCCCAGCTTGCCTCGAGTATGCGCCATGCGAATTGGTCTCGCACGATGCGATCGTCTAACACAGTGAGCCGTCGATTTATCTGATGGCAGCGTTTTCGTGGTCGGGCTCGGCTGCCCTGTAGCGTGCCGCAGGCGACTGGACGGCCCGACTCGTGAACCGTCAGGGCTGCTGCAACTGCCTATCGTGGTTTCCGCGGCTTCGGTACCGCCGATGAGACGGTTCACCATGGACATCATGAAGTCCATGAGAATCCACTGACTGTCGGCCAAGGGTCTTCCATGGATATACCGTTGAAGGACAGCCTGTTTCGTCAGTGGTCACGTCGCTCGAGTCGGGGCGCAGCGAAAGAAAGTGGGGTTGGGTGATGGCCGTTGCCGGTGTCGAGCGGCACAAGGTGATCGGGGATGTGCATCTGCTCCTCACGGATAACAAGGGACGGATACTGCTCGGGCGTAGGGCGAATACCGGCTTCGAGGACGGCGCCTACCATCCACCGTCGGGGCACCTGGAAGCCGGAGAGTCGCTGGTCGAGGCGCTGGTGCGAGAGGGCGCGGAAGAGATCGGCGTGACGATCGCTGCCGATGACGTCGAATTCGTGCATGTCATGCACAACGCGTCGTCGGGCGGTCGGGTCGCGTTCTTCTTCCGCGTCATCCGGTGGCAGGGCGAGCCGTCCAATATGGAGCCGGACAAATGCGATGACCTGGCATGGTTCTCCCTCGACGAGCTTCCGGAAGGGATGATTCCGTACTGCCGGGAGGCGTTGGATCACATCGTGGCCGGTCGTCAGATGTCGACGTACGGCTTCTGACACTGTGGGTACCACCGCCTCCCTCGACGGCACTCCACAGGCCGGGACCATCCCTCAGATGAGCTTCCAGTCGGTGAGCGAGTCGACCAGTTCGTCGAACCGCCGCGGCGTCACCTGTTTGCGCTCGGCGTCTTCGACTGATTCTTCGACGGCGTCGTATTGCCACCATGCCTTTCCGTTCGCGTTGTCCATCACCGAGAACCGATTTTCAAGAACTGGCCCGCAGAATTCTCGAAACAACACATTCGAACCGGATCGCAGCACAATTGATTCGTGCCGGCGCCTTCCAGCGTGTAGAAAGTGTGCGCGACACGCCCGACCACACGCAGGTTGTGGAACTTCTGCATGACCATCGCCGGGATCGACCGCACAGCGGCTTCGACCAGCACCTCGGTGGGCGCACCCGCGGCGATCGACGCTTCACGCTCCCGTGCCAGTACGGACAGAAAGTCCTTGTCCCCAAAGCGGTGGTGGCCGGCACCTGCGGTGACGTGGCACCGCGCTCGAGGAGCCTGGCCGCATAGCGGCTCGCAACATCCCGCAGCGGAACGAGGTCGGCGCCGGCCCGGCCGAATCCGAGCAGCGTCGAGCCGAGCGCGAACTTGTAGGTTCGTGTCTTCACGCCCACGAGGATCGCGGGTCTCCACGACGTTCGAGGTGTCGGTTCGTCGAGGTAGAACTTCATGAACCGAAAGTATGCCGAGAGGGGCCGACATGACGGGAAAGCTCGTGAGGGACAGGATCCCCGAGTTAATTCGCGCCAGTGGTCGCGCGCCGAGCGTTCGTGTGCTCGATACGTCCGCGTATGAAGCAGCCCTCCACGAGAAACTGCTCGAGGAGGCCGCGGAGCTACGTGCCGCGAACAACCGCCGTGAGCAGGTAGAGGAAGCCGCCGACGTGCTCGAAGTGCTTACCTCATTGGCGGCGCTCTACGGCTTCACCCTCGACGATGTGCAACGCGCTGCCCAGAACAAAGCCGCAGAGCGCGGTGGGTTCGGCGAGCGGCTATGGCTCGAAGAAGTCGATGCCTGCCGCTGACCGAGAATGGGCCCCTGAGATTACCGAGAGCCGACAACAGTCCACACTCCGAGCTGCGTAGCCAGTGCGGTGGCCTCGTGCCCGGCCGGCGTGGAATCACGGCAGGCGCCGGTTCGACACTCTCGACGAGGGTGCGCAGATACCGTTGTTTCCCCGCCGCGAACCCGGTGATAGCGTTTATGCATGAATCTCGGGGTGGATTCAAACGCATGTGCGGTCGCCCCGGTGTGGCTCGTTATTTGTTCGAGGACGTGCTGGGCCGAGGCAATGTGGAGGCGGGCCGAACCTATGCCGTACCGGGCAGCGTCAGGATGACGGTCACGGTCCTTCTCGGTGGTGATGTGATGCTGGGCCGTGGCGTGGACCAGGTCCTGCCACAGCCGGGAGATCCGACGCTCCGGGAGCCATGGGTCCGGGACGCCCGGCATTACGTCGAACTGGCCGAGTGGGCCAACGGACCGGTGCCGCGGCCGTGCGGCTACGACTGGCCGTGGGGCGAGGTACCAGGCCTGTTGGACGACCTCGCGCCCGAGGTACGCCTGGTCAATCTGGAAACCGCGATCACCGCGGACGGCTACTTCGCCCCCGGCAAGGATATTCACTATCGCATGCAGCCCGGCAATCTCCCGGCGCTCACCGCGATCGGCCCCGACGTCTGCGCGTTGAGCAACAACCATTCCCTCGATTTCGGTATCGGCGGACTGGTGGACACACTCGAGGCGCTGGCCGGCGTGAATATCCGGGCCGTGGGTGCGGGGGCGGATCTCGCCGCGGCGCAACAGCCCGCCGCAGTGCCGCTGTCGGACGGGCGCCGGGTCTTGATCGCGTCCGTATCGACCCGGTCCAGTGGCGTTCCCCCGGACTGGGCCGCCGCCACCGACCGTCCGGGAGTCTGGCGCCTCGCCCACCCCTCGGCGGGGCACGCCGACGACGTTGCGGCGCAAATGTCGGCCCACCGGCGTGGCGGTGAGCTCATGATCGTGTCAGTGCATTGGGGATCCAACTGGGGGTATGGAATCGGCCTGAGCGAGCGACAGTTCGCACACCGCCTCATCGACGCCGGTATCGATATCGTGCACGGCCATTCCGCGCACCATCCACGACCCATCGAGATCTACCGGGGTAAACCCATCCTGTACGGATGCGGTGATGTGATCGACGATTACGAGGGGATCGGCGGCCACGAGTCCTACCGGCCCGACCTACGGCTGCTGTATCTCATCGCTCTCGCCCCGGCCGAGCCGGTCATACTGCGAATGCTGCCCCTGCGCATCCGTCGCATCCGGCTTGAGCGAGCGGGGCGAACAGATACCCAATGGCTACGTACCCGGCTCGCCGATATCAGCCGCCGGTTCGGCACCCAGGTCGAGATCGGGCCCGACGATCTCCTGACCGCCGGGCCGGCGTTCTAATGATCGCTCATCGACTGTGCAAGTGATGTGACCCCGCTGGTTCGGTCCGGGTGATCCGGTCCGCAATGGTCGGTCCGGTCTTATGAGAGTTAAGGGATTGGTATCGATCCAGAGCGTTTCGTACTCGGCTGGGCTGATGTGGCCGAGGTAGGAGCGGCGGCGTTCGGTGTTGTAGAAGTTGTCGATCCAGTCGGCCATCGCGATGGTCAACTCGAGGGTCGTCGTCCACTTCCTGGTGTTGAGTAGTTCGGTTTGCATCCGTGCCCAAAACGATTCCATGGCGGCGTTGTCGAAGCAGTCCCCTACCGTGCCGAACGAGGGCAGAAGATGGTGTCTTCGAAGATTTCACCGAAAGACCATGAGGTGACTCAAGTGCCGTGATCGGCATGTCGGAGCACTGCTGGATATCAACCGGGGACCCTACAGAACAAGGTCAGGCCCGGTAGATCAGAACACCGGGCCTGACCTTGTTCTGTTTGAACCAACCCCACATTCACCCCTCGTTTTCGCTGAAACGAATGTGAGGCGTGTGCATTGGCCGGGCCCGTGTCAGCCCCGCGTGGCCGACACGCCGAGTTGTGTAGCCAGTGCGGCGGCGGTTGCGGGGAACCGGTCGAGCAAACCGGTTACCTCGTGGTTTCCGGCCTCCTGCCAACCGCCCTCGACGCCGAGCAGTCCGGCGAGCGCGTCGCAGGCGGCGGGGTGGGCGGCCAGTAGTTCGGTGACCGGCCCGCGCGGTGCCGCCACCGGCGTCGCGGCCGGGGCGGCTTCGACCGACCAGGGCGGCACGAAGGTGTCCACGGCGGGCAGTGCGCCGGGGAAGGTGCGGCCCGCTTCCCGGACCAGGCTCGGGATCAGGTCGCCCGCCTGGTCCTTCAGGGTGGTGATGAGCTTCGGCAGCCACGGCAGCAGCACCGCGTCCGGTAGCGTGCCGAATGCCTTCGACAATAGCTCCACCACAAACGGTTTCAATGCCGGGGCCGGGTCGATGGCCTGCACGAAACCGCTCACGTACTGCGGAACCGTCGGCAGTACCAGGGGGTTGGCCAGCATCCCGTCGCACCGCTCGCGCAGCTCGGCCATGGTCAGCAGGCCGAGTTGGAACCGCGCCGCCCACAGCAGGGCCACCTTGGCCGGCGCCTCCGGGTGCGATTGCAGCACCGCCAATTCCAACTGCGTGTGGTCGCAGCCCAGCGACAGCGCCAGGTTCTCCATCCCGAACAGAAAGCCCAGCATGGCCGCCACCTGCGCCGGTCCGGTCTCCTCGGCGGCGAAGGCGGTGGGCAGCAGGGTGCAGTAGTGCGCGTACCCGGCCGTCACGAACCGTTCACACCACACCGGCAGGCCGGCTTCGGTGGAGCGAAAGTAGTTGAGCAGCGCCCGGATGCGCCGAAGCACGACGGGCGCGTCGTCCACCGTTCGCTCGGCGGTGAGGAGTTCGACCGCGCGATTGCCCAGCTCGGCGGCGAGCCGGACCGATCCCAGATACACCAGCGCGTCCTCGACCGCGCCCAGCGCCACCGCCGCTGTCGCGTCCGGTGCGGCGACCGTACGCCGCAGGCGCTGCTCCAGCACCTGCTCCACCGACACACCCTCGTAGCCGAGCTCCACCAGCGAGCGCTGGTATTTGCCGAGCCCGATATCCCAGCTCTCCTGGATCGAGGTCTCCCCCAGCCCGCGTGAGCCCATGATGGGCCGCAGCGCGTCCGGTGGCAGCAACCTGCGCAGCAGCCACAGCAGATCCGAGCACGGCCGCAGGTCGGGATTCGTCTTCAGGTCCAGCAGCGCGCGTTGCAGTGTCCGCTTGGTCAGGTCCAGTCCCAGTGGCTCCAGCCGGTCGACCACATCGCGGGCCAGCGGTGGCAGCGCCGCGTAGCCGACCTGGCCGATGCGGTCGCCGCCGAGCAGGATTTCGCACAGCCGCCGCATATCGCGCCGCCCCGGCACCCGGTCCTTCTCGAGGCAGGTGACGGCCGCGTCCTGGAAGTCGTACGGCGTCGGACGGGCGCGATTGCGCAAGCCTGCCAGCAGGATGGAGGTCTCGAAGATGGCGATGGCGTCGGCGGTGCTGGCCGGGTAGCCATTGCGCCGGGCCAGTCGGACGATATCCACCGACCACTCCAGGAGTTCGGCCTCATCGAGCGGGTCGAGTACCGGCGGCCGAGACAGGAAGCCCGAGAGTCGATCCGCTACTTCCGCTTCGGGCTCGGCCGGGACAAGTGGCAGTTTTTTGGCGCGCTTCTTCGTCCCCTGCTGACCTTCCAACCGGAATGACTGCAATCTGCCGCGCCGCAATCCCTTCGCCCAAGTGGCCGCCGCGATCGACACCGCGCCGCCGGCCAACCCGAACTGCGCCTCGATGGCGGAGTGGCTGGACGGAATAAGCCCGTAGTGCCACTTGGTGGCCGAGCGTGGCAAGATCTCGAACGGCGCGTCCGAGTCCAACCCGAACTGTTCGACCGGGCCGGCCGCATGGGCCGCTCCGCACACGTACAACGCCCCTCCCGGATCGATGCCGTGGGCGGACACGTGTTCCCGCATGCGGGTCCACATGTACCGTTCGCGGTCCTCGTCCTCGACGGTGCTGCCGCGCCGCAGCCGCCGGAACAGGCTGCCGATCATCACCATGACCTGGCGGTAGGTGTCGTAGTCGGCGTCCACGAGGGGCTGCTCGACGTACTGGTCCCACCATTCCGACCAGTGCCGGACCTTGCCGTGGTGGAGCAGGTGCTCTTCCAGCTCGGCGAAACGCGGGCGCAGGTCACCGATTTCGATGCCGACCGCTTCGCCGTGCAGGCCGTCGTCCTCGGCCTGTTCGCCGTCGGCGGGTGTTTCCGACTTCGCTTCTTTGGGAGCCCACTGGAAGACGTGATCGGTGGAGCGATCCACCAGCACCAGTTCGACACCCGGCGTATCGAGCGCGTAGGAGATGGCCTGGTATTCGGCCGATGATTCGGTGATCGGCGCGACCACCGACAGCGGCGCCCATTCCGCCGGGAAGCCCTCGGTATCGGTGGCGAAGGCCTGCAAGGCGACCGGCAACCGGCAGTTGCGCAGTTCGTCCAGCAGTGGTCGCATGTCTTCGCACAGTTCCAGGTAGATGACGCTGGGCTGTTTTTCGCGCAGTCGCCGCACCATGGCCAGACCCGAGGCGGGTGAGTGGTGACAGACCGGGAAGATCTCTAACCGCTCCGACAGCGCCCGGTCGACATCGTCGACCATGCCCGCCAGGATGTCACCCGCCGCCCCGGGCGCGCCGGCGAACGCGACAGCCGCGTCCGCCAGCTGGTCCCGCAGCGCGGCAAAGGTATTCGGCGCGAGCCGGGTATCGGAGACTGTCACGACAGCCTCGCGATGGCCGCCCGGCCGCCGTCCAGGAATTCGCCCCAGGCGGCATTGTCCTGCCGGCCCTTCTTGTCCTTGGTGCGCGGCTCGACCACACCGTGCAGGTACTTGTTGAGAATGGCCAGGTCCTCAGGCGTACGACGGGCCAGGGATCCAACCAGCGAACCGGCGAGGGTTTCGGCGCGCAATTCCCGCTCACCGAAGAACTGGCTGTGCAGGATGGCGTCCTCGAGCACGCCGATCTGCTCGGCGGTGGACAGCGCCGACTCCAGTTTGTCGTCGTCGCTGGTGGCGGCGGCCGCGGCGGCACGCAGATCGGCGAAGCTCTCCAGCAGGATGTCCAGCAGCGTGGGCGGCAGCTCCAGTTCGATGGAATGGCGGCGCAGCAGTTCCGCGGTGCGGAAGCGCACGATCTCCGCTTCGCTCTTCTTATTGGACACCACCGGGATGCGCACGAAGTTGAAGCGCCGCTTGAGCGCCGAGGACAGGTCGTTCACACCCCGGTCGCGGCTGTTGGCCGTGGCGATGATGGAGAAGCCCGGCTGCGCGAACACCACATTGTCGTCGTCGAGCTCGGGAATCGAGACGTACTTCTCCGACAGGATGGAGATCAGCGCGTCCTGCACATCGCTGGTGGAGCGGGTGAGCTCCTCGAAGCGGCCGATCACGCCCTGCTCCATGGCGGTCATGATCGGGGACGGGATCATCGACTCCCGCGACTGGCCCTTGGCGATGACCATGGAGATGTTCCACGAGTACTTGATGTGGTCCTCGGTGGTGCCGGCGGTGCCCTGCACCACCAGGGTGGAATTGCGGCTGATGGCCGCGGCCAGCAGCTCGGCCAGCCAGCTTTTGCCGGTACCCGGATCACCGATGAGCAGCAGACCCCGGTCCGAGGCCAGGGTGACGATGCTGCGCTCGACAAAACTGCGGTCACCGAACCACTTCTGCTCCACCTGGCGGTCCAGTCCGTCGGCGCGTTCGGAGCCGAGAATGAACAGCCGCACCATCTTCGGGCTCAGCCGCCACGCGAACGGTTTGGGGCCGTCGTCGACGGACTCCAGCCAATCCAGTTCCTCGGCGTATTTGACCTCGGCGGGGGCGCGCAAAACGTCGTTCATGATGGCTGGTCTCCTAGTCGAGAAAGTTCTTGAGTTCGTGCACGAGTTTCTGGATGCGTCCGGAAATCACCGGGGTGCCGAGGTTTTTGAACCGTTCACGGAACCACGGGTTGACGCTCTGGTGGCCGGAGCTGTTCACCGAGCCGACCGGGATGAGTTTCACCCCGGAGCGGTGCACCGCTTCCATGGCCTCGAACAGGGGCTGGGAACGGTCGAACTCGTAGAAGTCCGAAATCCACACCAGCACGGTGTTCTTCGGGTCGGTGATCTTGGGCTGGGCCATGGCCATGGCGACCGGACCGTCGTTGCCGCCACCGAGATTGGTCCGCAACAGCACCTCGAACGGGTCGTGCACCCACGGGGTGAGATCCAGGGCGCGGGTGTCGTAGGCGATGAGATGGACATCCACCTTGGGCAGGCCCGCGAAGATCGACGCCAGAATGGTGCAGTTCACCATGGAGTCGACCATGGAACCGGACTGGTCCACCACCACGATCATGCGGGCGGGGACGGTGCGCTTGGCGGTCTGGCGATAGTAGAGCCGGTCGACGTAGAGGCGTTCGTCCTGCGGATTCCAGTTGGGCAGGTTCTTCCAGATGGTCCGGTCCACGTCCAGGTTGCGCAGGATCCGCTTGGGCGGGACCGAGCGGTCGACGGTGCCGACGCTGCTCTGCTGCACCTGGGTGCGCAGGACTTCGGCGACCTCGTCGATATAGCGGCGGATGAGGCGCTTGGCATTGGCCAGGGCCACGCCGGACAGATTGTGCTTGTCGCGCAGCAGTTGTTCGATGAGCGACATGCTCGGAGTGAGCTGTGCGGCCAGGTGCGGATCGGCCAGCACTTCACGCAACCGCATGCGGGACACCAGTTCGCCTTCCAAACCGGTGAGCACGCCTTGCAGGTCGCAGGCCTGCTCCTCGCCCAGGTTGCGGCGCAGCCAGTTGGCATCGGACTGCCAGCCCGCCAGCTGGGTGGCGCTGACCTGGCCGGAGCCGGTGGCGAAGACGTTCAGCAGCAGCTTGGAAACCAGTGCGGCGGTGCGGACATCGGCCGCGCTGATGGGCCGGCGCGAATCGGCCCCGGCCTCGTTCTCGGCCGCGGAATCCACGGTCTCGATTGCGGAGTCGACGGCCTCGGAGAAGTCGAGGCTTTCGAACTCCGCCTTCATCTCCGGATAGCGTTGCACCACATTGTCGATGGAAATGCCCGGATCGAGCACGGCCGGCGGCAACCCCAGATCGTCGACGATGCCCACGCTCGCCTGTTCCAGCGTCGGTTGCTGATCCCCGGTGAAGACACCGGCCAGGAGACGCCAGTACAGGATCTGGCGTCGCGTCTCATGATTCGGTCCACCCGTCACCCCCATGGAATCGCTTCGCGATGCGGTAGTCATTTGCGCAGCAACCATCCCGCGCGTTCACGCAATACCGCCACGGCATCGCCCGACTTGGCCTGTGCCTTGGCGACTTTCGGATCGGTCGGGCCGAGCGCCCAATCACCGTTGTGGAAGGCGGTGAGTGCGCTCTTGACCTTGCGCCGCACGGCCAGCGGTCGCACCGACCAGCCGCCGGCATCCCAGCGCAGCAATCCGATCATAGTGCCGGAGGCGGTCACCCCGGCCGGAGTGAGCGGACCTGCGGATGGCAGCGCGTCGAGTTCCACTCGGATCCGCTGCTCGCCCAATTCCATTGCACCATCGCGGAACCGGTACCCCTCGAGCAGAACCGGTTCGGCGATGTGCACTGGATCGCTGTTCAACGGCGCGACGGCCGGGGCCTGCGCCTGCGGCAGCTGCACGGTGGCGGTGACGAACGGATCGGCCGCCTCCCCGGCCTTCGCCCGTTCGTCATCCCACAGCAGGTCACCGGTCGCCGTCAGCGGCATGTCGGTGAGCTCCAGCGCGCGGTGCTCGGCCAGCGCGGTGAGCAACTGCCGATGCGCACCCAGCAATTGCCAAACCGCCGGTCCCACAATGGTGTCCACCTTGGCGGCGGCCACCGATACCCGCACCCGACGGGCCGGTGCGCCCGCGACCTCCAGCACGCCGTGCACCTGGGCCTGTACGGCGGTTCCATGCTCGTGTATGTCCACGCCCAGCGGCAGTATCCGACCCGAAACCGATTCGTTCACATCGGATTCCGCGCCGCGCCAAGACAGCAGCAGGGCGCGCGTCCACAGATCGGCCCAGCGTCGTGCGGGTACCCGGTCCATGGTGGCGATCGGAGCGAAGGCGCCCAGCTCGGCGGTGAAGCCGTCCAGCAGCATCGCCAGCCGTCGCAGCGCGGGGTCCGCCAGGAGCGACTCCACGATGTGATCGGCGTCCGCCACCAGGTCGTGGTCCACGCCGCGCCATCCGGCGATGGCCAGTTCGCCCAGCCAGGCGCGGGAACCCGCCGCGAGCGGACTCGGGGCGGCGGCATCCGGCGTGGCCGTCCACTCGGATCGAGTGCGGCCCAACGCCGTATCGGCCTGGTCGACCAGTGCGTCGTGCACCGCGCCCAGCAGGGCGGCACGGGCGGCGGCCAGCACCGACAGCTCATCCGTGCCGATCGCCCCCGTGCTCACCTTCGACACCGCCGCTGCCACCGCCTCGGCCAGCGGCGAACCCGCCACGGCTCCGGCCAGTGCCGCCAGTGCCGCGCTCTGCGGTTCGGAAAGCCGGGCGAAGCCGTTGACCAGCGCGGTATCGAAGCCGCTCACCGCGTCCAGGGCTGCCGCGACGCCGGCAGGCGCATCCGCCAGTGCGGCCAGTTGTACAGCCTGCATCAGCGACCCACCCCCGCCGGGAACCAGTGCAGTTCCGGGATCGGCGTGGCGCTACCCGGCAGCTCCAGGTAGGTCAGATGCCGCAGGAACCGGCTGAACACCGCGGCGGCCGGAGCCGGGTCGCGAGTTCCATCGAGACAGCTCGCGAGTCGGGCGCCCTCGGGGACCTCGACACGCAGGAAACGCGCCACCCGGTCCTGCCCGTACTGGAGCACCGCTTCTGCGATGAGTGCGTCCAGATGCTTGCAGGCCCACCCCTGGTTCAACCCGCCGCACGGCCGGTTGTTATTGGTGCTACAGCTCAGCCCATGTGTCCCGGCGGTCACCGACGCCACGTACACGCGTGAAATATCGGAGCCACTCGACACCACGCCCTGGAGGCGTCCGTCGGCCAGTTCCACAAACGGCACCTTGTTCAGTTTGCGCGGTGCGACGGCGGGCAAAACCCGCACGACAGAAGCGCTTTCCCATGCCGGTCCATCCGGCGTGGCACTCGGATTCGAGGCCATCGTTCTCCCTCCCGGTCGATCACGATGCGCACAAAGTATGTGACGGCACCGACAAGTGCCGTCACAACCCCGAATCGGCTGGTGAAGAACACTTACACGCCCGCTTCCAGGCCCACCGGCGGCGATGGCGACCGCCATGAACCGAGCGCGCCCCGCACACGATGTGGTCCTATTCCCTTCATCTACGAAACATGCGGCTATAGACGCCGCTGCAAGTGCTGTTACTTCGAATACCGCGGTGCGTCCATCGGGACACTCACCTCGAGCCCAACATCGCGTGGACTGCCTCCGTGCTCGCGCTGCGGACCCCGACCATGGTCGAGGTGGGATCCGATCGCCTGGACGAATGATTCCAGGGGGTTGTGCGGCTGTGCCGCGCACCGTAACCGGGTGGTTCGCTGCGCACGGACCCCGGCTCGGGAAGGTGTTGCTGGTAGTGTCGTGCGGGTGACGACGCTACCGGTGCGGCATATCAGTGAAAACGTCGTGCGGCCGTACGCAGAGGTCGCGGCCTTTCTGGCAGAGCCGCGGAACTACCCACAGTGGGCGACCGGGCTTTCCGCCGGCCTGGAACCGGGCTCCGGCGATCCCGGCGCGGAGCCCGGCGAGTGGGTCGCGGACGCGCCGGAGGGCAAGGCCTACGTCCTTTTCAGCCCGCCCAACGAGTTCGGCGTCGCCGATCACCGCGTGCGCTTCCCGGCCGGCCCGACACTGGACATCCCGCTGCGCGTGATCCGCAATGGCGAGGGGGCAACGGTGATGCTCACGTTGTTGCAGCAGCCGGAGGTCGACGACGCGCGATTCGACGCCGACACCGACTGGGTCCGACGCGACCTGGCAACACTCAAGGCGTTACTGGAACGCTGACCGCCCGAACCGGGAACGCACTCGAGACTCCGTAGTGCCGCGGGATGAGTCGATTCTGTTGCGGCTTGCCGTTGCCGTGAGTGTGCACGGTGCTGAAACAGGCTGCCAGGCAGCCAATGACCCGCCGGCTGCGATATGCCCACGCGCATCTACGGCACCTGTTCCGATACCTACCGAAACAACCCGGCCACAACAAGCGGCTGCGCAACGCCACCGCCTTGATCGTCGCAGTGATCAGAGTCCTGGCCGCCGATACCGGCTTGTGGACCGACGACGTGCGGGTGGTCGATTCCACCCCGGTCCAGTGCAGCCGCTCCCGTGAGACCGTCAAACGCTCCGAGTTGGCCGGATGGGCCGAATACGGGTGCTGCGCCCTGCCCGCAAGGCGAACCCGAACGCCCGGCACCGCCCTGTTCAAGCCGCTGCGCCAGACCGTCGAATCGATCAGCCAAACCCTCGAAGCCCAACTCGACCTGGAACGACACGGCGGACGCACCCCAGCCGGAGTCATCGCCCGCATCCTTGTCCTCACCGCCGCGATCTGGCACAACGACCACACCGGCGCGCCGATCCACCGCTCACCAACCGCCTACGACCACTGAACCGCCGAGGGGTAGGAACCGCTCCGCAGTCTCCCCCTGGAATCATTCATCTAGTCGAGTCGGGTGGCGGTCACGGCCCATACCGGCATATGCACCCGGTTGTTCTTCAGCAGCGGTGCGATGATTTGAAGTTGTTCTTGCATCGGCTTCATTCGCTCTTCCCATCCCGAGTCGTCGCTCATCTCATGGGCGAGATGGGCAAACGTCTCCGGGCTGAAAGTGGCTTGGTAAGTGGTGGTCCCCAGGTGGTCGATGCGCCACCCGGCCGCGGGAAGTACCCGATCGAAATTCTCCGCAGGCAAACCTTCGGGCTGGAGACCGTTGACGTTGTGGCGTCCGACTTCGAACATGAACAGTCGCGCCCCCGGTTTTGTGGCCCGGTGCAGCGCCTGCGCGTACTGGGCCTGGGTTTGTTCGTCGTCGAGGAACACGTGGTAGAATGCGCTGTCGACGACCGTATCGAACCGGCCCTCCAGGCCGTCGAGTTCGGTGGCATCGGCCACCTCGAAGTTCACTCGCACCCCGGCACGCTCCGCATTGCGCTCGGCCCGCTCGATCGCCGCCGGCGACGCGTCGATCCCCGTGGCCGAGTAGCCCTTGGACGCGTAGTAGATCGCGTGATGTCCCGGACCGGTTCCGGGATCGAGCACCTCGCCCCGCACAGCGCCGTAGGCCACCAACTGCTGCACCACCGGCTGTGGGCCGCCGATATCCCAAGGGATCAGCGCAGGAGCGTCCTGCTCCGGTGGCGCTTCACGGTACAGCGCGTCGAAATCCGGCCGACCATTGTGGTTAGGCATACTCCGCACAGTACGCTCGATAGGTAACTGCTATGCAGCAATAAGATGGGTAATTCGTGTCGGCGCGCCACGCCCCACCTTCGAGCCGGTCACATCGTGTCGACGAGTTCGGATCGGCGATGCGGGGCCGAGACAGTTAGACCAGGGTTGTCCCATCCCCGCACAACGGATGGCGGAATCTGTTCCGACCCGTCGCTGCACGGTCTTCCTGCCAGGTGGCTACCCAAGCCGGCGGGATCCCGGGTCCGTGAGGTCCAGATCCCAACCAACTCCCCGTCACCGACCGCGTCGGCAGGTCACCGCAGGTTCCCGCCTGGTGGCTTTCGACTCGACGTGAGCCGTATCGCCCGCGGCGTCGGCCTCGCCGTGATACACGGCGAGGTGTAAGGGGTCGATCACACGGACGCAATCGCATTGATGCCGAGTTGGAACAGCCCAGGTGCATAACCCTGGCCACATTTGGACCAGTCGGCACTAGTGGGTGCGCCCGCTGGTTCGTCGGGGGTTATGTGGCGGTCGGTCGGGGTGCGTGCAGGTCGTGGCGTCCGAGGCGGTGCAGGAGCTGGTTGAGGTCGTCGCGGGTGAAGGTCCGGTCGGGCGGTGTCGTTGTAGTGCTGTCGGAAGGTGAACAGCCGGTCTGCGACCGCGCTGAGGTCGGCGAAGACAGAGGGTACAACGCTTTTCGCTGTACGACGGAGAAGTAGACCTCCACTTGGTTCAACCACGACGCGTGCACCGGCAGGTACACCATATGCGCATTCGGGTAGGCGTCGGCCAGACGCGCCGGTGCTGCCCAGTTGCGGTGGGAGACGCCGTTGTCGACGATCCGGAACACTCGCCGCGCGCCGGCGTACGGCTCGGCGGTCATGACCTGGGCAGTGAGCCGGGAGAACGGTGCGATGCCGGTGCTGGGCTCGCAGCGGCCGATGACGTGGGCGCTGTGCACGTCATAGGCGGCGAAATAGGCGAGAGTGCCGTCGCGTCGGTATTCCGATTCCACTCGCATCGCCCGCCGGGCGGTGGGCGGGAGGCTACGACAGATGCGGCGGCGGGCCTGGACGCCGGGTTTCTCATCGGCAGACAGTACGTAGTCGTCGGCGTCGAGTGGTTCGCCGTCCCGGATTCGGGCGTACAGGTCCAGCACCCGGGCGGCTTTGGGTGCGAAATACGGGTCGCGGGGAAGGATCCACGATCGGTGTTGCCAGGGCCTGATCGCGTACCGAGCGAGGATCCGCCGCACGGTCGACGCCGAGATCTGTTCGGCGATCCTGCGTGAGGTCACTTCGCGGGCCGGCTCGGGGCAGCTCCATCGGGCCAACGGCAGCCCGGACACCGACGGCAGTTCACAGGCCAGGGCCTTGACCTCCGCTACCTGCTCGGCGGTGAATGTTCGTGGCCGGCCGCTGCGAGGTAGATCGGTCAATCCAACGATTCCTTTGCTGCAGAATCGTTTCCGTCATTTTCGGGCAGTGTCGGCGTTGATGCCGAGGGCACGGGCGATATCGGTGTTCGATTCCCCGTCCGCAGCTGCGAGCACGATTCGTGCCCGCAGTACCGTCCGATACGGCACCGAGGACCGGCGGGTGATCGTTTCCGGCTGCGACCGCTGCGCAGCGGTCGGGACGACAACATACGGACTGCGTGGCAGCACAACGATATTCCCTTGTCCCTCAACCTGGTTACGGATTGAGAAACTCTGCCCGACCGGGCACGCGGAACCGGGTAGCCACGCCGAAAGCTTGTTCGTGGCAGGGTCACACGCATGGCTGCACCGCCGGAACCGACCAAGACCTCGCTGCGGCAGCGACTGGCCGCCCACGCCGCGGACCGCCGGCCTCAACTGGCCCGCCTGCATGTGCGCTACCACGGCGCCTTCGCCTACGTCACCGGCGAACTGGGCAACGGGACCCGCATGCCGCTGATGCGGCTGCGATACACCGGATATGCCACAACCTGGAGATTCGCCATCTACCTCGCCGGCCGAGACACCTATCACGACTCTGTGCTGCCCAGTGGCCTGCCCGCCGGAACATCCGCCGAAGCCCTCGACTGCGCTTCGGCCTCTACCTCAACGACCCACCGCCTGGCAACCCCCGACGAACTAACGGGCGCACCCACTAGTAGGACTTTGTCAGGTCGGGAAGGTGTGGTGGCAGAGGGGCAGGTGCCGATCCGGATGGCGAGTGCGCGCTGGATTTCGCGGAGGATGCCGTAGAGGGTAAGGCCTTCCCATCGGCTTGTGGGCCGGTGAGTCGCTGGGTGGTGCGGAACAGGTGGGCGGCGGATCGCCGGCCCGCGGCAAGCCCGGCTTCGCCACACTACGGCCGGCGAGGCGAAACTGCTCAGCGATATCGATCTGCTGTGCGTGCACTCGGAAGACCGGCCATCGACCTCTGGAGGAGGTTCTGAACCTGGCCGAAAGCCTGTTTTCTGCCGTGGAATCAATGTCGGCCGGTACGGGACTACCAGATGGTTGCTACCTCGCTCGGCGATGACTTCAAGAACATCGGCGTGCCGCTGACCGACCGAGGCCTCTCCGAGCGCTGGTTCGTCGGCGACGCGACCGTCGAGTTCGGCTACATCGGTGGACAGTGACGTCGTTCATCGACGAATCCTGACGTCATGATCGTTCTTGACATCAGCCCGTGGCCGCTTCGGACCGCGCACAACGCGGCAGAAGGGATGTTCGCGGTTTACTCGGTCAGCGGGTCGGCGTGCAGGAGTTGTTCAGCGATCGATTGGACACGGGCCAACGTGATGCCGGTTCGCTGTTCGACGGCCAGGGGGTGATCGGTGGGCTCCAGCTCCACGAGTGGCCGACTCCCGACACTCTGGGTACGCAAGTGGGTCTTCAGATTCAAGGTTGTCGGTTCATACAGGGGCAGTTCTGTGGCCAACCATCCGAAATACGGTGGTTCTTCGACTCTTTCGGGTTTCTCCCACACGGCCGATATCCGATCGAAGTTCTGCTCGCTGACGGAAACCCGGACGCCCCAGTCGAACTCGTCGCCGGTGTCGGTGATCGGCAGGACGAGACGTGCCCGCGCGAAGAAGTGCGTTCCCGCGATCACGCACTGTTCTTCTCCGAGCATGCTGCCCGGCCGATCCGCGAGGTCGGCGTTCCAGTACGCGGGCGCGCGTGTCCCATAGCCGAAGGGTGGTCCATCATGCGGTTCCGCACAGCATGAGCAGACGAAAGTGGAACCATCTATCACGACGGAAGCGTATCGGCTGCATCGCGTGCGTGCTTCTCGGCATTACAACGCCTTGGCCAGGTTCCGAGAATACCGAGTTGAGGCGCTCGAGGGCGTTGGCCGGGCGTACTCGACCGGCGTCCAGGATTACGGAGAGCTTCAGTGCAGCCGGGCCGGGCAACCGAGCAACAGAAGTGGTGCTTTCGATCTCCATGGCGGCTTGGTCCAGTCCCGGAGCTCCCGGTCGACGCACCGAATCGCCTGCACGCTCGCCGACGCCGAATCCTGGGCTTCCACCTGTGATAGCGCTGACCGAAAGTACTCGAACACGCTCGGTCGGATCGCAACATATACCGACTCGTCTACAATTCCTCTGGCATGCAATACGATTCGACAGTCTCCGCGGCGACACCTGGGTTCGGATTCGGCTCTTTTACCGTCGTCGATGTCGAGACCTCGGGGCTCAGCGCTGCCGACCACCGGGTGTTATCGATCGCCGCACTGACCTTGGACGGCGATGGCGCCGTCGCCCGGGAGTTCCATACCCTCATCGATCCCGGATGTGATCCCGGACCGGTCCATATCCATGGCCTGACCCGTGAACTGCTGAACGGTGCGCCGCGTTTCGAGCATATCGAGGAAGAGTTGACCGAACTGCTGGCGGGTCGGGTCATGGTCGCCCACAACGCCCGGTTCGACTACGACTTCCTTGCGGGAGAATTCGACCGCATCGGGGTGGCGCCACCGATCGGCCACAGACTGTGCACGCTGGCTCTCGCACGCCGCGTCGCCCTCCCGGTGCCGGACTGTCGGTTGTCCACTCTGGCAACGTATTACGGTGTCCGGCAACAGCGCGCACACGATGCCCTCGACGATGCACAGGTGCTCGCGGCGGTACTGCGGTCGTTGATCACCGATGCGGCCGGGCTCGGTATAACGCTTCCCTTACTGGCATGTTCACCGGATACCCGTCCCCGCACCCGGAGACGACCGAGTACCACACCGAAGACGGTATGCGCGTTCGAGTATCCCGGGCGCCTCGACGACAACGGTCTTCTGGTCCAAGGGATGAAGGTCGCCTTCACCGGCGACACCCTCCTCGATCGTGCGGAGCTGATAGCCCGCGCCGTGGCCGCGGGGCTGGACGTCACGGGTTCGGTCAGCGGCCGGACGAGCATCCTGGTGACGAATACGCCGCACGCCTCCACCGGCAAGGCCGGTGCGGCGCGCAGGCACGGCACCCCGGTCCGCACCGAAGCAGACTTCCTGAGCCTGCTCGAACGCGTTCGGACCGGGACGACCAAAGGCACCTCGCCGGCCGGTGCGAAGGCCGGCCGGCGCGGACCCGCCGAACGAAGCGGTCCCTTGGCCGGGCGGCGAGTCTTGGTGCTCGGCGGGCCGCACCCGGTGGCGGCCGAGGCCAGGAGGCGGATCACCGAACTCGGCGGCTCGGCGGCGGTGAACATGTCGGCGAACGTGTCCGACGTCCTTGCACTGGCCGACGCGCAGACCGACCCCCGACTGCGCTGGGCAACCGAACACGACATTCCCGTGCATGGGCCGGAACTGCTGGATGCACCCCGCATTCCGTCGCCGCCAACCCCTGCACCCGAAATCGCCGACCCGCATATTATGAGCCGCGGCCAGGTGATCGACCTGCCGGTGAAGCTGCTGGGCGAGGAGTGGTCAGTACGGGTGTCGTGGAGCTATAGCGAATCGTACGAGGTCGACGTCGTGGGATTCCTTCTCGACAGCCGCGAAAAGGTCGGCGCGGACTCTGATTTCGTCTTCTACAACCACCCCGCCACCGACGGCCTGCGACTGACCACCGACGGGCCCAGCGAGCAGTCCGTGGAGCTCACCCTCGACCAGCTTGCGCAAGGATGCGTGCGGGTCGCGCTCGCGGCCGCGATCGACGGAGCCGGAACAACGTTCGGGGCGGTGGGCGCGATCGAGCTCGAGATCGGCGCCGGCAACCAGTCGGGTGTTTTCGCGCGCGCGACGCTCGACGCCGCTACCGAAGAGCGCACTCTGCTGCTCGCCGAGATCTACCTGCGTGAAGATATGTGGCGCCTACGGGCGATAGGTCAGGGATACCCGTCCGGACTCCCCGAACTCGCCCGCTCGTACGGGGTCGACATCGCGGCGGAGTGACCTACATAACCTATCCGTGCAGCAATCCCTGGGTTGACGGAAGGCTCTAACGCAATCCGCCCGCGCGGTCATTCCGAGGAAGCGGCACGCCGCCGGTCGGAACCAGACCGGGGGTCGAGGAGGCGTCACCGTCGACCAGCAGGGTCTGGCCTGTGATGTATCCGGCCCGGTCAGATGCCAGAAACAGGACCGCGTCCGCTATATCCCGAGGCTCGCCCAATGCGCGGAGAGGGATACTCTGTGTGAAGTCGACCTGTTCTCCGTCAGGTGATGTCGTCGCGGGCGTAGCGATCCGCCCGGGAGCCACAGCGTTCACCCTGATACCTTCGGGCCCGTACTCCTGTGCCAATGAGCGCGGCAGTGACATTACGGCCGACTTCGCCGCACCGTAGACGGCCGCATGCGGTGAGCTCAGGACTCCGGCGATCGATGTGACATGCACAATCGCGCCCTGACGCCCGGTATCGATCATGTGCCCGAGCACATCGGCGGTGAGCCGGTAGACGTAGGTGAGGTTGATGTCCTGGATGGTCGCCCAGTCGGTGTCGGGGACCTCGTGCAGACGCCGGTAAGGGACATACGGCCACGATCCTCCCGCTACGTTTGCCAGGATGTCGATGCCGGTGGTTTTTTCGAGCACGGTCGTTACGACGGTTCGGACGGACTCGGAATCGGTGAGATCTGCGACCACGGGGAAGGCAATGCCGCCTGTTTCCTCAATGGCGGCAACCGTCTCGGCAGCGCGTGCCGCGACCATCTCGACCACGGCGACGGTCGCACCTGCCGACGCCAATGTGGTCGCGACGGAAGCACCGATCCCCCGTCCTGCTCCGGCGACCACGGCGGTCCTGCCGCGAAGGGACAGAGCGGGTCCCGGGGCCAGCTCGTGCTCAGAAGGCGACTTCACCTTGTCCTCCGCTCATCACGAGGTCGTGGCCGGTCAGGAAGCTCGCCTCGTCAGAAGCCAGGAACAGTACGCCGAACGCGATTTCTCGTGGATGCGACCATCGGTCGGGATGCGCGTCCCGAGATCGCGGTACAGAGACCACGCCCGGGGGCCGTCTCCCCGCACGTACGACTCGGGTGCTTCAGCGGTATAGACCGCCGATAGGTGTGAAAACTGTTCGGCCTCAGCAGGTTTCAATGCGTCCTCGCCTGTGGTCGTCGAGTATTCGGCCGGACCGAAGACCTCGTACGCCTCGAAGTCGAGTGTCGCGGAGACGATGCGGTGCCGCCAGTAAGGAGGGTGGTAAGCAGAGCCGCCGCGGCCGAGGGTGACTTCCTCGCCGTCCTCGTTGGCAATTGCGATTTCGCCCGACAGCACGAAGAACCAGTGGAAGTCGGCGTCGTGGAACTGCCAGTCGGTGGTAGCTCTCGCCTTTGCGTCGTACTTCACGTGATGGGCGCTGAGGAGGCCATCACAGTTGGCGCCGAGTCCGAGGTCACGGTAGGCAGCGCCGGGAACGGTTCCGGACACCCACTCTCCCTCGTCTTTTCTGGTCAAACCGGTCTTGATGTCCATGGGGCTGTCAGCGTCCCGGCCGGACTTCCACACCGTCGCGGTCACCTCACACCCCCCGTGCGTTAATCGCTCATATGTGCGTTAAACGCACATACAGAGTGTGTCATGACACTTCTGGGGCGTCAATAAGCCAGGGGTCGATCGAGAAGCCACCCGTGAATACACCGTGCGCGAGCCGCGCCCTCATGCGCAATACGCACATAGGTGTGGCATGCTGATCGCGCCTCGTCAGCGGCGACGTGTCGATCATTTCGGCACGGGATAGGGTGTTGGCAAAGAGATTAGGATGAAGCGATGGCACGAGAAGGCAACGGCCCCTACGTCCAGGCATTGGACAGGGGTCTTGCGGTCCTGCGTTGTTTCGGTGAGGGACGTGCTCAGCTGACCATCTCCGATGTCGCGCGCGAAGTGCAGATCGATCGGGCAGCGGCGCGACGGTTCTTGCACACGCTGGTCGCACTCGGATACGTGGGAGTAGACGGCAGCAGGTTCTACCTTCGGCCTCGTGTACTCGAACTGGCTCAGCCCTACCTCGACGCAGTGTCGTTTCCCGACGTGATCCAGCCGCATCTCGAAGCGTTGACGCGCGAGATCTCGGAAACTTCGATGGCGTTCGTCCTCGACGGCGATGAAATCGTCTATGTCGCCGGCGTGCAGGCGAAGAAGCTCGTCGCCGTACAAGTGGGGTTCGGCACCCGTGTGCCGGCCTATGCAAGTCCGGTGGGACGAGTGCTGCTCGCGGCGCTGCCGCCAGACGATATCGATGCGTACTTTTCCAGGGTCGAACTCGTCAAGCAGACCGATCGCACCATTGTCGACGAAGCAACACTTCGACTCGAGCTCGAGCAGGTCGCCCACCACGGATATGCCATCGGCGACCAGGAACTCGCAATCGATCTTCGGACCGTTGCCGTTCCGGTCCACGACAAGGCCGGTAAGGTTATTGCGGCGATCTCCATCGGTGTCACGGCCGCGACGGTCAGCCTCTCCGCTCTCAGCGGAGATTTGCTGCTGCGACTGAAAGCGACGGCCACCGAAATCGAGGCAGACCTCCGAACCGGTCGGCACGCGGGCAGCCCGGCAGAACCGTAGGAGTCCGACTTATGTCGGCGCCCTACGGCTCGAGCCTGTTAACCGGCATTGTGGGCTGCAGCGACGTCGACCGCTGTCCCGGAGACATAACGTGCTTCATCGCTGAGCAGGTAGAGCACAGTGTGGGAGATATCTGCGGGCTCGATCCACGCCGTCGGCATCGGATTGAACGCACGGAGCCGTTCCTCGAGATCCTGGACCGTCGGTGCGTCCAGTCGGGCGCAAAGACTCGGCAGACGGCATCGTTGCGCATCATCGGAGTATCGACGCCGCCGGGTAGCACCGCATTGCAGGTGACGCCCAGATGCGGGGCCATCTCGAGGGCAACGGTCTTCACCAGGCCGAGAAGACCCCATTTCGCCGAGCAGTAATGAGCAAGGTTCGGCATTCCACGGCGCGCCGCCTGTGAAGCGGTGACGACGATCCGCCCATACGACCTGTCGGCCATATGCGGCAGCGCTGCCCGGATGGTCCACGCCACACCCGTCAAGTTGACGTTGATCATGTCCAGCCACGTATCGTCGTCCATGTCGATCAGCGGACTGTACGAGACGATGCCCGCGTTGGCCACGAGCACGTCGATCTTTCCGAATTCCGAGATCGCGGTCGCAATCACCGCATCGATGTCGGCCGACTTGCGCACGTCTGTGGGAATGCCGACAGCACGGACGCCGACTTCCTCGACCATCGCGACCGTCTCCGCCAGGTCATCGGATGTCGCGAGCGGATACGGCACCGACGCAATCGGGGCGGGGACGTCGGCCACGACGACGTCGGCCCCCTCGCGCGCGAGGGCCAGGGCGTGGGAGCGCCCTTGACCACGGGCACCACCGGTGATGACTGCTACTTTGCCTTCGAATCGGCCCATCTGGTTCTCGCATTCTGCCGCCGGGCGAGACGGCCTATCACAGGTGCGCTGTGAAGATCGGTTCATCGATCGAGGGCTGCATAGACCTCGCGGATCAGCGCTTCGCTTCGAACCCCACCGACAATTCCGCGGTAGGTACCGAGCACCCCGGATTCCATCTGGTTCATGACGTAGGCGATCGTCATTCGACGGTCGAGATCGTTGATGACCATCGAACCGCCCCACCCGGCCCAGAAACAAATCCTGCCGTCGGGCAGATACGGGAAGACCTCCGGGTAGGACAGTGCATATCCGACCCCCCATCGGATGGGCAGTCCCAGATACTGGTCGACTCCCTTGTAGTGCTCGTGGAAGATGAGATCGCACGTCTTCTCCGAAAGCAGTCGGACGCCGTTGTATTCGCCGTGAGAGACGATCGACTGGATGGTGGCGAGAGAGCGGGCATTGCCCTGGCCGTTGCCGGCGCTGCAAATCTCCGACCGCCGCCACCGCTCCTCCCACGCAGTCCTCGGATCGGTGGCCAATCCGGCTGCTGTCAGTTTGTAGCCGACGCTGTCTTTGTCCAGCTCGACCAATTCAGCGTCGAACGACTCCTCCTGCGGGGGAAGGATGAGGTACGACAACCGGTGGTCCTCGGAGCGGTCCAGGCCGATGTGGAAATCGGCGCCCAACGGTCCTGCGATCTCCCGGGCTACGAACTGGCCGAGAGTCGATCCCGTGACTCGCCGCACCAGCTCGTGCACGAGGTGACCGATGCTGAGTGCGTGATAGGCGCCTGACGTTCCCGGTTCCCACCACGGCGCCTGCGCAGCCAGTTTCGCCACCGAGATCTCCGGGTCGTAGACACCATCCATCGTGACCGGGAGATCCCAGCCCGCGACACCGGACGTGTGCGACTAGATGTACCGGACCTCGACGCCCTCCTTCCCGTTCGCCGCGAACTCCGGCCAGTACTTCGCCACCGGCGCAAAGAGATCCAGTTCGCCGCGATCGACGAGAACAAGGGCCGCCAAAGCCGTAACCGTCTTCGTGTTCGACCAGACATTCAAGATCGTGTCACGTTTCCACGGCTCGGTCCGTTGCTCATCGACCCATCCACCCACAGATCGACGACCGGCTGCCCGTCGAGTGTCACGGCAACGGATGCACCGACGTCATCCCCGGTTTCGATGCTCTTCTGCAGGATGTCCGCCAGTCCCGAGAACCGGTCGTGCCACACGCCTTCTACAGTCATGCAAATTCCTCTGTGCGTTCTGCGCTCACTTGTGCGGTAATGTGTGCCACACTATTGCCTAGCAGGCTGCGGCCGTCAACCCACCTACGACCACCCGGGTCACCTCTCACCGCGGCCCCAGGTATAGACCGGATCCGTCCGGTCGCGACGCGAGGCGATCCAGGACGGTGGACGCGTGTCCACCACCCGCTGCTCGACCGTCTCGTCGAAGACCACCACTCGATCAGCGATCGCCCATCGGGCCTCGCGCCGCTCGAAGCGGTCGACGTAACGACACCGAGAGACGAACTCGATTTGAGAGTCATCGCCCTCCGCCGACTTCCGACGCAAAAAGGCCAGGCAGTACGACTCGACGTGCGCGCGGTCGGGCCCATCGAACTCGATGAGGACATTCGTCACGAAGTGCTGCGCAGAATCAATCGACGCATGCCGAGTACGAATGTCCTCGACGAGGCCGGCAGCGTCACCGACGTAGCCGGCGTGTGTATCAATGGCATCGTCGAAGTAGCACTCCGCTATGGCCTCGTAGTCGAGGCGATCCACAGCGCGGGCATACCGGTACAGGCATTCGTGAATATCCAATCGATCTTCCAGCTGCGACAAAGCCCAGACTCCTTGCGGGTTCACAGAACGCACACTCGTGCGTTTTTGACACACTTTCACGCAAGGAAACCGCCTGTCAACGCGTCTGGTGTCCGTGCTGTGAGTCCAGGTACCGCTTGCGACAACCGCAATGGACTACATTCGAGGTGCCCGGCAACGCGACGAGCAGCGACGGCCCCGATCGGTACGAGCACAAGGACGCGTTCATGGTCACCGCCTGCAGCCACGATCCGGTTGGAGAACGCATCTCGCACCGCGGACGGCCATGCCAGGTGGGGAAGGTCAGACTCGACGCGGAGTCACGAGGCCGGATTCGTAGGCCAGGACGACCAATTGGGCGCGGTCGCGGGCGTGGAGCTTGGCCATCGCCCGGTTGATGTGGGTCTTGGCGGTCAGCGGGCTGATCACCAAGTGGTCGGCGATCTCGTCGCTCGACAGGCCCCGCGCGACCAGGGTGACCACCTCCCGCTCACGGTTGGTCAGCTCGGCCAGACCGGAAGCCTCGCCGGGAACCGGCGGCCGGCTGACGTACCGGTTGATCAGCTTGCGCGTGATCGACGGCGCGAGCAGCGCGTCACCGCGGGCCGCGACCCGGACGGCGTGCAGGAAGTCCTCCGGGTGGATGTCCTTGACCAGGAACCCGGCCGCGCCCGCGCGCAGAGCGTTGAAGACGTGCTCGTCCAGGCCGTAGTTGGTCAGGATCACCACGTGCACCCCGGCCAGGGCCGGATCGACGGCGATGCGCCGGGTCGCCTCGATGCCGTCCACGATGGGCATCCGGATGTCCACCAGCGCGACGTCGGGCAGGTGTGCACGTGCCAGTTCGACGCCACACGCGCCCTCACCGGCCTCGGCCACCACCTCGATATCGTCCTCCGCGTCGAGCAGTGCGCGGAAACCGCTGCGTATCAGCGGCTGGTCGTCCACCAGCAGAACGCGGATCACGGCGTCCGCTCCACAGGCAGCTCGGCCTGGACGGTGAACCCGCCTCCGCTGCGGGGCGCGGCATGCAACCGGCCGCCGAGGGCGGTGACCCGTTCGTGCATCCCGAGCAGCCCCACACCCGACACAGGCGTGGTGTCCGGCGCGGCGCGGCCGTCGTCGTCCACCCGAATCACCAGGGCGTCGGGGCGGTAGTCGATGTGGACCGACGCGGTATCGGCGGCGGCGTGCCGGGTGATGTTGGTCAGTGACTCCTGGACGATCCGATAGGCGGTCCGGTCCACGGCCGCCGGCAGAGCGCCGCGCCGTCCCCCGACCGTCAACTTCGCGTCCAGACCGGTCGTGCGGACCCGTTCCACCAGGTCCGGTACGTGGTCGAGCCCGTGCGACGGTTCGCCGTCGTCGCGCAAGGCCTCCAGGGTGGCCCGTAGCTCCCGGGACGCCTCGCGCCCGGCCTCCAGGATCGCCGACAACGCCTCGGGCACCTGTTCGCCGCGCCGGCGGGCCAGGTGGACGGCCGCCTCGGCCTGCACCTTGATCACCGAAATCTGATGGGTCAGCGAGTCGTGCAGTTCCCGCGCGATGTGCAGCCGCTCCTCGTCGGCTCGGCGCCGCGCGGCCTCCTCCCGGGTACGTTCGGCCTCGTCGGCCCGCCGCTCGGCCTGCCGCACCGCTTCGCCCGCCGCGCACGCGGCGACCAGCCACGCCAGTTGCAGGACGTCCCGGGTCTGCACGAACGCCTCACCCACGAGCAGCCCGCGCGGCGAAGCCAGTAACGCGAAGGGCATAACGAGCACCATGACCACCGACCCCGCCACAGCCGCCACCCGGTGCCCCGCCCGGAATGCCGTGTACACGGCGAACAGGAACGCGACCGCGGGGACATCCACCCCGAGGGCCTGGTACGCCAACGCGGTCGACCCCGTCACCGCCAGCACCGCGACCGGCACCCGACGGGCGGCGGACAACGACAGCCCGCCGGCGACCAGCAGCACCCACCCGACCGGAGGCCCGGACAACCCGGAGACGAGCTGAAACACCGCGATGCCCGCGGCGATCGCCCAGTCCCGAAGCCGTTCCATGGGTGCACCCTAGCCCGATATCCGTGCGGGGAAGTCGTGCACGGGGGTGATCACCGTCTACCGCAGACGCGGTACCCCGGCGGGTTTCTACGCCCCCGGCAGTAGCGTGAAGTGTCTGCGTGCGCACGACGATCAGGGCCGGTCCGACGGAGAGGATATTCCTCGTCCCAGTCGTTGGAGAAGGAGCACGTCATGTCCGTTCGTCACCTACTCGCCGCCTCGGAGGTGCTGGCCCGGTCAGGCTCCTCCGGGCTGACCGCCGGGCGTTTCTGGTCCCTGGTGGGTGTGGCCGTGGGACTGGTCGGTGTCGTCGTCGGCGTCCGCGCCCTCATCCGCGGCGCCGGACGCCGTTCCGCGGTCACCGCGCTGGTGGCCGGGGTGGTCGGCCTGGGGATAGGCGGGCTGGTCGTGGTCGCCGCCGAGGCCGGACCCGGCACCGGGTACGGCATCGTCGGCGGCTTCCTGGCCCTGGCCGTCGGGCTGATCGCCGCCGCCCTCGGCGCGGTCGTCTTGAAGAGGAGCCTGCGGCCCGACCGACCGCTGGACGGTTGGTGTCGATGCTTGCCGCCGGCCGAGAACGGACTTACTGAGATTACCGAGAGCCGACTACAGTCCACACCACGAATTCGCTGGTCCGCAGGTGATGTTCCCCGCTTCGTGGAGCGGGGAACATCACCGACACTCCCCGGTCTCGAACGAGCTCAGTCGGCGAAAAGCGTTTCGCCGACGAACCCGCCCGGCTCGGTGCCCGGCGGGATGACGAACACCGCCGAACCGATCGGGGTCGTCCACACGTTGAGCGCGTCGAACTCGGCCAGTCTGCGCTGCACCGGCAGGAACTGGACATCGATATCGCGCTGGTAGGCCGCGAACAACAGTCCCGAGTTCGATATCTGCCCCGGCTCGGGTGCGTCGTCGTAGTTGTACGCCCGACGCAGGAACCGCTCACCGTCATGGGTGTGGTGGGCGCGTGCGATATGCGCCGAGGGCGGGATGACCGGAATACCGTTGGTGTCGACGGCCGTGAAATCGGGTTCGTCGTGCTCGTGGGTGCCGGTCAGCGGTGCGCCGTTGGACAGGGTGCGCCCTACCGAGAGTTCGCGGCCTTCGGTATCGAGCTCGTCCCAGGTGTCCAGGTTCATCGCGATTCGGCGCAGTACCAGCGAGGTGCCGCCGGCCAACCATGGCTGCCGGCCGCCGTCGTCCCAGACGAGCCGATCGAAGTCGGCGCTGTCCGGGTCGATATTGACGGTGCCGTCGACCTGGCCCATGAGATTGCGTGGAGTGGCACCGGCGGCGGCATCGCGAAACCCGCGCTGCACCCAGCGGACGGTGACCAGCGAGGTGATACTGCGACACAGCACCCGCACCGCGTGTGCGACGGTGGTCGGCTCGTCGGCACAGATCTGCAGCAGCAGGTCACCGCCGCTGAACTCCGGTCGCAGCCGGTCGATCTCGAATGCCGGCAGCGGGCGCAACCAGGCGGGTCCGCGCTGCGCCGGCGCGACCGTCGCGAATATCCGAGGGCCGAACCCCACGGTGACGGTGAGCCGCGCCGGGCGGGCCGCCAGTTCCGGCTCGGTATCGGCGAGCGCGGGCCGGCCCTGGGTGAGGCGCGCGGCGTCCTCGGTCCAGATGCCGAGCAGACCGACCAGATCGTCACGATCGGTGTCCGGCCGCAGATCCAGCCCGACGAACGCGGTATACGCCTGGGGCGGGGTGGCGATACCGGCCTGATGGATGCCGTAGAACGATTCGGTGGCGGTCGCCGTCTCGGACGGGGCGTGGCGAAGGTCGGCGGCGGTCCACCCCGCGCCCGCCGCGCCGACCACCCCCGCGGCGGCGACCCCTCCCCCGAGAAGCCGCCGCCGGGTGAGCCGACCCGCGCGCTGCTCAGCCATCGTGGGTTGAGGGTGCGTGGGGCTCATGGCCTCCGGTGCCGGGGTTGTAGTTCTCCTGCGCGCCGGGGAAGTCCCGGACCCTCGCGGTGAACGACGTGGTGGAACCGTCGGCGAAGTGAAGTTCGATCGAGGTGTTCGAGCCGGTGCGCAACGGCTCCTTCAGGTCGATGAACATCAGGTGGTCGTTGCCGGGCGCGAGGGTGAGCGTCTGACCGGCCGCGATCGTGAAACCGCCTTCCTTGGGGCGCATGGTCTTGGCACCGGCCGGATCGGTCACCGTCTCGTGTAGTTCCATACGGGCCGATGCCGCGCTGGTCGCCGAGACCAGGACGATATCGCGGTCACCGTCGTTGGTGATCTCCGCGAAGGCCGCGGACATCCCGCCCTCGGCCGCCTTGACCCATTGGTCGTGCACGATGATCGACTCGGCCGCGCTCACGTCCGGGTCCGGGTTCGCGCAGGCGATCGGCAGCACCAGTATCGACAGCGCCACGGTCGCGGCGCGGACCATGCGCGCGGCGCGGGACACGCCGGAGGTCGGCGGGGTGGGAATGGTTGGGGTGGACACACGAACTCCGTTCGAGAGAAGAAGAGGAATTCACCGCGCCGGAGCGGGTTCGGGTCGTGTCCGGGGTGCGAGCCGATCGCACCGCGGAGTGGCCCGAGCGTCGCCTGCCGAGGCATGGGGAACCGATGGATATCATCCGATACGTGCTCTGGGCCGAGCACGAGTACCGATGACGGTGCGGACCACGGTGGAAGCCGGTGGCCCGGTGCTGCCTCGCCGGTCCGCGGTATGGGTGTCGCGTATCGGGACGGCTGTCACGGTCGAATGCCACTCGGCGGGGAGCGCGACCGGCGCACCGGTATTCGCGTCGCTACGACGAACGGTGAAGGGGACGGGGTGTCACCGGGGCAGCGGCGGTCCGCGCCTACCGATTCCCGAACTCACCAGGATGGGCAGTCGCCTCGGCACCGTCGTCCGTACGACCGGACGAATGAGCCCGTCCGGCACGGGAAGCACAGGGTCGAGCGCGAGAAGCACACCTCGCATACTCGCGAGGATGTATCGCATCGCCAGTTCGACGCCGTGGATCAGCAGCGCCCCGACGAGGACGGCCACGAGGTGAGCGACGAGCATGAGCGCCGTCGCGGAGTGTTCGTGCCCGTGTTCGGAAACCGATAGGGCGGTGTGCCCGAGCGCCTGTCCGAAGACGAGCATCACCATCACCTCGGCGATACCGTGCCGGGTGCGCAACGAGCCGGAGAGGGCGCCGGTCGCGGTACACGCGGCGATCAGCAAAGCAATGGCGGTGTGGTCCGGCGGCATACTCGCGCCGCCGATACCGTGTGCGGCGATACTCACCGCGCCTGCGGCGGATCCGACGAAGGCACCACGAATTCGTGCCGCAACATCTGCCGGGGACCGCACGCGCCCATACTACTACCCGATGTCGGAGATCTGATCGGGGCGGGTCCGCGCGGAACCCGGGGCCGGCATTCATCACCGACCCCGGGTGTCGCCGGCCCCAACGAGATCCCCGGGCGTGGTCTCGTCGCGGACCCAGGCATCGGTCTGGGTGAGCCAGAACAGGTAGGCGAGGGCGGGCAGCACCGTCACCGCGGCGAGTCCGACGACCACGAGCAGCGCAACCAGCGTGGACCGCGCTCCGGCGGCATCGGCGATAAGCATCCGGTCGACCAGGATCCAGGGAGTTTGGGCCACCGCCCATCCGACGACGATCGCCGCGACCGCGACCAAGGCGAAGACCCGGGCCCAGCCGAATCGGCGGAAGAACACCAGGGTCAGGGTGAGCGCCCCCGCGGCGGCGGACAGCGCGATCAGGGGGAAGGCCCGACCGAGCAGGCCGGCACCGAGGGTCGGTGCGTCGTGTCGAATGGGGGCGATTGCCATGATCGCGATCGCACCGGTCACTCCCCCGACGACCAGGGTGCGCGGGCGCAGGTATTCCGCGAGCGTACGGTCTCCGGCGCGGGCGGCGTCGGCGGTGAGGAACACGCCGGCCAGAAAGGCCGAGGTCCCC
This sequence comes from Nocardia brevicatena NBRC 12119, assembly GCF_000308495.1. Classification (GTDB taxonomy): domain Bacteria; phylum Actinomycetota; class Actinomycetes; order Mycobacteriales; family Mycobacteriaceae; genus Nocardia; species Nocardia brevicatena. Next base: position 5,772 of record NZ_BAFU01000238.1, on the reverse strand, counting down.
ACGGCGAGGATGCCGCCGAGGAACGAGGTCGGGTTCACCCACGAGCTCACCCGGTCGCCGTATCCCTCCGGGGGCACCCGCCCCGAGGCGATCGCGCCGACGATGGTGCCGAAGAAGAACGGGGTCATCAGCGACGCCCCGGCGAACAGTGCGCCGAACAGGCGCGCCTGGGCCATCGACTCGGCGTACTTGCGGAAGGCGAAGTTGGCCCCACGCAACACGATTCCCAGTAAGGCCAGGCTCATCGGGATGAACAGGGTGGTCATGACGGCGGCGAATACCCGGGGATAGGCGGTCCACAGAAACACCAGGATGTAGATCAGCCAGACGTGGTTGGCCTCCCACACCGGGCCGATACTGTGATCGATCAGCACCCGCAGGCGACCGCCGCGCCGCGCTCCGCCCGCGGTCAGATCCCAGAACCCGGAGCCGAAGTCCGCGCCGGCGAACAGCGAATACAGCACCACCCCGGTGAACATGGCCGTCGCCACCACATCCGACAGCTCCATCGGTCACTCCTCTCCGGCGCTGCGTACGAGCTGCGCCTGATCGACAGGTGAGACCTCGGGTCCGTAAGGCGCGAGGAGGGTTTCGCTGCCGGCACGCCAACGGCGCGCCATGGAACGCAATACGACGATCGCGCCCACCGTCATCCCGATATAGACCAGCAGGACACCGGTGTAGCTCCACCACAGGCCGCTGCTGGTACTCGCGGCCTCGCGGGTGCGCAGCACCTGCCATACGGTCCACGGTTGGCGGCCGACCTCGGTGGCGACCCAGCCGCATTCGAGCGCGAGGACCGCGAGAGGCCCGGCGGCAACCGCCATCCACAGGAACCAACGGTGGGTCGACAGATCGCGGCGTCGCCATCGCAGCAGCCAGAAGACGAGCACCATGACCGCGAGCAGGGTGCCGATGGCGACCATGGTCTGGAAGGCGAGGTGGGTGATGTTGACCGGCGGCCGGTCTTCGACGGCTACCGTATCCAGACCGGGAACGGGTGCGGTCAGCGAATTGCGGGCGATGATCGAGCCGAGACGTGGCAGCTCGAAGACCCCGCGAACCTCCCCGTTCACGAGCACACCGCCCAGGCGCAGCGGGGCCGAGCCCTCGGTGGTGGTGGCCAGTTCGAACGCGGCCAGCTTCGACGGTTGCGTATCGTGCACCCGCATTCCGAGGACATGCCCGACAAAGGGTTGCAGCAGCGCAGCGACGGTCGCGAAAACGAACGGCACCGTGAAGCCCAGACGGTGATGGTCGTCACGCCGGTCCCGCAGCAACCCGGCGGCATACACACCGGCCACCACGAACCCCACCAGCATGAACGCACCCACCCACATATGCGCGAACTGCAGAGAGACCCCGTCGTTGAACATCGCCCGCCACGGGTTCACCTCGGTGATCTCACCGTCGACGAGCCGGAACCCGGTCGGGTTGTTCATCCACGCGTTGACGCTGACCACACAGAACGTACCCACCACGCCGGCGGCCCCCATCGGGATGAGCATCGCGAGATGACGTCGCGGCGACATACGCCCCCACCCGTACAGGTAGATACCGAGGAAGATGGCCTCGATGAAGAACGACAGTCCTTCGAAGGCGAACGGCAGACCCAGCACATCGCCGTAGCGGCCCATCAGCCCCGGCCACAGCAGACCCATTTCGAAGCTGAGCACCGTCCCCGAAACCGCGCCGATGGCGAACAGGATCGCCGACACCGTCGCCCACCGCTTGGCCAGTCCCAAGGCAACCGAATCATCGCGGGTGATGCCGCGGCGGTGCACGACGTAGATCATGGCCGGGAACGCGACCCCGAAGCAGGCCAATACGATATGCCAGCCCAACGAGAACGCCATCTGCTGACGGGCGGGCAACAAGCCCGGCGGGTCCTGCCCCGCCGCAGCGTAGAGCGCGACCAGCGTGCTCGACACCATCACAGCCCCTTCCTCCGATTCCGCCGCGGACCGGACGTCCGCGCTCGGCCACCGTGCGCCGCGCCCTCCCCGGTTATCCCCTTTCGCCGCGCCAACCGGTCGACCTCGCCCGTCGCCCTCCGCGATCATCCCCCGAACCGGGTGGCACCGGAGGGAGGACGTCCCCGCGTGGCACATCGGTGACCGAGCACGCGAGCGCGGCGATGAGATATTCCGCCACCTGCCCGCACCTCTCTGACAGAGACCCGAAGTAGCCATAACGTTTGAATCACGGATTGGCGGGTAGTTCCCGTGAGGTCGAGCCAAGAGACAGTTGTATGGACCCCAGGAGGCCTCGATGAACGAGCCGACATCCGTTCTGACCGACCGCCGCTCGCCCCGCGCGCATCAAGAATCCGGTGCCCGGCGCGGGGGCGGGCACGGGGACAGTTACGACAACGTCGAACCGTGGTTCGACAAACTGCATTCCCTCGATGCCGAGGACCCGCACCGTCGGCAGGTTCGGGAGGAGATCGTGCACCTGTGCCTGCCGTTGGCCGAGCACATCGCGCGCCGTTTCACCAACCGGGGCGAGGCGTTCGACGATCTCCTCCAGATCGCCCGGATGGGTCTGGTGCAGGCCGTGGACCGCTTCGACCACACGCGCGGCTCGTCGTTCCTGTCCTTCGCGGTACCGACCATCATGGGTGAGGTGCGCCGCCACTTCCGCGACCGCACCTGGGCGGTGCGGGTGCCGCGCGCCTTGAAGGAACTGCAACTGCGGATAGGCCCGGTAACCGAGGAATTGTCCCATCGCCTCGGGCGCGTGCCGACCGCGCGGGAAATCGCCGCCGAGCTCGGTGTGGAGGTCACCCAGGTCACCCAGGCCCTCATCGCCGGTAACGGACATACCAGCAGCTCCTTGGATTCGGTCCTTCGTGACGACGAGGACAACGGCTCGCCGACCCTGTTGGCCCGTATGGGCAGCGAGGACGTCTGCTATCGACTGCTCGAGGACGCGATGGCGGTACGCCCGCTCATCGCGGCGCTGCCGGAGCGGGAACGCCAGGTGCTGGTGTGGCGGTTCTTCGACTCCCTGACCCAAACCCAGATCGCCGAACGCCTCGGAGTGTCCCAGATGCAGGTCTCGCGGATCCTGTCCAGGACGCTGGCCCGGCTGCGTGAACAGGCTCTGGCGGAGAAGGCACCGGAGAGGGTCACCGCCGCGTAAGCGGGCGTACCCCCTCGCCGGTATCCGCCCCGGGGGCGATTTCGAAGGGTGGGCGCAGGCTCGCCTGCCGGGCCGTTCCAGCGCGGCCGGTCAGGCTTCGTGACCGGCCGGCAGGTCGGCCACGTCACGGTATCGCAATACTGCCGCCGAGTCCGGGGGCGCGCTCGCCGCCACGGGCTCGAGCAGCAGTCCGGTGTGATCACCGAAGTCGTGACGTTCGATGATCGCCGCGGCGAACCACCCCACGGCGGCGGTGAGGATGGGCAGGCCGTAGGGGCCGTCGAACGATTCGCAGTGGGCGAATTTGTCGATGTCGTCGCCGGTTTCGCTGCCGAACAACCGCGCCGAATCGATATCGTGGGCAGGCAGTAGATGAAGGGCGAGATGCGCTGCGCGAGAGACCACACGGAAAGTGTGGTTGTTCTTGGACACCCCCACCAGGAACCGGCGGGGGTGGATGCCGATCTGGGTGCAGAAGCCGATCAGGCACCCTGCACGGTGGTCCTCGACGGCCGTGGTGAGCACCCACATCGGGTAGTCCGCTCCGGCCACAACGGCATCGAACGCGTCGTGAACATCCTTGTCCGGCATCGGTCCTCCTGATCTGATCCCTCGGTCGGTCACCGCCACGGCACTACTCGGGTGTGCCGGGCCGTCGAAGGTCGTGGGCCGCGCTGTTCGAACGCTCGGCCTGCCCACAGTACGCGAGTACGGCTGCCGCACAACCTCGTCACAGGGCTCGAAGGTGCGAAAACGCGAATCCGAGCAACCTCTTTATTGTACCGTCGTTCAGTGGTACGTTATCTGCGTCACTTCACCTCGGCGCCAATTCGGTTGCAGCCGAAGGGCGTCGGTATTCACCCAGCCGTGTCGAGGATGTGCTGCCCATGTTGATCATGATGGGGCTCGTGTTTCTGTTCGTCCTCACCGGCGGCGCACTACGATCCGTAGAAGCCGGCTGCCAGAACACCCTGATGAACCATGTGAAGAACATGTGGCTGTGCGCGGTGATCTCCTATGCCGTTGCGCTGACCGGCTTTTCGATTTTCCTGATCTTGTCCGGAACACCGTGGCCGGATCTCGACGATGTACGAAGCATGCCGTGGTGGTCGCCGTTCGGCGGATTGCTCGGCGGCGCGGCCGTCATCGGCATGATCGCCGTCGCCCGGTATGTCGGCGTGGCGACATTCAGCGCGCTGGTGATCGTCGGTGAGATGGCCGTCGCCCTGGTCCTGGACCATTTCGGACTGATGGGCTTCGAAGAGCGGCACGCCACCCTCCCCCGCGTACTGGCCTGCGTATTGATCACCGCGGCGATCTACCTGATGGCCGACGACTCCCGCGGACGCGGAGCGTCGGTCACCTGATCGGCGGCCGCGTCAGGAACCATCCGAACTCTCCGTGAAGGAACACCGTGGCCACTCCCACCATCGAGGCCCCCGCCACCCTGCCCCGCGCCACCACCGCACTGCTCTTCGTCTTCATTCTCATCGGCGGCGCCCTACGCTCCGTAGAGGCGGGCTGCCAGAATTCGTTGAAGCTGGCGCTCGGGAACGTGTGGCTGTGCGGGGTCGTCTCCTACGCCGTGGCGTTCACCGGCTTCGCGGTGTTTCTCGCGATCTACCTCATCGCCACCTCCCGACGAACCGGCTCGCGCCGGCGAGCCCGGCCTGCGCTGTCGGACCTGCGGTCCATGCCCGCCTGGGCACCGTTCGGCGGGCTGCTCGGCGGCGCGGCGGTACTGGCCATGATCTCCGTGGCGTCCAGCGTCGGAGCCAGTACGTTCAACGCGCTCATCATCGCGGGCCAGATGTCCGGCGCCCTGGTCCTGGACCATTTCGGGCTGATGGGCTTCCCGAAACGCTCCGTGAGCCCGCGCCGCGCGACGGCCTGCGTGATGATCGTCGCGGGGGTCTATCTCATGGCCGGTTACTGACCGGGGCGACCCCGCCGGCAGACCCGACCATCGCATTCCCGAAACAGGATGGCCGAACCCTGTGCCCGGCCGGGGCGGCCGTCTCCTACGGTCACCGATCTTCTTCCCCTTCGGATTCGGGGCGGGTAAGCGGTAGCCATACGGTGAACCGGGTGTCGCCCGGCCGCGATTCGACTCGAATGTCGCCGCTGTGCTTGTTCACCACGATCCGGAACGAGATGTCCAGACCCAACCCGGTGCCCTCGCCGACCGGTTTGGTGGTGAAGAACGGCTCGAAGATACGGCTCTGCACGTCGGCCGGAATACCGGGTCCGGTGTCCGCGATCACCACGACCGCGCAATCGTTCCCCTGCCGGGTGCCGATCGTCAACGTACCGCGGCCTTCCATCGCGTATACCGCGTTGTCGATCAGATTCGTCCACACCTGGTTCAGCTCGGCGGCATAGCAGGCCACCGGGGGCAGCGTGCGGTCGTAGTCCTTGACGACATCGATCGAGTCACCGATCTTGCGGCTGAGCATCACCAACGTACTGTCCAGCAGTTCGTGCAGGTCCACCACCTGGAACGGAGCCCGGTCCATCTGGGAGTACTGCTTGGCGGCGTCCAGCAGAGTGGAGATGCGGCCCGTCGAGTCGGCGATCTCGTTCATCAGCAGTTCGGTCTCGATGGTGTAGTTCAACCACCGGAACGCC
>NZ_BAFU01000239.1 GCF_000308495.1 Nocardia brevicatena NBRC 12119 | reverse complement strand
AATGGGGTGGTGACGGTGACCGACACCGGCCCGGCCGCATGGGCAGGGGTGACTGCGGTGATCTGTGTCGAGGAGTTGACCGTGAACGAGGTTGCCGGTGTCCCACCGAAACTCACGGCGGTGGCTCCGGTGAAGTTGGTTCCGGTGAGCACGACCGACGTCCCGCCGGCCGCCGACCCCGAAGTCGGAGTGATGCTGGTCAAGGTAGGAACCGGAGCCGGACCATAGGTGTAGGGCATCGGGTTGCTCGTGCCGTCCAGCAGCGCTTGTACGGTGACGTTGACCGTGCCGGTGCCGGGCGGGACGATGGCCGTGATCTGGGTATCGGAGTCGATGGTGAATGTCGTTGCGTTCGCCCCGAACCGGACGGTCAAGGGACCGACATTGGCGTATCCGGAGCCGGTGATCACTACAGAGTTGAAACCCGCTGGCGGGCCGAAAGAGGGTGTCAGCGAGGTGATGACAGGTGCCATTTTATTTGCTTTCTGATCAATGAACGTGAAAAGGGTTCTCTCACAGCAGAACAGGTTCGGTCGTTTGCTGCGCCGCCTATACCCAGTAGTCCTCCACTGACGGCACTTTGGCAATGAATCCCGGGTCTGTTTTTGTCTGTTCTCTGTCCGTTTTCGGGTCCGGCCGGTAGCTTCGAGGAAGCTGAAAACCGGGCATGACCTTGCGCCCGGCTTCGGTAGGCGGCGCCGTACAGCTGGGATACCTGGGCTTTGTTCGCGAATTCCGGTGCTGATTGTTCGCAAATTCGGTGTCGTTGTTCGCGAATTCTGGCGTCGGTTGTTCACGGATACAGGCCTCGGCGAGGCGGGATGTTTCTCGCCCGCGGTCAGGAAAAAGTGATATCAATGAGCTAGGTCCTACCGCCGCCGGCGGTGTCGGAATCGACGATCACAAAATCACGAGGTGATGTCGAGTTTCACGAGCACCTGCTGCCCGTATTCGCGATCAGAACCAGGTGCCGGCAAGTACCGTGCCATCTGGCACAGGAAGCGCAGCTGCCTGGTAGCGGTGGTGGCGGGCGCCGTCTGTCGCGTGGCGAGGGGGATTGACGAGAGCCGCGCATGGCACAGCCGCATCGCCGATCTTCGGTCACTACCGTGCAGCGCTGCACTATTGCGAGCTGGCGGCCGCCGAGAGGGTTCGCCGAAGCCGAGGACCGCATCGACCACTACCGCGCCCTGTCCGCCGGGCATCGATGAGGTCCGGACGCTACTGCTCGAACACGGTTTCCACGATCGCGGCCTGTTCAGCGGCGCCGGCACGGAAATAGCGGGCGGAGGTGTCGAGCGAGGCGTGTCCGAGCAGGGCTTGGACCTGGGCGACGTCGGCGCCGCCCTGGCGCAGCCGGGTGGCGTAGGTGTGGCGCAGGGTGTGCGGACGCAGGCCGGGCAGGCCGGCCTCGTCGCCGACCGCGAGAACGACCTGGGTGATCCCGGAGATGGTCAACCGTCCGCGCTGGCCGGTCCACAACGGCCCAGGGGAGTTTCCCCGCGTGAGGATCCACTCGGCGAGCCGCTCGCGGGCGGTGACGGGCAGCGGGATCTCGCGGACCTCGTCGCCCTTGCCGTGCAGCCGGATCCGGCCGGTGCGCGCGGTGAGCGCGACATCGTCGAGATCCAGGCGGGCGCATTCCTCGACCCGGGCACCGGTGTAGAGCAGGACGGCGATGATCGCGGCGTCGCGGGCGCTGCGGCGCAGCGAGGCCCGTTCAACCCGGCCCTGCTCGGCGGTGGTGAGTGCCTCGGGGTCCCCGGGGCGGGGCACCCGGGCGCGTTTCACCGAGATCCGCAGCTGCGGGCCGTGTTCGTAGAGCGCGGTGACCGCGGCCAGTGCCTGGTTGACGGTGGAGGGGCTGGATTTGCGGTTCCGCAGCAGATGGCGGCGCCAGGCGGTGACCGCAGCCTCCGCGCCGACCACATCGGTGAAAGCGTCCGGATGCTCGGCGGCGTGCTCGGTCAGCCACGCGACATAGGCGCGGGTCTGGCGCCGGTAGGCGGTGACGCTGCTGCGGGCGAGTTTGCAGCGGTCCAGGTAGCGGTGCACCTGGGTCAGAGCCCGCTCGGCGGCCGCGCCGACCTCCTCGGTCCTGGCGTGCAGCGGGGTGACCGTCGCGCTCATGCCCGGCCGTCCCGGTCCGCGCCGCCGTCGGTCAACAACGCGGCCGGCGCCCGGTCCTCGCTCGCCCGGGGCGTGGTGGCGCGCCCGTAGGAGCGTACGGCCCGGACCTTGCGGCCGGCCGGAAGGTAGCCCGACGGCAAGTGCACACACGGGGTGAAATCGGCGGGCCGGTCGTTCATCACACCACGTCCTTCTTATCCACTGAGTTCCGCCCCGGCTTCCGATCCCGCCGGAACTTCATTATCCACTGAGATCCTCGCACAACTCAGCGGATAATGTCAGTTATCCACTGGGATGGATTCCGGGGTTCGGCGACCTCGTCATCATCAGCGGTCCTGCCCCGCGGGCATAGCCAACCCCACCCGAAAACACTGTCAGCCAACAGGTTACGTCCGGCCTGCACATCACTCGGCCGACGCCGTCCCGGTTCTATAGCCACTGACCAGCGACCACACGAACTTCGTTGGATTTTCGGCGATTACTACCGGAACCCCCGTTGGCCGCCCTCAGCGCGGTCGACGCGATCGGAATCGGCTTCGTGCAACTCGGCGCCCTGCTCACCGGATTCAGCCGTGCCGGTCTCACCATGGTGGGCGGGCTCTGGCGCGGTCTGGAACACGGGCACGCGGCCAAATTCGCCTTCCTGCTCGCCACTCCGGCGATCCTGGGCGCCGGACTGGTGGAAGCACCCGAACTCATCGGACCGGAGACCGCCGGAATGCGGGGGCCGATACTGGTCGGCGCATTCGTGTCCGGGTTGTCGTCGTGGCTGGCGGTGCGGTTCCTGGAAAAGTACTTCGAGACGCGCACGCTCATTCTGTTCGCGATGTACTCGTTGAGCGTGGGCCTGCTCTCGGTGATCAGGTTCAGCTGAAACCGGCCGCGCCGCGGAACCATCAACGCATTACGCGATTGGCGGCCGAGCAGATATAGGCCGGATACCTCGACGCCTCCCGGTCCTCGTCACTGCCGGGGGCGGTTGCGGCGGTCATCGAGTTGTGGAGGTGGTTCGCTTTTCGGCCACTGTCCCGCCCGCATGCAGGACGGTGACGCGGTCGCCGGGCCCACCGACGATCAGCGCGACCCGGCCGTCCTGCAGACGATCTCGAGCCGGATGGGCCCACACTCAGGGATACGGATGTCAGCGCCACGAAGAGCGGCTCGGGTAGCGGCGAGAGCGAACACACTGTTGTGCACCCTTTCGAGCTGATATGCGCATCCACCTGCTCGATACAGCCCAATGCTCAGGACACGAGGGGTTGCCGGTCCGATTCGGTCAACTTCACGATGTACAACCCGCCACGCTCGGCCTTGACGTCCGTCACCTCGAGCTGCGTGCCCGGCAAGAGGATGAATTCCTCTTCGTCGGTGAACGCGGAGAAATTCCGGATGCTCACGGCCCGGGTGGGGAATACCTCGAAGAGCGTTCGCTTACCGCGACCGCCGAGGAATGCCCGTGCCACGCTGGGCTCGGACGTGCAGGAGGACACCCCCCACCAGGTTACGGTCCGACCCAACGGGTACTGCGCACGCAGGTCCAGCGACACCCCCCGCCACAACGGCTCGCTGCGGACGGGAAGCCGTGACACCGCCGAGAACAGCAGCCGTAGGTACGGAAGGTAGGGGGCGAGCTTCGACCGGTCCGGGGCGCGCAGGACGGCGTTGATCTCCCGGTAGAACGCGGACTCGCAGGTGTAGAGGTAGAGCGCGGCAATCGCGTCGGCGGACAGACCTCCGGTCGTCCGGTCCGCTCGCCTCTTGCCGAACTCGTGCGACAGTGCGGCGTACCGGTCGAGACCGGACAACCGCTTGGTGACCGGGGCGATGGCGTCGTGGAAGTCCATGAGCGGGGTGTCGAACACACCGGTGATCGCGGGGAGGACGAGCCCCTCGTCCTTGACGCTCGCGAGCCGCTCGAGGTACAGCTGGTGCAACTCCATGGTGGACGCGATGAACGCGCCCATGCGTTCGGCGATGTGGTGATCCGTCCCGCCGGCTTCCGCCGCAAGCTTGTTCCACCCGGTGCTCGGCAACCAATCGATCTCCTCGGCACCCAGTGCCGCGAGGGCCGCGTTCACCGTTCCGAAATGGTCGCCGTCGCAAAAGATGTCGCCCTGCGCTGCGGGATTGGCATGGTCTACATGCCGGACCTCGACTTGGGGGTACTTCTTCTGGAGTTGCAGGACAACCTTTTTCAGACTGCGCGCGTGGGTACCCCACCACGCGAAGACGACACCACGGTCGGACTCATCGGCATTCTGCTTGGCCCGGAGTATCTCTTCGACGATCCGTTCGGCAATGGGACGCCAGAACCCAGTGTGCCGGTCGGTTCCCATCGCCCCGTCGCTACTGGCGGTGAGCGCCGCGTTCAGCAGCAGCACACCCTGGGTGAGCATCGCCTGGAACCATTCCGGTGGCTGGACGGCGGCCTGCTCGTGCAACAGTGCGCGAATATCGGCGATCGGGGTCTTCTTGGGTATGCCGTACTTCCACATCGCCGCTGCCTTGATAATGCAACGGATGCTGACGACCCGCCCGAACTTGCTGTCTTTCCAGTCGTGGAACGTGTTGTCGAACATGGCGATGCCGGTGGCGCTCTCCGGCCGCGGGTACGGGTTCTGGCCGAAGACGACGACCTTCCACTTGTGCGGTGGATTGGGCTTGAGCGCCTGGAAGGTCAGTTCCCGGACCGGGACGACGTGCGGGCCACGGTCCGGGCCCATGAACATGTGCACGTCGGGTTGGGCCTCGATGACCGGCTTCAGCAGTGGAAGCCACGGTTCACCACCGCCTTTGAACAACTCGGCAAGGGCCAGCGGGTCGGTCGTGCTCACCATCGGCACTATATGTCATCCGATCCCCTCGGGAAGTGGCCATGTCGGTGGGGCGCGATAGCGTCGTGAACGGTGAAAGCCGTATCTCGATTGGAATGGATGATCATGAGCATGAACCGTGTACAGGCACCGTTGAGGGTGGTGTTGAGCGACATCAACCCACACGTCGTGGAGGCGTGGCAGGCGGCGTTCGCCGACAACCCCGAGATCGAGATCCATAGAGGCTCAATCCTGGACGAGTATGTCGATGCCTGGGTCACCCCGACCAACTCCCGGGGCCGGATGGACGGAGGGGCCGACGCGGCCATCAAACGGCACCTCGGGGCGGGAATCCAACTGCGAGTGCAGCGGGCGATCCGCGATCGGTTCGCGGGAAGGCTTCCGGTCGGAAGCGCGGTGTGCGTCCCGTCCGGGGCGACCAACCCGAAGTTCCTGATCTCTACACCGACAATGGAAACTTCCGCACAGAACGTCAGCGAGACCTTGAATGTGGCCTTGGCGTGTGCCGCCGGGTTCCAGGCGATTCACCAACAGAACAACGAGGCACCGGGCAGTATCGAATCGGTGGCGCTGGTCGGCATGGGCGCTCTGACCGGCCGCGTGCCTGCCCGCGTGTGCGCCAACCTGATGTGGACAGGCTATACGTTGTTCAACGACTACCGGTTCGAAGACTACGACGACCTGCGCAGCACGATCATTGCGCAACTCGACGATATCGAGAACGCGCCCAGCGATCAGCGGGTACGGATAGCGCGGCCCCAACGCCCCACGATCGGCCGCTGATCGACCGGCGTCCTCGGGACGGTGCGGTCGCCCGGGTCAGCGCGGCTCGTGGACGGACGCCACTGCTGCCGGGCATCGCAAGGACGCTGACCGCGGGACGGGGTGGCGACCGATGCACCGGGCGAGACGGTCGACGAGTACGAGCCGGGTGTCGTCGCAGCGATGAGTCTGCCGGCGCCCACAGGCCTACCTTCCGACCGAGAAAACCAACTCATCGGGAGTAAGGCATGGGCCTCATCCACATCGCGCTGTTCGCAACCCTGGACCTTGTCGGGCAGTCGCCCGGCAGCCCTGACGAGGACCCGGTGGGGTTCCCGTTCGGCGACCGGCAGGCGCCTCTGCCGGCCGGGGTCGCCGGGGCGTAGGTCGGTGCCGCGTACGAGGACACGGACGCCCTCCTGCTCGGCCGACGGACGTATGACATCTCGGTCGTACCGGGAGGGCGACGAGGACAATGAGATCGCCGCGCTCTTCAACAGCGTCCCGAAGTACGTGGCCTCCCGGGGCAGGCCCAACCTCTCGTGGGTCGGGTCCACGCAGCTCGGCCCGGAGCTGGCCGGCGCGGTGCGCGAGATCCGTGACCGGCACGAGCATGTGAAGGTCGTCGGGAGTCTGAACCCGGTGCAGACCCTCCTGCGCGAGAAGCTCTTCGACCGTCTCGACCTCTGGGTGCATCCGGTCGTGCTCGGCGTCGGGAAGAAGGTGTTCGACGGTGGCGCGGTGCCCACGAACGTCACACTCCTCGAACCACCGGTAGCCGGTCCGAAGGGCACCGTGTACCTGCGCTACGGGCTCGCCGAGGGCACACCCGAGACGGGGGATATGAGCGCACCCGGTCGTGGTGCCGGGCGCGACGACTGAAGCTGCTCCGCGTCAGCGTCGGGTAAGCCGGGCGGTATCACCATCCGGTTTGCGGACGTCGCGGTGGGGCGGTCTGTGTCGTTCATATCAAGACGCCGGTGCTGTCGGACAGCAGCAGGTCGATCAGTTCGGCCGCGATTGCCGATCCGGTCCGATGGTTGGTGTCGATGACCAGGTCGCTACCGTGGCGGCGGCGTAGGGCGGTCGCTTCCTCGACGGAACGGTCCAGTGTGTGGGCCTGTCGACTCGCCGACGAGCCGATCAGCGAGTCGCCTGCCAGGCGGGGGCCGTGGCCGCGGGCGCGCTGCGCGATCCGGTCGGCCAGTTCGGCCGGTGATGCCTGCAAGTGGACAGTGGTGACGAGGTCGCCGGCGAGCGCTTGCCGATAATGAGATGGCACACCGCGTGCGACGACGACCAGGGTGCGTGCGCCCGCACGGCGGTAGCCGCGCCGGACCTGGGCGAGGTTGTCGGCCTTGATCTTCGATACCGGCTCGGTGCCGTAGAACCCGAGCTGGTCCGCGTCGACATACGCGGTGGGAGTCCCGCGGCCCCACAGGGCTCGCACGACCTCCCAGCCCACGGTCGACTTGCCCACCGCGGTCGGGCCGACGACCAGCAGCACCGGTGCAGGTTTCCGCGGTGACGGTTCCGGAGCGAGGGGGGTGGGCGGGGTCGCGGGTGCCTGTGCCGGGTGGCATATTCGGTCGGTCAGTGTCTCGACGACCGCGGCCGGTGGCATGGTCGTGGTGTCCAGCGGCGCGCCCACGGCGTTGCGGTCGAGCGCGTCCGCGACGGCCATCAGTTCGTCGAGACGTTCGTCGGAGGAGCCTCGCCCGAGGTAGCGGCGTCGCAGCTCTTCGCGGCCGCATCGTAGGCGGACCAGGGTGAACTCGACATCGGCCGATGACCGAACACAGGGGTCGATGCCGAGAGCCGGGTCGACCACACCGGAGACGATGAGTTGGCGCGCGCCGTGGCGGCGAAAGATATCGAGCACGCGGATGAGATTGTCGGCCTCGAGCCGGCGGCGGTCGGGGTCACCGTCCGGTGTGGGCGCGAGAAGGCCCAGTTGATCGAGATCGACATAGGCTACGGGCCGTCGTTTCGTCTTGGCCCAGGTGTACAGCTGCCAACCGATCGTCGACTTGCCGACCCCGGGCGCACCGGTCAGCCACAGAACGGATACCGGTCGCACAGACCCCCCGCCTTCCTCTCACCCGTCACGACACCCGCCATCCTGAATGGCTCCGCGCTCACGGCTCAACCGATTTTTCCGCCCTCACCCGTCGTGCAGCCCTGGGCACAGTAAATTGCCGCGGCCGCCCTTGTTCCCGGTCAACCCGGGCCGACGGCCGTCCCGACCGTGAGCGGGACAGCTGGGCGTAACTCTCGCCGATGGTCTGCTTGCAGAAGGAACAAGAGCCATATCCGTGGATGGCGTTGTGACCGCTGGGAGGAGATAAGCCAAGTGCCGGTTGGTGACGCGCACCCCGGGTGCGATGCACCGGACGATGGCGAGCTTCTCGAGCGCCTTCATGGTGCGAACCGAACCGACGCGCTTGCCTTTCTGGCGGAGATCCACGCATAGTGCCCTTCGCGCCCTGCCGCACGTTCCCGGCGGCCTCTGCACGCCGTCCACGCCTCACGGAGGTGACACCCTATCCGAGGAGATAACCGCTGGTGCGAAGCTCACTGGATTGTGGCCTGATGTGCGCGGGGACGGCGGGTAGTGTTTGGAGATGGCGGTCGTGGAGTTGTCTCATCGGATCGCGGATGGCCTGGTCACCTGTCCGGGTCTGCCCGGACCGCGAGTCACCGCGGAGGTTTCGCGTGAGCAGTCGCCTCTGATCGGGATGTCCTACGATGTCGCGCGCGTGGATATGGTCGGCAAGACCGGGACTTATATCGATGCGCCGTTCCATTTCCATGCCCATGGCGCAGATATCGCAGAGTTGCCGCTGGAGCGGCTGTTGAATGTATCGATCGTCGTGATCCGCGCGGCGGGGATGCGTGTGGTCGGGCCGGATGTGCTCGGCGACCCGGCGCGGTTGTGGGGGAAGGCTGTGTTGGTGCACACCGCATGGTCGGCCCGGTGGGGTTCATCCGCGTACTGGGACCTCGGGCATCCGTTCCTGGTCGGCGAGGTCGCGGACGCGCTGGTCGCCGCCAATGTGGCGCTGGTCGGAATCGACTCGCTCGATATCGACGACACGTCCCTGCCGACGCGGCCGTGCCACCACACTCTGCTCGGTGCGGGAATCCCGATCATCGAGCAGATGACGAACCTGGACGCGGTCCCCGACACCGGTGCCAGGCTGGTCGCACTACCTGCGCCGGTACGCGGGATGGGCTCGTTTCCGCTGCGCGCTATCGCCTGGACCGATCACGGTGACCGTAGTCGGCCGGCCCGAACAGCTTCGAGACCATCATGACCGACCGGCTGCCACCAGGCCCTTGACCGCGACGAACATGGGGGTCCGGCTCGGATCGGTGTAGACGGTGACCAGGATGTCGCCCGCTTCGAGATCGGCCTTCGCCATGTCCGAAACGACGCGGGCTCGCCCTTCGATGGTCCCGGCGGACACCGGCGTGCCGGCCGGTACGTCCTCGCGCCGATACGCCCCGGCGACGACCTCGCCATCCGATGTGAGCATCCGGGGCGGCGTAAGCGCCCGATACCAACCGTCCGATACGCACGACGACCTCACCGAGGCAGAGCAGGACACAACAGAAAACAAATCAGAGGGCCACCGGAACGCCCACGGACCGTAAGGATTCCGGGTTCGGGTGAGCATACCGTGAGCAGCGCTCGTCTTCGCCTATAAGGGCCACGAGTTGGGCGAGGGACAGACCCACGAAAAGCCACGCTGGACGGTTTGACTATCTATTCCGGGGACGTCCGTTGCGATGTCGGACTTCGAGACCGGTTCGGTGCGATGGCAATGGCTTTCACCATCGACTCCGACGGTGTTGTCCGGAGATCTGCGGCGCCCCGCCTCGAACCTGGTACGACCGCTGCGGGTTCTGGGCGCTGGAACCCGCAGCGGCATGCGCGGCGCTTCCTGTCTCAGCGCGGCGCGTTGGCCGGATCCGCCAGGGTCGGGGTGCGGCCCTCACGGCGCGCGCGCCGGGCATCTTCGAAGAACTCGCGGGTGAACAGCGCCGACAGCACCGCGATACCGGCGCGGTGTACACGGAATTCGCTGCGGGTGCTGGAACCGGTCAACCGGATGACCCGGCCCGCGGCATCCTTCGGCCGTGCGAAGTCCTTGACTCGGCCGCGGCCGGTCCACTCCAATTCGGCATGGTCGACAACCGCATCGTCCGGCACCAGCAACTTCACCATCGCATGGTCGAGCGCCACGTGCACCTCGATGTCGCCGTCGCCCTCGATCAGTGGCGAGCGCAGATCGATCACCACGCTGCCATAGCGGGCGGTGACATCGAAGCGATCCGCGACGGTCCAGTCGCCGAGGCGCTTGGCGGTGTCGTGGTCGATGTGGATTCGGACGGGGGTCTTGGTGGTCATGTCGGTCGTTCCTTTCGGATGGATTCACCTTCCTCTTGATAGTGACACCAAGATTAGTATAAGTGCAACTAGTTTTTGGGAATCTAGTGGTTGGGTAACCAGTACTATGGGCCTATGACGACACAGTTCAAGCGGTCGCCCCTGGCGATGGCGCTGCTGGGCATCCTCCATCTGGAACCAATGCACCCTTACGCGATTCAGCGACGGATCAAGGAATGGGGCAAGGACAAGGTCGTCAACGTCACCCAACGTGCCGCGCTCTACAAGACGATTGCGCGGTTGCAGGCCGCCGGGCTGGTCACCGTCCGCGAGACCGGTCGAGACCAGCAGTATCCAGAGCGCACCGTGTACGAGATCACCGACGCCGGGCGCGCCGCCTGCGCGGCCTGGCTGAGCGATATGGTCGGCAACCCACGCTATGAGTACCCGGAATTCCCTACCGCGCTGTCATTCCTGATGCTGCTCGGCCCCGAAGGGGCGCGGGTCGAACTGCAACGGCGAGCGAAGGCCTTACGCGCCGAACTCGCCGAGATGGACACCGCTGCCGGGCAGGCCGCCGCGATGCACCTGCCGCGTGTCGTGGTGCTGGAGGACGAGTATCTGCGTGCCGTCACAGAGGCCGAATTGCATTGGGTTGACGCGGTGGTCACCGATCTCGCCTCGGGTGCCCTGACCTGGTCTTACGAGTCTCTCGCGCCGCATCGGAATCACTAGGTTTCGCCTGGGCGGCCGGTGCACCGCCGTCGAGCCCGAGACAGTGACCTGACCGGCCACACCGGCCGACTGCCGGCAACCATGACCGACTATATCGGCCCGGGCATGACGCTCGAGCACTATCCGCCCGCCGGGGTCGTACTCGAAGCGCGCGCCGAGAACGCCGGCCGACCGGCACCGACAGCGGAGCGTTATTTCGTCGCCATGAGACCGGTCGGTTATCTCCATCGGGCGGCGGTCCGTTGGGCGAGGAGCTGGTGCTGGACGCAGCCGCGTACTTCGGTGAGACCCTGGTCCGTCAGCTCACGAGATCGATACCCGGCGGTGGCCTGCCGGCATCGAAGCCGCCTCCGGCGCACCGTCGGACACCGCGACACTTGTGTGCCGAACCGCGGCCAGCCGTGCGAGCGCGGCCTCGGTGAAGACCGACAACCCGAGGTCGGGGTTGTATCCGTGAATTTCCTTGACGTCGAGCTCGGCCAGGAAATACAGGATTTCCCTCGAGATCACCTGGCCCGGTACCAGCACCGGGAAACCGGGCGGATAGGGGACGACGAAGGTGGCGGACACCAGGGGCTTCCCCTTGGCGAGCCGTCGCCCGGCCTCGCCGAGTAGAACGTGTTCGCGATCGGACTCCTCATACCCGGCGTAGAAGGCCGCTCGCATATCGCCGAACGAGCAGGCGGTGTCGGGACGGAACGCGCTGTCGAACTCACTGAAGTCCGGCAGCGCCGGCAGATCCTTGGTGAACTCGTCGATCCGGCGCTGCTGCAGGGCGCGATCGGCCCTACCGGCCCCGCTCCGACCGTTCTCGAGGTCGGTGGCCACCCGACGCAGCACGTCGAGCAGGTAGTGCACGCTCGACCAGGTGACGCCGATCGTGAAGATCAACAGCACGCTGTTGAGCGAGGTCTTGTTGATCTGGATGCCGAACCGGTCCATCAGGATCTTCTCGCGGAACTCGTACCCGTTCATGCCGGTCTTGCCGATGAACAGGGTGACCCGGGTCGGGTCGAGCACGAACTGATCGGACCGCCACGCCTCGTTCCACTCTGCCAGACCACCCTGTCTGACCTGCCGGTACGAGCTGACTTCAGGGGATCGGAACTCGCCGGGCACCAGGTCGTCCTCGTCGAGGATGCGGAACCACTTGCCGATCAGCCGGTCTTTGCGGACGCGGTGACGGAACACCAGCGCCATGTCGTAGACGTGCCGGACCAGTTGGAAGCCCTCGATATCAACCTGCCGCCGCGCCAAGTCCAACGACGCCAGGAGTTGCTGGTTCGGTGATGTCGAGGTATGGGTCAGAAACGCCTCGGCGAACGTCTCGCGGACGAGGGCTTTGAAATCCTGATCGCGGATATGGATCATCGACGCCTGCCGAAGCGCCGACAGTGACTTGTGGGTGGAATGCGTCGCGTACACGCGTACCCGCGCACGCCCAGGGTCGGGAAGCAACCGGTGGTTGCTCCACTCGGCACGGTCGACTCTCTGCATCGACACACGCCACCTGCGGTACTCCTCGGCGTACTCGGGCGACGAGAACGCCGATTCGAGTTGTTCGGCGGCAACCATCGCGGTCCGCTGTCGTGCCCACGGCACCGCGGTCGCGAACGCGTACCACGCTTCGTCCCACAGGAAGCAGATGTCCGGCTTGATCGCCAGGACCTCCTCCATCACGCGCCGGGGATTGTAGACGATGCCGTCGAAAGTGCAGTTGGTCAACAACAGCATGCGCACTCGGTCCAGTTGTCCGGCCGCCTCGAGGTCCAGCAGCGCCTCCTTGATGGTGTGCAGGGACACGGCTCCGTAGATCGCGAACGACGTGAGCGGGTAGGCGTCCAGGTACATCGGATACGCCCCGGCGAGCACCAGGCCGTAGTGATGCGACTTATGGCAATTGCGGTCGATCAGAACGATATCGCCCGGCCTGGTCAGGGCCTGCACGACAATCTTGTTCGCGGTGGATGTTCCGTTGGTCACGAAGTACGTCCGATCGGCACACCACGTCTCGGCGGCCTTGTCCATCGCCTCCCTGATCGTGCCGTGGGGGTCCAGCAGTGAGTCCAGCCCGCCGGAAGTGGACGATGTCTCGGCCATGAAGATGTTGCGGCCGTAGAACTCGCCCATGTCCTGCAGCGACTTCGAATTGAAGATGCTGGCGCCACGCGCGACGGGAAGGGCGTGGAACTGGCCGACCGGCGCGGCCGCATAGGCACGTAGAGCGTCGAAAAACGGTGTGGCGTACCGGCTCCGGATGCCGGCGAGCACCGTACTGTGCAGATCGGTGACATCGTTGAGCCGATAGAACGTGCGATCGTAGACATCCGGCTCGTCCCCGGTCTCCGCGGCGATCGACTCGTCGGTGAGCAGATACAGGTCGATATGCGGCCGCAGCTTCCTGATCCACTCGCCACATTCGATCCAGTCGTGGGTGCGGTCGGTCACGACCACGTCGTCGTTGGCGCCGAGCAATGTGGTCATCAACGGCACCCGGTCGCGTGAACGAAGCGGTAGGTCATGCCGGATGATCGCCGCCTGAACCTCGCCGTTCAACGCGACGGCGGTGATGGCATCCTCGATGCTCGCCACGACCAGCAGCTCGAACTGCACATCGTACGACGGGTCGCGAAGCGCCCGCAGGCACTCCGCCAGGCTCTCGGGAGTCTCGGGCGGGGAGTCGTCGCCGAGCAGAACAGTGTAGAACTGCTGATTTTTGGCCCGCGCCACGAGTTCCTGATCGGCCAACGGTGCGGATGCGTCGAACAGGGCCGCGCGGTCGCCGTACTCGGAGAGCAGGCGTACGGCCAGCGATACCTCCTCGGTGAGCCGCACCGTCGCGAGATCGGCGAGATATCCGCGAAACGCCGCCAGTCTCGCCGCGCCCGGGTACAGCCAATACCGCTCGTAGGCGCCGAGACGATCGAGGAGGCGCCGGACCTGGGCGGCTTCGTGGGCGGTGTCCAGCCCGGCGCCGTTGACATCGGCGAGCCGACGGCACGCGTCGTCGAGCAGATTCCACGTGTCGATTCGCGAGTACGACGGGTTCGCTACCGCCGCCAGCGCGGAAACAGAGAGCCCTTTCGGGCGCTCACCGTCTCGGTGCATGTCGTCAGTTCCGCCCCTCGATCAGTGGGCGAGGTGATCTGTCGAGTACGACAGATCACCCTGGAACATTCATCCTGCAAAAATATTGTGCTCCGCCGTCGATCAAATTCCTAGCAGGCGTTCAGGAGGTCGTGGTGGCGGCTCCGAGGCTGCCGCGCCGATGAGGCCGATATCCCCCGATCTGCGGGTGGTCTGATAACGGAGAGATCCTCTCCGGCGTTGGTCGGAGGGGATCTCTCGAGTGTCGGGCCGACAGGATTCGAACCTGCGGCCGCTTGATCTCCAGGCCGGGTTATCACGCGTTTGCGCACATCGAACGCAATATACGTCCAAAGGTCAGGGGCCGGTGCCTGCTGCTCGTGTAGGGCTGCTTATGACGCGTGGCCCTGAACTCGGCCCCGGATTCCCCGCGCCGACCAGGGCTGTTCCATATCGTATGCCCCCGACCGGTCGAACGGTTCCTACCCGTGATTCAGGCAAGGGATTGATGTAGGGGTGGGCCACCGCACGGAGGTGGCTCGCACCGTTGAGAGGTCGTCCGTGAACTTGTCGGCTCGGCGTGATCCGTGCGGTCTCGACCGAGGGCGCCTTCTGCCGCGATGGGCTTCGGCCGGGTCGGGAGTCTGTTCTGGGGACCGTCGTACGACGCTGTCCGGCACACAGGACACTACGGAGGACACCATGACGACCACGCTGAACGATCCGGCCACCATGCTGCCCGGTCGGCCGCCCATCGTCGATCGGGCCACTTGGCAGGCCGCCCGGGACGAGCTTCTGATCCGCGAGAAGGCCCACACCCGCGAAGGCAACGCCCTCGCCGCGGCGCAGTAGGTCCCGTGCCGCGGGCGAAGCGGATTGTTCCGCGCGGTTCACCGGGTGGTGGTCGCGTGGGACACCGGTTATCGCTTCGCCGGCTGTCCGGGCGCGCCGATCGGCATCGTGGCTCCCAGAGCCGAACGGGTACGCAGGTGGAAAGCGACCAGCCCGACCAGGGCGCTCGCGGTGAACCAGGCCAGTTGCACGGCCAAACCCGTCAGTGGTGTGGTGTCGGAGAAACCGGCTGTGGTCGCAGCCTGCATGGCACCGTAGGAGGGCAGCCATCGCACGACATCGCTGTCCGCCCCGATACTGGCGATAGGGTTCTGTACGACCATGTCGAAGCAGCTGATCATCGCGATCGCGAACATACCCTCCACCTCTCGGCGCAGCAGCGTGCCGAATACGACACCCAGCGCCCCATAGGTCATTGCGTCGCAGAAAAGCGCCGCGACGAACAGGATCGGCTGCCGAGGCGACCAAGAAAAGCAGAGGGCCATGGTGGCGTAGACGCCGACCGCCATCGCGGCCACTACCAGGCAAGCGATTTTCGCCAGACCCAAAGCGACCCGGGGATATCCGGCCATACACAGACGCCGGTCGAACGCCCCGCTGCCGAACGTCGCCGCGAACATCATGAACCCGATGATCAGACAGACCGCGGTCAGGGCGCCGGAGATCTGGGCGAGCTCATTGCCGTTGGCCTGCAGGACCACACCGGTGTCTCGAAGCCGGAACGGTACCGGTGTGTCGGTGATGATCAGGCCCGCCAGCGTGACGAACAGGGGGATGAAGACAGCGACCAACAGCATGGCGAACCGGTTACGTGCATGCTCGACCAGACCGTAGCGCGTGGCGATCACGAACAGCCCTACGTTCTCGTTCATCCGGTCTATTCCTCTCCACCTTGCAGGACACCGTCGCGCAATCGCCACACCTGATCCAGTCGGTCGGTGTCGTAGGCCAGATGCGATACGACCAGGACCGAGCCACCGGCATCGCGGAACCGCGCGACCAGATCCCAGAAACGCAGATACGTTTCCCAGTCGAAACCCTGATACGGCTCGTCGAGCAGCAGAACCTGCGGATCGTGCATCACCGCCAGGGTCAGGTTGAGCTTCTGGCGGGTGCCGCCGCTCAGCGTCGCGACCCGCTCGTCGGCGTATTCGGAGAAACGCAGAATCTCCATGGTCTCCTCGGCCCGCCGCAGGTCCGGGACCGCGTAGGCCGCGGCGAAGAAATTCAGGTGCTGGCGAACCGTGAACGCCTCGTTCAAGACCACCTGCTGCGGGCAGTAACCGAACCGCCCACAGTGGCGGACCACTCCCCGGTGCGGACGTAACTCTCCCGACAGAACCTTCAACAGCGTCGACTTGCCCGTCCCGTTCTCACCGACGATGCCCGCCAGCATCCCCGCGGGCAACGCAATATCGATGCCACGCAGCACCGACCGCCTGCCATATGAGTGGTGGACGTCCTCCACTTCCATCAACACCCCTTTACCTGCCGATGTAGTTGCCCGACCACCGCTCGCATCCTACCCACAGGCCACGAAAACACATGCCGGAACAGCAAATTCACAGACCCATGTACTGTCTCCGCCCGGAACGCCACGAACGGGTGCCGCCCTTGCTTCGATGGGCGGTTCCTCCGGCGAAGCCCGGCGCATAGGCAGGCCGGTACCCGGAACCGGACAGCGGCCGCACGAACCGCCGCGGTTCAGGCGCAGCATCAGCGACCGGTCCGACACGGCAGCTCTACGGGGTCCGCGCTCCCACCACCCCGCCCGACCTCGGATGCGAAATTATTCGCCAACGGGTCGCCGGAGAGCCATCCCGAATATCGGGCGTACCATCGGATCGCCGACCGATCAGTCGCTCGCTGATATCCGAACATGTTTTGCCGCTGATACTTTCGTGCAGCTTCTCGGTCGAGAACGTGTGGACGCCCATTGATAGACGTTGCCAGAGGGTCTTTTGTGGACACCGCCGACGGTTGCGGGTCGGGGCTGCCGGTAGCGAGCCGAACGGGCCGGCCGCGGTGAAGAGGCAGGGTCGGCCTCGGACCGACGCAGGGGGTTGCCTTCGGTTCGGTAGGCGCAAATGCGGGCCGGCTAGAGTGGTCGGAATGAGTGATTGCCGCGACCGTCGAGCCGCGTTGTCGAGCGCGGGAGGCGGCATGGGTGACTGGCTGCCTGTCACCACAGGCGAGTCGGGCGCCGCGGTCTTTCGCAGTGAGGACGCCACTCGGTACGCCAAATGCGTTCCTGCCGTGGATGTCGCCGTCTTGAAGGCAGAGCGCGACCGTGTCGAATGGCTGACCGGCCAGGGTGTGCCGGGCCCGCGGGTGCTCGACTGGCACTCCGGTGAGGCGGGGGCATATCTGGTGACCGGTGCCGTCTCCGGCGTTTCCGCGGATCGGCTACCGGCTGCGGACCTCCGCGTGGCGTGGGAACACATCGCGGATGCAGTGCGTGGACTGCATGGGCTACCGGTGGAGCGGTGCCCGTTCCGCCGAGGTCTGGACGTGATGGTCACCATGGCGCGTGAGGTCGTCGGCCGGGGGGCGGTGAACCCGGAGTTTCTCCCCGTCGAGCAGCAGCACACGCCACCCGAGGAACTGCTGGCCCGCCTCGAGCCCGAGATTGCGCGGATGCGGGCCCAGGAGTCCGTGGACACGGTCGTCTGTCACGGAGACCTGTGCCTGCCCAACATCGTCGTGGACCCGGAAACACTGAAGGTGTCCGGATTTATCGACCTGGGCCGCCTCGGACTGGCCGACCGTTACGCCGACCTGGCGCTGCTGCTCGCCAACGCACGCGAGACCTGGCAGGACGAGCAACAGGCGCGGGCGGCGGACACGGTGTTCGCGGATAGGTACGGCGTCGTCCTGGACCATGACCGCCTGAACTTCTACCTTCGCCTCGACCCTCTCACCTGGGGGTGAGGAGGAGCGTGGACAGCCCCGGCCTCCGGAAGTAGACGGGCATTGGGCTACCTGGGGAATCCGGCCGTTTCGTGGATACGGCAGCCCGAGGTCGGTTACTTCCGGTCTACCGGCTCCACGGCGCAGACCTCGTCGCGGGGACAGCGTTTTCGGTGTGGGCGCCTGGTGTTCCACGTCTTCGCCGCCCTGGCCGAGTTCATCCGCGAACTGATCGTCGACGGCATCCGCGCAGGCCTGGCCGCCGCCCGCGCCCGCGGACAACGGCTCGGTCGACCGCCGGCGATGACCGCCGAGCAGATCCGGCAGGCACGTACGCTGCTCACCCGAGCGGATGAGTCGGTGTCCTCGATCGCGCGACTACTCGGGTCTCACGTACCACGCTGTACAAGCATGTGCCCGAGCTCGCCGACCGCGGCCGGGGGCGTTGGAAGCATCGCCTCGGGGATGAACCCGAGGCCGGCCCGTACCAATGTCGGGATCGGGCCGGGGCCGCGCCTGTAGTGGGCCGAGATGCGAAGGGAGCAGCGCTTTCGGATGGCCATCGTTATCGGCGTGGGTGCTCACCTCTCGACCGGGCCGCGTACGGTCGGGTTTCCGCTCGCTCATCCGTCCCGGCCGGACTTTCGACGGGAGCGAGGGATCGATCCTCTCGGGCTCGCTGCGTGCCGAACGGCGTCGCGATGCGTGCTCCCGGATAATGCGAACTCCGTTGCGAAAAAGAGCGACGGAACCTTCTCATCTGTGGACAACCCCGCTGCGTGTCTATAGCATCTGCCGCGTTTGCTGACACGCGGAACGGGACGAAGACATGACCAGCGGTATCCAGGGCCCTCGCCCACCCGTCCGGAGCGGACGTCGCCACCGATCAGCCGAGGCCGACACACCCACGCTCGCCGCCCTGCTCGCCGCTGCCGCGGAGCACAATCCCGATGGTGTCGCCGTGGTCTGTGACGACGTCGAGATCACCTACCGCGAGCTCGACGCCCGCTCGTCCCGGCTGGCGCGGATACTGCTCGACTCCGGCGCGGGACCGGAAAAGGTCGTCGCGGTGACACTCCCGCGTTCGCTCGAGTCGGTGCTCGCGGTGTGGGCGATCGCGAAAACCGGCGCGGCCTTCGTGCCCATCGATCCGGCACTTCCCTTGTCCCGCATCCGGTTCCAGATCGATGACAGCGGCGCCTGCCTCGGACTGACACGAAGCGAGCATATGACCGCACTGCCCACCGGCGTGCCGTGGCTCGCACTGGACGACGCCGAGGTGGTGGCGCGGGTGGCGGCGAAGCCCGCGAACCCGATCGCGTACTTCGAACGGCCCACGCGGCTCCGGGCTGCCCATACCGCCTACCTGATCTACACGTCCGGTTCCACCGGACGCCCGAAAGGCGTCACGGTCACCCACGCCGGGCTCGCTCCGCTGTGCGCCGAACTCGTCGCGCGCCACGGGCTGAACCACGATGCGCGGGTACTGCACTTCGCGTCGCCGAGCTTCGACGCCTCGGTCCTGGAACTGTTGCTCGCAATTTCCTGCGCCGCCACACTGGTGATCGCCCCGCCAACCCTCTACGGCGGCAGCGCCCTGGTCGAACTGCTGGCGCGACGGGCGATCACCCATGCTTTCCTGACTCCGTCGGCGCTGGCATCGATCGAGCCGACCGGACTGGCCGTATTGCGCTCGGTTGTGGTCGGTGGCGAGCCGTGCCCCCCGGTGCTGCCGCGACACTGGGCGACCGGCGGCCGTCTGTTTCACAACGCCTACGGCCCCACCGAAACGACCATCATGGCCACGCTCAGTCCGGCGCTGTCCTCGGAGGTACCGGTTACCATCGGATCGGCGGTGCGCGGCATGCGCTGCCACGTGCTCGACCATCGGCTGCGGCCGGTGGGTGTCGGTGTCGTGGGTGAGCTGTACGCATCCGGGACCGGGGTGGCCAGGGGATATCACGGACGTTCCGGTCTGACCGCGCAACGGTTCCTCGCCGACCCGTTCGGCTCGCCCGGCTCGCGGATGTATCGCACCGGCGATCTCGTCCGGCGCACCACCACCGGAGATCTGGACTATGTCGGACGGGCGGACGACCAGGTCAAGATCCGAGGCTTCCGGATCGAACTCGGCGAGATCGACACGATCCTGTCTACGCAGCCCGGCGTCCGGATCGCCGTGACCGTCGATCGCAAAACCGCGGCGGGCGACACCGTGCTGGTCGCGTTCGTCCAGCCCGAACCCGGGCAC
This sequence comes from Nocardia brevicatena NBRC 12119, assembly GCF_000308495.1. Lineage (GTDB taxonomy): Bacteria > Actinomycetota > Actinomycetes > Mycobacteriales > Mycobacteriaceae > Nocardia > Nocardia brevicatena. Next base: position 23,034 of record NZ_BAFU01000239.1, on the reverse strand, counting down.
GCACCCGACACCATCGCCCTGGAGGACGCGCTGGCGGCGCTGCTGCCGAAATACATGGTGCCCAACACGATCGTCGTCCTGGATCGAATCCCGCGGACCCCCACCGGCAAAGCCGATCGGGGCGCTCTGCGCGTCCGCGCACTGGACGAGCCGGACTTCCGGCCCGCCGCCGACGTCGGTGAGGAACTGGTCGCCGAAGTCATCGCCCGCGTGCTGGGCCGAGAGCGGTTCGGAGCGGATACCGATTTCTTCGCGGCGGGCGGCAATTCCATATTGGCCACGCAGGTCGCCGCGCGCCTGAGCGAAACCTGGCGGATCCATATCCCGCCGCGGCTGGTGTTCGACCATCCGACCGTCGGTACCCTGGCCAAGGCGATCCGCTCGCAGCATTTCGACAAAGCCCGCCCGGTTCTGCGCGCTCGAACGCGGCCCGGGCGTATCCCGCTCTCACCCGCCCAGCTGCGGTTCTGGCTGCGCAACCAGTTCGACACATCCTCGTCGGTGGACAATGTCGGCTTCGCGCTGCGGCTGTCGGAGCTGGACGTCCCCGCCTTGCGCGCGGCCTTCGCGGACACCGTGGAGCGGCATGAGTCGCTACGCACGATGTACCCCGCCGACGAGACCGGGCCGCGGCAGCTCATCCTCGACGCCGACCGGGTGCTCGGCGGATTCGCGGTGGAAGAACTGCCCGACGAGGTGGTGCCCGACCGGGCACGCGCGATCCTGCGGCACGGGTTCGACGTGTCGTCCGAGGTGCCGCTACGCGTTCGGCTGCTGCGCACCCCGACCGAGTACGTCCTGGTGTGCGCGCTGCACCACATCTGTGCCGATGGATCCTCACTGGCGCCACTGGCCCGCGACGTGGCCCTGGCCTACGCTGCCCGCAGCGGCGGAGCCGCTCCGACATGGCAGCCACCGGACGTGCAGTACGCCGACTACGCACTGTGGCAGCAGGACCTGCTCGGCTCTCGCGACGATCCGGATTCGATGCTGTCGCAGCAGCTCTCGTATTGGACCGCCGAGCTGGCAGGCCTGCCCGACGAACTCGACCTGCCCGCCGACCGGCCGCGTCCGCCGGTGGCCACGCTGCGCGGCTCGGCGACCCAGCGGACCGCGCCCGCGACCCTGCACCGCGATCTGCTCGCCGTCGCGGGTACGCACCGGGCGACGCTGTTCATGGTGATGCGCTCCGCGCTCGCTGTGCTGCTGGCCCATCTGTCCGGGAGCACGGACATCGCGATCGGTGTGCCGATGACCAACCGGGCCGAGCCCGCGTTGGCCGGCGTAGTCGGCATGTTCGTCAACACGACCGTGTCGCGGACCCGGATCGATTCCGCCGAGACCTTCGCCGCGCTCCTGGCCCGGACCAGGGAACGGGACCTGGCCAACTTCGCGCACTCCGAGGTGCCGTTCGAGCACGTGGTCGACGCGGTCAACCCGGTCCGCTCACCGGGACGGCACCCGCTTTACCAGGTCGGCTTCGCGTTCCAGAACTTCACGCAGGCCACGCTCGACCTGTCGGGATCGAGCGTGTCGTTCCTCGACGTGGGCGCCGATACGGCGAAAACCGACCTGCACATCGGCGTGGTCGACACCCGTGACGCCGACGGAGAGCCGGGCGAGATCATCATCCGGTTCGCGTACAGCACCGATCTCTTCGACGAGCACACCGTGCAGCGATTCCTCGACGGCTATATCCGCGTCCTGCTGCAGGTCGCGGCCGACCCCGCCGTTGCCGTCGGCGACCTGGACATCATGGATCCGGTCGAGCACAAGCAGGTCCGGCTCTGGGGCACCGGATCAGAACACGAGGTCCCGCCGGAGCCGCTGGGCGCGGCGCTGACCCGGCAGGCCGCGGCGACGCCGGACGCGATCGCCGTGGTTTGCGGGTCCGAGTCGCTCACCTATGCGCAACTGCGCGAGCGGTCCGCACGCCTGGCCCGCTGGCTGATCGATCAGGGCGTCGGTCCGGAGACCGTCGTGGCGGTGGCGATGCGGCGGTCGATCCAGCAGGTCGTCGCACTACAGGCGATCGCGGCGGCGGGCGGGGCCTGGGTGCCGATCGATCCCGGCCACCCCGTCGAACGCATCCGGTACGTGCTGGAATCAGCGGCGCCGCAGTGCGTGCTGACCTGCGGCGGTGACGATTTCACGGCCGCCGAGGCGCAGGATGTCGACGACTTGGACCTCGACCGCTTCGATGCGGCACCCCTGCTCGACGTGGAGCTGCGGGCGCCGTGGCACCCCGATCATCCCGCGTACGTCATCTACACGTCCGGGTCGACCGGACGCCCGAAAGGCGTCACGGTCAGCCACAGGTCGATCGTGCACCAACTGGCCTGGATGCAAACCGAGTACGGCGTCGACGCCGATGACGTGTACCTGCACAAGACTCCGGCGACCTTCGACGTGTCACTATGGGGCTACTTCCTGCCGCTGCGCGCGGGCGCACGGCTGATCCTGGCCGGTGCGGACGAGCACCGCGACCCGGCGGCGCTGTGCCGCCTGATCGCCGAGCACCGGGTGACGCTCACCGATTTCGTTCCGGCGATGCTCACGATCTTCGCCGAGCACGCGACGGTGGACGAGTTGTCCTCGCTGCGAGCGGCTTTCGTCATCGGCGAGGCACTGCCGCCGGAGACCGCGCGCGGCTTCGCGAACGTGACGCGGGCCCGGCTGTACAATCTGTACGGGCCGACCGAAGCCGCGGTCAGCATCACCCAACATGCCGTATCGGCAGCGGATCACACCGCGGCGAGCGTGTCCATCGGCGTGCCGGAATGGAATTCGCGGTGCCTGGTCCTCGACGAACGTTTGAAACCGGTCCCGGTCGGTGTGGCAGGCGAACTCTACCTGGGCGGAATTCAGCTCGCTCGCGGCTACCACGGCGCACCGGGACTGACGGCGGCCCGCTTCCTCGCCGATCCGCTGCATTCCGGCCAACGGATGTATCGGACGGGTGACCTGGTGCGCTGGAACCGCGATGGCACCCTGGACTATCTGGGGCGCACGGACTTCCAGGTCAAGATACGGGGCCACCGTATCGAACTCGGCGAGATCGAGGCGGCCCTGCTGGCCGACGCGGCGGTCGGACAGGCGGCCGTCTCGGTCAAGCATTCGGATGCCGGAGATCGGCTGGTCGGCTACATCGTCGCCGCGCCGGGCGCCACAGTCGACCCGGACGCGGTGCGGCACGCCGTATCCCGTGTGCTGCCCGGCTACATGGTGCCGTCCGCGGTGCTGGCGCTGGACGCGTTCCCGGTCAACACCAGCGGAAAACTTGACCGTGCCGCCCTGCCGCAACCGGTGTTCACCGCACGCACGGACGCGCACCCCGGCAGCCCGCTCGAGCGCGCGATCGCGGACGTCTTCGCCGACGTGCTCGCGGTCTCCCCGATCGGGGTAGGAGACGACTTCTTCGAGCTCGGCGGGTCTTCGCTACTCACGTTCACGCTGCACCGGAAACTATCGGCCCGGTTGCGCCGCGACGTGCCGATGTCGGCGATCCTCGCGGCGCCTACCGTCGGCGGACTCGCCGCACGCCTGTCCGGCTCGGACGAACCGACCGCCGCGACACCGGAACGCGACGCAGTGCTGGAACCCGAGATCGGCATCGGCGGATGCACGCCCGCGCATACCGGCCTGGTGCAGGAGGTCCTGCTCACCGGCGCAACCGGATTTCTCGGGGTGCACCTACTGCAAGCACTGCTCGATCGCACCCAGGCGAGGGTCTGGTGCCTGGTCCGCGCGGACGACGCCGAAGACGGCATCAACCGGATCCGCGCGGCACTGAACTACTACCGGCTCTCCGGCACAACCGCCGCGGAGCGGATCGCCGTGGTCGTGGGCGACCTCACCGTACCGCGCCTGGGCCTCGACCCCGCCGACTACGACCGTCTAGCGGACGGCGTCGAAGCGATCTACCACAATGGCGCCCGGGTCAACCATGTCGACCCGTACGCACGGCTGCGGCAGGCGAACGTCGAGAGCACCCGGGAGCTGTTGCGGCTGGCCACAGCCCGGCGGGTCAAGCCGGTCCACTTCGTCTCCACCATCGGCGCCGCGGTGGCCGCGAAGCCGGAATCAGCGGTGGTCGCGGAGACGGTCCGGCTGCGCGCCGATGAAGTACCGGGTAACGGCTACCTCGCGTCCAAGTGGGTTGCCGAGGAACTGGTCCGCCAGGCGGGCGAGCGCGGCGTGCCCATCGCGATCTACCGGCCGGGAACCATCTGCGGCTGCCCGGACATCGGCGTGAACAGCCCGGACGACTCGCTGTGGAACATGGTTCGCGCCGCCGCCAGGCTCGGTATGACGCCCGAGGTCGGCGACGCGACCGTCTCGCTGGTTCCGGTCGGTTACGTGGCGGCGGCGATTGTGGAGATCTCCATTCGCCCCCGTTCGGAGACCGTCTACCACCTGGTCAACCGAACGCCCGTGCCGGTCGGTGAGATCCTTGCCAGCCTCCGCGCGCACGGACTGCCACTGGCGACGATGCCGGAGGACACGGTGCGCGCGAGTCTCGAACGGGAGGCACGACGCCGGGACGCGATCGGCGACGACTCACTGGTGCGCGCGGCATTACTCAGTCACGATTTCGCCGGCCTCGCCGGTCACCTCGACTGGGGCGACAGCCACAGCCGCGCGGCATTGGCGGGCACCGGGGTCACCTGTCCGGCGGTGGACCGCGCCGTGGTGGACACGTTCGTCCGGGAGTTCATCGCCTCCGGCTTTTTGTCCCGCGACTGAGCGATTTCCGTCTACCGGTGGCACGGTGGCCTGCCCGGGGGATGCCCGGATCGTCCCCACCGAAACACGGGCGCGGACACACCCGAGCCCGCCCTCATTTGTAGGACGCGGTGACTCCGTCGAGCAGATGCTCCAGCGTGTCGTAGGGGTGAGAACCGAATACGCCGGAAGGGGTCGCGGCGGGACGGATTACGTATCCTCGATGCTCCGTCCCCTGGCGAGCGGCGGACAGTCGAGGACGGTTCACCGCCCCCTTTGCGAAGCGGCGGCCGTTTCATCGAGCTGTGCGAGGGTCAGCAGATGGCGTGGTGGGTGACTCAGGATCGTCGCCACCCGGATCCGGTTGCGGCCGTCGACGTGCAGTAATTCCCCGGGCGCCAACGATCGCCACCCGGGGTCCTCGTCCGTGCGCTCGCTTGCCACGACCACCGCGGGAAAATTGGCCAGCTCGGCACTGCGAGTGCGGATTCCCGCTCGGCCCGCGTGATCGAGGTGGCGTCCGCCATGCGGTCCGCCTGCCGCGCGCTCCAGCACGAACAGGTCGTGGGTGTCCGGATAGCGCAGCGCCCACAGATCGGTGGCGGTGGTCAGTACCAGATTCAGGGCATAGACGGGCAATCGGTCCGCGAGCCGGCGGACGGCGTCGGTGATGCCCGCGGTGACGTCGCCGTCGTGCCGATCGGTGCGCTGTGTGATCAGCGCGAAGAACCGTTCGGAGTCGGTGTCGCCGTGCACGAGCCCGCCGTAGTCACCGAGTTCAGCGTCCAGTTCGTCGAGGCCCTGCAGCACGCCGTTGTGGGCGAACAGCCGGCCGTGTTGTTCGAAGGGATGGGTGTTGCGTGGTTCCAGACCGCCGATGGACGCGTAGCGGATGTGCGCCACGAAGGTCGCCGATTCCCGTTCTCGCGCCTCGCGGGCGAACTGCGCATCCTCGTACGCGGCCATCGGTTGCTTCTCCACTCGCGTGGACCCGTGCGCGGTGAAGGTGCCCAGGCCGACGCCGTCGGGCATGCGCCGACTCTGTTCCGACAGGCTGTCCGGCGCGTCCAGCAACCAGAACGTGGCCCGCACCCGCCGCGGTGCGGCGGACAATCCGAACAAGCGACACATGGCACTCCCTGATCGGGCGTCGTCCGAGTGTGGCAGGTCACCACTCAGCTTACGCCGCGGGCACGGCAGGGCCGGTCACCCGCCGAGACGACGGGCGTCCATGCGCGCGCATACACCGGTATCGGCGCCGCGATCACCGTGAGGCCCGGCAGCGCCAACACCACCCCGGCCCGGGCCATATTGAGCCCGCCCAGGAACAGCCTGCGCGGGAACCGGTCGGCAAGGCTGCCATGAGCGGCGCGACCGTCACGTAACCGGCATTTCGAGGATCAGTGCGGTGCCGAGCACTGCGGCCGCGTCGGCTCCGGCGAGTTCGTAGGCGAGCAGTCCCAGGGCGACGGTGGTCGGTCCGGTGCCGAATAGGGCCGACACTTGGGCGGTGAACAGTCGCAGATAGTCACGGTGGGTGAACAACGAGGTGATCATCTCGGAATTACATCCCTGCCGGAGAGGGGCGGAGCACGAGTCGATGGACAACAGCGGTCGCACATGGGACTCCTTCGGGGATCGCCGCGCAGACGGGTGGCGCGGTTCGATCGTCAGTGGTGGTGGGATGTGTCGGCGGGCAGGGTGAAGGCCGCTGTGTGGACGGTCCCTTCGTGCTTGAAGTCGAGGAACAGACGGTAGACGCCGGGGCCGGGTACGGCGGTGTGGAAAGTGATGTCGGGACCGGGGGCGGTCACGCCGTCGCCGGGCTCGCCGTTGGGGTGGACGTGGACATAGGCCAGGTCGCCGCCGCGGATGACGACCAGGTGTCCGAAGGCCGCGAGGTAGGGCTGCAGATCGGTGACCGGGGTGCCGTCCTTGCGGACGGTGAGGGTGAGAAGGCTTCCGGCGCCGGTGGTGAGCTCGCCCCGCAGTTCGACCTCGTAGTCGTCTACCACGGCGGTGCGGACCGGCGCGGGGATCGGGAGTGGGGCATAGATTCCGGTGACGGCGAGGTCCGCACCGAGGGTGATGGTGCGGCCGAGATCGCGGGGAGCGATATCGGTGAAGACCCGATAGGCACCGGCCTCCGGGAGATTCAGACGCACCGACCAGGTGCCGTCGGTGCCGAGTCGCGGATGGACATGCCAGAAGCCGGTCAACTCACGACGAACGACGATCAGGTGCAGTTCCCTGTCGTGAATCGGGGTGTAGTCGGTGACCGGCCGGCCGTCGGGACCGAGGATGCGGAAGCGGAAGTCGATCTCGCCCGGCTGTAGCACGGTGTCCCGTAGTTCGAGTGTGTACCCGTCCTGGGTGATCAACAATCCGCCGGGAAACGCCGGAGCGTCGTGGCCAGCGTGACCGGTGTGCTCCGCGACGGCATGGTCGGCGTGTCCGTGGTGTGTTCCGTGACCGGTACGCGGAGCCGCGGCGATGCCGTCGTGGCCCGCATGATGTCCGTGGTGGCCATGGGCGGCATGGTTCGAGGCGTTCATTGTGATCTTCCTGTTCTCGTCGTCGGCGGGACGAAAGGAACCATATACCCCCGGGGGGTATATGGCAAGTTGGCATCTCCGAACAGGGTGTAGGCGGTGCTGGAAGGGTGAACTGCGGAATGGAGAGGTTGGCCTAAGGATGGGTGCTCTCGAGGTGGGGGCGGGAGCGCGGTGGGCGAGATTCCGAACATCCTCTCGGCTATGCGCACGGGGTCCTGCTCAGTCGTGCTGCCGTGCGCGGCCCGAACCTGTTCGATATCGAAGCGGTGGCCGGCGACCGCCAACTGCCGGCCTACGATCAGCGAGGCCACGGACACTCGACAGGCCGCCCGCACGTCGAGGACTACCGATCCGAGGACTTCGGTCGGGACCTGTTGGCATTGCTCGACGAGGTGGGCATCGACGAGCCGATGGACTTCGTTGGTTCGTCATTGGACCGCGATGTGGCGCTGTGTTCTGCGATCGCCGCACCGCACCGGTTCCGTCGTCCGGTACTGATGATCCCGCCGGTCGCCTGGGACACCGACCCGCTCCATCCGACCCGGCCGAGTGCATGCCGGGCGCACTCTTCGGAGCCCCTGCCGCCGCGTCGCACGAGGTAGGAAGGGCTGCTTTGGTGAGCCGAGCCCGGTTGATCATCATTTCCGGCCACATGCGGTCGGTTCGGGGCCGGACAAGTCTTCGCGTGAGGACACCTGCTTCGGCGGCATCATCCCCCGCCATGTCATGCCCATGGCGTCGCCGTTGCCGGATCGATTTGACCACGCCCGATCGGCGACCGTGCCGCCGGCTTGCCTCGATGTCGGCGAATTCCGTCAGGTCGTAGGCACGGACGATATCGCCATGATGTTCGTATCGTGTTGGCTTGCGTGCGATGTACTGCCTGGGACACGGCAGATCGGCGATGCCGAGTTGGGAGCGAGATCTGAAGGGGTTCTGTCACTGTCCGGCAGTGGGGAGTCGGACAGCGAAGCATGCTCCTCGGCCCGGGCCGTCACTGTATGCCTGGATTTGGCCTCTGTGGGCTTCGACGAGGGCACGGGTGATGGTCAGGCCGATGCCGCTGCCGCCGTGTCGGCGGTCGCGGGCGGTGTCGACGCGATAGAAGCGATCGAACACGTGACCGAGGTGTTCGGGAGCGATGCCGTCACCGGTATCGGCGACAGATATTTCCGCGCGGGTGCGGTCGAGGAGCCGAGTGGTGACGGTGACCGTGCCGCCACTCGGGGTGTGGCGCAGGGCGTTGTCGAGGAGGTTGCTCAATACTTGGCCGATCCTGTCCGGGTCTACTGTCACAATGGCGGAATCATCGATATGGAGATGCAGGGTGACGCCTTTGTCGGCGAAGCGGTTCTGGACCCCGTGGACCGCGGCAGCGGCCAGGCGGCCGGTGTCGGTCGGAATCGGCTCGAGGTGGTCGAGACGCTCTTCGGCCCGAGATACGGCGCTGATATCTTGGGCGAGGCGTCCCAGGCGCTGGGTGCCGGCGCGTAGTACCTGCAGGGTGTCGTCGTCGAGGGTGCGGACGCCGTCTTCGAGCGCTTCGAGGTAGGAGTCGAGTGTGGCCAGGGGAGTGCGCATTTCGTGGGCGAGGTCGGACAGCATTCTGCGGCGAGTGCTTTCGGTTGCGTCGAGTCTGCGGGCGAGTTCGTTGAATGCGGCTGCCAGCTCGTCGAATTCGCGGCCCAGTCCCGGATCGTGAACGCGGGTGTCGTAGCGTCCGCCGGCGATCTGCGCGGCCGAGGTGCTCACGGCCGTGATCGAACGTTGGACGCGCCGGGTGATGTACCAGCTCACTGCCAGGGCCAGTAGTACCGAGATCACCAGCGCGAGTGCCCAGGCGATGGCCATCGCCCAAATGAACGCTTCCTCGACATGAGCCGCCTCGGCGGATGCATGGGCGATACCGGCTCGAGAGAGATGGTCACGGAAGATACCGGGGGCGAAGGCGGCAGCGACGAGCCAGGCGCTCACGGCACATCCGATCGCCACCGCGGTCAACGCGACCAGAAGCCTGGTCCCGAAACTCGATCCGGCGAACATTGCATCGGCGGGCGGTGCGGGGCGGGAGTGCCGGTGAGCTGTCATGTTCCGGTACCCATCCGGTAGCCGACGCCGCGAACGGTGCGTATATAGCGGCCGCGACCGGCGTGGTCGCCGAGTTTACGGCGCAGGTGCCCGATGTGCACATCGACGAGATGCTCGTCACCGACCCAAGCCGGCCCCCAGATCGCGTGGATCAGCTGCGATCGGGTGACGACAACCTCGGGATGTCGTGACAGCGCGGCCAGTACATCGAATTCGGTGCGAGTGAGTGAGACCGGTACACCGTCGATGGTGACTTCTCGACCGCTGACATCGATGGTGAGGTTGTCGAATGTGCGGATATCTCGGGCCGAGGGCATCGCGGTGCGCGTGGTAGCGCCGTGGCGCGGGCGGCGCAGCATGGCTTGGACACGGGCGACCAACTCGCGGGGGCTGAACGGTTTGGTCATGTAGTCGTCGGCGCCGACCGACAGTCCGATCAAGGTGTCGATCTCATCGGTGCGGGCGGTGAGCATCACCACATAGGCGTCGGAGAAGGTCCGCAGGTGCCGGCACACCTCCACGCCGTCCAGTCCCGGCAGGCCCAGGTCGAGGACCACGACATCGGGGTCCACCTGCCGGGCGAGCTCGACCGCTTCGGCGCCGTCGTGCGTGGTGACCACCTCGAAACCATCACGCTCCAGATAGGTTCCGACGAGGGCTGCCAACGGCACCTCGTCCTCGACCACCATCGCCCGCAGCCCTGTGGGCGGGCGCGCTCCCGGCGCGGTCGGAACGGTTGCAGCGGGCTCATCGACGGAAGCGGCCATGACGTCCATCATCGTCAGCGCGGACCGTCCTGGACTTTCCGCCCGGGTTCTTGAGCAAACCTTCATAAAACGTCCACATGAATCCAGGGGTTCACACGCCAGGCTGGGGGTTACGGACCCGAGAGAAGGCGATCGGGATGGGCTGGTGGGGTGAGTCGAGTTGGATCGGATGGACCGTCACGGCGGTATGCGTGCTCGCGTTCTGGACACTGGTTGTCGGCCTGGCGACCGTCCTGTTCCGCGGCGAACGCTCGAACTCCACCATTGTGCTCGATCCCGCCCGGCAGGGCGGTGTCCGGCTGCACCCGATCGAGGAGGGTTTGACCGGCGATATCGACGTGGCCGGGTTGCTCACACGCCGACGAATGCCGGCGCGGCTTCCCCGCACGGTTCGGCGGACGGGCCCGCAGGGGCAGCGCGGTGGGCGAGCCGACCCACCGCATATGCATGCCCGGCTTCCTGATCGCCGACGTGGCCGCCATGCGTAACGAGGCCTCACGCCGGTTCGGAGGTGGCCGAGGTAACACGGTGGTGGCAGCATCGAAGCCCGTGCGCCGACCCGCTGTGGGTGTCGTATCGCCCGGCTCGGTCGCGAGCGGATACGAACCCCTGAACGACGGGCGGCATATGGCCACCACCGTGAGGGTATGACGGTACCAACCGCGCTCTCGACCATGAGGACACGGGCCGGTGGTAGAAGCCGATACCCGGTCTCCGGGCGCGACCACCCGCATCGGTGAATTCCCACCGTCCTCGCGGAAAGAAGTACTGCTTCCAACCCTTCCGAGAAAGGAACCCTTCGCATGAATACGAAAACCCTCGCAGCCGCAGCGGCCGCACTCGCCGTGGTATTCGCCGCGGCTGCGTGTGGCGACTCCGAGACGAACACCACCGCGGCGAGCGGTACGACTACCGCCGGCACCTCCGCGTCCGAGGAGGCCCACAACCAGGCGGACGTGATGTTCGCGCAGATGATGATCCCCCACCACAGTCAAGCCGTGCAGATGAGCGACATGCTGTCGGCCAAAAACGGCATCCCCGAACCCGTGACCGATCTCGCCGAGCAGATCAAAGCCGCTCAGGCCCCGGAAATCGACCAGCTCACCACCTGGCTCGAACAGTGGGGCGAACCCACCCATACGCAGGGGATGCACGGGATGGACCATGATATGCCGGGCATGGAAGGAATGGAGGGAATGATGAGTGAGCAGGACATGCGGACGCTGTCCGAGGCTCAGGGCACCGACGCGGCCCGCCTGTTTCTCACGCAGATGATCGCCCACCACCAAGGCGCGATCACCATGGCCCGGACCGAGACCGACAAGGGGCAGTTCCCGCCCGCCGTGCAGATGGCCCACGACATCGTCGACACTCAGCAGCAAGAAATCGGCACCATGCAACAGCTCCTGACCACCCTGTAACAGCCGACCCTTCCCGCACCGGAACAGGCGGAGTGAACATCGCCGTCAGCAGTGCCACCGATGTGCGTCACAGATGAGGAAAGGTTCATCGCGGATCACTCGGATCCAGGCAACGGTGCGGGCCGCGTGGTGGCGCCCGGCCATCGGAGATGGTGCGCCGGCACCGCAGTGTCGAACACGGTCTCCACGCTTGCGCTGTACATCGGCATGTTCGAACAGTCGGCTCACCTGCACCACCTCCTTCGATTCACCCATTTTCTCGCGATGAGGTCATATCAGCGAAGCAACACCGCAACGGTCGCGGAACAACCCACTCTCCACACCCGTCATCCCCGCACTCCTGTGACGAGGTCCATCGGTGACGCCGAGCATGGGAAGGATTCACAAGGCATTCGGTGCCTTATCGGCGCGCCGACCGGGACGAACCGGCCGGCGCGCCGATGGCCGAGACCTGAGCCGTCGGCCCGGTCCTGAACCCGATGCTCAGGCGATTACTCGGTAGCCGGCGGCTTCGACGGCGTTCTTGACGGCATCGGGGTCGACCGTGTCGCAGGATTCGACGGTGACCCGGCCGGTGGCCGGATCGGCGTAGACGTCGGTGACACCGGCGAGGGCACCGAGTGCGTCCGGACCTTGGAGGCGCAACCGCCGCAGGTCATTCCCGCGACGGTGATGACCGAGGTACTCATATCGTTCCTGTCGATCGAGTGGGGGTCCGCGGGTCCGTCCGGGATCGTGCTCGCCGGCCGCGGAGGAAGGACACTTCAACATATACCTTACCCCCGTGGGGTACTCAAATGCCGGCGTTCCGCATCGATGGGTGCGCTGTCGGGTAGGTGCAACTTCCACACCCATCGAATGTCGGAGCTGTCGGCGCCGAGCCCGTAGAGGTGGCTTCCTGCCGTTTTGCGTCTGCCCGGGTGGGTGTCGATGAATGAGGGTGTCGACTCTCCGTCGCCCGCGCGGCACCGGAGCCTGGACAACATATACCCCCAGGGGGTATATGTTGTGCCGTCGGTACTCCGACTCGGAAGAACGGAAGCTTTGTCATGACTACACAGACGCAGACCACCTCGAGACGATGGTGGGCACTGGCGGTGATCGCCGCCGCTCAGTTCATGGTCATCATGGACACCTCGATCATCGGGATCGCGCTGCCGAAGATGCAGGCCGAGTTGGGCTTCTCTCAGGAGAACCTGTCCTGGGTCTTCAACGCCTACGTGATCGCCTTCGGCGGATTGCTGCTGCTGGGTGGGCGGCTGTCGGATCTGCTCGGCGCGCGCCGAGTGTTCGCTGCGGGCTGGGTGGTGCTGCCGGCGGGTTCGATCATCGCCGGCGCCGCGGGCACCGTGGGGATCGAGTTGGCAGGTCGGGCGATTCAGGGCGGCGGTGCGGCGTTGATCGCACCCTCGGCGTTGACCCTGCTGATGATGGTGTTCGGCTCCTCACCCCAGGAACTGACGAAGGCGCTCGCCGTCTACGGCGCCGCCGCGCCCGCAGGCGGCACCGCCGGGGTGTTTCTCGGTGGTGTCATCACCGAATACATCAGCTGGCCTTGGGTTTTCTATATCAATGTCCCGATCGCCATTCTGGCGTTGATCGCCGTTCCCGCGCTGATGCCCGGCACGCCGGCGCGCTCGGGGTCGGTGGATCTGCTCGGTTCGGTCACCGTGACCGTGGGCCTTGCCGCGGCCGTCTACGCCATCGTGCAAGCGCCGGAAGCCGGTTGGGCCTCGGGACAGACCTGGGGTGTCCTGGCTATCGCCGCCGCACTGCTGGTTGGGTTCGTCCTCATCCAGTCCCGCCGACGCGAGCCGCTGATGCGGTTGGGTATCTTCCGGGCCCCGAACCTGGCCGCGGCCAACCTCGCGCAGCTGCTGCTGGGCGCGGCGTGGGTGCCGATGTGGTTCTTCTTGAACCTGTACCTGCAGCAGGTGCTCGGCTACAGCGCCTTCCCCTCGGGCGCGGCACTGCTACCGATGACCACCTTGATCATGCTCGGCATGATTGCGGTTGCCCCGAAGGCGATGCAGCGCTTCGGCGCCAAGGTGACGACCGTGACGGGCCTGTTCGTACTCGGCGCCGGGTTGGCGATCATGTCGCTGGTGCGCCCGACCGGCAACTTCTGGGTCGACGTGCTGCCCGCTTCGCTGGTGGCCGCCGGAGGTATGTCGCTGGCCTTCATCCCCTCGCTCGGCACCGCGATCTCTGCGGCGCGCCCGGAAGAGGGCGGGTTGGCCTCGGGCATCGTCAATGTCGCCTACCAGGTCGGGTCCGCCCTCGGTCTGGCCGCCATGACGGCGGTCGCCGCCGCGTTCGGTGCGGACCGGACCGGTGATTTGCCGGAGTTGACCGGCGGGTTCTCCGCCGCCTTCCTCGGTGCCGGTGGCATCGCGCTGGCGGGAGCCGCCCTCACGTCGGTGATCATGCGCGGCAAGGTCACCGAGGAAGGCATCACAACCCACTGAACATATACGCCCGGGGTGCCATGAATTTGGCTCGGCGGTGGAAAGCCGCCACGACATCAAGGAGAGAACAGATGAGCACCGCAACCACCACCGTGACGGTCACCGGCATGACCTGCGGCCGTTGCGTCTCCTCGGTCCGCGAGGAAGTCGGCAAGATCGGCGGCGTCACCTCGGTCGATGTCGACCTCGCCGGCGGACTGGTCACGATCGGCAGCACTGCTTCCGTCGAGCGCGCCGCGATCGCGGCAGCTGTCGACGAAGCCGGCTGCCGGCCGGCCGACTGACCACCCACCCGATCACGACACGACGGCAAGGAGCGACCCGGTGAACACGCTCAGCAAGTTCGCCGGCTTCGCCCTCGGTCTCGCGGTGGTCTTCGGAATCGCTCTCGGCGTCGACGCGGCGATCGGCCCGAACCCCGATGCACCCGCCGGCCATGGCGGGCCTGCTCAACCCGATGCTCGCCGGGGCGGCTATGGCGTTCTCCTCGGTGTTCGTGGTCAGCAACAGCCCGCGGATGCGTCGTTTCCGCTCCACAGCGCAGTAACGCCACCGTCTGATGGCCCGTTCGGCTGCCCCCGGGCCGCGCGCTCGGGGGCAGCCGAGCACCCGGCCACCGGCGCCTTGGAAAGGCGCGAAACGCCTCGGGGCAGAACCGGGAAATGCGGCAGCCCGCGGCGCCAGTGGGCCTGCCGAAAAGAAATGCCGAACCGAAGCTCTGCTCGTGCGGCGAGCTATGTTCGCTCGGTCCTACCCCGGTCGAACGAGATGAATGCGCTGTGAAAACGCCGATAACAGGACGTCTGTGGGACGCGATAGGCATCCGACTCGGATGGCCGGATGGTGTGATCGGGCGTCTCGTCGGCCGGATACTCAACCGCGGCAATCGCGCTACTGTGGCCGCGGCCGTTGCTGCCGCAGACCCGGTCCAAGGCGCCACGCCGTCGATATCGACTTCGGGGGCGGAGTCGGTCTCGGCCTGTTATCGGACCGAGTCGGTGACACCGGTACCGTGCACGGCGTGGAGGTCTCGCCGACGATGATCGACCAGGTACGCCGTCGCTACCGCAACGAGATCGACAGCGGCCGGTTGCTATTGCACAGCGCAGCCATGCGCGACCTGCCTCTTGCCTCGGCAACGGTGGATGCGGTGGCCGGCACCAACGCCGTGTACTTCATCGAGGATCTGACCACGGCATTTCACCGAGATCGCCCGTGCACTGCGTCCCTCGGGGCGCCTGGTGCTCGGCGTCGGTGACGCGACGGCGATGGCGCGGGTGTCATTTCGCCGTGAGCGGGAGACTGCGCCACCACGTGGTCTCACCGAGTGCTACCACGAGGAGCATTGATGAACACCATGGCGCAGACAGCAACACGAATCATCGGCCACCCGGCGACCCGGGCAGCTCTGCGATGCGCCTTCGGATGCGCTCTCACGGCAGCTCAGCACGCCATACAACACAACCGCGAGCCGGCCGACCGCACTGAACGAAGGCGATGACAGCACATCGCGCCGCCCCGGCCCGGCCGTTTCGCCGACCCACGGCCGGGTACGCAGACGGTGGCCCGGGGTAGGGATCTCATGGCAGCCGGCCAGGGAGCTCGGGGCGCAGGAGATGTCAAGGCACGTGGCAGGCCACGCCTCGATGGGCATTCAGCTGCGCTCTAGCGGATTCCGGGGACTTCTTGGATGCACGTGCAGCAGGCTGGATATATGTCCGGGAGCCAACGCACGGTGAACTGGGTCGTATAGAGCGGTTTTCGATTTGACCGCGCAGCTGCCCGACGCAGGGGCTCTGTCTTCCCTGTTCCGACGGGCCGGCAGTCCGAAATTGCGTATACAGCAGAGGATGTGAATACTCGTACCGGTCGACCGTCGGGTCACTCGTGTGGGCGGCCGGATCGACGGTGAACAGCACAGGACGGATCGCCGCAGCGACGGGCCCGGGTTGCCGAGTCGACGATCTCACGACCGAGCCACGCCGGTTGCGAGAGCCCGCCCGAGGAGTCGCCGGCTCCGCGAGTCGGCTGTGATCGTCGAAAGGATTCACCGTGGGGACATCACGGCGCGGGGTTTTGGCCGGAATAGGCGCGGGATTACTGGTTTCCGGAGGCTTGAGCGGTGACCGGCCCCGGGATGCGGCACGCGAGGTCGAACCCGTCCCAGCACCCGAGGGCCGTGCCCCCGAGGAACTCGCGCGTGATGAGCGGTTCTGGACACGGGTGGCGAGCCAGTTCCCCACGACTCCGGGTGTCGTCAACCTGGAAAACGGCTACTACGGAATCATGCCAACCCCCGTGCGGCAGGCCTACCTGGCCAATATGGACCGGCTCAACGAGTCCAACTCCTACCTGCTCAGAACGGGATACAAGGCCGAGCTGGAAGGTATTCGACAACAGCTCGCCACTGCGGTCGGTGTGTCGGTCGAGGAGATCGCCCTGACCCGCGGCGGCACCGAGGCCCTGCAAAGTCTCATCACCGGCTACAACAAGCTGCGCCCCGGTGATGCGGTGATGTATGCCGACCTCGACTACCACAGCTGCCAATACGCGCTCAATTCGCTGCGCAGCAGGCGCGGCGTCGAGGTTGTCCGGATCACGATCCCGGAGCCGGCCACGCGTCAGGCGGTCCTCGACACCTATGCGTGGTCCCTGCGCGACCATCCCCGCGTCAAGCTGTTGCTGCTCAGCCATATGAACAATCGCACCGGGCTGGTCGTGCCGGTCCGAGAAGTGGTCGCCATGGCCAGGCGGAGGGGAGTGGACGTGATCGTCGATGCCGCCCATTCATGGGGGCAGCTCGATTTCACCATCCCCGATCTGGGGGCGGACTTCGTTGGCTTCTCCCTGCACAAGTGGATCAATGCTCCGCTCGGCGCCGGCTTCCTCTACATACGCAAGGAACGTCTGGGCGATACCGATCTCGCGTTCGGCGACGAGACCTATCCCGCCGACGATATTCGCTCGCGAGTGCATTCCGGCACATTGGACGCGGCCGCATTTCTCACCGTGGACACCGCTCTGAACTGCCACGAGGCGCTCGGCGCATCGGTCAAGCAGGCTCGACTGCAACATCTGCGCAACCATTGGGTCGACCGGGTCCGGCACATCGGCAATATCGAGATCTTGACTCCGGACGATCCCTCGATGTATGGAGCGATCACCTCGTTCCGCGTCTCGGGCCGAACTTCTCAGGCCGACAACGAGGCCATCGCGCAGTACCTGCTGGAGGAGCACGGTATTTTCACGGTTCGCCGTGGCGGAGTCACCCACGGTGACTGCGTGCGGGTCACCCCGGCGCAATTCACGCTCACCGAACATGTCGACCGGCTCGCCGGCGCGCTGCCTGATGTCGCTCGTAGGTTCCGCGCCGGGCAATGATCCCGCATGACACCGGCGGGTGAGCCGGCCACGGTATGTGGAAGGGAATCGACCGCTATCTCCACGCTCTGCATCAGCTCTTCTCCTCGAGTGACGGTGGGGGCAGCTGCACGAGGAGGTGACAGTTGTGGCCTGCCCCACCTCTTGGGTTCCGGTCGCGGTAGCCAACTGGCAGCGGTAGAGGGTGTTTTCTCGGAGAGTAGTTCGTGTTCGATGCGTGTGCGGTAGCCGAGTGCGGAGTGGCGGCGTCGGCGGTTGTAGAAGATCTCGGTGTAGTCGAAGATCGCGTTGGCGAGTTCGACGCGCGTCTTCCATTTCTGGCGGTCGAGCAGTCCGATCTGCATCGAGGACCAGAACGACTCCATCATCGCGTTGTCCAGCCCGTCGTCGACGGTCCCGAACGACGGCAGCAGCCCGGCCGAATGGATCTTCTCCCCGACAACCCAAGAGGTGAGCTGGGCTCGGTGATCGGCATGCACGATCCCGCCCGGTGCGGGTACCGCTTCCTGGCCGATGAGGCCCGATCGGCGGGTGAGGCGATGGCCGGGCTGACCGCGTGGCGGATTTGCTCGGCCAATCACTGGTGGAAGGGCGTTCGGCAAACGCCGGCGCGGTAAGGAATTTTGATGTCGTGTTCTTGGTTGCGGTGCGCGGATGCGTGTGCTTCATCCGGTTCTCGCGTGGAAGAAGATCACTGTTGCTCTGTCGGTCGAAGGTCGAGCTGTATGCCGCGATCCGGCGAGATGCGCGGGATGACGGCGCGGCGGATGAGGGCCACGGGCCAGAGTCGGAGCCCGATCGTCACGGCCGGCCCCCGTTTCGATGGGCGGTGCACACAGGGCAGATAGCCTGGGAGGTGTCCGGTTCGTTGTCGGGGAAGCGGATAGAATCCACGATTTCGTGACCTCCGAAATAGTTGCCACACAAACGGCACGGCAGCCAGAAGTGGCCGTGTCGGCCGGCGTGTAGCCGGTGCGGTTCCCGTGGTTCATATGGCCACAACGCCGCCGGGTCGAATCGGCTGCGCACGGCCTACCAGTGCGCAGTGATGTCATTTTTCACGTCACGATCACCCGCACAGACTCCGCGCGACGTCGGACTTCGTCGATAAACGACGTCGGAATTCCACTGGCACAACCATGCGGGTACACGTGTCATGCGGCAGAACAAGGTTCTGGCGAGTGCGGTCATGCAGGTGTAGAAGACAAAGCAGCACGACACCCTTTACGGCACAGTCGCTCTGGAGACGCTGCGGCACGGTTCGTACGGAAGGCCGCTGGAGTCTTTGGAACGGCCGTTCATGATTCTGGCCAGCATTACGATCCGTTCCCGGACGGGTGTGCCGGACACGAACGAGTGACTGCCCACGGGGAGTGGACGAAGAAAACCCGAACGGCGCCTGGGAAGCATTCGAAGACGAGCGGAGCCGGCCCCCTTCCGCGGAGAAGGCGACCGCGCCCCGGATCTTCCCCACCGGCCGGTACACGGACGCATCGGCGCCGTGCGACCGCGGGTGTGTGCGGGGCCGGACACTCGGCATTCCTGTCCGCGTCCGGGCGGTAGGGCCCGGACGCGCGGTCAGGCCGGATCGATCTCGGCGAAGGAACCGATCCACCGGTGCGGTGGGCGCGGGGGATTGGGCTCGCCCGGCCTGTGCACGCCGATGGCCGACCATCCCGCCGCGACGGCCGCGTCGAGTTCCTCCGGGTGGTCCGAGAGGAACAGGATCTCGGCCGCGGGCATGCCGATCGCGCTCGCGATCTTGTCGTAAGACGCGGCTTCGCGCTTCGGGCCCGCGGTGGACAGATCGAAATATCCGCTGATCAACGAGCCGAGCTCACCGCCGCGCGCGAAGTCGAACCAATCGCGTTGGTTGCGCACCGAACCCGACGAGTACACGTACAGTGTCAGCCCCGCGGCCCGCCAATCCGTCAGTGCGGGCGCGACGTCGGGGAAGAAATCGCCGTGCAGGGCGCCGCTGCGGAAGCCCTCGTGACAGATCAGACCCTGCGCGGTCTTCAGCGGCTCGGCCTTCACGTCCGAGCCCAGCCAGCCCCGCAGGATCTCGGCCACCTCGGCGGTGTCCGCGTCGGGGCGTCCGGTCAGTTCCCTGGCCCCCGCGAGGACCGGCGCCGCCGCGTCGGCGCTGTTGTCGGCCAGCCACTGCGGCAGTCGGTCCCGGGTGTAGCCGTAGAGGTCTTCGCGCACGGAACTGGTCGGGCTGGTGGTGCCCTCGATGTCGAGGACGATCGCGCGGGTCACGGCGCGGTGAGCAGTTCGTCGAGGGTTGGGAAGCCCTCGCTGATCCGGTCGCCGGTGAAGTCGCCGATCCAGCCGTCCTCCTCTTCGAAGAAGCGGATGGCGATGAAATCGGGACGGGTCCCCATGTCGAACCAGTGCAGCGTGCCCGCGGGGACCGAGAGCAGATCGCCGCCCTCGCACACCACCGCGTGCACCTCGTCGCCCAGATGCAGGTAGAAGCAGCCGCGACCCGCGGCGAAGTAGCGCACCTCGTCCTCGGCGTGTCGGTGCTCGTTCAGGAACTTCTCGCGGGCGCCTTTGGCGATCGCAGGCCACTCGGGGTTCGCGTCGTCCGGGTGGATGCGCGCGATATCGATGTGCTTGTAACGGCCGGAGGCGTTCAGCTCGGCGACCCGGTCGGCGTAGTGAGCCAGCAGGTCGTCCGACGAGGTCGCGGTGGCATCGTCGAGCACGGGCCAGTGTTCGAACGTGATGCCGTGCGCGGCGAGTTCAGCGGCGATCACGGTGTCGTCGGTCGTCCGCACCCGCACGTCGGCGGCGTTGTCGGCGGCCATCACCTGGAGCAGGGTCATATCAGTCCAATCTCGAGTGGCTCGGCGGGGTGGCGAAGGCTTGCCTGCGGCCTGTGCGAACCACCAGTTCGCACAGGGCCTCCAGGCATTCGGCGCGATTGCGTGCCCGAGGAAGATTCTCCCCCCAAGTGGTGATGCCGTGCCCGGCGATGCACAACACGGGCGGGGCGGCGGGGTTCTCGCGTAGATAGCGTTCGATGTCCGCGCCGATGCGCGGGACGTCGCGCCAGTTGGGGAACACCGGGATATCGATCGCCGCCTCGTCGGCGGAGCCGAGCCCCTTGATGAGTTCGAAATCGGTGATGCGCAGGGTGGTTTCCCGATCGGCCGCGCCCGCCTCGGTCGCCAGCGCGGTTGCGAAGGGCGAGTGCACGTGCACGACGGCCGCGGCGTCGGTGGTGCGGTACACCGCGGTGTGAATGGTGGTCTCGGCGGAAGGTTTCCGACGCTGTCCGGGCAGCGGGGTGGATTCCTCGACCGAGACGGTCACCATGTCTTCGGGTGTCAGCTCGCCCTTCGACAGTCCGCTGCCGGTGACCACCGCGGTCGCGCCGTCGCGCACCGAGAGGTTGCCCGCGGTGCCCGGCATCCAGCCGCGACCGTAGAGTTCCTTCGCGATGGCGGCGAGTTCGACCTTCGCCGCCGCACACGGTTCTCCCGCTTCGCCTTTCGTGCCGTACACCACGCCATTCTCGGTGACCACCGCGGTGACCAGCTCGCTCGGCGTCACGTCGAAGGCCGGGTTGAACACCGCGGTGTTCGCGGGAGCCGTTGCGACGCCGCCGAACCCGGTCACTTCGGTCGCGGCCCGCTCCTCCACGACGATGTCGCGCCCGGTGGCCGTGTTCGGGTCCCGCGTCGATTCCGGCGCCACCACGATGAACGGAATGCCGTGCCGGCGGGCGGCGAGTGCGACGGCGTAGGTGCCGATCTTGTTGGCCACGTCGCCGTTGTCGGTGACCCGGTCCGCGCCGACCAGCACACAGTCGACCTGGCCGGTGGCCATCGCCCACGCGGTGGCCGAGTCGATGACCAGCCGGTGCGGAATACCCGCCTCGGCCAGCTCCCACGCCGTCAACCGGGCGCCCTGCAGTAGCGGGCGGGTCTCGCCGACCAGCACGTCCTCGATCGCGCCGCGCTCGTTCAACACCCGCAGCGCGCCGATCGCGGTGCCGAACGCGCTGGTCGCCAACCGGCCGGTGTTGCAGTGGGTCAGCACCCGCAGCGGCCGGTTCGCGCACAGCCGTTGCACCAGGTCGGCGGCATGCGTGGCGGCGGCCCGGTTGACGCGACCGTCCTCGGCCAGCATGTCCAGGGTCTCGGCGAGTACCGCGTCGGCGCCCGCGGGAATACGGGTGCGGACCCGATCGACCGCCCACGCCAGATTCACCGCGGTCGGCCGCGCCGCGGCGATGCGATCGGCCTCGGCCTGCACCCGCGCCTCGTCGACGATGCCGTCTACGGTGTGCGCGGCGGTCGCGATGACCACCCCGAACGCGCCCGCTATCCCGATGGCGGGCGCACCGCGAATGGCCAGTGTCTCGATAGCCGTGATGACCTCGTCCACCGTGCCGAGGCGTAGCTCCCGCACCTCGTGTGGCAGTCCGCGCTGGTCGATGGTGACCAGCGCATCGACGTCCCAGACCAGGGAACTGTCGTCCATCAGGCGCATCCTTTGTTACAAAAAACTATACCGCCTGGTGAACGGTATCCGACCGGCCCGGCGGCCGCCACCCGACTCGGTGCTCGGCGGCCTGCGCGCGCAGTGCCATGGCCCGTTCGAGTGGGTCGTAATCGGGACCGACGCCCTCGATGAGCAGTGGATCGCTGTCGATGTGATCGGCCCGCAGGCGCAGAATCGCCTGGTACGCGGGGGAGCGGTATCAGGACAAGGTCAACTGTCTACATCGATCTGTCCGGATGGCCACCGAAATATTTCCCTCCGCAACTCGTCAAAGCGGCCAATATGGTGCTGCGCGACAAGGTGCTGTTCGGCTCCGATTTCCCCGTCATTCAGGTCGACCGGTGGATGGCCGACTTCACCATCCTTGATATCAAGCCGGAAGTGACCCCGTTGGCCTCGCCTCTTCATGCCAATTCCGGCACGAAGGGGCCGGAATTGGCGAAAGGGTGCTCCGACCTGCGATAATTCGATTTGTTGAGGATCGAAAATCGAGGTTGTGGAGCACCCTTTCGGTGAGTGAGTCCATGTCGTGGTATCCGTCGCTGAAAATCGAGAACGGCGGGTCGCCGGTCGTGTCGCCGGCCGGGGCGGGATTGCTGTTACAGACCGCGGAGAAGATCGGTTTGACCGTGGAGTTGTCGCAGAACCTTTCGCCGTGGTGCAGGCCCGGCGCTCGCCATGATCCCGGGAAGATCGTGACGGATCTGGCGGTGATGCTCGCGCTCGGCGGGGATTGTGTCTCCGATCCGGCGTTGTTACGAGGCGAGCCCGGGCTCTTCGGTGCGGTGGCCTCGGACCCGACGGTGTCACGACTGATCACAGCGTTGGCCGCTGATGCGCCGAAAGCGTTGTCGACCATCGCATCGGCTCGCGCGCAAGCGCGAGCGCAAGCATGGAAATCCGCCGGCATCGGAGCTCCCGGCCACGGAGCCGATGCTGCGGCACCACTGGTGATCGATCTCGATGCCACCCTGATCGAGGCGCACTCGGACAAACAACGCGCGGCACCGACGTTCAAGCGAGGTTATGGTTTCCACCCGTTGTGGGCGTTCATCGACCACGGCGGGGCCGGAACCGGGGAACCCGCCGCGGTAATGCTGCGGCCCGGCAA
>NZ_BAFU01000240.1 GCF_000308495.1 Nocardia brevicatena NBRC 12119 | reverse complement strand
TCAGGGGTCCAAGAATGCATCGGTTGATGAGCACCTCTCCGCTCCGGGTCTACAGTCGCGGATCGCGGACTTGTCGACTATCCGAAATAGGATCCTCATCGACGCCGAAATGCTGCCCTCGCGGCGAGTCTGCGCCCGGGAGCCGGTAGACCGGAAGTAGCCGACCTCGGGCTGCCGGATCAGCGAAACGGCCGAAGTTCCCGAGATAGCTCCCATCCGCCCCACAGGCCGGGACTGTCCACGCTCCTCCTCACCTCGGATCAGAGAGTCGAGGCGAAGGTAGGACTTCAGGTGGTCATGGTCCAGGACAATGCCGTACCTATCCACGAACACGGCGTCCGCCGCCCGCGCCTGCTGCCCGTCCTGCCAGGTCTCGAGCGTGTCGGCGAGCAACAATGCCAGGTCGGCGTAACGGTCGGCCAGTCCGAGGCGGCCCAGCAGGCGATTACCTGCGGTTTCCGATGGTCGGTTCAGGCGGTGTCGGCGGGCGCGGCCTGGGACAACAGGGCCTCGTTGACCATGGGACGCGCAGCGCCGTGTAGGACGGGTGCCGGTCGATGAGTGTTTCGTCGTCGAACAGGTCGAGATCGGAGACGGGTGGTGCCGAAACGGTCATCTTTCACCTAGGCTCGGTAATCGGTGCCCCTCATTGAAGTGACCGCATTCACATCAATCAACCCAATGTTTTGTATGGTGCGGCATGCAGGCGGTGCATGTCTTGCTCAGGCGCCGCCCGCTTCGATGGCCCCGGCCGCTCGGTGAAGGGTGGCGACGAGGGTCGGCAACCGATCATGGTCATAGCGGACCGAGGGCATCGAGATCGACAGGCCCGCCAGCGCGGTACCGTCCGCATCCCGCACCGGGACCCCGATCGCGACCACCCCGCGCTCGGACAGGCCGTTGTTGAGCGCGAAGCCCGCACGGCGGACGCGGGTGAGCCGGGCGCGCAGGCTCGGCAGATCCGGTCGTTCGTCGGGGCGCTCGACATACCGCTGTGCGGCATACAGTTCCGCCACCTCGGCCGGGTCGAGGTCCGCGAGCAACACCAGGCCGGCGGTGGTGCGGTGGGCCGGGAACACCATTCCCTCGCGCGAGCCCACCCGCAGTGCCTGTCGGCACTCGACGCTGGCGATGAAACGCGTCGTGTCGCCCGTGCGGATCGTCAGGTTCGCCGACTCCCCCACCACGTCGACGAGCCGCTGCAGATGCGGCAGGGCGACCGCCCGCAAGCGGGAGGTGCGCGACTGCGAGTGCGCGGCGAGTTGGAGGACCGGGCCCGGGTGGTAGACGCGCTGGTCGTCCTGGACCGCGAAGTCGCGGTAGACGAGTGTCTGCAGCAAGCGGTGGGCCGTCGACCGCGCCACGCCGAGCCGCTCGGCGATCTGGCTCACCGTGAGACCGCCCTCCAACTGCAGCATGACCGCCGCTCGAAGTGCATGGTCGGCGCTGGTCACGACATACGCCGGCGGGGTCTTCGGTTCCGCGTTACCCATCCTGACCGTTCTGCTCTCCAGAATTTATCGTTCTGCTGACCCGGCAAGGGCCACTGTAGGTGATATGAGCACGACTGACACCCCGGTCCGTTTGCGAGCGGTCGCGGCGCCGAACCAGCCCGAGGTGACTCCTGCCCTCGAGGAGCTCTACCGCGGCTTCGAACAGGAGTTGCTCGTTCCGCTGTGGACCGAGATCGGTGACCTGATGCCGGCGCATCCGCGGTCGCGGGCGGTGCCGCACCTGTGGCGGTGGGAGAACCTGCTCCGGCTGGCCGAGCAGGCCGGCGATATCGTCCCCGTCGGCCGCGGCGGTGAACGACGTGCGATCGCGCTGGCGAACCCGACCCTGGGCGGTCGGCCGTTCGCCGCCCCGACGCTGTGGGCGGCGATCCAGTACCTGATGCCCGGCGAGGACGCCCCCGAGCACCGCCACACCCAGCACGCCTTCCGCTTCGTGGTCGAGGGCTCGGGCGTGTGGACCGTGGTCGGCGGCAGCAGCGAGGTGGCGGAAGGCGACGCCGTCCCGATGCGCCGCGGCGACTTCCTTCCGCAGGCCGGGTGGAACTGGCATGCGCACCACAACGCGACCTCGGAGCCGATGGCCTGGATCGACGGGCTGGACATCCCGTTCCAGTACGTCATCGAATCGCAGTTCTTCCAGTTCGGTCGCGAGGAGATCAGCGCCGCCGAGCGGATCACGCCGGAACGCTCGCGCTCCGAGCGTCTGTGGGGTCACCCGGGTCTGCGGCCGCTCTCCGTCGGCGAGGTCGCCCCCGGCTCGCCGCTGCTCGCCTACAAGTGGGAGCACACCGACGCCGCCCTGAACGACCAGCTGCTGCTGGAGAAGGAGGGGTACGGCGGCACCCTCGAGCCCGGACACGCCGCCGTCCGCTTCACCAATCCGCGCAACGGCACCGACGTACTGCCGACCATCCGCGCAGAGTTCCACCGGATCGTCCGCGGCGCGGAAACCGCGCCGGTTCGCGAGACAGGGTCGTCGGTCTACCAGGTATTCGACGGCTCCGGCACGGTGACCGTCGGCGACAAGACCTGGTCGGTCACCCGCGGCGACCTGTTCGTCGTCCCGTCGTGGGAGCCCTTCTCCGCCACGTCGGAGGGCGGCGGCACCGACTCCGACTCCGGCGCACTCGACCTCTTCCATTTCTCGGATGCGCCCATCTTCGAGGCGCTCCGACTCGACCGTCAGGAGACCACCCGATGAAGCTCGCCACCCTCCGTGTCGACGGCGGCACCCGCGCCGTCCGCCTCGACGGCGACGTCCTGGTCGACCTCGGCTACGCCGACCTCGGTGCGCTCTTCGCGCAGGACGACTGGGCCACCATCGCCGCCGACGCCACCGGCGAGACCTGGCCGGCCGAGGGCGCCGACCTCGCCGCCGTCGTGCCCGACCCGTCGAAGGTGATCTGTGTCGGCCACAACTACACCAATCACATCAAGGAGATGGGGCGCGAGCTTCCGAGCTACCCGACTCTTTTCCCGAAATTCGCCGACACCCTCATCGGTCCGAACGACCCGATCGTGAAGCCGGCCGAGACCGATGCCCTCGACTGGGAGGTCGAATTGGTGGTCGTCGTCGGCAAGCCGGTCCGCCGGGCGAGCGAGGACGAGGCCGCCGCCGCCATCGCGGGCTTCACCGTCATGAACGACGTATCGGTGCGCGACTGGCAGTTCCGGACCATCGAGTGGACCCAGGGCAAGGTCTGGGACTCCTCCACCCCCGTGGGTCCCTACGTCGTGACCCCCGACGAGGTCGGCGGCGTCCGCCCGGCGCTCGAGGTCGAAACGGTCGTCGACGGAAAGGTCATGCAGCACGACGACACCGGCACCCTGCTCTTCGACCCCGTGCACCTCGTGCGGTACATCTCGACCGTCATCCGCCTGAACCCCGGCGACCTGATCGCCACCGGGACACCCGCCGGGGTCGGCCACGCGCGTGAGCCCAAGATCTACCTCGCCGGCGGCGAGACCGTCGTCACGAAGATCGCCGGCCTCGGGGCGTGCGTCAACCAGGTCGTCGTGGAGGCGTGATGGCGGGCACGTATGTGGGCTCACGCCAGTGGGTCGAGCACGGGACGGCGCTGATCACCACCCAGGTGGCCGCGCTCGAGGAGCGGGGGATGGCGCAGCCGTGCGCCCTGCCCGGCTGGACGCGCAAACATCTCGTGGCGCACGTCGCCGCCAACGCGGACGCGCTCGGCAACCTCGTGCACTGGGCCAGGACCGGTGAGCGCACGCCGATGTACTCCTCGAGAGAGCAGCGCAACGCCGATATCGAGGCCGGCGCGAAGCTCTCCGCGACCCGGCTGCAGGCATGGATGAACGAGGCGGCGCACAACCTGGCCGCCGCGATGGACTCCCTGACCCCGCAGCAGTGGCGCACCGAGGTCGTCACCGCGCAGGGGCGGACCGTGCCGGCCACGGAGATCCCGTGGCTGCGGGCGCGCGAGGTCTGTGTCCATGCCGTCGACCTCGGCACGGGCGTGAGCTTCGCGGATCTTCCCGACGAGTTCCTTTCCGAACTCGTGGCCGATATCCGCGCCAAGCGCGGGCTCGACGAGGTTCCCGCCGGGCCGCTACCGGAGATCGCCGCCTACCTGGCCGGCCGTTCCCACTCTCTCGCCGACGTCCCCGACCTCGGTCCCTGGCTGTAGAGGAGGCTGCACCGTGAGCACCCCTGATGTCGTCATCGTCGGCGGCGGAATCGGCGGACTGAGTACCGCCTTCGCACTCTCCCGCTTCGGTCTGCGCGTGCGGGTCCTCGAGCAGGCCAAGCAGTTCGGCGAGGTCGGCGCGGGCATTCAGCTCGCCCCCAACTGCACGCGCATCCTCGACGACTACGGCCTGCTGGCGGAGGTGAAGGCCCGCGGCGTCGTGCCCGACCGGATGGTGATGCGCGACGCGGTCGACGGGAGTGAGCTGACCTCGCTCGATCTGCGCGACCTCGAACGGAAGTACGGCTTTCCCTACCTGGTCATCCATCGCAGCGACCTGCACTCCCTGTTCCTGGAGGCGTGCCGGGACTCCGGCGTCGAACTGCTCACCGAGCAGCGGGTCACGTCATACGCGCAGGACGCCGGCAAGGCCACCGCGGCGACGGATGCCGGGACGGTCCACGAGGCGAGCGTCGTGATCGCGGCCGACGGACTCCACTCCGTCGCCCGCGCACTCTTCGTCGAAGACCGGCCGGTCTCATCCGCGTACGTCGCCTACCGCGGCACGGTGCCGATCACGGAAGTGAGTCGCCCCGTCGACCTTTCCGAGGTGGTCGTATACGTCGGCCCCCGCTGCCACTTCGTCCATTACGGACTGCGCGGCGGCGACCTGCTCAACCAGGTCGCCGTGTTCGAATCTCCCAAAGCACGCGCCGGGCTCCAGGACTGGGGCACACCCGACGAACTCGACGTCGCGTTCGCCGCCACCTGCGACTTCGTCCAACAGGGACTGCCGCATATGTGGCGGGACAAATGGTGGCGGATGTACGACCGCGACCCGATCGACACGTGGGTCGACGGCCGGATCGCCCTGCTCGGCGACGCCGCCCACCCCCCGCTGCAGTACATGGCCCAGGGCGCGATCATGGCGATCGAGGACGGCTGGGTGCTCGCGGAGCACGTGCGGCGCCTGCGCGACGACGGCGCCGTCGACTGGACGGGTGCGCTCGCGGCCTACGAGGCGGTCCGCCCGGAACACTGCCGCCGGGTGGTCCTGACCGCTCGCGCGTGGGGCGAACTGTGGCACCTCGACGGCGTCGAGCGCGAACAACGTAACGTGCTCCTGCGTTCGCGGGAAATCGACGACTACTCGTTCACCGACTGGGTCTACAGTCCGACCGCGCTCTTCCCCGAGGACGAACCCGCAATGTTCGAGCCGATCCCGCTCGCCTCGGCCGACCGGATGGCCGGCGGCCTGGCGGACTCGCTCACGCCATGACCTTCTCGAGCAGGCACCGCGGTCGCTGCGAAGTAGTCTTCGGCCGGTGTGCTGTCCTCCGGTCCACGCACCGCCTGTTCGGACCGGTCGGTCAGTCACGCTCCGCACGGTTCGCGGCGGCGAGCAGTTTGTCCAATTGCTCGGGGGCCACCCCGAAATTGGTGAGCCGGTTCAGCGGAATGGACGCCATCATGCGCATCATGTCGACGCCGAGCACGGTACCGCTCATCTCGGCGGGCACCCCGGAGAACGCCTCGCCGAGCGCGGCCGCGGCGGCCGGGTCGGCCAATACCTCGCCGAGGGTGGATTCGGCGGTGATCGGTATCCGGAGTTCGTCACCGCGCACCGCGACCCGGACGGTGGCGCGGAGATCGCGGCTGGACGCGCCCACCTGGATCTCGTAGTCGCCTCCCTCGACCACCCACCGCTCGGTGCGGGTCTCCCAGTAGGCCAGGTCCTCGCGGGCGATCCGGATCGTCATCTGCTCGCTCGCGCCGGGCGCCAGCTCGTCGGTGGTGGCGAAGCCTTTGAGTTCCCGCCGCGGTCGCACGATGCGCGACTCCGGAACGGCGGTGTAGACCTGCACGACCTCCCGGCCCGCGCGCTCACCCGTATTGGTGACGGTGATCCGCACCGTGACATCCGAGTCCGTGACGGTGACCACCGGATCGGAGTAGCCGAACGTGGTGTAGGACAGCCCGTGCCCGAACGGGTAGCACACCGTCATCTCGCGGGTGTCATACCAGCGGTAGCCGACATGAAGCCCCTCGCTGTAGCGGATATGCGAATTCTCCCCGGGGAAGTCGAGGTAGGCCGGGCAATCCTGCAACCGCATCGGTACCGTTTCCCCGAGCCGCCCGGACGGATTCACCACGCCGAACAGCACATCGGCGAGAGCAGCTCCTCCGCCCTGGCCGAGCAGTGCGCCGTCGAGCACGGCGGGCGCGGCGGCCGCGACCGGCGCCAAGCGCAGCACACCGCCATGGGAGAGGACCACAACCGTGTTCGGCTGTACCCGGGTGATTTCCGTGAGCAGCCGCACCTGGTCGGTGGGAAGTTCGATATCGTCGCGGTCGAAACCCTCGGATTCCTGCCCGGCGGCGAGCCCGAGGAATACGACGGCGACCTCCGCCGCGCGAGCGACGGCCACCGCCTCGGCGCGGAGTTCGTCGTCGGGTGTTCCGTCGGTGGTGAAACCGCGGGCGAAGATCACCGTGCCCGCGGCGGCTCGGTCACTGATCTCCGCCAAGGGGTTGTCGAGCCGGGTGGCGTTCACATGTGAGCTGCCACCGCCCTGGTAACGCGGCGATTCGGCGAACTCGCCGATCACCGCGAGGGACCTTCCCGGTGCCAACGGCAGCAGACCGCCCTCATTCTGCAGCAGCACGATACAGCGGGCCGCGGCCGTCCGCGCGAGCTCATGGTGCGTGTCCGGGTCGACGGGTACCACCGCCTCGGCCCGTCCCTGTTCGACCTTCGCCGCCAGTGCGGCCGTATTCGCCGCGGCGCGGTCCACACACGCCGGGTCGAGCGTCCCGGCCTCTACCGCGGCGACCACCCGCTCATCGGTGGCGCGGCCGCTGCCCGGCATCTCCAGATCCAGCCCGGCGGCCACCGACGCCACCCGGTCGGAGACCGCGCCCCAGTCGCTGACCACGGCCCCGTCGAAACCCCATTCCCCGCGCAGTACCCGGGTGAGCAGCCACTGGTTCTGCGCCGCGTACACCCCGTTGACCCGGTTGTAGGAGCACATCACCGTCCACGGTCGCGCGGTGCGCACGATATGGGCGAAGGCGCGCAGATAGATCTCCCGCAGCGGCCGCGGATCGATATCGGAGCTGGCGCGCATCCGATCGTATTCGGCGTTGTTGGCGGCGAAATGCTTCAGCGACGCGCCGACGCCGGTGCTCTGCAGACCCCGCACCCAGGCCGCGCCGAGAGCGCCGGTGAGGATGGGGTCCTCGGAGTAGTACTCGAAGTTCCGGCCGCCGCGCGGATCCCGTTTGATATTGACGCCGGGCCCGAGCAGCACATCCACGCCGAGCGCCCGCGCTTCACGGCCCAATGCCTCGCCGACCCGGCGGACCAGGTCGGGATCCCAGCTCTGGCCGAGCGCCACCGCGGGCGGAAAACAGGTGGCGGGCAGGCTCTCGGCCAGACCCAGGTGATCGGTCGCCCCGGCCTGTCTGCGCACGCCGTGCGGGCCGTCGGTCATGGTCAGCGACGGGATCGGGCCGACAGCCTTGGTGGTCCAGAAGTCGGCGCCGCTTCCGAGCGCGGCTCGGTCGGTCAGGGACAGCCCCGTGAGCCCCGATGCGGTGGTCATACTGTTCCTCTCCGGCGGCCTCGGCTCGGCCGCACTCGCTGCTCGGCCCTGCCCGGTATCGTCGCGGCGAGACCGTTTCCCGGCCCGGCGACACGGATCGCACGCCCAGCCGGACCCACCCGCGGCCGGCGTTCACCCCAGCCTGCGGACCACCGCGGCGGGCAGTACCTTCGTCACCAGCGCCACCGGCGCCCAGGGCCACGGCGGAACGTACGCCTTGAACTTGTGCTTCTCGATGGCCGAGACCATGGCACGAACGCCGGTCGAGGTGTCGACGAGGAAGACGGGACGTTGTTTCGCGCGGTCGTTCATCTCCGATTCGATATATCCCGGGTAGATGATCGACACGTCCACCCCCGGGACGCGTTCCGCCGCGATCCCCTCGGCCATGGTCGCGACACCGGCCTTGGTCGCGGCATAGGTGGTCATCGCCTTGGGCCAACCGCGCACCGCCGACACCGACGAGATCACCACCAGATGGCCCCCGCCCTGGGCACGGAACAGCTGCATCGCCGCCTCCATCTGCGCCAGTGCGCCGACGAAATTGGTCATGGCGGTCTGCCGGTTGGCGTGGTGTCCCCCGGTGCCGAACGGAGCCCCCTTGCCCAGGCCCGCGTTCACGACCACCCGGTCGATACGGCCCAATTCGGCGGCGAATTCGTCGAATACCCGGAACACCGCGTCATCGTCGGTGACATCGAGTTCGGCCACCCGCACCCGAACCTGCGGATACGCGGCACCGATCTGCTCGGCGAGCTCGGCGAGCCGGTCGGTGCGCCGCGCACACAATGCGAGGTCGTACCCGCGTGCCGCGAACTGGCGTGCCATCTCCGCGCCCAGCCCCGAACTCGCCCCGGTGATGAGGATCGTTCCTGCGCCCACTGTGTCCCTCCTGCCGGTCGGACCCGCGCCGCCGTATTCGGCTCGTCGGTGCTGCCCCGACCCTATCCGGTCGACCGCCTCCGCACGTCCACCGGCGGGTCAGGGCGCTCGATCCGGACGGACCAGCGGATCCAGCACGTCCCGAACCTGACGCTGCGACGGACGACCGTACCGGCGACCGGGCAGACCGTCGTCGGGGGCGCCCTCGGCGGCACGGCATATATCGGTCTCGGTGGACACCGGATCCGCGGAGAATCGTTCGCCGTCTACCTCGACGCCGGCGAGCAGGCGCCCGGTGCGGGCCTCGTAGACGGTCACCCGATGGACGCCGCGGAAGAGATTCAGGGTGCGTCCGATGGGACTTCCCCCGGTGGGCTCGTACTGGCAGGTGCGAACCAGCGTTCCGGTGCGCAGTGAGGACAGGCAGGCGACGAGCTGCACGGACGACGAATCCTCCGGCCGCCACACCGGCGAACCGGCGATACCTGCCACCCGCAGGTCTCCCACGAGATATACCGGACTCGGTCCGGTCGAGGCGTAGGCGGCGGCCGCGGTGAACCCGCGCGGCTCCGCGCACATCCGCTCGTATTCCTCGATATCGAACCGGGCGATCCCGGATGCCGCGAACGCGGAGGCCACCAGAGCCACCACAACCAGCACACCGGCTGTCAGGAGGGCGACCGGGCGACGTAGCGCCACCCCGATCACCGGCCATCCGGCGGCCCGGTCGAGCGGCCCCTCCCGGTACGGGGCCGGGTACGGTTCCGTCTCGGTATCCGTCGGATGGCGGTGCACGAGCCCGGTACGGACGGGCCGGGTGGTGCGTGGACCTCCTAGTCCCGGTCCGGCACCGGCGAAGAGACCGGTCGCGGCGGCCGCGGGCGATCCGGCGGTCTTCTGCGCGACCGCGGCATCGACGGCGCTGTGACGAGAATCCGCAGCGTCCGCCCCGGTCTCCACTACCGTGTCCTCCGCCGCGGCCGTAACCGCCTCGTGGTCCTCCGCCACAGACGAGACCGCCTTGTCCGGGACGGGCTCGGCGGATGAGGCGGTTTCCGGCCGGGGCTCTTCCTTCGGTTCCGATTCGGGTGCGGCGGTGGCCGGCTGCACATACCTCGACACGCGAACCACAGCGTCGGGGTCGTCGCCGGAGACAGGCGGCTCCGCCCGGCCCGTGGGATCACCCGCCTCCGGCAACCGACTGTGGTCCGACCGCCTCCCGACGCCACCCACGGTCGAGCGGACGGTCTCGAACCACTCCCCCGCGCCGGCGACGAGGGCGGACGCGACGGCCGATACGCTCTCGACGGCTCCGCCACGCCGTCCGAGGGCCGGTTCGACGGGCTGGGGGGTGAGATCCGCGTCCTGCGGGTCCGGAGCCGAGACCGGCCGCCCGAGGCGAGACCCGGCGGGGTGAGCCTGCCCAGGGTTCTGGGCAGCGAACGCTCGGCCGAAGCCCGGACCGGGCCGGGTGGTACCGGGTTCCGCGTCTGTCCCGGCCACAACCTCGAACGGTCCTTCCGATATGGGATCGGTGTCCACATCCACCGCTACGGCACCGGGCCCGCTCGCCCCGGAGACCGAACCGAGCGGGCCGCGACCGGTACTCCCCGGCTCCGCCGGGAAACCTGCCTGTCCGGCTGCGGCACCGGTCACCTCGCCCGCTCCGCTATCGGTGTCCGCGCGCGCGGCATCGACTCCGTTCTCCGTCTCGTGCCCCGATACGGAGGGCTCCACCTCCGCGCGGCGGATTTCCGCATCCACCCGTGGCGCATCGCTGCTCGGGGGCGGGACAGGGACAGCGACGGATGTCTCGCCGTATCCACCCGCATCCGCTCCCACCGTTCCCGCACCGACGGCCACCGGTTCCAGGGCTCCGGTACGCACCGACGGGTCCTTGTCGATGTTCGGCACGAGATCCCACACCGGCATCGACGTGGTGAATCCCTCGACCGCCAATTCCTCCGGCGCGGGGAGGTGTTCATCGAGGTCGAGTGCCTCGAAGGCTCTGGTCACGTCCTCGATCCGCCACCGCACCGGTCCGGGCCGTGGTCGCCGGAAGTGCTCCGTCAGCGCGGCGGACTGTCCGATGCGGACCAGGACGATATCGCTGCCGGGCTCCGGGCTCGTCCCGTTCCAGGTGATCCGGGAACCGGTTTTCGGTACCAGCACGATCAGGATCTCGATCTTGTCGGCCAGGCCGTGCTGCCGGAAGCAGTTCCGCAATTCCGCGGCCTGTTTATGGGCCTGCAGCAGCGGATTCGGCGCGGATTTCGATACCGCCAGATCGGCGGGGCGATCCCCTACCAGCCAGCGTGCGGTACTGCGGATGTCCAGCGGCCCGTGCTGTACCGAACCGAATCCCCTGATCGCGACCACCGTACAGCCGTGTGGGGTCCAGACCACCAGATCGACCGCCGGGGTGGCGAACCGGCCGCGGCGCGGCCGCGGGACCGGGCAGTCGAATACCGCCACACCGCCCACCCGGGCATCGCCGGGACCCCACTCCGTCACCAACCGATGGACGAATTTATCGACACCGGATAATGTCTCCGTGTCAGGCACGCGTATGATCACGGCGACTCCTCGGCACGACCCCGACAATCCGCGCACGCCAGCGGGACGCCAGGGATGTTGGTCGAAATGCCCTGGCGCCCAACAGGATCGGATGCGCCTCGGTCAATGGTAGCAACGATGCGCGCGGTGCACGAGCGCCTCCTCGCACCGCGGGCACGGACACGCCGGAATCAGGCGAAACCCGCACATCGCTCGGCGCGGCGGGGTAAATTCGCCGCACCGGAATCCATCTGGGATGCAACTCCCCGCTGCGCGCGGGCTCGTGGTCGCTTCGGGAGGAACGTCCTATGCCGCAGCCTCCATCCGCTCCCGCCGCCGTCGACGCCGTTTCCGTTCTCGCCGAAGGCCAAGTACTGCGTCTGGACGCCCAGCCCGTCGACTATGCCCTGGTCGCCCTGTATTTCGTCTTCGTACTCGGAATCGGCTTCCTCGCCCGAGCGCGGATCTCGTCGAGTATCGACTTTTTCCTGTCCGGCCGCTCCCTGCCCGCCTGGGTGACCGGGCTCGCCTTCATCTCGGCCAACCTCGGCGCGGTCGAGATCATCGGCATGTCGGCCAACGGCGCCGAATACGGTTTCCCCGCCTTCCACTACTTCTGGATCGGCGCGGTGCCGGCCATGCTGTTCCTCGGTGTGGTGATGATGCCGTTCTATTACGGCTCGAAGGTGCGCAGTGTGCCGGAGTTCATGCGGCGCCGGTTCGGCACCGGCGCGCATCTGGTGAACGCGCTCGGTTTCGCCGTCGCGCAGATCCTCATCGCCGGGGTGAACCTGTACCTGCTGGGTTCCATCGTGAATGTGCTACTGGGATGGCCGCTGTGGGTGTCGGTGATCGTCGCCGCGGTGATCGTGCTGTCCTATATCACCCTCGGCGGACTGTCCGCGGCCATCTACAACGAGGTCCTGCAGTTCTTCGTGATCATCGCCGCGCTACTGCCGCTCACCCTGGTCGGGCTGCACTGCGTCGGTGGATGGTCCGGCCTGCGGGAGCAGGTCATCGCCTCACCGGGCGGTGCGGCGCAGCTCGATTCCTGGCCCGGCAATGCGCTCAGCGGTTTCGCCGATGACTTCCTGTCCGTGCTCGGCATCACAGTGGGGCTGGGATTCGTGCTGTCGTTCGGCTACTGGACCACGAATTTCGTGGAAGTGCAGCGAGCGCTGGCCACGCATTCCATTGCCGCCGCCCGGCGCACGCCGATAATCGGCGCGTATCCGAAGATGCTGATCCCGCTCATCGTGATCGTTCCGGGCATGATCAGCGCGGTGCTGGTCCCGCAGATGGCCGAGTACAAACGGGCGGTGACCGCGAACCCGGACATCGACAGCGACGTCACCTACAACCAGGCGCTGCTGTATCTCATGAAAGACGTGCTGCCCAACGGGCTTCTCGGCGTGGGACTGGCCGGGCTGCTCGCCGCGTTCATGGCCGGTATGGCGGCCAATGTGTCCGCCTTCAACACCGTGTTCAGCTTCGATCTGTGGCAGCAGTACGTGGTCGAGGACCGGCCGGACGACTACTACCTGAAGGTCGGTCGGCTCGCCACCATCGGCGCCACGGTCGCGGCCGTCTTCACGGCGTTCATCGCGAGCGGGTTCAGCAACATCATGGATTATCTGCAAACTCTGTTCAGCTTCTTCAACGCGCCGCTGTTCGCCACCTTCATCCTGGGCATGTTCTGGAAGCGGATGACGCCCGCCGCCGGCTGGTCCGGACTCGTCGCCGGAACCGGCTCGGCCATAGTGGTATTCGTCCTGCATGAAATGGGAGCTTTCCACTTGTCCGGCCAAGGCGCCAGTTTCGTGGCCGCCGGTGTGGCATTCGTGGTGGATATCGCGGTCAGCGTCACTGTCACCGCGGTGACCACACCCAAACCCGCCACCGAACTCGTCGGTCTCGTCTATTCGCAGACCCCGCGCGAACAGCGCACCGATCCCGAAGCCGCGATACTGCCCTGGTATCAGCGTCCGGTCCTGCTCGCGGGTATCGCGCTGGTTATGGTCATCGCTCTCAATATCGCCACGGGATAGGACACCGCCGTGCTCTTCGATATCCGCACCATCGTCGGCGCGCTACTGGCGTGCTATGGCGTGATCCTGGTGATCACCGGCCTGGTCGACGACACCGCCGCGGCGGAGGCGAAAACCGGCGGCGTGAATGTCGATCTGTGGGCGGGGGTGGGAATGATCCTCGTCGCCGGGGCCTTCTTCGTCTGGGCGCGACTGCGTCCGGTCCCCGACCCGCCCACGGCATCCGCCCCGGGCGGGTCCGAGCACACCGAGTGATGGTGGGTCGGATCAGTCCGGGAAGCCGAAGGAGAAGCCGACCGCGATGATAACGGCACTGATCAGACCTACCGCTGCGATGATCCACATACTCCGGGAGAGTACGGAGTCTTTCCGCACTCGGCCACCGAAACGCCCGAATATGGGACACACCGCGTTCGGGCGGTACCGGGTCGCGGCGGTTACGGAACCACCTCGACCACATCTCCGGGTTCGAGATAGTGGAAGAGCGTGATCGCGCCCTCCTCTGTCATCCGCACACAGCCGTGCGACTTGTGCTCGACCGGCCCCACGTGGAACGCGATATCGCCGTTGAAGAACACGGCGTAGTGCATGGGGGCGTGATGCATGGTGCTCCAGTGGTACGGCCGCTTGAACGCGACGTGGAACACCCCGGGCGGAGTCTCATAGCCGGGCATACCGTGCGAGACCGGGGTCGGACCGTAGACCACCTTGCCGCCATCCATCAACCAGAGCTCGTTCGTGCCCAGGCGCATACAGGCTCGGGCCGCGGGCGAACACGGCGCGACCGTCGGGATGATCGCCGGAACACCCGGAACATCGGGGCCGTTCGGCCACAGCGGGTCCGCCGCCGCGGGAGTCGAAAGCGCCAGTCCGGATGCCGCGACACCGGCGAGGACCACAGTACGAACCATCCGACCGAGGGACAGTCTGTTGCTCATCGAGTACCGACTCCTCTCCGTCGCGCTCGCCGCCGATACCGGCGACGGGCGTCCACTCGGAACGAACATCGGATAACGCTGATGGTCCCTCGATACTCGCCGCCGTGAGCCGCGACGGCCACCGATGCGTCGGATTCGATTCCGAACAGCGACCCAATCGAGCCACACCGGGTATGTCACGGCGCTGCGCGCTCACCAACTGTCGGCGGGGGTGAAACGGCGACGGAGCCGCCGACGACGCTGGTAGAACACCTCCTCCACGGAGACTTCCGGCACCTGCCCGGCGATCACGGCAAGAGGCTGCTCCAGCCGGAGCTCGGTGATCCGGCGATGGATTCCGGCCCGGCGCTCCGGTGACAATGTCGCCCACACCGCGCCGATCCGGTACTGGCTGTCCCGGTCGCCGGCCGCGAGGATGCGCAGCAGCAGCTGCCACAGATCGCCCTCGGTGGCGATCGAGGGCAGGGTGGCCAGGATCTCGGGCGGCAGCTGGGCGATCAACCCGACAATGCGCTGTTGCCGCTCCGGGGAGCGCTCGGCCAGCGCGAGCAGTCCGCGCCACGGATCCGCCCGGCCCTTGGCGCCGACCCCCGACACCAGGGCGGGAAAGGCCGCCGGATCGGCGAACAGCGGGTTCATTGCCATCGTGCCCAGCGCGGATGGATTCAGGTGGCCGGTGAAGATCATCATCTCGGCGACCGCGCCTATCTGGACGGCGTTCACGAGGAACTTCCGGATATCCTCGGGCGCGCCGACAGAGAAGATGATGTCGCCGATAGCGGCGACCACATCCGGTTCACAGCGCGCGAACACCGATATCGCCGCGTGTTGTAGTTCGGCGGACCCGGTGAGCACGGTCTGCACCATGCGCGGAATGCGCTGGAACCGGCCCCCCAACAGTTGGCGCAGGATTCTGCTGATCGCGGGCGCGGAGTAGGCGTTCGCGGCGGAGAATATGATGCCGACGTCGTCGCGTACCCCCGCCTCGATCGCCTCGACCAACCGCGGTGAGGCGAATTCGAGAAACGGACCGGCCGTGATGTAGTCCCTGCGGTCCAGAACCTCGTTGAGGATCGCCACCAGCGGATCGGACGCCATGATATCGCCCAGTTCGCCGAGCGCCCGGGGGTCGACATAGGGGGTGCAGTCCGCGGCGTATTCGGTTTTGAGCATGGTGAGCGTCTCGGCGGCCGCGTCCGGATAGTCCACGCCGACGGCGCCGGCGGCACGGCCGGTCATCATCGGCGGCACGACCCGCTGAACCAGCGGCAGCGAGATTCGCAGCGGGATGATCGGGATCAGGCGGCCGATCCGCTTGAACATCTCGCCGTGGTATTCGTAGATGCGCGCCGAAAACCGCTGTGCCAGCTCGTGCAGATGCTCGTCGCCGAGCCGGTCCAGATAGGCGATCCGCTCGACGGGGACATGCAGCGTGCGCGCCAGCAGGACCATCTGCGCGCGCGTGACCAGATCACTCATCCTTCGAGCAGATCCCCGAACATGATCCTGCGCGTGATCGCCTTGAACGGGCCCGGGTAGAACCGGATCATGCCGTTGACGGCCTCGATGAGCAATTGCTTCTCCCGCTGCTGTGCGCCCCGGAACAGCGACAGCAGGTCCGCGATCTCCGCTTCGGAGAGCATTTCGGTGGCTGCTGTGGGTCCGTTCAGCTCGTGGACGAGTTCGGTCTTGGCACTCATTCCGCTCCTGTGTATCGCTGCGCTGCCGGCAGCCTGGATTACCCGGACCCCGGCGTGTCGAATCCTCCGTTACCCGACCGTGTTCGGCAGGTACGCAGACTCCGCCCGCAGTTTGCCGGCACCGAAGCACTTCGGATACCCGTGTGACCGTACTGTAAGCGAGCCAGAGTACGACACTGCTGTTCAATGCCTCATCCGGACAGATGTCCGGCTCGGTGGGCCGGACACCGCCCCCCGGGCGCCGACGGCGGTATGGCCGACTCCGTGGCGATCGCGGCCCGCGCCGGACAGATCCGGGTGCGCACCCAGCGGTTCGACCTCGAATCGGGTGCCCACGCCTTCGAGCTCCTCGATCAGGGCCGGATCCGGGGCTGTGCCGTCCTGCGCCCTGAAGGGCGGGTCTCAGGCCTGCTCGCTCGACGCCCACATATTCGACAGCAGCCGATGGCTCGGGGTATCCGCCAGGGATTGCGACGATTCGTAGATGCGCCGATAGCCGGTGGCAGTGATCCGCCACACGCCGTCGGCATCGCGCCGGTAGCGGTCGGTGTAGTACCCGGCGCCGCGGATCAGCACACCGTATTCGGTGGCGATCACCGTGTCCTCGAACAACCAGCTGCCGGTGGCGGTATCACCGTCGACGGTGATCTCCGGATGGTTGGCCACATGGGTGGAGATGAGGGAGGGACCGAGGTTGGCGCGCATGAAGTCGACGACGGCGTCGCGGCCGTTGAACACCAGCGGCTCCCCCATCGCGTGGGTACCGTAGCGCCCCTCGACGTCGACGGCGAGGGTATCGGCGAATTCGTCCCACAGTTTCAGGTCCAGGGTCCGGAAGTACCGATACTTGAGGCTGCGGATGGTTTCGAGTGCCACGAGATCCATGGGATCAGACTCGCACGCACGACCCGCCACGGCAAGAACGTGTTCTAATTTTGCGGTGCGGCGCCGGCCGCCGGCCCATTCGCCGATTCCGGCGGCGACCGTGTCGAACAGAGATTCAGCGCCACGGCTCCAGCAACCGCTTCGCCTCCGTGGCGAGCGCGTACTGCAGGAATGGGCCGAAACTCACCCGCGCCACGCCCGCCTCGGCGAAGTACACTCGATCATCGTTATCCGGCAGACCGACGGCGTTGACCGGCAGTGGCAGCTCGGCGCACACCCGGCGTAGGATCTCGGGCGCGTAGCGGCCGACCGGGTACAACACGTCGGCGCCCGCCGCCGCGGCCAGCCGCAATCGCTCGATGGCCTGCTCGACCAGCTCGGCGGGCTCACCGAAGGGGCCGCGCAGCAGATCGGTGCGCGCGTTCACGACCACGTGGACCTCTGTCTCGTCGGCCGCCTGCCGCAGCAGGCCGACGAGATCGGCGTGCTCCTGCGGCTCCCGCATCCGCCCGCCCTCGCCGTGCACGACGTCCTCGATATTGAAGCCGACGCCACCCGCCTGCAGCAGTCCTTCGATGAGCGCCTTCGGCTCGACGCCGTATCCGGATTCGAGGTCCACCGAGACCGGAATGTCCACCGCGGAGCTGATCTCCCGGACGCGGGCGAGCACATCGGTGAAGGCCATACCCTCCTGGTCGGATTTGCCGAGGGAAGAGGCGAGTGGGTGGCTGCCCACCGTGAGCGCCGGGAAACCGGCCTGTTGCACGAGATCCGCCGACCAGGCATCCCATACCGTCGGCAGGATCACCGGATCGCCGGGCCGGTGAAGTTCGAGGAACGAGGAGGCCTTCTCACGCAGTGTGCTCACCACACCGATCATGCCGCATCGACCCGCGCACCCCACCGACGGATGGCCACGGACCACCCGCGGCTACTCCATATCCGCCGATTTCGGCGAATCCTACGACGCTCCTACTCGGCGAAGGCCTGTTCCAGACCGTCGAACCAGGCCGCCTCCTCCACCAGGCGGGTGCTGCGCCAGCCGTCCGCGGTGCGGATCAGTTCGTGGTTGTACCAGCCGCCGCAGGTGAACTGCCTGCCCTCCGATACGATCATCGGGTTGAAGAACATCGCCCGCACCGTCGCGCGGTCACCGTCGAGCCGCACATCGATATTGGAGACGAAATGCTGGGTGCGGCCGAACAACCGCAACTGCTCGGACAACGCCGCCACCACCGTCTCGAGATCGCCGCTGGGACCGCCCGCGGTGCTGTAATCGATCTGCGCGTCCGGGGTGAAAACCGTGCGGTAGAGGGCCCAGTCCTTACTGTCGACGGCGTGCGCGTACCGGGTGAACAGATCGGTGATCTCGATCCGGTCGGCGAGTGTCTGTAGATCCATCCCGCCATACAAGCGCACCGGGCTCGGGTCCGCCATCCCCCGGCCACTCACGACACGGACCTACCCCCGCGGCGAAGCAGACGCCGCCACCACGAACACCGCGACGGCGGTCCCGCTCCGGCGGCGGAGACGGGAACGACGCACGGACGGGCGAGCGGAGGCGCGGGGCGCGACTTCCGCTCGCGCCGCTGCCGCCACTGTCGAACGGTCTCGTTGGCATTCACCGGGGAGAGGGGGACATGCGGTCCGGTCGGCATGCGCAGCCATTCCACGATCCGACGGTTGAGTGCGGAAACCTCGTCGCGAACCTGTTGTTCGGACATCAGATCGGCCACCGTTTCCGGCAGGCGTTCCACATCACGGCGCAGCACCAGCGGCGGGGGCAGGGTCGCCTCGCCGCCTACCCCTTCCCGCCGCAGGTACTCCTTCAGCCACCAGTCCTCGTCGTAATAGGGGTTGCCCGCACCGGGGAGGGGCTTGCCGGCACCGCGCAGGTTCTCGAACTCGCCGCGTTCGGTCGCCTCGCGAATCTTGCGGTCCACCCAGGACTCGAAACCGATGTCCGGCGGTTTCCGCTCCGTCACTGCCGCACCCCCTCATCCGGTGGTGTTGCTCATGCTCCGCTCTTGGACGCACTCCGGGCCGCCTGTGCGCGACGGCGCTCCCGCTCGGCCTGCATCTTGGCGATGTCCTGTTCCAGCATATCCGCCACCCGGTACTGGCCGGTGTCGTAGGCGCTGCCGGGGTGGAAGATATGCGGGTAGGCGGCGACGATGCTGCCCTCGTCACCGGCCGGCGGGTTCTCCGTGCCGTTCGCACGCGGGGCCGACGGGTCGGCGGCCGGTTCGGATAACGCGCCGGGGGTATCCGCTTTCGTCGCCGGGGAGGGTGCGACGGCCTCCGCGACGGGCTCGGCAGGCCCGGACGGACCGTTCGAGGGGCTCGACTTCGCCGACCGGCCGGCGGACTTCTTCGGCGAGGAAACCGTTTCGGTGGACGAGGCGGCCTTGGCCGATGCGGAGCGGGCGGCTTTCTTGGCGGGCGGCGCCACGGCTTCCGTGGAACCAGGTGTATCCGTCCCCGCCCCGGCGGCCGACTTCTTCGCGGGCGCCGACTCACCGGACGACGCGGTGCGCGCGGCGGCGCTCCTCGGCGCGGAACGGGTCGTCGACTTGGCCGGTGCGGTCTTCTTCGCCGGCGCCGCCGGAGCTTCCGGCGCGCTCACCGGCGGAGACCAGTCCGCGAGCTGTTCGTCAAGGGGCATATCCGCCTTGGGCTTGGCCGCGGGCTTGGTGGACGAGATGGTTTCGGCGGTCGATCCCAGCAGTTCGTCGAATGGCAGCGGTGTCGCCGACCGGCCGTCGGACGCACCGGCGCCGGTGGCCCGCGCGGATCCGTTCGCGCCCGATGTCCTCACCGCATCGGATTCCGATGCTACATTCCATGCCGTACCGATATTCACCGCCGCGACGACCGCCGACCGCTCGGCGTCCGAGGAATTCGTCCCCTCCCGCGCGGTATCGGCCGCCGAACTCGCGGATTCCGCCGTCTCCTGCTCCTCGTCGGTTTCCTCCGCGTCGACGATATCGGCGTACTCGTCGGGTTCCGACGAGACAGACTCCTCGAGCGCCTCGTAACTCTGTTCCGGAAGAGCCTGCGCCGCATCGGCTGCCGCGCTCAACTGATAACCGACCCGGGGCAGGGTGCGCCGGATCTGCTCGGCCGGGTCGGGCAGATCCCGGACCTGTTCGGTGGCCCGCGCGATGGCCATGCCGTAGCGTGAGCTCACCGCCTCGTGGATGAGCAGCGCGACACCGATCATCACCGGCGCGACCGCGTGCACGGCGACGTCATACCAGTTACCGGTGCGGATATAGGGATAGGTGTTCAGTCCGACCGTGAGCGACAGCAGGGCGAGCTCGGCGGCCACGACCTGCCCGCGGCTGTCGAGCACCTCCCATTCGGAGACCTTGCTGGTGCCGATCATGATGATGATCAGACAGACGCTGATCATCGCCTCCAGCAGATAGCTGAACCAGAACAGCGGATCGCTCGGCCCGGTGGGCGCGATGTTCTGCTGCACATTGACCGCCGACCACAACATGCCCGCACCGACCACACCGGCCAGCGCGCGCAGCGACCAGGAACGGTGCCGGTACAGCGATGCCAGTTTGGCGTGCGGGCTGGATTCCCGGCGCTGTGCGGCGATCGCCTTGCGGGCGATCAGCAGGTCTCGCATATCGGCCTTCTCGATCTCCTGGGTGGTCTGCCGGGCACGATCGGCCGCCGAGGCCGCCGCCTGGATCTCCTTCCAACGCTGCTCGCGTTCCTGTTCGCGAATACGTTCGGCCAGTTCGCGCTCGGCGTGTAGTTCACCCTCGGACAACGCCTCGGTCAAGGCGGGGTCGAACTGGTAGGCGAGCCGCCGGCGAGCTTTCTCGACTCGCCGCGCCAGCTGCGTGACATCGTCTTCGACCGGGTGCTCGACGGATTGCTCGATGGTCATCTCGACTCCCGACCGGGGAGGTACGACGGCAGACAGGTAATCACGCGGCGCTACGGTACCGCGCTTTCCCCGCGGACGCACAGTGGTAGTCCCAATACCGACATCGGCCGTGCCCGACAGGGGTGGACATACCGCCCCGACCACCCCGGCGATTGCCCCCTCCGGGGCGACGAACCGGCAGATCACCGGCCCGGTCGGGTCGTTCACGACGGGTCGGGCAGGCCGGCCCGCGCGCCGGCGCCGAGGGACAGATCGGGGATGTGCTCGATACGGACGAGAACCTCGGCCAATTGCTCGGCGGTGTCGAGAAATTGGCGTTCGGTGTGTTCGCCGGTGAGGAAGAACCGCAGCCGTCCGGTGCCGGCCGGGACGACCGGGGCGAAGATCGCGCCCGCGTTGATACCGCGCTGCAACAGGGCGGTGGTGGCGTGGCCGGCGCGCACCTCGCCCGACACGATGGGGGGTGGATTCGGAATCGGCCGGATCCGTTTCCCGTTCACGCAGCGCGACACTCAACAGGCGGGCGTTGGACCATAGTCTTCCCAGTCGCTTCGGTTCGTCGGCCAACACATCGAGACCGGCGAGTACGGCGGCGATATTCGACAGTGACGGCCCCGCGGTGTACAGCGCCATACCCGGCACGGCGTATTTGATCGCTCGCACCAGGTCGTCGGCGACGGCGATGAAACCGCCGGTGCTGCCCATCGCCTTGGACAGGCTGCCGGCCGGATAGACCGGATCGCCGGGCAGATCGAAATGTTCGCGGCTGCCCAGACCGTGTGGTCCGAGGACGCCGAGCGCATGCGCCTCGTCGACCAGGGCGGCGCAGTCGTATCCGCGTGCCACGGCGGCGTTCTCGGCGATACGACCCAGATCACCGTCATGCTGTAGTGGCCTTCGATGATCGCCGGCGCTCGGTCGAACCGGTGTCGGGAGGTCACCCGCCGGCAACCCGCCCACTGGGCGCCCGCGACCAGACTCGCGTGCGCCGGCGAATCGCAGACCGCCACATCCGCCTCACCGAGTAGGAACCCGAGCACCGCGGCGTTGGTGAGGAAGCCGCTCGAGACCACCAGCGCAGCGCCGACCCGGTGGATCTCGGTCGGCCGCTGTTCCAGCACTCCGTAGAGACGCTCGCCCGCCACCGC
This sequence comes from Nocardia brevicatena NBRC 12119, assembly GCF_000308495.1. Taxonomy (GTDB): domain Bacteria; phylum Actinomycetota; class Actinomycetes; order Mycobacteriales; family Mycobacteriaceae; genus Nocardia; species Nocardia brevicatena. The sequence continues at coordinate 23,170 of NZ_BAFU01000240.1, read as the reverse complement.
CGTGGACAGCCGTTCGGAATTTTTCGCCGCACCGAGGCCTTCCAATCACCACGACCTACGAACGTCCTCAACTCGATCGGACCGCTATGCCCTTCGACATCGGCACCATCCTTCCCACCTCCACCCCCGATCCCGACCGGCCGATACTCGGCGATGTGCGCGCCGCGGCTCGGCTCGCCGAGGACCTCGGCCTCGACTCGGTGTGGTCGACCGACCACCTGGTGGCCAGTGCGCCGATCCTGGAGAGCACGGGTTGTACTGTCCACCGCCGCAGCGGTGACCGAACGCATCCGAATCGGTTACGGGGTGCTGCTGCTCGCGCTGCGCCCGGTCGCGTGGGCGGCGAAACAGGTCGCGACACTCCAGCACGTCTCCGGTAACCGACTGCTGCTCGGAGTCGGCACCGGCAACCCGGTCCACGGCGATATCGGTTGGCGCGCCGCGGGCGCATCGTTCGCCGAACGGGGTCGGCGCACCGATGAGGCGCTCGCGGTCCTGCCGGATCTGGTGGCGGGCCGGACGACAACGCTTCCCGACGGCACCGAGGTCGCCCTGGCTCCGGCCGCCGATTTGCCGCCGGTACTCGTGGCCGGCGACGGACTCCGGGCACGCCGCCGCGCCGCGGCCTACGCCGACGGCTGGATCGCAATCGGCCTCGGATCCGACGCCCTGCCGGCCACGGTCTCCGAATTGACGCGATTCGCCGACGAATACGGTAGGCCCACACCGGCCGTCACGATTGTCGGTCCCCCGCTGTCGGACGATCCCACCCGCGCCGCCGAGCAACTGGCCGAGTACGCGGACCGCGGCGCCGAACGGGTGATCATCGCCCCGAACGGCCCGGACCGGGAACGCCGCTACGAATTCGCCGCGAAGGTGAAACAGGCCATGTGAGAGGCGGTACCGAGTGCCGACGCCGTCGGTGCGACCGAGCACACTCACCTGATCGAAATCCACGGATCGCACCGAGATTCCCGGATCATCTCATGGTGGCGAGGTTGTGCCAGAGGTTTTCGAGACTGTCGGTGCCGCCGAAGAGTGTGGTGAAGTTGGTGGAGTCGATGAGCACGATATCGCCGGCGCGGCGGCCGGTGGGTGGCATCCAGATCAGCGCGTTGAACTCGGTGTTACCGGCCGCGGTGAAGGGATGGGGGCGCGTGGGGTCGACGCGCTGACGACCCAGGACGCGCAGCGAGTCGCTTTCCGGTGCGGTGAGCTCGTAGTGCGGCAGATGGGGGTGGAAGTTGAACGTGGTGACGTTGTTCAGCAGCCGCGGTCCGTCCAGATCGCGGAACCCGGTCAGGGGGGCGATCTCCCGGGTACCGTCGACGATGGCGGGCCGCAGCCCCCATATGTTGTGGACCGGCACTTCGAGTGTTCGCATCAGCGACCGCGTGTACTGGCCGAATCGCTGTTGCCGGGGCACCAGCGGGTCGCCGTGATGTTCGTATTCGATTTGTCGCTGGGTGTAGTCGTCGGTGAAGCCGACATCGTGGTGTGGCGCCAAGAGCAGGCAGGCGCCCTCACGTTGCAGCCACTGCTGGATCGCGGCGCTCTCTTCGGGTGCGGCTTCCTGTCGGGAGAGGAGGTGATCGAGCCCGAACACCATCAGCGTGTCGGTGTCGGCCAGAATCCGCTCGTCGATCGGCAGTAGGTAACCCGCCTGGTCGATGCGCTGGAACACCGCCACGGGATGACCGGTCGCCTCACCCGCCAGCCGTTGAAACGCCAGCGTCGAGCGGTGAAACAGCTCGAGTGTGCCGGCAATGCCCTGCAGGAAGTGAGCTGTCTCGTACTCGGGGGTTTCGTAGCTCGGCCATGCCACGTTGCGGACTTCGGTCATCGTGGAGAAGCGGTTGTTCATTTCGGTGGAATCACGCTGGGCCTCCCACGGGTAGCTCCATGCCCAATAGATGCTGATCCGCCGCCGCCCGTCGGGCGTGCGCGGGATATGGTGCTGGTTGTAAGTGCGCGCCGGCGGCAGAGTGCTCATGACGTCGCCTCCCGACCATCGAGTCCGGCCAGGTATCCCAGGGCGCGGATACCCGGTAGGAAGAAGTAGGCGCCGCCTCGAAGGGTGGTGAACGCCGGCAGGCCGGCGAGCACCGTGCGGATGGGCCGCTTGGGGACGGTGAACTCCAGGGTGCCGTCCTGGGCGCCGCAGAATGGGTCGCGTTCGTTGCCGAGTCCGTGGAATGTCTTGTCGTTGATCCAGACGTTCTGGGCGAACTCGAACTGTCGGATCAGGCCGGCGCAGATGATGAACGCGGCAATACCTCGGTCCGCCCCGTCATCGGGGGCATCTTCCGGTAGGGCAGGTCCGTAGGTGGCGCCGCGCCGGATCATTCGGTGGCGGTTCATATCCGCCGCGGTGTCGCGCGGGTTGAGCCGCCGGATGTGTGCGCCCAGCGGTACCGCGTAGCCGTGCGGGTCCATCTGTCCATAGTCGAAGTCATTGTTTCGCATCGGATCCGCGCCCAGCCGCGGATCGTCACGGTCGGGGGACAACACCAGAGGGGCACCGCTTCGCCAGCGGCCCATGAACTTGGCCGCGAGCAGCTCCTGCCCGTCCGGCGTGTCGGCGTGTTCGCGCAGATAGTCCCGAAACGCACCCACATGTTCTCGCAGCCGCCGGTAGGCCATGTAGCTGCCGTTACGGGACAACACCTCCGGCTGCGGCAGCCCGCGTGGTGGTCCCGCCTCGTCGGGGTAGCCCAGGATGAATTCGCCGGGCTTCAGCGGCGCCCCCGAGCCGGGTGTCGGTTCTTCACCGGATCCCTCGATCACCGGCTGGGACAACCGATCGCGGAACCCGAAATGATCGTGGGCGTAGTCGAACGGAGGCGTCGCGCTCAATTCCAAGGACGACAACACGCGCACACCCGGGCAGCGGGCCACCAGTTCGCGGTGCTCGGCCGTCCACCGCCGGTGTGCGGCCTCGGTGCGGGCGAACATGATCACGATGGCGTGCAGGTCGTCACCGGCCAATCCGCCCACCCAGTTGTCCGGGTGATTGGCACCCGTGTCGCCCAGGATGTCGGCGCGGGCGGCCATGCCCTCACGGAATTCGTCGGGAAAGGTGGCAAGCGCTTCCTCTGGTACCCCTAGTGCTCGTAGCCCGCGCCAGGTGAAAGCCGGCGTGATCCAGCACTCGGAACCATCCATCGTGGCGCGCACGTCCGCAACCGACCGAACCTGCTTCGACAACGCGGTCAGCCAGGCCCGGCCTCCGGCGGGCTCGTCGAAGGACAGGAACTCGTAGCGGCCGGTCACCGCCGGGGTGCGGGTCAGCAGGATGTGCTGAATATCGTCGAGTTCGAGCATCGGCTCAGGTGCTCACTGCATCTGATCGAGCATCTCGGAAAACGCCGCCTCGAGCCGCAGCGCTTTTTTGATCTCATCGGCGGTGACGTAGGGGTATTCGCCGTACTCGAGGAAACTGGGGAAATGGTGTTCTCGAACGAATTTCACGAACGCGCCCGGATTCTCCTTCCAGTCCTCGGGAAAGCCCTCGAGGTTGGTGAAAACAGTGGTGATACCGGTCCGGGAGAAGAGCGCCACGGCGTCCTCGGTGTATTTGTCGAAGTCCGTGTCGAAGATGCCTTGATACTGGAAATGCAGTCCCGAACCGATATCGAACAACAGCCACCGCAAATAGTGCAGCCGCAGCGGTGCCAGCACGGTCGGATCGGCCCCTACCGCGGCTTCGATCTGCTTACCATATGTTCGAACGGCCTCTTCTCGGCCCGGTTTCACCTTCGCGATTATCGAGAATCCATAACAGGCCGGGGTCCGCGGATAAATCGGACCATATCTACCCCGCTCCAGCTCGAAATAGCCCTCCCTCGGAAGGGCCATCGCCGCCGGTTTGTTCCGGTCGTAATCGGTTGCCGGCATATCGTCACCTACCCTCGAAACAGTAGGAAGCCGAAATTTGGCCCGTGGCCACCACCGATCCTACCCTGCCGCGCCGGTTCGCGAACCGTTCTCCATTACGTCGAGTGGACCGGCGTGGTGACCATCGGACACGGCACCTCGCCGCCGCCCGCGCAGCCGGCGCCACCACCGGCCCGAGAACCTGGACCGCCCGTACCGCCGGCTGCAGCCCACATCGCCGGCAGCGCCGCTCGGCCACGGCTGCTACCGTTCCGCCGAGTTGCCGACCGGCCACCGAGGTATGCCCGGTCGAGCTGCGTGACGAGCAGCTGTGAGGAGCGCTGCCGGCGTGGTGCCGCGGCGGACGGTGAGCGAGACCATGACAAGAGACATCTCGTGGGACGGCTGCCGGCCGAGGTGTGCTCACGAAAACTCACCTGCCGCACGCTACGCCCACCTGCAGCGCCCCTGACATTCGACGCGGTTCCCTACCGAGATATTCATGCGCCCACCGCTGACCTCCGGCGCCGTTCCCCGGTCAACGAACCAATGATCCACCGAGTCGAAGGTTTTGCGTCACCGAACTGCCGGTATCGCCGAAAAGCCCCAACCGATGGTCCAACGATACGGTCGAATGCCATGGATATGGCCAACAAGGACCTGACGATAGAACTCGGCATGGCCGAACTGCGCGACATCACCGGCTATGCCGTGGCCTGCGCGGAACCCGCCTTGGCGATCTTCGAAGGCGAGCGCCCTGCCGATGGGCGCCCACGAACCGCGATCGACGCCGCGCAGGAGTTCGCGAATGGAGCCGAGCGGACCAAGGCGATCCGTGACACCGCGTGGGCGGCGCACCGGGCGTATCGAGAGGCACGTGATGCAGGGCAGGCCGCGGCGAGCGATGCTGCGCGAGCAGCTGTCGCCGCGGCGAGCGCGGCGTTCCTCCACCCACTGGCGAAAGCGACTCAGGTTCTGCATATCCTCGGGTCGGCCGCCCACGCAGCCCGCGCCTTCGAGCTCAATGCCGGCGACGCCCGTAATGTCGGCGCCGACTACATCGAGAGGGCACGAGGCCTGGCCACCCCAATCGTGCTGAGTGTCCTGACGCGTTACCCGAAAGCCCCGGATGGTCGCGGCCGCGTGGGAGAGCTGGTGCGAGACCTGGACATATCGTTGCGACAACTGGCAACCGGTCGTTAGCCGAACGCCGCCCTCGAGCCAAGGCGGTTCCGCCGACCCGACAGCATCAACGACTTCGGCCGGAGACGCCTGTCCCAGAGCCGCATCCCGACACCCACCGCACAGTGGAAGTCCAAGGGCCGGCGCGGAAAGCCCGCACCCCCGCCGGGCTCGGCCCGTGGACGTCCTCCCGGCTAATGAGCGTTCTCCGGTGCGAGTTCGCTGCCACCCGGCCGCCGCGATGCCGCTTCCTGCAGCGCCCGACGCATGACAGTCGATCCGTGTTCGACGAACTCGGCGATCGGTGCGGCCAGAGCATCGGGGAGGACATCGGTGTGCCAGACGAACAGCGTCCCGCCGCCTTTGGCGGGCAGAGCCTGCATCGAGGCGTGGTGATGGGAGGGGTGCAGGCTCCCACCGACAACGGTATAGGCGACGCGCCTGCTCACCGGGTCGAGATCGACGAGCCGTTCGGCGACGACGGTGCCGTCGGCGAAGGTAACGGTACGGGTGTCCGCGTCAAGCCGTGTGTCGATGACGAAGCCCGGGGCGAGGCGTTCATGCACGGCGCCGAAATCGCCGAGTACATCCCAGACCTGCTCGGGTGTGGCCTCGACGATGAATTCCTTGTGAATGGATGCCATGGGATTCTCCTGGTCAGCCCGCGGCGATGCAGAACAGGTGGCCTTCGGGGTCGGCGAGGACCGTCCACTGGCCCGCACCCGGCTGGAAACCGGGTTTGGTCGCACCGAGCGCGAGCAGTTGTTCCGTCGCGCTTTCCACATCGGCGACCGTGAAGTCGAGATGGGCGTGCTTGCCGGAATCCGGCCAACCGGGGCCCCGGTAGCCATCGACTCGTTGGAAAGCGAGTTGGATCGGGCCGTCGCCCAGATAGGCGGAGTCGTCGTCACTGTGGGTGATCTCCCAGCCGGTGATGTTCTGGTAGAACTCCGCCAGTGCCTTCGGGGAAGCGCAGTCGATGCTGATCGCGGTGAGTTCCGCGCGGACGGTCATGTCGGTGTCTCCTCGGTGTGGTTGCTTGCCCACCCAGCATTCATTCCGGACCGGCCCCGGGTCTTGAAGATCCTTGCGGCCTCGTTTGGTCGTCCACTCGGCGTAAGGTTCGCGCGTGCTGTCCGCCATGACCCTCACCATCCGACCGGAATTCACCGTGACCACGGTGGCATGCCACGCCGACCACACCCGCTGGTCGGAGCCGGAAGCGCGTGATGACCACCGCGTCGTGCTCGTGCGGCGCGGCAGATTCCGGCGACAGGCCGACGGGGTCGACGCCGATCTGGACCCCACCATCGGCTACCTGGGCGCACCGGGCGAGGAGGAGCGATTCGCTCATCCCGCCGGTGGTGACGTCTGCACCTCGGTGACCGTCGCGCCCGAGTTCTGGGAAGGGCCCGTGGTCGCGAGAGCGATGTATGTCGACGCCCGCCTCGAGCTGGCACATCGCCGGCTGCTCGGTGCCGCCGCAGGCGGGGACATCGACTACGCGTTGACCGAGGAGTTGCTCCGGCTCGTCGCGGGCGCCGCCGGGTGGCCGGTCCCGAGTCCGCGTCCCGCCGATCAGGCGCTGGTCGCAGCGGCCCGCGAGGCGATCATCGACGGTGCGCGGGAGGCGGCAGGGCTGCGCTCACTGGCCGGGTTGCTGAAGGTCTCGCCGTACCGGCTGAGCCGGTTGTTCTCACAGCACACGGGCGTATCACTGACCCGCTACCGCAACCGGGTACGCGTCGGCCAAGCCATGAACCGGCTCGTGGAGGGCGAGACCGGCCTGGCAGACCTGGCCGCAGACCTCGGCTTCGCCGACCAGGCGCACCTGACACGCACCGTCCGCGAGCACCTCGGCCGCACCCCGACGACGCTGCGCCGACTACTGACCCAGGGAGCGCAGACCACTCAACCGAGCCTCTGAACACGAACTTCGGAAATCACCGAAGACGACCCGCCCAGCACCGGTCGGTGTCGTAAACGATCGTTGACCGGCCGGGCAGACTCATCCGGCCCGGAGCCGGGCCGGTCAGGAACGCCGGTCGCGGGTCGGGATCGGCGTTTCCTCGGGTGTGCCGAACCAGGACGACAGCGCTGCCCGCAGGCCTGCCTCGGCGGTGTCGGCGGGTTCGTCGATGGTCGCCGCCCAGGCGATATGGCCGTCCGGGCGGATCAGGAGAGCGTCGGCCGGCCGGTTATCGGTTTTTGCGGCGCGGATGTCGATGCGGCGCTGCGGATCTCGGGCGACATCGCGGAGGTCCGCGCGGTCGGCGAGGTCGAGCAGGACGGGCCGTGCGGCATACAGGAGTTCGGCGACGCTGGTGGTGCCGTCGTCGGTGTGCAGGGTGAGATCGGGGGCGAAGGTACCGGTCACGGCATGGTTGTTGGGATTGGGCAGCCGATAGCGGATGTCGGCGCCGGCGATGAGGGCTCCCATGCGTCGCAAGGGCTGCTCATCGGTGAGCAGTTCCTGGAAGACTTCCCGCAGCGCTTCGGCGGCCGGGTCGTGCCCGCGCCGCAGCGCCACTTGCGCCCGGGTGTGCAGCATGGTGCGGCCCGCAGCGAGATGGCGTTCGTCGTGGTAGGTGTCCAGCAGGCCGTCGGGCGCCCAACCCTGGACCTCGGCGGCCGGCTTCCAGGCCAGGTTGACCGCATCCAACATGCCGGCGTTGAGTGCCACACCCGTGGCGGGGAACAGGTGGGCCGCGTCACCGGCGAGCAGGATCCGGCCGGCGCGGTAGCGTTCGGCCTGCCGGGCCTTGAAGGTGAAGCGCGACAGTCGGTGCGTGTGCGCCACAGGCAGGCCCACGCCGAGCACGCGGCGGATGCTGTCCTGCAGTTCGGCCACGGTCATCGGCATGTCATCGTCGTATTCGGTGGTCTCGTCCTCGATCGTGTAGACGGACAGTACCTCCGATGTAGGCGACGCACCCATCCCGAACAGACCGTGGTCGGTTCGGGTGAAGCCCGCAGGGATGGTTCCGAAGCCGGGGACCTCGAGGTCGCCGTTGTCGAGGCGGGTCACCGAATCGGGCACGGTGATCTGGGCCAGCCGGTTGACCTCCGGATATACAGTGCCGGGGAACGAAATCCCCGCCATATCGCGGACCCGGCTGCGCGCACCGTCGCAGCCCGCCAGGTAGTGGGCGGTCACCCGGTATATCCCGTTCGGCCCACTGACCTCCGCGGTGACCGCGTCGGCGTCCTGTTTCACGTCCAGCACCTGATGTCCACGACGGATTTCGATGCCGCGCTCGCCGGCATATTCGCCGAGCAACTGCTCGAGCTTCTGTTGCGGCAGCGGCAAGGCGTGCATCGGGGAATCGGTCAGCCGGGTGAGGTCCACATGCACCCCGCCGAACGGAAATCGCGGAGCCGGAATCGGGTCGGTGCAGGCCGCTTCGAACCGATCCAGCAGACCCCGGTAGCGCAACAGTTCCAGGATCTGCCCGCCGAGCCCGCCGGCCTTCGGGGTATCCCGGAGCCGTGACTGTCGCTCCAGCACCAGCGGCCGCACTCCGGCCTGCCGCAACTCGGCCGCCAGCATCAGACCGGTCGGGCCCGCACCCACAATGATCACGTCGGTGTCCATCACTCCGCTTCCCTCGAAACCTTTCGCCGCATTCCCGCTTGTCCCCGTCATAGACACCACACGCATCTATTGCTCCAGTTCCGGTCTTGGAAGAAGATTTTTCTGTATTACCCGGCGCTTGCCGCAAGTCCGGGGGTACCTTAATTGTTGAAATAGAATCCTTCCGCTTTCCTCTTCGCCGTCCACCACCCGCAGACCTGACGACCGAGGGTAGAAGACTCTCTCGGACAGGGTGCGCCAGGCTCCGAGGAAGCGGTCATGGGGGTGTGGGTGCACCGCAGTCGGGGCGATGATGTTGGACACCTGGCAGTCCGCGGCCGTCGTCGCTTTCGACGCCGACGCCCGAACCACCCGGTGACGTTGCGCTTCCTGGCCGATCGGGCGCTACCGCGCGCCATGCCTGCCGTGCCGGGACCACCCGCCTTTGGGGATCGCGGCCGTGCGTGGGGGCGTGGGGCGAGTGACAAAGCGCTGCCGGTTGCCTCGAGCCGGATAGGTGCTGCGCTGCTTTCGCATATCGGTACCGCCTTTCGGGTTGCTCGTGAAGCCAGGGATGCCGGATCTCCGGCGGGATCGCGCCGAATCAGGCGCGGTCGAACCAGGTGACCTGCGCGCCGTTGCTGAATTCCTGCCGCTGGGCGACCGTGAACTGCGTCGGCTTGAAGTTGCCGGCGAGGGCCCGGACGCCGTCGCCCGCGATCACCGGGTAGCTCTTGATGATCAGCTGGTCGACCTCATCGATGAGCTGACCGGCCAGGTTGCCGCCGCCGCAGAGCCAGATGTCCAGGCCTTCTTCTTTCTTCAACCGCCGAACCAGCTCGACCGGATCGGTGTCGACGACCGTCACCTGCGGGTTGTCCACCGGCGCGAGAGTGCTGGAGAAGACGTACTGCTTCAGGTGGTTGTACGGGCTGGTGGCGCCCGCCGCGAGGCCCGGTTCGTAGGTGCCGCGGCCCATGACCAGGGTGTCCAAGGTCTTGTTCGGCGTGTCGAGGGGCATACCGATGGACTCGCGGGTAGGCGTCGGCACCGTCTCCGGGTAACGCTCGTTGATCCACGCCATCATGTCCTCACACATCGGATAGAAGTCGAATTCCCCCTGCGGACCTGCGATGTAGCCGTCGAGGGAGACTGCCACGTAGTAGACAAGCCTTCGCATCTTTACCGCCTCGGGTGTAGTACTCTGCTTGAAGTGGTTTGAACGTAGTACTACGGACGGAGTGGTGTCAAGTGGTTCGCACGAATCCAGAACGTCGGCAGGCCCTGCTGGACGCATCGATCGAAGTCCTGGCCCGCGAAGGGGCCCGCGGACTGACCTTCCGGGCAGTGGACAAGGAGGCGGAAGTCCCCGCCGGAACCGCCTCCAATTACTTCTCCAACCGCGACGAACTCCTCGTCCAGGTCGGGAACCGTTATTACGAGCGGCTGGTCCCCAGTGAGGAGACGATGGCGAAACTGCACGGGCTGCGCACCCGCGAGACCGTCACCGAACTCATGACCGAGGTGGTCGGCCGGGTCGTCCACTTCCGCACCGGCTATCTCGCGCTCCTCGAACTCCGACTGGAAGCCACCCGGCGGCCCGAACTACAGGCCCTGCTCACCGAACGGGTGCGCGCCGACCTGGACTTCAATATCCGCAATCATCTGGAATCCGGGATGCCGGGCGACGAGGACACCGTCGTGCTGCTGTATCTCGCGCTGAACTGGCTCACCCTCGAACGGCTCACGCTCCCGGGCATTTTCGACGAGAAGCGGGCCGCGGAGTTGATGCGGACGGTGGTGGAGCGCGCGATCCCCGCTGATACCCGGGTTGCCCACGACAACCTATGACGCACGCCACCGGCCGGCGAACTCATCGAGGTGGACAACGGTCGGGCCGCCGACCACCGCCCTCGAGATCGAGCAGGTAGAAGCCGCAGGGCCGGCCCGACGGACTCATGCACGAACGCCGACGACGCCCGGGTAGTCGAGGCGCGCTCACGGCGGGATTCGCGGCCCGCCGGCCATGGGGTCGGCTCATACGGCGACGTCGAACAGGCCCGGCTCCTGCGACTGCGATGCGGAGACGGCGCGCCGCCGGACCCGGGAAATCCGGTCGGTGGTGAGTGCCGGAGCGCGGCCGGGGTAGGTGCCGAGGCGTTGGTGGACCGCGACGGCTTCCCGCAGTCCCGGACAGGACACCGGTGTGATCGCCGTGTGGTAGCCGACGGCACTCGACTTCGAGATATTCCTCGATGGGCTCGGCGGCACGGACGGCTTCACGGAGTGCTCTCCGGGAGGGCCTGTGGTTGCACGAGTTTGTCGGACATGGCCGTGGTGACGAAGCCTGGGATAGCGGGCGCGAAGATTTTGAGATAGGTGTCGATCCATTCGTGGCGGGAGTTGAGGAACGGGTAGTCGGTGGGGGCCATATGGCGTACGGCGAGCATCGGCACGGGCGCGTCGAGTGCCGGGAACGCCGGATTGTGCAGTCCGGGATAGGTGCAACCCGGATAGAATTGACCGAGCATCAGGCCTTTGTCGACAAATCTGGTTTTCAGGTCACGTTGAACAGTGTCGATGGCCGCGTAATCGGTAAGGTCGGGAAAGACCGCCAGGACGGCTTTGAACTGTGCATCGGGGGGATCCCGCGGGGGCAGGGTGGGAAACAGGTCGTACAGGTCATCGACGATATCCATAATGCGCGGGATGCCGATATCACGGCCGTCGATGAATGCCACCCATAGGTACCGGTGCGCGATGGCGTGGCTGGTATAGGGGCAGACGGGACCGGGTCGCCCGAGATCCGGGTGGGGCCGACACAGATATTCGCGAGCCCACAGACGAAGCTCGGCCACCTGGGGGCGTTCGGCGGCCTCGGCTTCCGAGTCTGGAGCGAAAAGGCTGGCCGGCTCTACGCCGGAGCGTGTTCCGAGGATTCGGTCGGTATTCATGAGCAGCCTATTCTTCTGGGTGGGATGCCCCGGTGCGGGAGTGGGAGTTCAGCGGAAATATCTGTTCAACACGAGTGCGATTGCGCGGAGCACCTCGGGGTCGGTCATCTGTTCGTGCCGCGCGGGAATGCGGTGCTCGGTGATGGTGCCGGTGATGTATTCGTTCCATGCGAGAGACGGAGTGGGGCCGTCGTCCGGATGGCCGGGTACGGCACGGAAGTAGAGCAGATCACCGTCGAAGAGCGCCGGCCGATGATCACGGGTGAGGTCGATGAGCCGGGTGTAGTCGCTATGCAATATCCCCAGGTGTTCGGGGACCAGGGCGGTGAAGAGACCGCCCTGCTGGTGTAGCAGTTCGGTCGCAGCCTCGACGGTGAGATCGGCGGGAATACGGGAGGCGGCGACGCCGGCGAACTCGGTGAGCACATCCGCGAGGGTGGGTATGGGAACGTGGACGCTGCGAGCACCGACGACGCGGGTGTCCATCATGGCGAGGGTGGCGACGCCGTCGCCCTCGCGGTGGAGTTGCACGGCGATCTCGTGAGCGATGGTGCCGCCCAACGAGTAGCCGAGCAAGTGGTAAGGGCCGTGCGGCTGGACGGACCGGATCTCCGCAACATAGCGGGCGGCAAGTTGGGCGAGCGTATCGAACCGCACGGTCGGGTCGGTCAGTGCCGGGGATTGCAGCCCATGGACGGGACGTTCGGGGTCGAGGTGTTGCACGAGACCGCTGAAACCCCACGCCAATCCGATAGCCGGGTGAACGCAGAACAGTGGCGGATCCGTGCCCGCCGCGCGCAGCGGAAGCAGGACGGCGAGTGCGTCATCGGGTTCCTGTTCATCGAGGCCGCGTTGCCGGGCCTCGATCCGGCGGGCCAGTGATTGTGGTGTCGGGTCGGTGAAGATCCACTGAATCGGCACGTTCACCCCGGTCGATTCCTCCAATCTCGCCACCAGTTGGATGGCGGCCAAGGAGTTGCCGCCGATGGCGAAGAAGCCATCGTCGAGGCCGGTCCGTTCGATGTGGAGGGTCTGGGTGAAGGCGTCGCACACGGTGGTCTCGAGCGGCGTGGACGGCGGCCGGTACCGGGAAGACCGCCGGTCCGGTGCGGGGAGGGCCTTGTAGTCGAGTTTGCCGGTGGGGGTGAGCGGGATCCGGTCCAGGACGAGGATGGTGGTGGGGATCATGTGGGTGGGCAGTCGGGTCGCGAGATATGTGGTTATCGCGGCCGTGTCGGGTGTGGTGTGCGGCGCGGGAACGACGTAGCCGATGAGTCGGCCGGCGCCGTTGGATCCGGTGTGCGCGGTGACCGCGGCGTGGGTGATGTCGGGGTAACCGCGTAGCACGGATTCGACCTCGCCCGGTTCGACACGGTTGCCCTGGACTTTGAGCTGCCGATCGCTGCGGCCTCGATATTGCAGTGTGCGGTCGGCGGTCCAGGCGACCAGGTCGCCGGTGCGATACATACGTGTCCCGGGCCGCCCGTACGGAGCGGGGATGAATCGGGTTGCCGTGGTCACGGGTTGCCTGTGGTAACCGCGGGCGAGGCCTGGTCCGGACACGTACAGCTCCCCGACCACCCCGGGCGGGACGGGGAGCAGCCTGCGATCGAGTACGACGGCGGTGAATCCGCGGACGGGCCCGCCCATGGGGATCGGGACGTCGGTGATCGTGGTCAGCGGAGCGTCGGCGCAGCTCATGACCGTGGTTTCGGTGGCCCCGTAACTGTTGATCACCGTGTGGCCCGATGTCCATCGTGCCGCCAGTTCCGGTGGACACGGCTCACCGCCGACGATCAGGGTCTCGAGTCCGTCGAGGTTCGTCGCGGCGAGCAATGTCGGGGTGAGGGCGGCATGGGTGATATGTTCCGCGCGGACCAACCGGGCCACTCTGGTGCCGGCGCCTACCGGTTCGGGAGCGAGGACCAGCGTGGCTCCCGCAGCGGCGGCGCTGACCCATTCGAGGATCGAGACATCGAAGGTCGGCGGGGAGGCGGCCAGAACTCGAGAGGTCGGAGTGATGCCGAACCGTTCCCGCGCCTCGGCGGCCAGATTCGCTATCCCGGTATGGGTGACCATCACCCCTTTGGGGGTGCCGGTGGAGCCCGAGGTGTAGATCAGATAGGCCGGGTGCTGTGGCCGCAACGTGGCTGTTCGTTCGGCGTCGGTGATCGCGGTCGGGGTCGCGGCCGCTGCCGTCGCGGCGAAAGAGGGGCTGTCGAGGACGAGCCAGCCGACGGTGTCCGGCAGTTGGTCCCGGTACGACTCGAGTGTCAGCCCGACGGTGGCACCGGAATCCGTCAGCACGCTCGTATTGCGTGCGTGGGGCCGGGTGGGGTCGACCTGAACGAACGCGCCGCCGGCCTTGGCAACCGCCCACACGGCGATCACGGCGTCGACGGAGCGCGGTAACGCTATGGCCACCAACGATTCCGGTCCTGTTCCGGCGTCGAGCAGCACCCGTGCCCACCGATTCGAGGTTTCCTCGAGTTCACGGTAGGACAGCCGTACGCCGTCGCCGACCACCGCTTCCGCGTCGGGCCTCATCGCGGCTGTCAACACCCGCGGCAGTACCGACATCACCGCACCGTGGCGACCGCGAGCGGGTACCAGCGTGGCCCGCTCGGCCGGCGAGAGCAGCTGTAGCCGGGCCAACGGCAGGTCGATATTCTCGGCGATGGTGTCGAGCACGCGCAGCACCCGCTCGGCGAGGGCGTCGATCCGGGATCGGTCGAGCAGTTCGGGCAAGTACTTGAAGATCAGATGCAGGCGGGTGTCCTGGTGGATGATCAGCCCGAACGGATAGTGCGCGGCGTCACGTCCGTGTACGCCGAGGACACGCATACCGGCGATGTCGGTATCCTCGGACAGCCCGGACCAGTCGATCGGGTAGGACTCGAAGGCCGTCACAGTGTCGAACATCGCCCCCGGACCGGCGATTTGCTGTATCCGGGCGAGTCCCAGGTGGTGATGGTCGAGTAGCGCGGCTTGTTCGGTTTGGATTCGCCGTAGCAGTTGGGCGAGGCTTTCGCGGTGGTCCAGTCGGACCCGCACCGGCACGGTGTTGATGAACAGCCCGATCATCGATTCGATGCCGGAGACCTGTGCGGAGCGCCCGGAGACGGTGGTGCCGAACACCACGTCCTCGCGAGCGGTCGCGTTGGCGAGCACGATCGCCCAGGCGGCCTGAACGATGGTGTTGAGGGTGAGCTCCTGCCGGTGGGCCGTGGCGACCAGTGCCGCGGTGCGCTCTTCGCTCAGCTGCACCCGGACTTCGCGTGCGGCGGAAGTGTATTGGCGGCCGCGGTCGGCAGGCGTCAGGAGAGTGGGCTCCGATACGCCGTCGAACGCCCGGGTCCACGCGGTTTCCGCCGCGTCCTGATCCTGGGCCTTCAGCCACGTCAGGTAGTCGCGGTAGGGACGACCCGACGCCGGCAGCGCCGGGTCGCTGTCACAGGCGTAGAGGGTCAGCAGTTCTCGGATCAGCAGTGGCGTGGACCAACCGTCGATCAGGATGTGATGCATGCTCAACAGCAGCCGATATCGCCGGTCGGCGGTGCCGACCAAGGTCATTCGGAGCAGCGGCGCCGCGGTAACGTCGAAGCGGGTGCGTCGGTCGACGTCCATGAGCTCATCGAGTGCGGACGCGGGGTCGTCGCGCCCGGTCGGGTCGATCCGGGTGAACGGCACGTCGACGTACCGATGTACCACTTGGACCGCTTCGCCCGCGCCGTCGCGCACGAACGCGGTCCGCAGGTTCGGGTGCCGTCCGACGAGCGCCTGCGCGGCGCGGCGCAGCCGGTCCTCGTCCACGTGCCCGCCGAGTTCCATACAGAGTTGCACGATGTAGGCATCGAGTGCACCGGCGGCGAGCTGGGCATGGAACAGCAACCCGGTCTGCAGCGGCGTGAGCGGCCATATGTCCGCCAGTGCCGGGTATCGGCTCTCGAGCCGGTCGATCGCATCCTGGTCGAGGTCGACGAGGTCGAGGTCGGAGGGGGTCAGCCCGCCGGCGCCGGGCCGCGACGCGTGGGTGGCCAGCGCGGTCACCGCCTCGCGCCACAGTTGCGCGAGATCGGTGACCTCGGCGGAGGTGAGCAGACCGGTCGGGTAGTCCCAGGCGGCAGTGAGAGTCGGCCCGTCCGACGTATCCGTGATGAACGCGTTGACGCCCAGCGCGGACGCCACGGCCGCGTCAGGGTTCTGCCCGCCGCCGCCGGCGGTGCCACCGCCGGCGGGCATCCACCCGCTCTCGCGCAATGCCGCGGGAACGGTGTCGAACCGGCCCAGATAGTTGAAGCTCACCTGAGGATTGGGCAGTGCCCGCAGGATGCGCGCGGTATCGGCGTTGAGGTAGCGCAACAGTCCGTAGCCGATTCCGTGACCGGGGACCTGTCGGAGCTGTTCCTTGACCGATTTGACAACCGCCCCGGCGGCGGTTCCGGCGGCGAACGCGTCGTCGATATCAATGCCGGACAGGTCGAGCCGCACCGGGTAGGTGGTGGTGAACCATCCGACGGTGCGGGTGAGATCCGCGCCGGGAAGCACCGTGTCGTGGCGGCCGTGACTTTCGAGGGTCAGCAGTGTTTCGGACACGGTGTCGCCGTGCCGGCGCCGCCATCGCATCAGTGCCAGAGCGAGCCCCGCGATCAGGGTGTCGTCCACGCTGCCGTGGAATGCCTCGGGCACAGTGGTGAGTACGGCGCGGGTCACCGTGGTGGGCAGCGCCACCTCGAGGGTCGCGACGGTGGCCTGCACGTCCACGGCCGGGTCGATCGGGCGGGCACCGATCGGCGGGTCGACGGTGTCGAGCGTGGACCGCCACCGGTCGAATTCGTCGATCCTCGCGGCGGCGGTGTGCAGAGCATGAGCCCAGCGGCGCATCGACGTGCCGACCGGCGCGAGCCGCGGCCGTTGCCCGGCACACACCTGTGCCCACGCCATCGCGAGGTCGGGAACGAGAATCCGCCACGATACGCCGTCGACCGCCAGATGATGCGCGACGACCAGCAGCCGTCCCGGCTGTTCGGGCCGGTCGAGCCAGACCAGTTGCAGCATGGTTCCCGCGACGGGGTCGAGACGTTCGGCCGCCGCGTCCGCTTCGGCGGCCACGAACTCGGCGAAGTCGGCGCTGTCCGGTGCCGCGTCCACCGGCACACGCCGGATGAGCCCGGCGGCGGATACCGCGGTCGACCCCACCTGCAGCGCCCAGCCGGACGCGTGCGCGGGGTCCGGGCGTAGTCGAGCCCGCAGCATGTCGTGGTGGTCGAGCACCGCTTGAACGGTGGCACCGATACCGGTGCCGTCGATATCGGCCGGCAGGGTGAGCATCACCCACTGGCAGAAACGGTCGAAACCGCCGCGCTCGAACATCCAGCACATGATCGGAGTCACCGGTACCTGCCCCACGCCTCCGCCGGGAAGTTCCTCCGGAAGGGGGGTTGCCGCAGTGCTGTCGCGGACGGCGATATCGGCCAGCCCGGCGACGGTTCCGTGGTCGAACACGTCGCGTACGGAGAACACCAGATCCGCCGCCCTGGCCCGATTGACCAGCTGAATCGCCATGATGCTGTCGCCGCCCAGGGCGAAGAACGAATCGTCGGCCCCCACCTCGTCGAGTCCGAGCACCTCCGCGAAGAGTCCCGCCACCATTGTCTCGGCCTCGGTGGCCGGCGGTCGGGAGGCGCCGCGGGTGGGGAAAACCGGTTCGGGCAGGGCGGCGCGGTCGAGCTTGCCGTTCACCGTCACCGGTAGCGCGTCGAGCACCATCACGGTCGCGGGCACCATATGCGGGGCCAACCGCTGCCCGGCGAAGGCCAGGATCGCGGATGTGTCGAGTTCGGCCCCGGACACGGGCACCACATATCCGACCAACCGGTCGCCGGTGGTCGTACCCCGGTGCACGGTCACCGCCGCCTGCGCCACACCCGTACAGGCGAGCAAAGCCGATTCGACCTCGCCGAGCTCGATACGGAAACCACGAACCTTCACCTGGGAATCCGCCCGGCCCACGAACTCGAGCGTCAGGTCTCCCTCCGGTGACCGCAGCCACCGCACCAGGTCCCCGGTCCGATACATCCGCTGCCCCGGTCCCGCAAACGGATCGGCGACGAACCGCGACGCCGTCGAACCGACCCGGTTGCGGTAGCCACGAGCCAAACCCGGGCCCGATACATACAACTCACCCACGACACCGACCGGCACCGGCCGCAGCCGTGGGTCGAGCACCACCTCCCCGACCCCGCGGATCGGACCGCCGATCGTCACGGCTGTACCCGCCACCATCGGGGCACTGGCATTGGTCTGGATCGTGGCCTCGGCGGGGCCGTAGGTATCGGACAACCTCCGGCCCGGCGCCCACCGCGACACCAACTCCGGTGTGGGCGCCTCACCACCGAGCACCACGGTCCGCAGGTGCCCGAGCCCGGCCGGATCGACCGTCGCCAAGGCCGCGGGCGTCAGGGCCGCATGGGTCACCTTCTCCCGCGACAGGATCTGTGCCAGCTCGACCCCGCCGTAGACGGTCGGCGGCGCGACCACCAGCTGCGCGCCCCTCGTGAAGGCCCAGAGGTATTCCAGGACCGCCGCATCGAAACTCGGGGACGCGGTATGCAATACCCGCGCGCCCGGTCCGATGCCGTACCGCGAACTCTGGTCGGTCACGAGATTCGCCAACCCCCGATGCGACACCACCACCCCCTTCGGCACCCCCGTCGACCCGGATGTGTAGATCACATACGCCGCCTGGTCGACTCGCACCGGCAGTGTGCGCTCCGCGTCGGTCACCGGCACTGCCGGCAGCCCCGACACCTCCGCTTCCACCGCCGGCTCGTCGAGGACCAGCCACCGCACCGATCCGGGAAGCCGATCGCGCCACTGCGACAGGGTGATTCCCACTGCCACACCGGAATCGGACAGCATGTAAGTGATCCGGTCGGCCGGATAATTCGGGTCCACGGGTACGAATGCCGCCCCCGACTTCGCCACCGCCCACACCGCGAGCACCGATTCGACCGACCGGACCAACCCCACCGCGACATTCGACTCCGGCCCCGCACCACGACGTATCAGCATGCGGGCCAACCGATTCGACTTCGCGTCCAACTCGCCGTAGCTCCACCGGCGATCCTCACACACCACCGCGACCGCCGCCGGATCCAACGCCGCCGCCGCTGCCAACAACTCCGGCAATACCCGCCCCGGGGCTGCCGGAGCGCCCGACACCGGCATCAACTCGCGGTATTCCGCCGGGGAGAGCAGATCCAGCCGGGCCAACGGTAGATCCGGGTCGGCGGCAACGATGCCGAGCACACGCAGGACCCGACGCAGGGTCGCGTCCATCGTGGCGTGGTCGAAGAGTTCGGGCAGATACTTGATGGTGAGCCGCAGTCGCGTGTCCACATGGGCGACCACTCCCAGCGGATAGTGCGCGGCGTCGGCGCCGGACACGTCGACCAGCCGTAGGCCGGCGATATCGGTGTCCGCGGTCAGCCCACCGCGATCGACCGGATAGGACTCGAACACCGTCATCGTGTCGAACACCGCCCCCGGACCCGCCACCCGCTCGATATCGGTCAGCCCCACGTAGTGGTGGTCGAGCAGCGCGGTTTGCTCCGCCTGGGTCCGGTCGAGCAGCCGGCCCACACTCTCGGTGGTATCGAGACGGACGCGCACCGGCAGCGTATTGACGAACAGTCCGATCATCGATTCGACGCCCGCCAGTTGCGGGGGCCGTCCGGAGACCATGGCACCGAAGGTGACATCCGTCCGGGATGTCCACGTACCCAATACGATCGCCCACGCCACCTGGATCACGGTGTTGAGGGTGATTCCGCGCACCCGCGCGAGGTCGGTCAGGGCCGCGGTCTGCTCCTCGGTCAGTTCGCCGTGTACATCACGTGATTCGGTGTATCGGCGGCCGGAACCGGACGGAGCCACCAGGGTCGGCTCGTCGGCGCCGTCGAACGCGTGGGCCCAGATGTCGAGCGACGCGGACGGGTCCTGCCGGACGAGCCACGCCAAGTAGTCCCGATAGGGACGGATACGAGGCAGTATCGTGGCGTCGCCGTCGGTGGCGTACAACACCAGCAACTCCTTCAGGAGCAGCGGCGTCGACCAACCGTCGAGCAGCAGGTGGTGATTGGTCAGCACCAGCCGGAAGCGCTCCGGTCCGGTGGTGACCAGCATCCAGCGGAGCAGTGGGGCACGAGACGGGTCGAACCGGGTCGCGCGGTCCGCGGCCATCAGCCGATGCCACTCTCGATTTCGGGTACGCTCATCCGACCCGGACAGGTCGAGTTCCGTCCACGGCGCCTCGACGTCGTCGACGACCACCTGCACCGGCCCGAGATCGGTGACGAACGCGGAACGTAGATTCGCATGCCGGTCGACAAGCGCCTGCCCGGCTCGGCGCAGCCGCTCCGGATCCACCCGCCCCCGTAGTTCGAGGACCAGCTGGACCACGTAGGCATCCACCGACTCCTCGGCCAACAGCGCATGGAACAGCAACCCCTCCTGCAACGGAGTCAACGGCCAGACATCGCTCAACGCCGGATACCGGTCCTCGAGTTGTTCGATCTCGGACTGTCCGAGCCCGACCAGGTCCAGATCCGACGGCGTCCGTCCCCCGGCCCCTGCCCGGTGGAGATCTGTCGCCAACGCGGTCAGTATCCGACGCCATGACTCGGCCACCTCGCGCACCTGGTCGGCGGTGAGTACCCCGGTCGGATACGACCAGGTCGCCCGCAGCCGTGGCCGGTCGCCGTCGTCCAGGACGAGGGCATTGATATCGAGCACCGCCGACACCGGCATGTCGGGATCACGCGCACCGGTGAACTCGGCACCCGAGAAGTCGCCGCCGTCGTCGACCGGGAGCCAACCAACCGGTTGCGTTCCACCGGGAATCCCCGTGGGGACGCGGCCCAGGTAGTTGAAGCCGATCTGCGGTGTCGGCGAACTCCCGAGTTCCGGTCCGGTGTCCTCGTTGAGGTACCGCAACATTCCGTAGCCGATGCCGTGGTCCGGTACGGCGAGGAGCTGTTCCTTCACGGACTTGACCGCGGCCCCCAAGGCCGGTCCGCCCGCGCACGCGTCGTCGAGATCGATACCCGACAGCTCCAGGCGCATCGGGAAACTCGTCGTGAACCAGCCCACCGTCCGGGTCAGGTCCGAGCCCGGGACCACATGCTCTTCTCGGCCGTGCCCTTCCAGACCGATCACCACGTCCGTCGGAGCGGCGAACGCCTCCGAACGCTCGCGCCGCCACTTCATCACCGCCACCGCCAGCGCGGCCAGTAGCCCATCGCCCACACCGCCGTGGAACGCCGCGGGCACGGTGGTCACCAATGCCTCGGTCACCTCGGGGGATATTTCGATCTCGACCGTGCCCGCGGTGGCGTTCACGTCGACCGCGGGGTCGAGGGGCCGGGATCCGAGCACCGGGTCGTCACCGGAGGCCATCGCTTGCCAGAATTCGAGCTCGGCGGCCCGCTCCGGGCTTTGGGCAGCCTCGACCAGCCCGTGCGCCCACCGTCGCATCGATGTCCCGACCGGGGCCGGGTCGGGCGGCTCGCCGGCCTCGATCCGCGCCCACGTGACCGCGAGATCCGGCACCAGCACCCGCCAGGACACCCCGTCGATTGCCGTGTGGTGCACCAGCACCAGCGCCCTGCCCGCCTCCGCCGCGTCTGCCGGATCGAACCAGACCACCTGCACCACGGCCCCGGAGCCCGGGTCGAGCCGGTCCGCGGCGGCGTCCAACTCGGCCGCCGCCGATGCGCGGAACTCGGCGCTTCCCGGCTTCCCCGTCATCGCCACCCGGTGGATGACGTCATCGGCTCGAATCGTTCCGGCCGGCAGGGCCTCCCACGTCCAGCCCCCGTCTGCTGCCAGGTGCAGCCGCGCGCGCAACATATCGTGCCGATCGAGTACCGTCTGCACCGTGTCCGCCAGCCGCTGCCGGTCGATCCCCTTCGGCAGCCCCAACATCACCGCCTGGGAGAATCGGCCGAACCCCGACTCCGCCCGCTCGAGCAGCCACTGGACGATCGGGGTCAGCGGGACCTGCCCTACACCCCCGCCGGGGAGTTCCGTCGGAAGCGGGGTCGCCGCGGTGCTGTCATGGACGGCGATCTCCGCCAGTCCGGCGACTGTCTTGCGCTCGAACACATCGCGCGCGGAGAACACCGCCCCTGCCGCCTTGGCCCGATTGACCAGTTGAATCGACATAATGCTGTCGCCGCCGAGGGCGAAGAACGAGTCGTCGAGTCCGACGGTGTCGGCGTGCAGTACGTCGGCGAATGTTTCGGCGATGGTGTGTTCGAGGGGTGTACGGGGTGGGCGGAACGGTGCGGTGTCGGTGAACACCGGATCGGGTAGCGATTTGCGGTCGAGTTTTCCTGTTGACGTGAGCGAGATGCGATCGAGCACCATGATCGCCGACGGGATCATGGAGGAGGGGAGTTGTTCGGCGAGGTGCTCGGTCAGGGCCGTGGTGTCGATCGAGTGGCCGGGCGCGGCAAAGACATACGACACCAGTTTCTGGGTGCCGGAGTCGTCGCGATGGCCGATCGTGGTGGCGAAACCGACGGTCTCGTGAGCGGTGAGAGCGGCATCGATCTCGCCCAGTTCGATACGCAGACCACGGACCTTGACCTGGAAATCCGACCGGCCCAGATACTGGATCGTTCCCTCCGGCAGCCAACGCACCACATCCCCGGTGCGATACATACGCCCGCCCGGCACCCAAGGACAGGCCAGGAAACGCTCGGCGGTCGGCCCCGCCCGCCGATGATACCCACGGGCCAACAACGGACCGGCGATATACAACTCCCCCGCCACCCCCACCGGCACCGGCTGCAACCGCTGATCCAACACCCACGCCCGAACGCCGCGAATCGGTTCGCCGATGGACACCACCTCCCCCGCCGCCAACGGAGCGGTCAACGTAGCCGCGATGGTGGTCTCGGTAGGCCCATACTCGTTATAGACGTTGCGATGATCGCTCCAACGGTCCACCAGGTCGGTGCCATACCCCTCACCACCGACCACCAGATGGGTCAAATCCATGAGAGGCCGGCCGGTGTGGTCCACCGTGGACAACGCGGACGGTGTGATGAGCGCATGGCTGACGTGCTCACGATCGAACAGCCGAGCGAGTTCGTCGCCACCGAACACGGTGCCGGGCGCGATGACCATGGTCGAACCCGCGCACAGTGCCAGCAGCAGCTCCAGCACCGCCACATCGAAACCCGGTGAGGCCGAATGCGCGATCCGGGACGAGGGATCGAGGCTCATGGCATCCCGATGCACAGCGGCACAATTGCCGAGACCACGGTGGGTCACCGCCACCCCCTTGGGCAGGCCGGTGGACCCGGAGGTATAGATGACGTAGGCGATATCGTCGATGCGCAACGGCCGCACCCGATCGACATCGGCGACGGGACGACCATCGGCCTCGCGAAGATCGTCGAGTATCAGCCAGTCGATGGTGTCGGGTAGTTGCGCGCGGGCGGGGGCTGTCGTGAGGCCGAGGGTTGTTTTCGAGTCGGTCGTGATGTGGGTGATGCGTTGGGCGGGGTGGGTC
>NZ_BAFU01000241.1 GCF_000308495.1 Nocardia brevicatena NBRC 12119 | reverse complement strand
ACGAGATCGGACCCCCATGGCCCCCGCCGAACGAATTGTCGTCCTCGACGGAGCCGCACCCCCGTAGGCCGCTTCGGCGGCGCGATCGCCCTCGGATATCCGGTGGGGGCGACCGGCGCGATCCTCACCCTCCGGGTCGTCAAGGATCTGCTGCGCCGCGATCGCGAACTCGGCATCGTCACCATGTGCATCGGCGGAGGTCAGGCGCCGGCCGCCCTGTTTCGCCGAGCGGAACTGCGAACCTGGTGATCGGACCGTACGTGACCGCGATGCTGCTGTTCACCACAGTCGCCACGGACCGGGTGATGCGCTCCCGGCGCCAGGTCCTTTACGGGCACCGGGCGACCTACGTGACGCCGGTTCTCGAATTGCCGAACAGATCTGTTACACGACTTTCTCGACGATCACCGAGCCGAGGAGTCCTCGGCCACTGTGATTCCAGTGGCCGCTCAGGGCCGGTTTACCCCGTGGTGGACGGGATCATCGCCGCGCGACCTCGCGGATGCCACCGCGAACGGAGCAACCCGGCCCGCCGATCGGCCGAGGGGTTCGTGTGGCACGTGTGCGGTTACCACGCGCGGCCGGACATCGTGTGGAGCGCGAGCGGCTACGGCGGCATCGGGCTCGAGCGACTCACCGCCGGTCCGGACGCACGGACGCCGGAGGGACCTGCCGATCCGCTCGGACTCCGCCGAGAGCGATATCGAAGCGGGGCACCCCACGGCGAAGCTCCCACCACAGTGCCCTCGGCTCGACAAGGCCACGTGTAGGACAGTCGCCGCCCAGGTGGGTGGCCGGCCCGCCGCGTTGCGGCACGACCGGTACGACGATGTGCAGAGCACTGTCGAGACCTCGGCAGACCACACGCTCCGGCGTCGATCACCACGGGTGCGGTGGCGCTGCCGATCGTGACGGCGACCTCGACAATCACGGTCCGTGCCTTCTATCCACCGATGCAGCGACTCGGCCGAGTCCGCGGTGAGACGATTGCGGTCACCGAGGAACGTCCGCCTGGCACTATGGACCCTACGTCACCGCCGACATGGAGACGACTGCCTACAAGGCGCCGGCGCGTGTCTTTCCGCCGACACGCATTCCCCATCGCCGCCCGCATCGAGCAGCGCCGATCACCTACCCGTAGACTATTCAGTCAACGATCATCGACGACACGAATTCGAGCGGGGGACCCATGACCACCCAGAAGACACAAACTACCTTGCCCGACACCACCGATCCTGTCGAGTGGGCGCACCATTACTGGACCGAACAGGGGCTGGAGGGCGACGAACAGAGGTTCCTGGCCATGTCGTCGCTGCTCCGCTACCAGCGACTGGTAATCGATCCGGTCGAGGCGAGACTGCGCAAGCACCGCCTCAACCTCACCGACTACCTGGTGCTGATGACGTTGCAATTGAGTGACAACGGCACCCGGCTCGTCAGCAATCTCGCCCGCAGCCTCATGGTGCACGCCACCACCGCGACGCTGGCCACCGACCGGCTGCAGAAGCGCAGGCTGATCAGCCGCAAGCCGCACCCCACGGACCGGCGCGCCACCCTCGTTTCGATCACACCCACCGGTCGCAAGCTCGTGCTCAAGGCCAACGCCTCGCTCACCGAGATCGGATTCGGGCTCGGCAACGCCACACCGGAGGACATCGCTCGCCTGATCGAACTGCTGAGCCGGCTGCGCACCGCCGCCGGGGACGCCCGGGCCGCCAACGGCAAGACCGGCGATGCCTCCCGAACGGGTTAACCCGGCCGCCACCAGTCGGTCAGTATAACTCCACCTATAGACTATTTATCAGTTGACTACTGTGGATATCGTCGTGAGACACCCGCTGTCGACGACCCGTCCGCAGGAGAAAAATGTTCACCCGGCTCACCACGACCGCATCGGCGCTCCTGATGGGAGCAGCGCTGCTGCTCTCCCCCACCGGCTGCGCCACACAGGCCGCCGAAACCATACCGGCGGCCACGACCACTACAGTCGCCGCGCCCGTGCTCGCCGGCCTCGACAACTTCCGGGATGTCGCAGGCGGTGACGGAGGCTACCGCACGGGCGATGGGCGACACCTGCGGACCGGCGTCTTCTACCGTTCCAACGCCCTTGCCCCGGACGACGCGGACCTGGCCGTCCTCACCGGCCTGCACCTGAGCACGGTCTACGACCTGCGCACCCCGGACGAGGCCACCAAGACCCCCGATCGGATACCGACCGGCACGATCTATCGGCAGATCTCCGTCATCGGTGACGGCGCACAGTTCAACGACGCCATGGCCGCCCTGAACTCCGCTTCTGAGGCGAGCGAGCTGATGCGGGACCTGTACCGCGGCTTCGTCGCCGGGGACACCGAGCGCCGGGCGTTCGCCGCGCTGCTCACCGGACTGGCGAACGAGAGCGGGCCGGCGGTGATCCACTGCACCGCGGGCAAGGACCGGACCGGCTTCGCCACCTACCTGTTGCACCAGATCGCCGGCGTGCCGGTGGACACCACCATGGGCGACTTCCTCGAGTCCAATTCGCGCTCTTCGCAATCGGTTGCCCGGACGGTGGACTCGCTGCGGCAGAGCCGGGGGCCGGCCGCGGCCGAGGCCATGACACCGCTGCTGACCGTCGACCGCAGCTATCTCGAGGCCGCAATCACCGAGATCGACGCCCGGTACGGCACCGTGACGAACTATCTCCGCGACGGCCTGGGCCTCCAGGACAGCACCCTGGAGGCCCTGCGTCGGCGCCTGGTGAGCGCCTAGGTCAGTGCACTGTGACCGTACCGGCTGCGCCGTCCACGGTCAGCAGCGTGCCGTCGACGATGCGCTTGGTCGCGTCGGTGACCCCGAGCACGCACGGGATGCCGAGTTCCCGGCTGACGATCGCCGCATGGCTCATCGAGGAGCCGACGTTCACCACGACGGCCTCGGCGGAGGTGAACAGCGGCGTCCAGCCGGGATCGGTCCACGGCGCGACGAGGATCTCGCCCGGCTGCAGATCCACGCCGTCCTCCGGGTCCTCGATGATCCGCGCCCGCCCGGTCGCCACACCGGCGCACGCGGGCAGGCCCGCCAGCACCTCCCCGGCGGCAGCCCGCTCGACCCCGGGCTCGCCCCGCTTGCGCCACTCGGTGACCGGCGGCACCTTGCCTTTCTCGATGATCAGCGGTGGATCCAACTCGGAGAGTTCACGCCACCATTCCCAGCGCTCGGCGATGGCGCCGGCGAAGGAGGAAGGATCCTCGACGAGAGCGTCCAGTTCGTCCGCGCGGACCATCACGATGTCCTCGGGCCGCTGGAAGATCCCCCGCTCGGCATAACGCGCACCCAGCTCCACCACACATATCCGCGCTTCGTGCAGGACGCGGATCGTGTTGGTCTTGCTCTGCTCCCGGGCCTGGGAGTAGACCGCGACCGAGTTCAGCACCCGTTCGAGGGCTGCGAGCTGCTCGGGCATGCTCGCGAGCCGGGAGCGGACATCGGCCAGCACCGCCTCCCGCTCGGTCCGCAGGCGCGCACCCTGCGCGGCCGGGCTCTTGTCCTCCGGCTGCAGGCGCATCCGGTCGATCATGCCCAGCGGAATCGCGGGGTGGGTCTCCCAGGTCTTGGCGTTGACCTCCCACTCCTGGGTCGACCGGGAGCCGAAATGGTAGAGGAAGTCGTCGAACTCCTTCACGAACGCCTTGGCGTCGGCCTCCGCCGAGGCCCGCAACCGCTCGGCGAGATCCTGCACACCCCGGGCGAATTCCGCGGTCAACACCGTGCTGTCGGTGACCCGACGCCCCAGCTTCCACATCGCTTCGTTGGGAGCGGCAGAAGCGACATTGCCGAGTCCGCTCGTCAGCGCCACCGCAAGCGACGGATCTTCCAGCGGCGCCAGTGCCTCGTCCAGCGCCCCGGTGACAACCGACCCCTCGTAGACCATCCGGAGGTGGGTGCGGATGAAGGGCGGGTAGTCCTCCCGCATTACCGCGCGGGCCCGTGCGATCAGCCGGCGCTCGGTCAGCGCGGCCAGGTCCGGCCGGCGGGACCGCAGTTCCTCGGCGGTTTCTCGCTGGAGGTCGACGTCCGGCCGCGCGGTCTCGCCGAGCACCCGCTGCACGCTGGCCAGGATGCGCTCGGTGTATTCGGGCTTATCGTCGTCGGGGTGCGGCACGTAGGGCGGCGCCTGGCGGTCCCCCAGGTAGGTGCGGTCCATGAGGTCCGGAGTCGCGCCCGGCATCCGGGCGCCGAAGGTTCGCATGTTCGACAGGTTCAGATAGACGTATCCGTGCACGAGGCCTTGGATGTCGATCACGTCGGGGCGGAACTCGTCGATGTCGAAGGCGCCGAACTCGACCAGCGCCTGCTTCCATTCCCGCTCGGCCGGTGGCCCGCCCACCATGCTCCAGAACAACGGGGTGGCCGCGGTCGACGACACCTCGCCGACATTACCGCGGGTGTAGACCGGCCACCGATCACTGAGCTCGTTGTCCACCACCCAGGGGCTTGTGATGTCGACCATGACGAAATTTCCTCTCTTGCTGAGCTTTTCGCTCATAGCGAACCGCGGTTGAGTACCGGGGATGTGGTTGCGGATCGAAGCCCTCGGTCCTGTTATCGGACCGGCATGCTGTGATGTATATTACGTCACGATAGTCTAGCCAAAGACTATTTACAATAAGACTTTGAAGGGTCTCGATGACCACTGCACGGAACGACAAGGAACAGTTCGTCCTGGATTTCTTCGCGGACATGGTCCCGGATCCGGCCTCGTTCAAGCGAACCTACAACAGGTTCCCGACCGAGGACGCCGAAGGGGAGAGCGTCGGCTTCGACCACCATCCGAACCTGCAGGACTCGCTGAAGTATCTCGACACGCCGGCCGAGCAGACCGGCATGGCCTACTGCGATATCAACGTCATCAACATCGCCTCGGCCGGTGACCTCGTCTTCACCGAATGCGTGGACACCATGCGCAAGGCCGACAGCACCAAGATCATGGACTTTCACGTCGCCGGCGTGCCCGAGGGGCGGGACGGCAAGATCCACCGCTACACCGACAGCCTGGGCACCGCAACCCAACCCCGATCGCCGGCCCAGGAGATGGGGCACACCGCCGCAGCGGGGGTGACAAAACCCGTCCGTTACAGCAACCGGGCCCGGCGGAAATCCGCCGGGCCCGGTCCCAGGTTACGGAACGATCGGCCCATCGGCCCGGGCACCACTGCCGGGTCGTTGCGGACAACCGTGCGCCCCTGCTTTTGCCACACGGCGAGCTTGGCGGCGATCGCAGGGGTGCGCAGAACGTCGCGGTCGAAATAGTGCGCGTACCGCTTCGTCGCCAACGCCACCTCGGGGTCCTCGATGGCCGGCTGCGGCATCCTCGACCGAGGGCCGCTGCACGCCGATCGGTTCGGTGCCCTCGTAAGCGCCGCCGCCCGCCACAACCACCGAGCCGTTCTCCATCCGACAGCCTCCCCGAAACAGTCATTCGAGCCAATTTACATTGACGATAAATAGTATGGCATGCGACTATTTTTCTCACAGGCTTTTCGACGAGGAGTTCGCAGACATGCATATCCACCCTGGCGCCGAGCCCCACACCGAGGCGGAGAAGACGGTGGTCGGTTTCCTGGAGGACTGGGGTCCTGGCGCCTGGCCACACATGCGTGACTGCTACGACCGCTGGATGACCGACGACATGTCATGGGAGAACACCGGCTCGCCGGCGACCGAGGGCAAACAGGAGGCCATGCGGTTCCTGTCCACCCTGGACGACACCCTCGAGATGAAATACTGCACCGCGGAGTTGTTCAACATCGCCTCCCGCGACAATGTCGTGCTCACCGAGCGCGTGGTCCGCGTGCACAGCGCCGACGGCACGGTGCTGATGGAGGTCCCGATCACGGGCACGTTCGTGGTCGAGGACGGCCGCATCGCACGACGCGGACTACAACGCCGACTCCCCCATCAAGGAACGCTTTCCGCGGCACCGGCACTGATCCGCCCCGGATTCCCGACGTCGAACGGTAGGACAACATGACCGACAACGACCTGGCGAAAACCGTACGCAGACTGGCCGCGATCGAGGACATCCGGCAGTTGAAGGCCCGCTACTTCCGATGCGTGGACCTGCGGCTGTGGGAGGAGTTCGCGGACCTGTTCACCGACGACCTGGAAGTGGACTTCGCCGAATCGACCTCACTGCCCACGGGCAAGCAGGAGTTCCTGAGCAGCGTGGCGAACCATTTCCGCTCCGGCTATTCGGTGCACCACGGACACATCCCCGAGATCGAGATCCTCGACGACACCACCGCCACCGCGATATGGCCGATGTACGACCGGGTCGAGTCACCGGCGGGCAGCGGATACGTCTCACACGAGGGCTGGGGGCACTACACCGAGCGCTACCGCCGCTGCGCGGACGGGAAGTGGCGCATCAGCCACAGCCGCCTGACCCGCATCCAGCGCGACGTATTGCCCAAGCGGGACCGGGCGGCCTCGGCATGAGCGGTCAGCGGCCGGAGGAGGTAGCGCAGCGTGACCACGAAGGCCGCCCGAGCATGCCCAATGGACACGGCATGACCACCATCGGGCTCACTCTGCCCCAGCTCGGGCCCGTGGTCTCGGCATCACTGCTCCGAGACTTCGTCCAGCAGGCCGACGATATGGGTTTCGACGACCTGTGGGTGCAGGACCATTTCCTCTACGCACTGCGTCAGAGCGGCGAGTACGGCGGCAGCGCGCAGAGCCAGCCCGAGATCTACCGATCGGTCTGGGCACCCACCGAACTGCTCGCCGCAGTCGCCGGCTGGACCGAGCGCCTGCACCTGGGCACCAGTATCCTGGTCGGCGGCAACCACTGGCCCGCCCAGCTGGCCAACCGGCTGGCGACGATCGACCGGCTCAGCAGCGGTCGGCTGTCGGTGATCGGCCTCAGTGTCGGATGGTCCGCGGAGGAACACCACGCTGTCGGCGTGGACCCGGAGAGCCGGGGCAGGCGCATGGACGACTTCGTGCCCGCGCTGCTCGCCTGCTGGGGCGACGACCTGGTCGAGCACCACGGCCCGTTCTTCGACATCGGTCCGGCGATCATGCAGCCGAAACCGGTCACCCGGCCGCGGCTGATGTCGGGCATGTACTCCGACCGCGGGCTGGCCCGCACCGCCCGCGACTTCGACCTGTGGAATCCGGGCTCGATCCCGGTGGACGCGGTGGTGGCGACCCTGACGCGCCTCAACGACCGGCGACCCGCCGGCAAGCCCCCGATCGGGGCGATCTATCGACTGGCACAGCAGTCCACCGCGGGCAAACGGATGACCGTCGAGGAGATGACCACACGAGTCGCCGAATGCGTCGCCGCCGGTCTCGACGGGGTCATCGTCGAGACCAATTTCTGTTCCGAGATCACCTCACCCGCGGCCTGGCTCGACGTCCTCGGCAATCTGAAGCCGCTGGTCGACGCCGCCCGCGGATGAGCGACCCGCCATCAGCCGAAGGACCATCCGATGACCACCACCACAGCCGAACGACTCACTCTGCGGACCTCGACGGTGTGCCCGATCGCCGACGACATCATCGAGATCACCTTCACCCATCCCGGGGAGGAACCGCTGCCGGCGTGGGAACCGGGCGCGCACATCGAACTGCGGCTGCCCTCGGGTCTATCCCGGCAGTACTCGTTGTGCGGTGACCCGGCGGATCGGTCGTCGTATGTCATCGCGGTACTACGCGAGGAGAACGGTCGTGGTGGATCTCGGGCGGTGCACGCGATCGCGCGGAAGGGCGTGGATTTCGACGTCCGCATCCCGAAGAACAACTTCCCGTTCGTCGAGGCCGGCTCCTACCTGTTTCTCGGCGGCGGCATCGGCATTACCCCGTTGATCCCGATGATCGCCGAGGCACGCGGCCGCGGCGCGGATTGGCGGCTGGTCTACGGCGGCCGCAGTGCCTCCTCGATGGCCTACCGCGAATCCCTCGTAGCCCTCGGCGGACAGATCGATGTCTGGGTCGAGGCCGAGCGCGGCTACCCGGACCTGCCCCGGATCCTGGGCCAGGCGGCACCGGGAACCCAGGTCTACATGTGCGGGCCGAACGCGATGATCGACGCGGTGGCCGCCGAATACCCGAACCACCCGCATCTGGGCGGGCTGCACTTCGAGCGTTTCGGTGCGACCGGACCGATCGACGTCGGCGGCGACGCCTTCGAGGTGGAGCTGCGACAGTCGGGTGTCACCTTCACCGTCGGTGAGGGATGCACGATCCTCCAGGAGGTGCACAAGGTCCTGCCCGACCACCCCAGCTCATGTGAGGAGGGCTACTGCGGTGAATGCGAGACCCGCGTTTTGGAGGGCACACCCGACCACCAGGACGACTATCTGACCGAGGACGAACAGGAGAACGGCGACATGATGATGATCTGTGTCGGCCGCTGCAAGGGCACGCGGCTGGTCCTGGACCTGTAACTGGTGACCGGCACCCCGCACCCCTCCGATCCGACGCCGCCGGCGTTGGCCTCGGGTTTTCCATACGGGTCGACACCCGAACCCACCACGAATACTCTAATATTCGATGATTGACACATCAGCTATTGACGAGGAGTTGGGATGACTCGGACAGCGGAAGCCGGGACCTGCCCGGTTGCCACGTTCGACGATCTGCTGGCACTGCGGCCCGATGTGGTGCGCTGCCCCTACGGCGCCTACGAAGCGCAGCGGACCGGCGAACCCGTCGCCTACAACGAACGGCTCGGCGGCTGGGTCGTCACGCGGTACAACGACATCCTCGCGGTGCTGCGAGACGCAGAGACCTACTCCAACCGCTTGGCCAGCGGGCCGAGCTCGGTGTCGGGGCTGGCGCAGCGGGTGATCGAGGATGACACCCTGCCCGAGCGCACCCGCGCGGCCGCCGCGCGGCGCATCGAGCTCAGCAAGGCCCGGATCCTGCTCTTCGCCGACCCGCCGTTGCACAAGCGCCAGCGTGCCCTGGTCAACGCCGGCTTCACGCCCAAGCGGGTGGCCGAGATGGACCAGGCCGTGATCGCGCTCGTCGAGAGCCTGGTCGAGCGGTTCCCCACCGATACACCCTTCGACATCGTCCCC
Source organism: Nocardia brevicatena NBRC 12119 (assembly GCF_000308495.1). Lineage (GTDB taxonomy): Bacteria > Actinomycetota > Actinomycetes > Mycobacteriales > Mycobacteriaceae > Nocardia > Nocardia brevicatena. Next base: position 36,552 of record NZ_BAFU01000241.1, on the reverse strand, counting down.
GCCTTCAGCCACCCGATCCCGATGACGATCATCGCCCGGCTGCTCGGTGTGCCGCCGGAGAAGATGGAAACCTTCAAAAAGTGGTCCGACGCCTTCACCCGGGGGGTCGGGGCGCTGGAGCAGGACCGAGACGCCGTGGTGGATATGTTCGACCGGGTGAACGAGTTCTACGACTACTTCACCGAAGAACTCGACAAGCGCCGCACCGCCCCACTCGATGACCTGCTGAGCGACCTGCTCGCCGCGCGCATGGACGGCGAGGAGCCGTTGAGCGAGGCCGAGCTGCTGCAGACGCTGGTGCAGTTCCTCGTGGCGGGCAACGAGACGACCACGAACCTGCTCACCACCGCGGTCTGGAAGCTGGCCGCGGATCCCGCGCTACAGGACCGTCTCCGGCAACATCCCACCGAGATCCCGGACTTCGTCGAGGAGGTGCTGCGGCTCGAGCCGCCGGTGCAGGGCATCTGGCGTGTCGCCACCACCGATGTCGAGATCGGCGGTGTGCGGATTCCAGCGGACGGTCTGATCTATCTGGTCACCGGTGCGGCGAACCGGGATCCGGAGACATACCCGGAGCCGGACGCGCTGGAACTGGACCGGGGCCGGGCCCGGCATCTGTCGTTCGGCCGCGGCGAGCACGCCTGCCTCGGCATGAACCTGGCCAAACTGGAGGCCAAGCTGGCGCTGGGCGTGCTGCTCGCCCGCTACCCGCGGATCGCGCTCGCCGACCCCGATGCCGAGCTCGGCTTCCACCGCAGTTTCGTGCTGCACGGTATGTCGTCGCTGCGGGTGACGGTTCGCTGAGATATCGCAAGAGGGGCACCGTCGGCGACGGTGCCCCTCTTGCCTTTCCGGCGTCAGCAGGACCGGAAGTCCGGCGTACGCTTCTCGAAATACGCCCGCGCGCCCTCGCGGGACTCCTTGGACCGGAATGCGAGCGACTGGCCGAGCACCTCGGCTTCGATCGCGTCGGCGAAGGAGCGCTCGAACGAGGCGTTGAGCTGCTGCTTGATCACCGACAGGGCACGGCGGGGGCCGTCGGCCAAGCGAGCAGCCCATTCCCGCACCGTGGCGTCGAGGTCGGCGTCCGGGATGCACCGGTTGACCAGACCGAGCCGGGCCGCCTCCGCGCCGGGAACCCGGGCGGCCAGCAGCATGATCTCCTTGGCTCGGCCGAGCCCGACCAGCCGCGGCACCAGCCAGGAACCGCCGCCATCGATGGACAGCCCGCGCTCGGCGAAGATCTCCCCGAACACCGCGCTCTCGCCGGCGACGACGAGGTCCGCGCACAGAGCCAGGTTGGCGCCGAAGCCGACGGCGCCGCCGCGCACCTTCGCGATCACCGGCAGCGGCAGCCGGTGGATCAGATCGCACAGATGTCCCACCCGGCGCATGAAGGTCAGCTCGTCGGGCTCGATGCGCTCGGCCAGGTCCATACCGGAGCAGAACGACGAGCCCGCGCCGGTGAGCACGACCACCCGGCAGGCGTCGTCGGCCGCGATCCGCTCCAGTGCCGCGATCGCCTTGTCGACCAGCGCCTTGTTCAGGCCGTTCTTGCGGTCGGGCCGGTTCAGGGTGAGCGTCGCGATACCGGCCGGGTCGATCTCGGTGAGTATCGGGTTCGGCTCAGGCATGGGCAGCCTCCTGGAGTAGCAGATTCGCGAACCGCGCGCGGTGTGCCGCCGGCGCGCCGAAGAGCACCTCGAGCGATTTCGCGCGGCGCAGGAAGAGGTGCGCATCGTGTTCCCAGGTGAATCCGATGCCACCCAGGATGTGCAGCGACTCGTCGGCGACCAGGGTCGCCGCTTCGCCACACCGTGCCTTGGCCATGCTCGCGGCGACGGCCAGTGCCCGGGCCCGGGCCGCGATGGGCTCGGCCAGATAGTCGTCCCCGGCCCGGCCGGCGACGTCGAGCGCCGAGCGGGCCAGCTCGAGCGCCATCAACAGATCGACAAGGCGGTGCTTGATCGCCTGGAACTGCCCGATCGGGCGATCGAACTGGATCCGTTCCTTGGCCCACTCCACCGCCGCGTCGTGGCACTGCTGGGCAATACCGACCTGTTCGGCCGCGATCAACACCAGGGTGAGGTCGAGAGCGGCCTGCAGATCCACCTCGGCGCCGAGTACCGTGCCCGGTGCCTGCGCCAGGTCCACCGCGGCCAGGCCACGGGTCAGGTCGAGACCGCTTCTGGCCTCGCGCGCTACGCCCGGCGCGCTCACCTCGACCGCCACGACGACGGTCTCGGCGCCGTTGCGCGCCGGTACCAGCAGGACGTCGACGTCGGCGGCGTCCACGACGATCTCGGCGCGGCCGGTGACCTGCGTGACCGCCCCCTCCTCCGTGGGGCCCTCGGCGACGAACTCCGGGGTGACGCTGGTCGAGGAGGCGTCGGGCCACACCACGGTAGCGGTCACCGCACCCTCGGCCATGCGCTCCATCAGGGCGTACGCGGCCTCGGTGTCCACGACGCGCAGTAAGGTGCCCGCGCAGCCGAGCGACGACAGCCCTGGCACGACGGCCAGCGATCGCGCCAGCTGCTCCAACACGAGTGCCACTTCGGCGATCCCGGCCCTCGCCTCGGCATGGGGATCGGGAAGCAGCAGCCCGGCCAAACCCATCTGCTCGGTCAGTACTTTCCACAGCCGGGCGTCGCGGCGCGGACACCCGTGCTCGTCGAGGAATTTCCGCGGGCCCGATGCCGCCGCGTCCCGGACCGCGCGGGCCAGTTCTCGGCGCTCTCGCGCGTCGATACCCATATCGTTCCCTTATTCCGTCCGGGCGCGGCTCGCCACGGGTGAGCGCCCCTCGCGGGTTGGCAGCGCGATCGTGGCGGTACCGGGCATGACGTCGACGCCGCGCTGATTGCGTGCGTAGGTGGTCAGCTCGACGACGTGCTCGCCGTCCTCGGTCACCGACCTGCCGGTTACCTCGCCGCCGAGAGTCACCACGTCGGAGAGGTAGACGAAGCCGCGGTACTGGGAGCTGCAGGCAACCACCCATCCGTTGTCACCGCACCAGTGCGTCAGCAACTGCACCTGCCAGCACTGTCGCTGGAAGCCCACGTCGTATTGGAAGGCGACGCCCATGGCATTGGCGGCGGCCTTGTTGTAGTGGACCGCGTAGATCGGTTCGCTCGAGCCCATCACGGGGTCTCGGAACGACCACGCCGGGTGCGTCCGATAATCCGCGAGCGCAGCGGCGTGCGCCTTCAATCGCGGGATCGGAGTACCGCCGCCGGCGATGAACGCGACCTCGTCGGTGAGTCCGATCGGACCCTTGGTGAGCGTCTGGATCTGCTCCCCGACCTCGACGTCCTCCCAGTAGCGCGGCTCGGCGCCCTGTGGCTGTTCGGCGAGCACCTGCCGCTCCACCTCGCGGATCTGGTCCTCGGTCCACGGGTGCGGCAGCTCCAGCGTGGGCTTCGAGCCGTCGCTCGCCGCTTCCTTCGACCGCGACTTGGCCGACGCGCGTTCGAAGTTGACGACCTGCCAGTCGATTTCGGCGACGAGCTCACTGCGCTGGTTGCGGTAGCCGTTGACGAAGTGATCGGTCACCATGCGACCGGCGAACTTGCTCGGCCTGGGCCCGGTGAATCCCTCGTACCGGCAGGTCGCGGTGATCTTGTCGCCCCAGTAGATCGGCTTGTGGAAGCGCGCCTGGGTGGCGTTGTGGAAGGCGCCGAGTCCGGGCCAGCCGAACTGGATTCCGGAGAAGCAGCCGATCACGAATGACGGCGGCGCCACCGGTGCGCCGTAGTCGGACTCGGCCGCCCTGGCGGGGTCGGTCCACAGCGTATTGACATCACCGATGCCGCCGGCGAACTTGGTCACCGCGATGCGGGTGGCTTCCTCGTTGTTGACCGAGTGGTCGATCCGCAGGTCCACACCGGCGCGTGCCTTCATCGAGGCGATCATCTCGTCGGTGATGACAGCCTCGGGCATCTTGGCCTCGGTCGTGCGGTCGACCGAGACCGGCTCGACCGCGGTCACTTCGAGCCCTTTCCGGGGTTGGCGGTCCAGCTGTTGGTGTCCGCGGGCACACCGGCGTCGGCGACCGCCTTCTCCAGCGCGTCGAGGGTCCAGCGGCCCTCGGTCATCAGCTTCCACTCCGGGTCCTTGGTCCAAGGGCGGATACGCTGCACCCGGGAGCCACCGACCAGGAAGACCTCGCCGCTCAGTTCGCAGTTCGGGGAGAGCAGGTAGCCGACGAACGGCGACACGTTGGCCGGGTCGAATCGGTCGAACTCGCCTTCTTTGCCTGCCAGCGCGTCACCGAAGGCGCCCTCGGTGAGGCGGGTGCGGGCCTGCGGGAGGATCGCGTTGACGCGCACGCCGTAGCGCCGCAGTTCCTTGCTCGCGACCTGGGTCAGCGACGCCACCGCGGCCTTGGCCGCCGCGTAGTTGGCCTGACCGGGGTTGCCGAACACACCGGATTCGCTGCTGGTGTTGACCACCGAACCCGACACCGCCGCACCGGCTTTGCTCTGCTCACGCCAGTACTGGCCGAGCTCGCGGGTCATCAGGAAACTGCCGCGCAGGTTCACCCGCAGCACCAGATCCCAGTCCTCGTCCTCGATGTTGACCAGCACCCGGTCGCGCAGAATGCCGGCATTGTTCACCAGGCCGTCCACACCGCCGAAGGTGTCCAGGGCGGTCGCCACGATCCGCGCCGCGCCGGCCGAATCGGCGACATCGTCACCGTTGGCGACCGCGCGGCCGCCGGCGGCGGTGATCTCGTCCACGACCTCCTGGGCCGGACCGATCGCGGCGCCGCTGCCGTCCTGGGCGCCGCCCAGGTCGTTCACCACCACGTTTGCGCCCTCCCGGGCGAACAACAGCGCGTGTTCCCGACCGATGCCGCGACCGGCGCCGGTCACGATGATGGTCTTGCCGTCCAAATGTCCCATCGGTTCCATCCCTACTCTCGTCAACGGCCCACTCGGGCTCGCTGTGTCCATTTCCGCCGTGTCCGCACGGCGCTCATGTCCGCACCGGTTTGTCCTTGGGTAGGCCCAGCGAGCGTTCGGCGACGGTATTGCGGTGGATCTCGTCGGTGCCGCCACCGATGCGCATGCCCGGCACGCTCAGCACGAACTCCGACCACGCGAAGGACGCGGGCGTACCGGTGTCGACCACCAGTCGAGGGCCGAGGACCACGGTCACCAGATCGCTGAGCGCCTGCAGGTTCGCGGTGAGCGCCAACTTGCCCAGCGACATCTCCGGCCCCGGAACCCCGTTCGCCTCGAGATTGGCGTCGGCACGCACCCGCATCGCCTTGGCCGCGGTGACACCGGAGTAGACCCGGGCGAAGGCGTCGACCACTGCCGGGTCGTCCTGCCTGCCCTGATCGGTGATCCAGGCCGCGAGATCGTCCATCCGGAACAGTCCACTGCCCCCGCTGGAGGATCCGCCGATCGCGCCCCGCTCGTGCATGAGCATCGCGATCGCCACCGACCAGCCCTGTCCGACTTCGCCGAGCCGGCACGAATCCGGGATCCGCACGTCGGTGAGGAAGACCTCGTTGAAATCGGCCGCGCCGGTGATCTGGCGCAGCGGACGCACCTCCACGCCGGGGGCGTGCATATCCACCACGAACGCGGTCATGTTGCGATGCCGCGGCCCCTCCGAGGTCCGGGTCAGCACGATACCGATATCGGAGTAGTGCGCCCCGGAGGTCCACACCTTCTGTCCGGTGACGATCCAGTCTCCATCCCCGTTCGGCTCGGCCCTGGTGCGCACCGCGGCCAGGTCCGAACCGGCGGCCGGTTCGCTGAACAGCTGGCAGCCCACGATTTCGGCCCGGCGCAGGCCCAGCAGCCATCGCTTCTTGGCCTCCGCCGAACCGAACTGCGCCAGCGTCGGTGCCACCATCCCCAGACTCACCGACAGGGGGCCCTTGGACGGGATGGTGTACTCGCGCTCGACCGCGGCGAACGCCTTCTCATAGGCGACCGGCAGACCCGCTCCCCCCTCCTCGACCGGACCACTGATCCAGCCATATCCGTGATCGAACGCGGCCCGCTGATACTCGATCGCCGCGGTGATCTCCTCCTCGGTCGAGCCGGAGAAGAGCGCATACCGCGATTTCCCGGTGCCGGATTGCGCACGGGAGCGCCCTGTGGAGACCGATTCCAGGAACGCGCGTGCACCACTCACGAACTCCTCGATCGTGGGAGTCACAGGGTCACCGCCTTCAATAGTCTAGTACACGACTTTTATGAGAATAGATTATTTATATCCAGACAAACAAGCTCTGTCGGGGTCAGAGGGATTCGAGCAGTGCCCGATATGCCGCGCGCGCCTCGTCGTCGGCGGGCCGGGCGCTCAGGTGGGCACGCAGCGCGGCGAGCGCCACGGTCGCGGCCGCGGCCAGCTGCTCGTGGTAGCGCCGGTAGGCGTCGGCGGTCTTCTCGGTGGGTGGCTCCGGCACGCCCACGTCGGCGAACCGGCGGGCGTTTCGGAGTTCCCGAGACAGCGATTCAGTGCGGGCCATCAGCTCGAAACCGATGCTGTCCCAGTCGATCTGGGCGAGCACGGCGCGGATCTCGGCGAGGCGGGACCGGGCGTGCTCGCTGGTCAGTTCGGGTGCGATGGTCTCGGCCAGGACGGCTCGGACACCCGCGATGATTTCGGACGGACGGGGTCTCACGGCAACCTCCGAATCGGCTCGGACGCGGCGTCGAGCAGTCCCGTCTCGCGCAGAGCGAGCCGCTCGATCGCTCCGGTCGGCCCGGCGGGGCGGTCGGTGGTCCGGTCGCAGAACGCCCGCACCGCGGTCAGGGCGATCACGGCCAGCCGGAAGGTCGACATCACCTGCCAGAAGTGCAGACGGGCCGGATCGATACCCAGTCCGCTGCCCTCCGACCAGCTGTCCAGGAAGTCGGCGGGACTCCACCGGCCGTCCAGGAAGTGCTCACGGCGGTAGACCGAGCAGGTGTACCAGCCGAGATCGTCGTGCGGATCGCCCAGGTGCGCGAGCTCCCAGTCCAGCAGCGCGACGACCCCATCATCGTCGACCAGGACGTTGGCCGGCCGGAAGTCGCCGTGCACCAGCCGCACCGGGCCGGGTGCCGGGAGGCGGTCGCGCAACCAGGCGATCACCTCGCGCAACCCCGGGTGCGGCTCGAGCTCGACCCGGTTCAATTCGCGCTCCCAGCGATCCAGCTCGGTGCGCGCCGGATCCCCCGCCTCCGGAAGAATCGCGGTGATGCCCACGGCTTCCACGTCGAGACCGTGCACACCGGCGAGCAGGATGGGCAGTCGCTCGGCCAGCCGCAACCGAGCCTGCTTCCCGAGTTCGAGCGGGTCGGTGTCGCGCAACACGGCGCGGTGCGCACGACCGGGGAGCCGGTCGACAATGATCGCACCGCGTTCGAGCCGGGTGCCGTCGTCGAGCAGGTGTACCCGTGGCACCGGCAGGTCGGTCTCGCCCAGTGCCCGCAGCAGCGCGAACTCGACGTCTCTCGCGGTGTCGACGACCCCGGTAACCGGCTCGCGCCGCATCAGCAACGGACGCCGGACCGGTCCGTCCGGGGTGTCCATATCGGCGTCGAAGGCCCAGTTCTCCTGGGAACTGCCCCCACCGAGCCGGGTCGGCTCGGTGATGTCGTGGACGCCCACCTCGGCCAGCAGCGCCAGCAACGCGTCCCGCAGCGCGCTCATCGCTGCCGCCCCTGGGAATCCCGGGGCGGGGACAACGCTTCGCCATACCGCCCGTAGCCGGGCAACACCATGTATTCGACGATGCCGTGCCCCACCACGCCGTCGCAGCGCACCCGGACCAGGTGATCGGAGCCGGCCTTGGCATAGCGGTAGAAGGCGGCCCGGTCGCCCAGATCCCATTCGTCGTGTTCGGCGGTCAGCTCACCGCGCCACTGGCCCTGCTTCCAGCCGTTCCAGCCCTCGTAGCCCCCACCGCGCAGGTGAGCCCGGCCGGGGCGGGCGTCGAGTTCCAGTCGCAGCCGCTCACCACCGTGCAGCAGCAGCGTGATCGTTCCGCCGTGCAATGTCGGCGCCGCCGCGTCCTTCTCCCACTCCAGGTCGTGATCGACGCCGACGATGACCGGGGTCTCCCGCTCGTCGCCGGGCGGGTAGGCGATCCCCGCGGACAGGTGCACCGGGCGGCCGGGTTCGGACTCCTGCAGATACAGGTGCACCCCGAAGTCCGGCAATTGCAGCGGGGCGAACAGCAGCATCCGCCATTCCGGCCGCTCGCCGGGCGGTTGCCCCTCGGCGCGGGGCAACGGGCGGGTGCCCCACGAGTGGTCCCGCTCGGCCCACCACCGCTGCGGCGTGACCTCGATCGTCGCGCCGTCCGGGGTGCGGATCCGACCCGATGCCCGGCCGTGCTGGACGTAGCGGATGGCGTCGTAGGTGGTTCTCGCCCTGCTGATCTGGAAGAACTTGCCCTCCAGGATAGGCTCGAAGGAGGCGGTGAAGGTGAGTTCGAAGGTGAGGCCGGAGTCGTTGTCGCCCAGGGTGAACAGCAGCTCGCGCATCGGCTGCCGAATGTCACAGCGGAACGGGCCGACCTGCATGCCGTGGCTGTCCGGCAGCAGGGTGCGCGACAGCCGCAGGTTGGTCTGCCGGCCCTGGTGCGACAGGCAGGCGAAGGCCTCCATCACGTCCTGGTTGGGGTAGCGGCCCAGGCCCACGGTCAGCACGGTATCGCCGCCCTCGGTGTCCTGGAAGCTGACCCAGTAGCGTTCCCGCCAGGAGGGGTCGCTGGTGGCGACCATGGCGTGGGTGAGCGCGGTCTGATGGGTGAAGTACTCGTCGGCGGCGCTGAGGTGCATGGTCATCCTTTCCGCACGGATTCGGCGAACGCGGCCTTGAGCGACTTCTTGTCCGGCTTCTCTCCCGCCAGGGTCGGTAGCGGCCGGTCGTCGATCTGCCACAGCGACGGCACCTCGAAGTAGGCGAGGGTGCCCTTCAGGTGGGCGCGAAGTTCCTCCGTGTCCACCGGCTGCCCGGCGCGGTGCGTGACCGCCGCCGCCAGTTCCTCGCCCAGATCCTCATGCGGCACACCGAAGACCGCGGCCTCGACCACCGCGGGGTGACTCAGCAGCGCCTGCTCGACGTGCGCGCAGGCGATGTTCTCCCCACCGCGGATCACGATGTCCTTGCTGCGGCCGTCGAGATAGAGATAGCCGTCGGCGTCCACGTGCCCGAGGTCGCCGGTGTGCAGCCAGCCCTCGGCGTCGACGGTGCCGTCGTCGGAGCCCAGGTAGCCGAGCATCACCGTGGGCGCGCGCACCAGCACCTCGCCGGAGCCGGCCTCCTCGGGATCGGCGATGCGCAGTTCCACTACAGGATAGGGGCGTCCGACGGTACCCGGCCGGGCCTCGAGGTCGGCGTTGCCGGCGACCGTCATGAACCCGCCGGTCTCGGTCATGCCCCAGGTGTTGGCCAGGCCCCGCTTGCGCAGTTGTGGCAGCTTGGTCGTCATCCGCTGTAGCAGGGTCGCGGGCAGCGGCGCGCCCCCGAGCGGGAACGAGCGCAGGCTCGACAGGTCGTGCGCGTCGAACTCCGGGTGCTCGAGCAGCCGGACGGCCATGGTAGGGACACCGCCCCAGGTCTGCACCCGCTCGACCTCGATCAGCCGCAGAACCTCACCGGCGTCGAAGCGGCCCGTGGTCAGCACCAGTTTGCCGCCGATGATCAGATTGGTCAGCACGTTGGAGACGCCGCCGATGTGGAACAGCGGGGTGCAGACCAGGGTGACCGGCTGCGGCGCGGTCGGATCCAGGTTCTGCGGCAGTCGGCGTGACCGGGCCATCAGGTTGTGCTGATTGGTGATGACCGAGCGCACCGAGAGCTCGACCGCCTTGGGCGCGCCGGAGCTGCCGGAGGTGAACAGGATCAGCGCCGGCGCGTCCAGGTCGACGTCGAGTACCGGGGGGCGGCCCGGCTCGGCCCGGTCCCACAGCTCGGCCAGGTCCGCGATCGATGCCAACCGGCAGGTCTGCCCCAGCAGGTCGGGGGCGAACAGCTCGGGCGCGTCGGTCAGGACCAGTGCCGGGGTGGTCAGCCGCAGCGCGTGCTCGATCTCGTGGCCGCTCCACCACCGGTTGGCGTAGACGGGGACGGCGCCGAGCCACCACGTCGCCCAGGTCACGAGCGCGAATTCAGGACGGTTGTAGCAGTGCAGTACCACACGGTCACCGCGCCCGACACCGAGCGCGGCCAGCCGCTGGGTCGCGGCGGGAATCGCATCCCGGAACGCGGGATGGGAGATCCGCCGATCGCCTTGGACGAGGTAATCACGACCGTCCCAGCGGCCCACCGAGTCGAGCATCGCGGGCAGTGAGGCGGGCGAGTGCTCGTACACCCGCCCGGGGTGACCGGCATAGTGTCCGTCGACGACGCTCTCGCCCCAGATCACCTCGGTCGTGGTGTTCATGCGCCCGTCCATTGTCCCTCTCGTTTCTCGATGAATGCGTTCACCGCTTCCACCGCGTCCGCGCTGCGGTTCGACAGCGCCTCGAGGTAGAAACCGGTGTCGAGTACCTGGTCGGTGGCCGCGGCCAGCACGCGGTTCAGGGCACGCTTGGTCAGTTGCGTGGCGATCGGGGGGATGGCCGCGACGCGGTACGCGAGCGCGAAGGCGGTCTCGCGCACCGCCTCCGGGTCCTCGGCGAGATCGGTGACCAGGCCGAGGTCGTACGCCTCTTGACCGGTCAGGGGCTCGCCCCAGAGCAGTTTGCGTTTCGCCCGTGCCAGTCCCGCGCTCAGCGGCCAGGTGACGCAGCCACCGTCGCCGGCGACCAGGCCCATGTGCACGTGCGGATCCGACAGTGTGGTCACCGGCGTGGCGACCACGGCGTCGGCGGTGAACACCAGACTGGTGGCCACGCCGAAGCTGCTGCCGTGTACTGCGGCGATCAGCGGTTTCGGGAAGTCCGCGAAGGCGCGGAACAGCCTGCGGCCGTCGTCGACACCGCGCAGCAGCGTGTTCAGGTCTGCGTGCCCGGCCAGGATCGTCTGCACGTCTCCGCCCGCGGAGAAGTGCTTCCCGGTCGAGGTCCACACGACCGCGCGCACGTTCATGTCCCGGGCCAGCGCGACGAGCACTCCGGGAAGTTCGTTGACCAGCAGGTCATCGAAGGCGTTGAGTTTTTCCGGCCGGTTCAGCCGCAGTTCCGCGACGTGGCCGTCGGTGGTGACGTCAACCGTGTCGTAGCTCATGGCAATCCTCGCAATCGGCGGCAGTGGGGTCAGATCCGCTCGATGATTGTGGCGGTCGCCATGCCACCGCCGGTGCACATCGTGACCAGGCCGGTGGTCAGGTCGCGTCGTTCGAGCTCGTCGAGCACGGTTTGGAAGAGCATCGCCCCGGTGGCGCCGATCGGGTGCCCCAGCGCGATGGCCCCGCCGTTTACGTTGACCCGATCGGGGTCGAGCGCCAGGTCCTTGATCACCTTCAACGGCACCGCCGCGAAGGCCTCGTTGATCTCCCATAGGTCGATATCGGCCGCGGTCATCCCGGCCTTGGCGAGGCAGAGCTGCGCGGCGGGCCCGGGGGCGGTGAGCATGATGACGGGTTCGGCGCCGCGGACAGCGCCGGCCAGGATCCGGGCGCGCGGCGTCAAACCGTTGGCCCGCGCGTAGTCGTCGGAGGCGACCACCACGGCGGCGGCGCCGTCGACCACCCCGGAGGAGTTACCCGCGTGGTGCACATGCCGGATCGGTCCGGCCTGTGGGTAGGTCTCGCGGCACATGTCGTCATAGGAGCGACCGCCCTCGCGCGGCTTGGCGCCGGACCGCTCGAACGATGCCGGCAAGCCGGCCAGTGACTCCACGGTGGTGCCCGGACGCGGGTGCTCGTCCCGGTCCAGGAGGACGGCACCGGATTCGGACCGGACCGGGACGAGGCTGCGTTCGAAGCGGCCTTCCTCGAGCGCCGTCGCCGCGCGCTCCTGGCTGCGCACCGCGAACCGGTCGACGGTTTCGCGGTCGAAGCCTTCGAGTGTGGCGATCAGATCGGCGGCGATGCCCTGGGGGACCAGCGGGTACCGGGCGCGCAGCGCCGCGTTCCCGGCGTCGAGCGGTTGTCCGTAGCTGTGCCGTGACATCGACTCGACCCCACCGGCGACGACCAGGTCCTGCCAGCCGGCCCGCACGCCGGTGGCGGCCAGCATGACGGCCTGCTGGCCGCCACCGCAGAACCGGTTCAGCGTGAGTCCGGGGACGGCGACCGGCCATCCCGCGGTGAGTACCGCGGAACGCGCGATGTCGTTGGCGTGGTCGCCGGCGTGCTCACCGTTGCCCATCACCACGTCGTCGACGTCGGCCGGTTCGATACCGCGCTCGGCCAGCTCTCGCAGCAGGCCGCCGAGCAGTTCCTGCGGATGGACGTCGTGTAACGCGCCCGACGGCTTGCCTTTGCCGCGCGGGGTGCGGACACCGTCGATGATCCATGCCTCACGCACGGGTTTCCTCCTCGGATACGGATTCGGGGTACACCGGCCGGCTCAGCGCGGCCACGGAGTTGTCGAGGCGGCCCGTGCGGACCGCGACACCGATCTCGGCGTGCAGCGCCGCGCGGTCTCCGAGCAGCGGCTCGAGGGTCAGCGCCCGGCGCAGGTAGCGGTGGAAGTCGTGCTCCCAGGTGAAGCCCATGCCGCCGAGCAGCTGCTGGCACACCGTGCGGGCGGTCCGGCTCGCTCGCAGCGCGGCGGCTTTCGCCAGCGCGGCGCTCTCCGGACCGCCGTCCTCCCACGCGGCGTCGGCCGAGAGTACGGCGACCTGGCGCCACAGGTGGACGTCGGCGAGCTGGTGCTTGACCGCTTGGAAAGCTCCCAGTGGCTGCCCGAATTGGGTCCGGGTGCGCACGTGCTCGACCGTCGTGGTTTCCATGGCGGTGGCCAGCGCCACCAGTTCGTAGGCCAGTGCGCGGCGTCCGGCGGCGAGCATCCGCTGCCAGGTGTGTGCCGGATCGGCTCCCAGCGCGGCCGCGTCGAGCAGCTTGTCGGCGGTGACCGTGGCGGTGACCCGGGTCCATCCCGCGGTCGGATCCAGCGGCTCGCCGGTGCGGGCGGGCACCGGTGGACAGATCGCCAGTACCCAATGCCCGGCGGCGTCGACGCAGGGGACGAGCAGCGGGCCGGCACCTGCCTGGGTCACTCCGTCGAGGTGGACCGATCGGTCCACCTCGAGGCGCCCCGCGACCTCGCGACCGCCCGGCGGGGGCAGCACCACCCGAGTGTCCTCGCCGGATGCGTTCAGGCCCCCGGCGTGCAGGAGCACCTGGTCCAGCACCGAACCCGGGGTGAGCAGTTCGCCGTAGAGCGGGAACAGGGTGGTGATCGCGACCTGTGGTTCCTCGGCCAGGATCTCCGGCCAGCCGAAGTCCATGACGGCGTCCCGAGCTCGTTCGGGGGCCGCGCTCAACGCCTGGCGCAGGCTTGCGGTTATCCGGGCGACGTCGTCGGCATCCATGTCGTCGAGTCCTCCGTGCTCAGCGGGGCAGGCCGAGCAACCGCTCGGCGATAATGTTGCGCTGGATCTCCGCGGCTCCGCCATAGATCGACGACGCCCGACTGTACAAGTAGTCGTTACGCCATTCCGCAGCGTCCTCGCCGCCGAAGACGATCGCGTCGCCGACTCCGGCCAGTGCGGCGTCGAAGAGGAACTTCTCGGCGGTCGACATCGCCAGTTTGTCCAGCGAGGTGGTCGCGCCGACGGGCTCACCCGCCGACAGTGCGCGTACCGTCCGCCGCGACAGCAGCCGCAGCGCCATCAGCAGTTCGGCGGCTTCGCCGATCACACCGTCGCCGACGTTCGCGTCGTTCACCGCGACCAGGTCGTTCAGCCGCGAGCGCAGCCAGATCTGCCGTTGCCAGGCCGCGGCGCCGCGTTCACCGGCGAGGACGTGCATGGCGACGAGCCAGCCGCCGTCGACCGTGCCGAGCAGGCGTTCCCGCGGGACGAAGACGTCGTCGAAATACAGTGAACAGAACTCGTCGTCGCCGTTCATACTCCGCAGTGGGCTCACTTCTATACCGGAGGAATCCATGTCCAGCAGGAAGGCCGAGATGCCGCGGTGCCCGGAGTCCGGGGCGCCGGTGCGGGCCAGCAACAGGCAGCGATCGGCGAACTGGGCCCAACTGGTCCAGATCTTCTCACCGGACACCCGCCACCCGCCGTCGGTGGCGGTGGCCTTGAGCCGCAGGGAGGCGAGATCGCTTCCGGCTCCCGGCTCCGAGAAGCCCTGGCACCAGGTCTCGTCTCCGCGCAGCAGCCGGGGCAGCACCTCGGCCGCCAGTTCCGGACGGGCGAATTCGGCCACCGCGGGGCCGAGAACCTCTTGGGTGGCGAACGAGAACGGCGGCGGATAGCCGGCCGCGGCGAGCTCCTCGCTGACGACGCTGCGCAGGATCGGGCGCCCGCCCAGGCCGCCGATCTCCTCCGGCCACCCCAGCCGGATCCAGCCGGCGTCGTAGAGCACCCGCTGCAACAGCCGCAGCCGGGCGAAGGTCTCGGTCACCTCCGCGGCGGGTTCGCGGAACCGGCCCAGATCGTCTCGATTGTCCCGCACCCACTGTCGGAATTCGGCGCGAACTCGTTCCAGTGAAGCGGCCGGGTCGGCATCCGGCACGACGGTGGTCACGAGGCCACCTCCGCGGAGAGCTCCCGGTCGACGGTGCCGATCGCCGGGGACGGGGAGACATCCGCACCGCACCAGTCACCGAACACCGCGTCGGTGTCCTCGCCGGGCAGTCGTGGCGCGGTCGGTACCCGCGCGGGGGTACGGCTGAACCGGGGCGCGGGCGCCGGCTGGGACAGTCCGGCGACATCGACGAAACCCGCACGGGCACGGGCGTGCTCGGAATCGGCGACCTCGTACGGCGCGAGCACCGGGGACACACACGCGTCGAGTTCGGCGAAGACGGCCGACCACTCGGCGCGAGTCCGGGTCCGGAACACCGCGGCGAAGCGGGCGCGCATCTCATCCCAGCGGTCCCGGTCCATCTGCGCGGGCAGGTCCGGGTCGTCGCCGAGCCCGAGCCCCACCAGCAGTTGCCGGTAGAACCGGCGCTCCAGCGCGCCGACGGCCATGTACCCGCCGTCGGCGGTCTCGTAGGTGTCGTAGAAGGGCGCGCCGCCGTCGAGCAGATTGGTGCCGCGTTCGTCGGACCATTGCCCGTCGGCGCGGACTCCGTGCACGAAGGCGGTCAACAGTGCGGCGCCGTCGACCATCGCGGCGTCGACCACTTGGCCCCGGCCCGAGCGGGTCCGCTCGTGCAGCGCGGCGAGAACGCCGACGGCGAGCAGCATCCCGCCGCCACCGAAGTCACCGACCAGGTTCAGCGGCGGCAGCGGACGGTCGCCGCTGCGCCCGATCGGCTCCAGCGCGCCCGCCACGGCGATGTAGTTGATGTCGTGCCCGGCCCGGGCGGCCAACGGGCCGGACTGGCCGTAGCCGGTCATCCGCGCGAACACCAGGCCGGGGTTGGCGGCCAGAAGCAGGTCGGGGCCGAGCCCGAGCCGTTCCATCACCCCAGGCCGAAAGCCCTCGACCAGGACATCGGCCTTGCCGGCCAGTCGGCGCACCAGGGCCACACCCTCGTCGGTCTTGAGATCGGCCGCCACCGAGCGGCGGCCGCGAACCAGTGGGTCGTTGGGTCGTCGCGACGACGGGCGGCGCGACGATACCCGGTCGACGGTGACGACGTCGGCGCCCAGATCCGACAGCATCATGCAGGCGAACGGCGCGGGCGCGGCGCTGGCGATCTCCAGCACCCGCACGCCCTCCAATGGTCCTGCCATCAGCGATCCCCTCTCATGCGGCCGGCGCTTCCAGGATGTGCACGGCGCAGGCCGACGCCAGGCCGATCACATGGGTCAGCCCGACCCGGGCGTCCTCGATCTGCCGGTCGCCTGCCTCGCCACGCAGATGGGTGGCCACCTCGTAGAGGTTGGCGATGCCGGTCGCTCCGATCGGGTGTCCCTTGGACAGCAGTCCGCCGGAAACGTTGACCGGGAGGGTTCCGTCTCGCAGCGGTGCGCCGGAGTCGATGAACTCACCCGCGCCGCCCGGCTCGCACAGCCGCAGGTTGTCGTAGTGGATGAGCTCGGCGGTCGCGAAGCAGTCGTGCAGTTCCACCAGGTCGAGATCGTTCGGTCCGATACCGGCGTCCTCGTAGGCCTGGTCGGCGGCCATCCGGGTGAGCGTGTTGACGTCGGGCTGCACCTGGCCGCCCTCTGTCCACGGGTCCGAGGTCATCACCGACGCCGAGATCTTCACCGCACGCCGGCGAACGTCCGGGTCGAGGATCTTCAGCCTGGCGTCCGAGACCAGCACGACCGCCGCGGCGCCGTCACCGGTCGGGCAGCACATCGGCAGCGTGTTGGGGTAGCTGATCACCTCGGCGCCCAGCACCTCCTCCAGCGAGAACTCCTTGCGGTACTGGGCCAGCGGATTGAGTGTGGAATGCAGGTGGTTCTTGACCGCCACCTTGGCGAACTGCTCGGCCGTGACCCCGTGTGCGAGCGCGTACTCGGTTCCCGCCTGGGCGAACACACCGGGCATCAGACCTGTGCCGAGCAGTCCCTCGGTCTTGACGACCGAGCCGTACCGGCCCTTGGGGGTGAAGATCTTCTTCTCGCCGGCAGGGCGCGCGGCGCTGCCGAGCATGCCCATCTTGCCCATTTTCTCGACGCCGACGGCCAGCGCGATATCGCACTCCCCCGACTTGATACCCATCATCGCCACCCGTACGGCGGTGGCGCCGGTCGCGCAGGCGTTGACCACGTTGTAGACCGGGATCCCGGTCTGCCCGATCTGCTTCTGCAGGCGCTGGCCGTTGTGCGAGTTGGCCTCGTACACGTTGCCGAGCGCGAGCAGGCCGATCTCGGCCATCGTCAGGTCGGCGTCGGCCAGCGTGTCGAGCGTGGCGGTGGCGGCCAGGTCGAGCAGGTCCTGCTCGGGGAACCGGCCGAACCTCGTCATCGAGGTGCCGATGATCCAGACGTTCTCGCTCATTTCACGCTCCGATCGGCTCGTATCCGAAGGCCACGGCCACCGTGCCCTCGTCGTCGGTCCCGGCGTCGAAGGTGACCAGCCGGACTCTGGTCTGTGGCCGGATGCGGTCCGGGTCGGTGACACCGACAAGGTTGGCCTTCACCACGCCTCCGCCGTCCAGATCCACCACCACGGAGGTGAAGGGCCCGGATTTCGCCCCGCGCTGCACGATCGTGTACGCCCGTACGACGCCCTCGTTGGACAGTGCCCGTCGCGTGAACGTTGTCTCCGAGCATTTCGCACACGCGTTGCGGCGATCGAAGTACAGGGCACCGCAGCTACCGCACTCCTGAGCCACCAGATGCGGGGCGTCGCCCAGCACCAGGTAGTCGACGGCGGGAACGGTTCGCGTCATCGAATCCTCCGACTTTCCACAGTGGCCCAGAAGGCCGTTCAACAAATGCTAGAGTACTAGAGTATTTATGACTCGACAATCTAGGGGTAGATACCTCGGCCCGGCAAACCGGGTTCGATCCAGAGGAGGCACCGTGACCGATTCCGCGCCTTTCGATCCCAGCGCTATCGGAGCGCGATCGAATCCCAAGCGGATCTCCTGGACCGCGCGTGACTGCATGCTCTATGCCCTCGGCGTCGGAGCCGGAGTCGACGACCTCGCCTACACCACGAACAACACCAAGGGCGTCGAACAGCGGATGGTCCCGACCATGCCGGTGACCCTCGGCGTGGACTTCAGCGTGCTCAAGCGGGCGGGCAAGTTCGACTGGGCCGGACTCCTGCACGCCGAGCAGAAAGTGGAGATCTTGGGCGAGATCCCGGTAGAAGGGGAGGCCGAGGCGGTCACCGACATCACCGAGATGTGGGACAAGGGCAAGGCCGCCCTGATCGTCGCCCGAACCACCGGAACGGCACTCGATGGCACGCCGCTGTGGCGAAGTTCGGCCGGGCTGTTCATTCGCGGCGTCGGCGGCTGGGGCGGGGAGCGTGGCCCGGCCACCAAGGACGACGAGTCCGCCACCGCACCGACCGGCCCGAGCAAGACCATCACCTACACCACCCGCCCCGACCAGGCGCTGCTCTACCGGTTGTCCGGCGACTACAACCCGCTGCACTCCGACCCGGCCTTCGCCGCCCGGGCCGGTCTGGACCGGCCGATCCTGCACGGCCTGTGTACCTTCGGTTTCGCCGGCCGCGCCGTCCTGGAGTCGGCCGGAGCGGACCGGACCCTCGCCTCGATGGCCGCGCGCTTCGCCGGTCCGGTATGGCCGGGCGACACACTCGAGGTGGACCTGTCCCGGCCCGACGAGCGGACCGTCCGCTTCGGTGTGCGTGGCCGCGACGGCAAAGATGTCCTGACCGGCGGCATCGCGACGCTACGGTGAAACCATGACACCGGGCTGGCAACTACTGCTCGACCGGATCGCCGCCGAACGCGATCCGCGCCGACGAGCGAACCTGGAGGTGGTCGCCCGCCACGTCGTCGAGGAGGTCGCCGGCAATATGCCGGCGCTGATGGCGACGCTGGTGGCCGAGCCGCAATACACCGTGTGGGGAGCATCCGACAGCACCGGTCCATCCGGCTACGACCACGTGGTCGAATGGTATCGACGGCTGCAAGCGGCCGGGCGCAACCGGCTCGACTACCGAATCGTTCGCGTGGTGGTCGACGAGTACTGCGTCGTCACCGAAGGTGACTTCCAGTACGCCATCGCCGGGCGCGACCTCGGCGGTGTCACCCACACCGAGGCAGGTGAGGACGTCCGTCCCGATGACTACCACCTGGTCGGCCATCGAGCCACGGTGCTCTGGCCGATCGACGCCGACGGGTTGATCGAGGGCGAGCATATCTACGCCGGTGAACGGCATCGCGTGCTGCGCCGATTGGCCGAGGGCGAGCTCCCACACCTGGGCCCACCCGAACGGGCACGTCCCGAGTCCACATCCGTTTCAGAGTCGTCGGAGACACCATGACCAGCGCAGCCGGATTGCCCACTGCCATCGCCACATTCCTCGACGCGCCGGCTTCCTCCGCCGGCACACACTGGGCGGCGAGACCGAAGCTCACGGGATACGCATCTGCGCGAGCCGTTTATCGATGATCTGCTCCGCGGTGGTGACGATGCCGTCCACGACCTCCCGGCAGGACAGCACCTCGTCGATCAGCCCCTGTGCCTGCCCGGCCCACCACAGGCCGCCGTCCCTATCCCCACCGCCCAGCACCTCGCGACGCCCGCGCTCCCCCGACGCCAGATGCGCGACATCCTCGAAGACCGCGCCCGGGCGCCGCGAGATCTCGACGATCTCCTCCGATACCGCGTTGCGCGCCACCCGCGCGGTATTACGAAATTCCCGGAACACCAGTGTGGTCGCGCGCTCGTCGTTGGCGACGATCTGCCGCTTCACGTTCTCGTGTACCGGTGCCTCGGTGGTCGCGACGAAACGCGTACCCATGTTGATCGCGTCGGCGCCCAATGCGAGGGCGGCAACCAGCCCTGCGCCGTCGGCGAACCCACCCGAGGCGATGATCGGGATACTCAGCTTGCGGGCCGCAGCCGGGATCAGCACCAGGCCCGGGATATCGTCCTCGCCCGGGTGGCCCGCGCATTCGAAACCGTCGATGCTGATCGCGTCCACCCCCAGCCTCTCGGCCTTGAGCGCATGCCGGACCGCGACCGCCTTGTGGATCACCTTCACGCCCGCCGCTTTGAATGTCGGCAGATGCGGCTCCGGATTGGCGCCGGCCGTCTCCACGATCTTCACCCCGCTGTCGACGATCGCGTCCCGGTACTCCTCGTAGGGCACCGGGGTGAGCGTGGGCAGGATGGTCAGGTTGACCCCGAACGGCTTGTCGGTCATCTTCCGGACTCGCGCGATCTCCTTCACCAGGTCTTCCGGGGTGGGCTGGGTCAGCGCGGTGAGGAACCCCAGTGCCCCGGCTTCGGCGACCGCGGCGATGAGCTCGGCCTTGCCCACCGCCGTCATACCGCCACAGACGATGGGATGTTCGATCCCGAATTCCTCGGTGAACCTGGTCTTCAACACCACAGGCGTCCTTCCGCGAGCCCGAGAGGACAGGCTCGATCGTCGAGAAAATTACGAAAGCACCACTTTGCGAGAGGGAAGTACCATTCTCATCGGGTGGGAGGCCGGGTCACCAGACGGTGCGCATGTCGGGGCGACATGATCCAGCCGCACAGGTGCAGGTCGGCCTCGAACCGCTCACCTTCCAGCCAGCGGCCATCGCGTGCGAAATAACCGACCGCCCCATTGCTCCGGGTCACCTTCACCCGGTTGCCCTCGGGGTCCCGCTCGTAGAGATCCTTGCTGTACGGGTGGACGATGCCGTTCACCGCTCCACCTCGGTGACGTAACGATCCATCAAGCGGTGCATCCATTTGAGGTTGTTCTCCTGGTAGGACGCGAAGGTCACCGTCTGCTTCCGGGCACTCTCCAGGCCCTGCTGAACTTTCTCCATGTTGCCGCAATCCTGGTCGAGCACATTGCCGAGAATCCCGAGCGGTGAGCTGCTGAACGGCGTATCGGCGTCGAGGGCGATCTCCGCGGCGGGCGCGGGTCGTGCCCCCACCACCGGCGCGAGCATGAAAACCTCCATGATGCAGGTGCGGTGATCGTCACCGTTCGGCCGGAAGCGGTAGACGATCTTGTGCACCCCACCCCACGGCATCATGTTGGGGAACACCGTGTAGGTGAAGTTGTCGACCAGCTCGGCGTCCGACCACTGCTCGACCTCCTCCCCGATCAGGCCCCGCCACTTCTCCCGTGTCGTGCGCACGATGTAGTCGCGGGCGGTCTCCCCCGGCTCGGGACGCACCGGCAGGTCTTCGTCCAGGCGCACGTCCATGGTGGAGCGCAGCATCTCCTCGGTGCTCGGGTCCCACGGCATCATCGGACCGACGACCTCCGACGGCGTGATGAACCGGGCGAAGTTCTCGTACACGTCGACCTGGCAGGCACCGAACGCCGCGTACGGCACGGTCTGCGGATGCGTGGCCGGTGCGTGCCAGCACTCCATGAACGCTTCCTGCGCGACCTTCCAGTTGGCCCGGATGACCTTGGAGACATGTGCTTCCACATAGCGCTCGTGGCCATACCAGAGCGAGAACTGATCGATCAGCTCACCCAGGTAACTCTCCAGCGGCTCGGCATCCGGGTCAGGGTTGATGAACACGAATCCCGCCCACACGCCGACGCTGCAGCGCGGCAGGGCGAACTCCTCGCGATCGACGTGTTCGAATTCCCAGGGCGCCGGAATCCGCTTCAGCTCACCGTCCAGCGTCCATGCGATCCCGTGGAACGGACAGCGGATCTCACTGCATCGCCCCGCGAAGTCCTTCAGTTGCCGGCCACGGTGCAGGCACGAGTTCGGGTAGGCGCGGAGGGTGTCCGGCGCCGAACGGATGACGACGTAGGACGCTCCGGCGATCTCGTAGACGATGTGATCGCCGACCTCGGGGATGTGCTCCTCACGGCAGGCGAACTGCCACACCCGGTTCCAGAGCTGCTTCTTCTCGGCCTCGTGGTAGGCCCTGGAGACGTAGCGATCGATCGCGGCCTCGTGGAAGTCGAATTCCCCCGGGGCCGGCTGCAGCAGATGCTTGGGCACCGTCCTGCTGTCCAACGCGAGTACGTCCTGGTACGTGACGCGGCGGTCACCGACATCGAGGCGTTCGCCCATCTTGCGCTCCTGGTTCGGGTCGATCGTCCGGCAGCGGGGCCGGACCGGCGGAGGTGCCCGCGATGCGGGTCAGAACAAACCGCGGACCTTGGCGACGACCTTGTCCACGGTGGGATATCCGGACAGTGACCTCGAGAACGGCACCGGCGTGTACGCCGCTCCGACGCGAACGACCGGCGCCAGCAGCTCGGAGAACAGTTTCTCGTTCAGGCGCGCCGCGATCTCGGCTCCGGGTCCGACGAACTCGGTCGCCTCGTGCACGACCACCGCCCGACGGGTCCGTTCCACCGACTCCTCGATCGTCGCGAAGTCCAGCGGCACCAGTGTACGCAGGTCGATCACCTCGGCCTCGAGGCCCGACTCGGCCAGGGTCTCGGCCGACTGCAGGCACACACCGAGCTGGGTGCCATAGGTGATCAGGGTGACATCGGTACCGGAGCGAACCATGTTGGCCACACCGAGTGGCACCTTGTGCACCCCGACGGGCACCGGTTCCTTGACGCTGTAGAGCAGCCCCGAGTGCTGGATGAGCAGACTCGGATCCGGAGATTCCAGTGCCGTCGCGATGAGCCCCTTGGCGTCGGCGGGGGTCGCCGGATAGAGCACGTTGATGCCCGGGGTGTGCATGAACCACGCCTCCAGCGACTGTGCGTGCTGGGCCCCGAAATGGCTGCTGCCGACGGTGGTCGTCACCGTGATCGGTGCCGGGGTCGCACCGCCGGTCATGTACCGGAACTTCGCGGCGTGGTTGAGGATCTGATCCATCGCCAGAGTGATGAAGTCGAAGAACATGATCTCGGCGATGGGGCGATAGCCGCCCAGCGCCAGCCCGACCGCGGCACCGGCGATCGCCTGCTCCGAGATCGGGGTGGCGCGCACCCGCTGCTCACCGAACTCGGTGGACAGGCCCTTGCTCGTCTTGAACACACCGCCGATCGGATCGGCCACGTCCTCGCCGAGCACGACGATCCGGTCGTTGTTCTCCATGGCCAGATGGAATGCCGAGTTGAGCGCGGCCGCCATGGTCATCGTCGTGGTCCCGGACGGTTCGCGGGCGCCGGCGGCGGGCCTCACGTCAGTCATTGTGCAGGCTCCTCACCCAGGTGTCGTCGGCGAAGACGTCGGTGTAGATATCGGACGCGGCGGGCAGCTCACATCCGGCGGCGTAGCCGAATGCGTCGTCCACGGTGGCGCGGGCCTGCTCCTCGATCGCGTCGAGTTGCACGGCATCGAGATGTCCGTGCTCCAGCAGCCACCTGCGGAAGGCCGGGGCGGGATCGCGTTGCATGGCGGCCTTCAGTTCGTCCTCCGGCACATAGCCGAAATCCGCCGTGCCGGTGTGCCCGGTCAAGCGGTAGTGGACGAACTCGAGGAACGTCGGCCCCTCACCGCGTCGCGCCCGAGCGACCGCCTCCACAAGGGCCTCGCGCGCGACCATGGGGTCGAACCCGTCGACGGTGCGGGCGGGCACGGAGTAGACCGCGGCCCGGGCGGCGAGATCGGTGTTCGACGCGTAGCGCGCGATCGGGGTGTGCTCACCCCACTGGTTGTTCTGGCACACGAACACGATCGGCAGCTGCCACAACCCGGCGAAGTTCATCGCCTCGTGCCAGGCGCCGATCGACGTCGCGCCGTCGCCGAAGGTGACGACGGTGGCGGTGCCGTCGTCGTCGAGCTGCGCGGCCATGGCCAGCCCGACCGCGATCGGCAGACCGGACCCGACGATGCCGGTGGTCGCACTGAAGCCGATCGCCGGATCCTGCAGGTGCATCGGGCCGCCCTTGCCTCGGGAGAGCCCTGCCCGACGGCCGTACAGCTCGGCCATGATCGAGCGCAGCGAGACGCCCTTGGCGAGGGCATCACCGAGGTTTCGGTAGGTCGACACCAGCCTGTCGCGAGGATCGAGAACCTCGCCCAGGGCCGCGCACACCGCCTCCATGCCGCGGATCGGATAGAACGCGGCCTGCAACCGTCCGGCCTTGGCTTCGGCCACGGACTTCTGATCGGCCAGCGCCGTGACGTACATGAGCGTGTACATCCGACGATATGCCTCGGCGTCCACCGGCCGCGTCGCGGGCGCTGCCGCGCCACCGACTGTCGTCATGCTCCGAGTTCCTCTCGCATCGAGATATCGGTAGCGCGGCGCGCCGCCTCCTCGCCGGCGATCCGGCCGAACCCACAGGCGTTGGCCAGCGAATTCCCGCTTCCGATATAGGTTTTGATGATTCCGCCGGTGCACTCACCGGCAGCGAACAGTCCGGCGATCGGGCGCCCGTCCTCCCCGAGCACCCGGGCGTGGTCGTCGATACGCAGGCCGCAGGCGGTCAGGTTGATCGTCAGCGGGCGCACCTCGATGGCGTAGAACGGCGGTGTTTCCAACGGCAGCAGGAACTTGCCGGCCTTGCCGTGATCCCGATCGGTGCCCGCGGCCGCGAAACCGTTGTACCGCGCGATCTCGCCGACCAGACCCCGGGAATCCATACCGAGCGCCGCTGCCAGGTCGTGCAGGGAATCGGCGCGATGAACCCTGTCTCCGCCGTCGGCGAGATGGGCATCGATGATGTCGGCGTTGTAGTTCTTCGTCCGAAATGGGGGGTGGTTGGGCCACACCTGCTTGTAAGCGTCCCGGTAACGCGCGGCGATCGCGGCGGGTGGACGCAGAGCGGCGTCGTCGAACACGACGAACGCCCGGTCGCCGTGCGCGCGCACCACCTGGTCCAACAGTCCGTAGGGGGCGGTCTCGTCGATGAAACGCCGCCCGTCGGAGCCGACCAGGACCGCCCATCCGGGTAGGAACGCCTCGTTCAAACGCGCCAAACCCGGGTCGAGCGTGCGCAGCCCATGGTCGAAGCCGGTGATCTGCGCACCCACGGCAGCGGCGAAGGCGAAGTGATCGCCGCGGGAGGAGTCGGCGCCGATGTACCAGCTCCAGCCGGGAATCCACGCCGACGGAAAATACCGACGCAGCAGGTCCGGTGCGGCACCGAAGCCACCCGTGGCGATCACGACCGATCCGCCGGTGAGTATCTCACCGGCGGACTCGACACCGCGCACCTCACCATCCGAGACGACGAGCCGATCGACCCGGCGCCCGAAGGCGAAGTCGATACCGCGACCGCGTGCCGCGACGTTCAGCGCGTCCACCAGAGCTCGGCCGCCGCCGTCGACGCAGTGCGAGCGGGCCTGCCGCTCGTCACCGCCGAAGATCAGGCGATCGAAGAAGCGAACCCCGTGGTCGGCGAGCCAGTCGATCGTCTCTCCGGTGCGCAGCGCCCAACGGCGCACCGGCCCGGCGGCAACATCCCAACCGTTGAGGGCCAGATACTCGTGGACCAGGTTCTCCGGCTCGTCCTCGATACCCGCGGCGCGTTGCGGGCCGCTGCCGCTGCCCATGATCACGCCGCCCGCGAGTCGACTGGATCCGCCGACCTGTCCTTCGGCCTCCACCACCAGGACCGACCGGGCTCCGGACTCCGCGGCCGCCACGGCGGCACAGAGCCCGGCGGCTCCCGATCCGATCACGATGACGTCGAAGTCGCTCATTCGATCAGTACATCCTCTCGAGGTCCGGCACGGCCGCGGTATCGACCAGGTGCAGGGTGTCGTTCACACAGACCACGGTCCGGACTTCGGACCGGGCGGCGCGGAAGCGAGTGACCGACCCGCTCTCGGGTAGTGGCACCAACTCCGTCGGCACCTCGAGAATCCGCGCCGTCATTTCACGGACGCACGCCGGCTCGCACAGCACGAGGACCTGCCCACCGGGGTTGTCGGCGATCAACCGATCGAGCTCGAGGGTTTCGACGACTTCGGGACGAGCGGCGAAACCGGAGAGGGCGTCCAGCACGCCGCTCTCGCCGACCGGGCCGGCAACGACGTCATGCACCCGGACAACGGTCCAGTCGTTCTCCGCGAGCCGCTCACTCACGCGCCGCAGCGCGTCGGACGTTTCCCCGACGCCGACCAGCGTCATCTCCATCGCCATTCCCTCCGGACCCCGCCCCAATTTACTCTATTCATAGACTATGTGAACTGTCGAGGCAGATCGTGAGCAACTTCATTGAGTCCGAGCAGTTCCCATTTGCCGCCGGAGTATATGAAGTGATGCATCGAGGCATAGCCGGGCTCGAACAGGAGAAGCCGATCCGGCACGCCGAGCACCTGACACGTCCACGCGTTCACGACGCCGCCGTGACACACGGCCAGCACCCGTTGCCCGGCGTGCGCCGAGGACAGGCGTTCCATCGTCGCCGCGATCCGGCCGTGGAACTCCTCGCCGGTGAGACCCCAGGGGCTCAGATCACCGGCACGGTAGCGCTGCCACAATTCGACATCGGGACTGTCGTAGTGCACATAGGCCGCACCATGATCGAACTCCACCAGACCTGCGTCCACAACCACCGGGAGATCCAGAGCTGCCGCGACCACGTCCGCCGTCTGTGCCGCACGCCGCTGCGGTGATGTGTAGACCACATCAAAGCCCTTCGCGCGCGCATAAGGTCCCACCGCCCGGACCTGGGCGTACCCCTCCTCCGAGAGGCCGGGATCCATCCGATTACCGTCGTCGCGCACGGGCAGACCGTGGCGCATGAGGGTCAGCAGCACGCAGGGCTCCTTGTAGACATGTGATCAGGCTCTCAGCTAAGCTCCGATTAGTCTATCACTATACGATCGACAACTAGATTAAGTTCGACGACAGAGAAGGAGGGGAATTCCGTGGCTCACGAGTTCGCCATCCTGCAAGCGACCCGCCTCAAAGGGCGCTTGTCCCCCCAGCTCGCCGCCGATTCCTGCGGCATCGATGCCGAGACGGCCGAGGCCGAACTCGCAGCTCTGCGTGAGATCGGGTACCTCAAGGGTGAACCGAATGTGCGCCTCACTCCCGAAGGCCGCGAGCGGCTGGCCGTCCTGGTACGTGCCGAGCACGCCGGTATCGACCAGCAGGCACTCACTGCCCTGTACGAAGAGTTCGACCGGCACAACACCGCACTCAAGCAGATCGTCAGCGACTGGCAGATCAAGGGCGGCGCTCCCAACGACCACACCGACGAGGCCTACGATCGCGCGGTGATCGATCGGCTGAGCGGCCTCGACAGCGAGTTCCGGCTCCTCGTCGCGCGGATCGCGCAGGTCGCCCCGCGTCTTGCCACCTACCAGCGTCGTTTCGGCAACGCGGTCGAGCAGATCCGCGCCGGCAACACCAGCTACCTCGCCCGGCCGATCACGGACAGCTACCACACGGTGTGGTTCGAATTCCACGAGGAGCTGATCGGTCTGCTCGGCCGGACTCGTGAGGAAGAAGCGGCCGCCGGCCGTGCCGTCTAGGAGGAATGCGCAATGACGCTCATCTGGCTGGGCGACAGTCCCGATCTCGACCCGACCCTCGTCGGCGGTAAGGCCCGCAGCATCAACCGGATGCGCTCACTGGGCATGCCCACACCTCCTGGTTTCGTCCTGTCGACCAAGTTCTGTGCCGAGGTCAACGCGAACCAGGGCAAGCTCACCGAGCCGGTGCTGGACTGTCTCAAGCGCGGTGTCGCGCTGCTCGAGGAGAGCCTGGGGCGCCGCCTCGGGGGCGGAGAGCATCCGCTACTGGTATCGGTGCGCTCGGGTGGCGCGGTGAGCATGCCGGGGATGATGGACACCGTGCTCAACCTGGGTATGAACGATGCCGTGGCGGCACGTATCGCCGAGTTCACCGGCGACCCGGCGTTCGCTGCCGACACCCACCGCCGATTCCGGGAACAGTTCGAGCGGGTGGTGGGCACCCCCGCGACCGGCGATCCGTGGAAGGATCTCGCGCTCGCCGCCGAGGCGGTCTTCGCCTCCTGGAACTCCGCCCGCGCCCGGGCCTACCGCGACCACCGCGGTATCGGCCACGACGGCGGTACCGCGGTGACGGTACAGGGCATGGTCTTCGGAAACTACGACGACAACTCCGGCACCGGCGTGCTGTTCACCCGCAACCCGCTCACCGGCGACCCGGAACCGTACGGCGAATGGCTGCCGCGCGGCCAAGGCGAGGACGTGGTGTCCGGCCGGTTCGACGCGCTGCGTCTCGACGCACTCGCAGCCCAACTGCCCGACGTCCACGCGCAGTTGCTGGAAGCGGCGGCCACACTCGAACAGCACGGCCGCGACGTGCAGGACATCGAGTTCACCGTGGAGGCCGGACGGTTGTGGCTGCTGCAAACCCGCGCGGCCAAGCGCTCACCGCAGGCCGCGGTCCGCCTCGCCGTTCACCTCGCCGACCAGGGCATCATCGGCCGGGACGAGGCCGTGGCCCTGGTCAGCGAATCCCAGATCGCCGCGGCATTGGCCCCCCATGTCGACCCGGTCGCCCGCCAGAGCGCCGAACGGCTGGTCAGCGGCCTGCCTGCCTGCCCTGGGGTAGCGACAGGACGGGTCGTCACCTCCTGCGAGGAAGCCGAGGACCTCGCCGATGACGGCGTGGCCGTCGTGCTCGCCCGACCCACCACCGACCCCGACGACGTCAGTGGCATGGTCGTCTCGGCGGCCATCATCACCGAGATCGGCGGATCGACCAGCCACGCCGCGGTGGTCAGCCGGGAACTCGGCACCCCGTGCGTGGTGGGCTGTGGCCGCGGGACGCTGGACGCCCTCACCGGCCGGATCGTCACGGTGGACGGCACGAGCGGTGAGGTCTTCGCCGGCGAGCTGCCGCTGGCCGATGTGCACGGCGCCGAGCGGGACGCGGCCGAGCGGCTGCGGGAATGGGCCCGGGCCTCCGCCATACAGGTGACGCCGTGACCTTCGCCGCCGATCTCGCTCGCGCCAGACCCGACGAAATCGCCGTCCGCGACGCCGACCGCACCTTCACCTGGCAACAGGTCGACGACTGGTTACGTCCCGCGGTCAACGTTTTGCAGGCCCAGGCTCTGGGGCCCGCGGGACGGGTGGCGATCCTCGCCGGGAACTCCGCGGAGACATTGCTCGGCTACGTCGCGTGCACGTTGGCCGGAGCTTCCGCGGTTGCGGTCAACGCGCACCTCACCGCGCCGGAGGCCGGCTACATCCTGGAGGACTCCGACGCACGAGTGGTGATGTGCGACCACCGAACCGCCCCGGTCGCAGTCGAAGCCGCGCGCGCCGCGGGAATCACGACCGTCGTCGCCTGGGGTGAGGAACCGCTGCCGGACGGGGTGACGGCGTGGCGGGACTGGTGCGTCGACCACAGCGAACCCCGCACCGACCTGGCACCTCGCCGGACCCTGGTCTACACCTCCGGCACCACCGGCAGGCCCAAGGGTGTCGAGTTGCCGTTCACCTCCTGGGTCGGCGGCGACACCGTCGACGTCCATTTGCAGCGCCTCACTCAGAACCGGATGATCCCCTTCGGCCGCCACCTCGTGGTCGGGCCGATGTACCACTCCGGACCGCTGACCTCCACTCGCCTGCTGGCAGGCGGCGCGCCGGTGACGGTGCTCGGCAAGTTCGACGCCGAGACCCTGCTGAGCGTGATCGAGCGCGATCGGGTCGGCTCGACGATCATGGTGCCCACCCATTTCCAGCGCCTGCTCGCACTGCCGAAGGAACAACGCGCGTCGGCCGATATCTCGTCGCTGCGGTACGTGCTGCAGGTGGGCGCGAAGTGTCCGGTTCCGGTGAAACAGGCCATGATCGACTGGTGGGGGCCGATCCTCTGGGAAAGCTACGGCGCCAGTGAGGTCGGCACGACCTGCATGATCAGTGCCGCCGAATGGTTGGAACGGCCGGGCTCGGTGGGCCGGGCCATCCCACCGTTCGAGGCGTTCGTCCGCGCGGCCGACGGCACACCGGCACTGCCCGGCACCGAGGGGCCACTCTGGTTTCGCGACACCAGCGGACACGGCATCACCTACATCACCGGCGCCCGCAGCGGCACGGAATTCACCCTCGGGGAGATCGGGCGGATGGACGACGAGGGATACGTGTGGATCACCGATCGCCAGTCCGACATGGTGGTCTCCGGCGGGGTCAATATCTACCCGGCCGAGGTCGAGAACGCCCTCATCCGGAATCCGGCGATCGGCGACGTCGCCTGCTTCGGTCTGCCGCACGAGGAGATGGGTGAAATGCTCGTCGCATTCGTGGTGCCCGCCGACCCGCGGCATCCGCCGACCCGGGCCGAGATCGAGCAACACGGTCGAACCCTGTTGGCGGGCTATAAGTTTCCCAAGCGCATGTACCTGGTCGACACCCTGCCCCGCACCGCGGTCGGCAAACTCGACAAACGCACCATGAAAACGATGCCGGCCGACGACAAGGCCGCCATTACTCTTCTCGACACGGAAGCGAGCGCAGCACGATGACCACCGAAGCTCCAGTCGCCGTCGTCACCGGAGCAGGACGCGGCATCGGCGCGGCCATCGCCCGGCGGCTGCACCGCGATGGCTACCACGTGGTCGTGGCCGATCTCGACAGCGACTCCGCGAAGCGGATCGCCGATGAGGTCGGCGGCACACCGGCGCCGCTCGATATCACCGACCCCGATGCGGCGGCGGAGCTTTCCGCCTCACTGCGGCGGGTGGACGCACTGGTCAACAACGCCGGCATTTTTCCTCCGGCGCCGATCGCCACCGTTTCGCCGGAGCAGTTCCGCAAAGTGATGGACGTGAATGTCCTCGGGACGCTGATCATGACGCAGGCGTTCATTCCGCAGCTCACCGCCGCACCCGACGCCGCAGTGGTCAATGTCGCCTCGGTCGCGGCGAAGGTCGTCACCCCCGGCACCGCCGCGTACTCCCCGTCGAAGGCCGCAGTGGTGTCGCTGACCAAATTGTGCGCGGTGGAACTGGCCGAATTCGGCATCCGGGTCAACGCTGTCGCCCCGGGCGGTGTCCTGACCGAGGGAACGGCGTCCGTCTCTGCCGACGAGGAACGTGAGGCCCGCTTCGATGCCGTGGTCCCGCTCGGTCGTCGCGCCCGGCCCGAGGACATCGCCGACGCGGTGCCTTTCTTCCTCGGCGCGGACTCCCGATACGTGACGGGTCAGGTCCTCTATGTCGACGGTGGGTTAACCGAGGCCACGATCAACTTCCTGAGGGCAGCGCAGAGTCCACGCTGATCCCTTCGGGAATGGTTTCCCCGAGTTCGGGTTCGGCACACGGTGGGCGAGCACGATGAGGCGCTCGCCCGCCGTTTCTCGTCGGTCAGGCCGTGGCGGTCCGCGCGGTCGTGCCACGCTGGAGCACTCGCACCGTATTGCTCGCGCCGTCCACCCGGATGTGATCGCCGTCCCGGAGCACCCGGGTACCACTCTCGGTGCCGATCACATAGGGGAGGCCGAGTTCACGGGCGACGACCGCGCCGTGGCTGGCCGAGCCGCCGATGTCGATCACCAGCGCCTCGGCCAGCGTCATCAGCGGCGCCCAACTCGGATCGGTGAACCGACAGACCAGGATGTCACCCGGCTCGAGATCGATCTCCTGCTGCGGGTCGACCACGACCCGCGCGCGGCCCTCTACCACGCCGCCACCGCCGGCGACACCGCTCAGCACCATGGTTTCATCCGTGCCGATGTCCGGGTCGACCACGATCGGTTCCGGCATACCGTAGAAGGAGACCGGGAGCACCATCGCCTTGTACCCGGCTCGGGTGGCCCGACGAGCATCGACGATCGCCTGCGGGTCGGCCAGTTCACCGGCGTCGAGCCGGCGGCACTCCTCAACGGTGAAGAAGAAGACGTCGTCCACCTCCTGCAACCGGCCCAGACGGGCCTGCTCCGCACCGAAATTACGGGCAGCCCAGCGGCATTCGTCGATCGCCAGGAGGTACCCGGCTTTACCGACCTGGAGCGTGCGCACAATGTTGCGCATCCGCCGCAGCAACCAGCGCACACCCGCACGCTTGGCGACGGGGGTGGCGGCCAGGAGCCTGCGTTCGGCCTCCAGCCCGGCTTCCCGCGCCCGGGTCGCGCGCTCGGCGGGTCGTTCCCGGTCGGCCGCGGAGCGGGCCAGCGCCCGGATCGGCGCCGGGTTCTCCCGCCACACCGTGGTGTAGGGGTTGCCCTCGTTGGGACCGTGGTAGCCCCAGGACCTCAGGAACTCGTCCTCGGTGAGCATCCCGCGGCCCAGCCGCCACAGGTCGTCGGCCATGCGGGTCTCGTTGACGTCGCCCACGCCCGAGAGCAGCTCCACGGCAAGCCCCGGATCGCCGGCGGCCTCCGCGGCTCCGGTCACCGCACTCTGCCCGCCCTGGAACATGAATCGCACCACACAGTGCACCGAGAAGTTCCGGACGAAGTCCTCCCGGGCGGCGACCAGCAGCTCGATCGGGCGCTGCCCGGAGTCGCGGGTGTCGTCCGGCGCGTACACGGTCTCCAGCCACTTCTCGTACATCCGGTCGTGGAGTCCGCGCAGCCGCTTGCCCGTCCGCAGCAGCGTCCACGGCGCCTTCATCATCAGCACCGGCACGCGGGTGTAGCCGGTCGGGAATCGGGGGGCATCCGGGCGTACGCTTCCCATCAGATCCCGCTCGAAGTCGTCGGCACTGATACCGGGCAGGCCCGCCATGATCTTCTTGATCGCATCGACGTTCAGCGCCTGCCTGCCGTAGAAGCACGACAGCCCCCGTTCGTTGACATCCGGGGAGATGCGTACCTTCTTCTTCGGGATGACTCCGAACGCGGACATCGAGTAGAGCCAGCCCAGTTCGGCCGATTCCTCCCAAATGCTCCAGCACATCGGTGTCATCACCTCGGGGCAGGCCTCTCCCAGATTGGTGCTGGTCCAGTACCGGCCCGGCTCCGAACTTCCGCGGATGGGGTCGCTGACGGCCATGAACACGACGCATCTCCTTGCTCGGGCGCGGTGCGCCTCGGTCTTGCTATTCGTAGGGCGGCCGAAGCGCTTCGCCGCGGTGATCCACAGCTTCACCGCCACGGACTGTGACGCACGACACATATTAAACTCTATTAGACAAATATTGTTCAATAGATGAGTTTTCCAGAAGGTGAGCCCTGATCGACGACCAGCCGCTACCGCAGGTTAAGTCGCTGTTCAAATATTTGCAGAGTAGACTTTCAGTGGTCTTACCGAACCGAGGAGGCCAGCGTGACGAGCACGCACAGGACGCCCGATACCATCACCGACCCGGTCGATTGGGCGCGACACTACTGGGAACAGCAGGACCTCGACGGTGACGAGCAGCGATTCCTCGCCCTCACCTCCCTGCTGCGTTATCAACGGATCGTCGCCGACTGCGTGGACACCGAGCTGCGCGGCCACGGTCTGAACATGACCGACTACCTGCTGCTGATGACCCTGCAACTCTCCGAGACGGGCACCCGCCTGATCTCCAGCCTTGCCCGCAACCTGCTGGTACATGCGACGACGGCCACCCTGGCCACCGATCGTTTGGAGGGCAAGGGCATGCTGCAGCGCAGCCCGCATCCGACCGATCGGCGCGCCACCTGCGTCACCATCACCGACCTCGGCCGAAAGACCGCGGACAAGGCCACCCGCGCCCTCACCGCGGTCGATTTCGGCATGCGCGGAAGCAGCGACGATGACATCGCCCGGCTCCGCGCGGCAGTCACCGCCATGCGTCAGTCCGCCGGTGACGCCTGACTTTCCGGCGAGAAAGACGAGCAGTAGGCAGATACTCCAAGGTTAGAGTATCTGCCTACCTGATCGCACCGACACCTGAAGGAGCGCCCTCGTGCCCCGCCACATCCTGCTGGTCCACTCGTCTCCCCGAGACGGCCGCGACGCCGAGTACAACACCTGGTACGACATGGTCCACCTGCCGGATGTACTCCAGGTGGACGGCTTCGTCGCGGCCCGCCGCTTCGTCGCTGTACCGAGTATCCACGGCGAAACCCCCGAATTGCCCTATCTCGCCGTCTACGAGATCGACACCGACGATCTCCCCGCGGCACTGGCGGCGCTCTCGGCCGCGGCCGAGCGCATGGAGATCCACCCCGCCTTCGACCGCGCCACCCAGCAGACGTTCGCATTCACCGAGCTCGAATCGCCGGCATCGAACTGACTGCGCCACAACTGGTCACAACAAAATTCCTTGATATGACAAGAAATAGTCGAGTCTTAGATAAAGTGTGACGGGTAACACGACACCCGTCACCCTGCGAGCACAATCCGGCACACGCCTCACGGCGCTCGACTCGGTCCGGGCGACGGACCAATCTGCGCAACCCTCTCTGATCGGTTGCGTGCCATCGGTAATCAAGGGAGCTCATCGATGTCTGTTCGAAAGTCCTCGGTGGTGTGGTCACTGCTGGGGATCCTGCTGATCGTCGGCGCCGTGATCATCAGGTTCGTGGTCCTACCATCACTGACGAAACTGCCTGACGACCTCAGTCAGGCGCAGAAGTACGAAGGAACGATGCAGGCGATCAACCCGCAGGCCTTCACCGCCGGTGATCTGGCCAACCTGCTGACTCCGGAGATGCCGATCACGGCCGACCGCTCGCTGACGGTGGACGCGGTCGACGGCGATATCGCGATCGTCACCAGCACGGCCGTGATCAACCTGCCCGACTCCTCGACCCAGAACGACGTGCACACCTATGCGGTCAGCCGGGTCGACTACTCCCCCGCCCAACTCGGCGACGAGCAGCGGTCCGCTCTGGTCCCCTCGGACAAACAGGCCACCTTCGAACCGCACTCGGGCCTGGCGTTCAGTTGGCCGATGGATCCCCCCAAGGACGGGACCGCCCTCTACGACTCGGTAACTCGCACCGCACAGCCCGCGACCTTCGTCGACGAGACCGACCTGCAGGGTCGCAAGGTCTACAACTACCGGATCGACGCCGCGGGCCCGATCACCGGCCCGACGGTACTGGCCCAGTTCAAGGACTTCCCGAAGCAGCTGCCCAAGACGGTGCTCGGCGGGCTGCTGCAGGCCGGCGTCGTACCCGAGCAGTCACGCGCGACCCTCACCGCCGCGCTGCCGTCGCTGCCCGATCCGGCCCCGATCGGATTCGGCAGCACCAACGAGATCCGCGCCGCCGTCGATGCGGAGTTCGGCGCGCCGCTCCAGGTGAGTCAGGCCCAGGGCATGTACGTCACGGTTTCCGTCGACGGCCGCGATGTCCCCGTCCTGCCCCTGTCCCTCGTGAAGCTGCGGACCGCCGACTCCGCGGTCTCCGACGCCGTGGACACCATATCGAAGAACTCGACCATGCTGTCGATCCTCGGGCTGTGGCTGCCTCTGGCAATGGCCGTGATAGGCCTGGGATTGCTGGTGCTCGGCATCGCGCGGCGCCGCACCACCTGAGTTCCGGTACACAGGCAAGCAGGGCCGGTTCCTCCTCTCACGAGGGGAACCGGCCCGTGCTCGTGTGGTGCCGATCAGTGCACGGTGACCGTCCCGGCGCCACCGTCGACGGTGAGCAGGGCGCCGTCGGTGATCCGCTTGGTGGCGTTCTTCACCCCCAGTACACAGGGAACACCGAGTTCACGGCTGACGATCGCGGCATGGCTCATCGACGAGCCCACGCTCACGACGACGGCCGCAGCCGAGGTGAAGATCGGCGTCCACCCCGGATCGGTCAGCGGTGCCACCAGTATCTCGCCCGGTTCGAGGTCGACGGCGTCCTCGGGATCGCCGATGACGCGGGCAATACCGGTGGCCACGCCCGCACACGCGGGAAGTCCGCTCAGGACCTCGCCGGCAACGGCGACGTCCACGACCGGATCCTTGCGTTTGGTCCAGGACGTGATGGGCCGTGTCCTTCCCGCTTCGATGATGAAGGGCGGCTCGACCTCGGACAACTGCTCGAACCACTCCCAGCGCTCGGCGATCAGCGACCGGAAGCCGCCGGGATCGGCGATCAACGCGTCGAGTTCGTCCTCGCGAAACATGACGATATCCTCGGGGCGCCGGAAGTGACCGGCGGCCGCGTAGCGACGTCCCAGCTCCACCATCGGCAACCTGCCCTCGTGCAGCACGCGCACCGTATTCGTCTTGCTCTGTTCCCTGGCCGGCGAGTAGACGGCCACCGAGCGCAGGGCGGCTTCCAGCGCCTCGCGTTCCCGGGGGCGGTCGGCCAACCGCGCCCGGACCCGCGCCAAGGCCGCTTCCCGCTCCTGGCGCAGCCTGAGACTCTGCCGAACCGGGCTCTTCTCCTCCGGCTGCAGCCGCATCCGGTCGATCATCCCGAGCGGGATCGCCGGGTAGGACTCCCACGTCTTCGCGTTGGCCTCCCACCCCTGGGTCGAGCGCGAGCCGTAGCGGTAGAGCAGATCGTCGAAACCGCGCACGAATTCGACCACGGCCGGGTCGTCGGAACGGCGCAGCCGCGCCTCGAGCCCGACGGGGCCCTCGTCGAACTCCTTCCACAGCGCCGCGGAGGCGAGCATCGCGCGGCCCAGCTCCCACATCGCCGTATTCGGGGTCGCGGACGCGATGTTGCCGAGACCGCTCATCAGCGTCACCGTCAGTCCGGGATCATCGAGCGGGGCGAGCGCCTGCTCCAGCGCCCCGACCACGACCGAACCTTCGTAGACCATGCGCAGATGGGTGCGCAGCAGGGGCGGGTAGTGCTCGCGGAGCACGGTACGCTGCCGCTCGAGCAATTGCGCGTCGCTCAGCCGCTCGAGATCGGGGCGTTCGGCCCGCAACTTCTCCGCCAGCTGCCGGTGCACCTCGAGATCCGGCCGGCTCGTCTCGGACATGACCCGCCCGATGGTGGCGGCGATACGCCCGGCGTACTCCGGCCTGTGGTCATCGAGATGCGGGACGTAGGGCGGGGCCGCGGTGTCTCCCAGGTAGGTGCGGTCCATCAGGTCGGGACTCGCGCCGGGCATGCGAGCGCCGAAGGTGCGCATATTGGACAGGTTCAGGTACGCATATCCGTGTACGAGGCCCTGGATGTCGAGAGTATCGGGACGGAACTCCTCGAGATCGA
>NZ_BAFU01000242.1 GCF_000308495.1 Nocardia brevicatena NBRC 12119 | reverse complement strand
CGCGGCTCCCCGGGCCGCGGCCCCGGCTCCCAGCCCGGCGCTGGCCGCGCTGCGCGGTACTACCCAGAAGGCCAACCGCATCCGGCAGATCACCGCCACCAAGACCCGGGAATCGCTGCAGACCACCGCGCAGCTCACCCAGGTGCACGAGGCGGACGTCACCAAGATCGCGGCGCTGCGGGCCCGGGCAAAGGCCGATTTCGCCAAGCGCGAGGGCGTCAACCTGACGTTCCTGCCGTTCTTCGCCAAGGCCGTGGTCGAGGCGCTGGGCGTGCACCCGAATGTGAACGCCAGCTACAACGAGGACACCAAGGAGATCACCTACCACGCGTCGGTGCACCTGGGTATCGCCGTCGACACCGAGCAGGGCCTGCTCTCCCCGGTGATCCATAACGCCAGCGATCTCTCGCTGGCCGGGCTGGCCCGCGCCATCGCCGATATCGCCAACCGGGCGCGCACCGGCGGCCTCAAGCCGGACGAGCTGGCGGGCGGCACCTTCACCATCACCAATATCGGCAGCCAGGGTGCCCTGTTCGACACCCCGATCCTGCTTCCGCCGCAGGCGGCGATGCTGGGTACCGGCGCGATCGTGAAGCGTCCGGTGGTGGTGACCGACGAGAACGGCAACGAGTCGCTCGGCGTGCGGTCGATGTGCTATCTGCCGCTCACCTACGACCACCGTCTCATCGACGGCGCCGACGCCGGGCGGTTCCTCACCACCATCCGGCATCGGCTGGAAGAGGCCGCGTTCGAGGCCGACCTCGGACTGTAAGGCCGATATGAAGGTCGTGATCGCCGGTTCGTCCGGGTTGATCGGCACGGCGCTCGTCGCGGCCCTGCGCCGCGACGGGCACCGCATCGCTCGGCTGGTCCGGCGCCCGGCCGCCGGGCCGGACGAGCATGTCTGGAATCCGGCGCGCGGCGAACTCGACGCCCAGGTGCTGCACGGCGCCGACGCCGTGGTGAACCTGTGCGGTGCGGGTATCGGCGACCGCCGCTGGACCGGCTCCTATAAGCAGGAGCTGCGCGACAGCCGCCTCACCCCCACCGATGTGCTGTCCCAGGCGGTCGCCGCCGCCCAGGTACCGGTACTGGTGAATGCCAGCGGCGTACACGTGTACGGCGGTGCGACCGGCGACCGGATCGTCGACGAGACCGTTCCGCCCGGTACGGGTTTCCTGGCGACCCTGTGCCGCGACTGGGAGACCGCGACCACGCCCGCCGCGGCGGCGGGCGCCCGGGTGGTGCTGCTGCGCAGCGCGGTCGTCCTGTCCCGCCACGGCGGTATGCTCGCCAAACTGAAGCCGCTGTACCTGCTGGGGCTCGGGGCACGGCTGGGCAACGGCCGCCAGTATTCGCCGTGGATATCCCTCGACGACGAGGTCGGCGCCATCTGCTACGCGATCACCCACGATACGGTCGCCGGCCCGGTGAACACCGTGGGCCCGGCCCCGGTCACCAACGCCGAGTTCAACCGTGCGCTTGGTCGGGTGCTGAACCGTCCGACCCCGCTGTTCGTCCCGGCGTTCGCACTGCGCGCGGTGATCGGGGAGTTCGCCGAGGAGGCGATCCTGCACGGCCCCCGGGCCATCCCCGCGGCCCTGGAAGAGGCGGGCTACGAGTTCCGCCACCCCACCATCGGCGCCGCCTTGGCCGCGGTCGTCGGCAACGGCCGATGACCGTCGCCGGCGTCATCACCGTCCGCGACGCCCGTATGGAGGATCTGCCCGCCATTCTCGTCATCCACAATCGGGCGATCGCGGAAACCACCGCCATCTGGGATACGGAACCGGCGGATATCGGCGAGCGTCTGGGCTGGTTCCGCAACCGCACCGGGTCCGGCCGTCCGATCCTGGCCGCCGAGATCGACGGCGAGCTGGCCGGTTACGCCGGTTACGGCCCGTGGCGCCCCAAGGACGGCTACCGCCACACCGTGGAGAACTCGGTCTACGTCGACGACCGCTTCCACCGGCGCGGCGTCGCGACGGTCCTGCTCACCGAGCTGATCGCTCGCGCCCGTCGCGCCGGCGACGTGCATGCCATGGTTGCCGCCATCGAATCCGGCAATACCGCTTCCATCGCCCTGCACGAACGTTTCGGTTTCCGCACCGTCGGCGTGCTGCCGGAGGTGGGCCGCAAATTCGACCGCTGGATGGACCTGACGCTGATGCAGCTCACGATCGAGATGAGCGTAACGTCTTGACGGTGAACAACACGCGCACCGCCACCCGGTCGGCACGCTACGACACCACACCCGTCGTCGTGCGCGATCTGGGCTTCATCGACTATCAGGAGGCGTGGGACCTGCAGCGGTCCCTCGCCGAACAACGCGCCATGGGCAGCGGCTCCGACCATCTGCTGCTGCTCGAGCACCCCTCGGTGTTCACCGCGGGCCGGCGCACCCGGCCGGAGGACCTGCCCGTCGACGGCAGCCCGGTCGTACAGACCGACCGCGGCGGCAAGATCACCTGGCACGGCCCCGGCCAGCTGGTCGGCTATCCGATCATCCGCCTGGCCGAACCCATCGATGTGGTCGATTACGTGCGCCGCCTCGAACAGTCCCTCATCCAGGTGGTCACCGAACTCGGCGTGGAATGCGGCCGAGTGGAGGGCCGCTCCGGTGTCTGGCTGGCCGCCGACGGCCCGCTGCGGCCGGAGCGCAAGATCGCCGCCATCGGTATCCGTGTGCAGCGCGGTATCGCCATGCACGGCATCTCCCTGAACTGCAATCCCGTCCTCGACGGGTTCGACGCCATCGTGCCGTGCGGTATCCGCGATGTCGGAACCGCCACGCTGTCGCATGAACTCGGCCGCGAGGTCACCGTCGCCGAGATCCGTCCCCGCGTCGCCGAGGCCGTTCTCGCCGCCCTCGACGGCGATCTGCCCGTCACCGCACACGATATCCCCCGTGCCGCGGCGAACGAGACGAAAGTGGAGCAGGTTTCGTGACTTCCGCCCAAGCCCCCGCCGGCCGCAAACTGCTGCGTATCGAGGCCCGCAACGCCGAGACCCCGATCGAGCGCAAGCCGAAGTGGATCCGCACCCGCGCCACCATGGGCCCGGAGTATTCCGAGCTCAAGGGCCTGGTGAAACGCGAAGGCCTGCACACCGTGTGCGAGGAGGCCGGCTGCCCGAATATCTTCGAATGCTGGGAGGATCGCGAGGCGACGTTTCTCATCGGCGGTGAACAGTGCACCCGCCGTTGCGATTTCTGCCAGATCGACACCGGCAAACCGGCCGCCCTCGACCGTGACGAGCCCCGCCGTGTCGCCGAGAGCGTCCAGGCCATGGGTCTGCGCTACTCCACCATCACCGGCGTCGCACGCGACGACCTGGACGACGGCGGCTCCTGGCTGTATGCCGAAACGGTCCGCGCCATCAAGGAGCTCAACCCCAATACCGGTGTCGAACTCCTCATCCCCGATTTCAACGCCGATCCCGACCAGTTGGCGGAGGTGTTCTCCTCCCGCCCCGAGGTGCTCGCCCACAACCTGGAAACGGTGCCCCGGATCTTCAAGCGCATCCGCCCCGCGTTCCGCTATGAGCGTTCTCTGGCGGTGCTCACCGCCGCCCGCGAGGCGGGCCTGGTCACCAAGTCCAATCTCATCCTCGGCATGGGCGAAACCCCCGAGGAGGTCACCCAGGCCATGCGCGACCTGCACGACGCGGGCTGCGATATCCTCACCATCACCCAGTATCTGCGCCCGTCTCCCCGGCATCATCCGGTGGACCGCTGGGTGAAACCGGAAGAGTTCGTGGAGCATTCGAAGGCCGCCGAGGAAATCGGTTTCGCCGGTGTCATGGCGGGCCCGCTGGTCCGTTCGTCCTACCGCGCCGGCCGGCTCTACGCCCAGGCGATGGCGCACCACGGCCGTGAGATCCCCTCCGCCATGGCGCATCTCGCCGAGGAGGGCACCGCCGCGCAGGAGGCCAGTGCCGTCCTGTCCCGCTTCGGCAGCTGAGCAAGTCGATCACTCGCCGCCCGCGTAACACGCTCACCACGAGGTTGTTACGCGGGCGGTGGCCGTTGTTCGTGCGACTCGCCGAAGCGCTTGCCGTACAGGATATTTCGATGGTCTAATGCGAGGCCGACGGAACAGACGGGCGTGGCGTCGTAAGACACACGAACATGGCCGTTTCCGCGCGGATTCGGCCCATCGCGCGGTATCTCCGTCGGTACTGTTGATATGTGGCCCGAGACCAGGAGCGGGGGCGGATATGACGCATATCGAACGCGTCGAAATGCCGGATGGGGCGGTCATCTACGCCCGGGTCGACGAAGAGGAGTCGGCACAGGCGGGGGTCGACGTCGGTCTGCGCGACCGGTTCAAACTCGACTCCCTCGGCCCGACGATCCGCAGCGTGGCGAGTTCGGTGCACCAGAGCGTCGACGGCCTGAAACCCGACCGGGTGTCGGTCGAATTCGGCCTCGAACTGTCGCTGGACGCCGGAAAGGTCGTGGCGGTCCTGGCGTCGGGCGGAGCCAAGGCTTCGCTGAAGGTCACCCTCGACTGGGATCTGGGCGCCACATCCGCCGGAGCGTAAGGGGACGAGCCGTGTCCATCAGGGATCTGCTCAGGTCCGCCACCGCCGCGGTCGCCCGCGACGAGCCCGACGGCGAGCGGATCGGCACGGCGTTCCGCGTCGCCTCCGGCTACGCGGTGACCGCCGCCCATGTGGTCGGGCAGATGTCCGGTGATCGGGTGCGACTGGACTTCGGCGAGGGCAGCTCGTTCGGCGCGGCCGTCGTCGCCGCCGACCGGCCGGACCCTGCCGGTCGGTGGACGTTCGAGGATCTCGCCGTCCTGCGGATCGATGAACCCGAGGCGGTATCGGCACCGTGTGTGCTCATGGCCGACGTGTTGCCCGAGTATGACGACCGTCTCGTCATCTGTGCGCTCAACGCCGTCTTTCCGCCACGGGTTCTGGAACTGTACGAGATGTACCGGGTCCGTGAGACACATGCGTCCGCGAAGCCGCCGTTCTTCACCATCGACGGAAACCGCGCGGTCATCAGGGGCATGTCGGGTGGGCCGGTGTGGTCGGTGCGGCACGGCGGGGTCATCGGGTTCGTGAAGGCGAGCGAACATATCGGGGCCGCTCAGGGCGGCGCGATCGCGTGTCTGCTCGACGGTCTGCGCCGGGTATGCGAACCGAAGCTCTACGACGAGATCGTCACCGGTCACGACGCCTACCACCACCGCCACGAGGCGTGGACCGACCGACTGGTGGGCTCGGCGGAGGCCGTCCTCCGGCGATGGCTGGTCGTGATCCACGGTCGGCTGGCCGCGATCACCACCGCGGAGGAGCGGCGTGTTCCGACCGCTCTGCTCGATACGCTGTTCGATCTCTACCCGCCCGACACCGCCCGATTCGTCACCCTGCGCGATCTGGCCGAGTATGTGGGTACCGAAACCCACGAACCCGAATGGGGCCTGACCAGGTTCTGTGTGCACACCGCGGCCCATCTGCCGGGCGATTCCCCGAGCGCCGAGGGACTGCTCGGCCTGCCCAGGTCCCGGGGCATGGTGTCGGAGCGCCGCAGCCGGGACTTCGCCATGTTGCTCGAGTCGGCCCGTCCGGTGACCGACGAGGTCACGACGCTGTTCGGGGTCATACTTCCCGAGGAGGGGCCGCGGGTGGACGACCGTTCACCGACGCCGTATCGGATCGAGTTGGCCCGCAAAACCGGCACCCGGGAGATCGTCTCGCTCGACGGGGGCGGCCACTGCGTCGATTTCGCCGACGCCAAGGAGGAACTGAAGCGCGAACTCGATCGAGTCCTGCGTGATATCTACCGCCCCAAGGACACGGTGGAGATCGTCGTCGCGCTACCCGACAAGCACCTCACCGAGGAACCGCTGTACACCTGGCTGCGTCCCTCCGATTCGCGTCCGTTCGCCAAATTCCTCATGCGATTGCGACGCAGCCGCACCTGGGAGAAGACCGGCGAGCAGATCGCCGAGCTCGAGGACCGATGGGAACTGTTACACCGCAAGGGTGTCGACGCGATGGCGTGGTTCGACTGTGTGGATCCGCGTGCTCGAGACCTGCCGGCGCTCCAGGAACTGTTCGTCCTCGACGATTCACCGGCCGCGATCGCGGTCACCGAGGTGCCCAGCGTGCAGGTGCTCACGGCGGCGCACTCGAACGCGCTACCGGTCACGCTGTGGCGTAACGACCGGTGCGCGGCGCATTACGCCCCGCCCACCCGCGACACGCCTTCGGGACCTGCGGCCGACACAGCGTGCCGTGGCACTATCTTTCGTGAAGTAGTGAGTCAGACCCTGGCCCGAGTCCCTCCGG
This sequence comes from Nocardia brevicatena NBRC 12119, assembly GCF_000308495.1. Lineage (GTDB taxonomy): Bacteria > Actinomycetota > Actinomycetes > Mycobacteriales > Mycobacteriaceae > Nocardia > Nocardia brevicatena. Next base: position 57,551 of record NZ_BAFU01000242.1, on the reverse strand, counting down.
CCGAGTGGTACACCTCCATTTGGAACAATCAGCGCGGCGCGGGATCGTCCGCCCACGATCGGGGGCTTTGGCGCGCCGTCATTTTCCTGCTCGATGTACCGGGTCAGAGCAAGCGGCGTCCACACCCGCTCGCGGGCCCCCGAAGCGAATCGGGAGTGAGATGACAGCGCCGAATTGGCACGTGTTCCGCGGGTCGGGCGAGCCGCGGCCGGATGGCTGGGACGCGGTTCCGCAACCCATGATCGCTCGCACCTTCACCGGCGGTCCGACGCTGCAGCCGCCGACGCCGCAACCGGATCAGCCCGCCCAGACGGACCGGAAGTTGGGTCGCGGCGATATCGGTGCGCACCAGTTGCGCCCCGACGATCTCGACATCATCAATGCCGCCCTGCTGTGCCGACGGCCGCTGCTGGTCTCCGGTGCCCCCGGCCTCGGGAAATCGTCACTGGCCTACCTGATCGCCCGCGAGCTGGGGTTGGGCCCGGTGCTGCACTGGCCGATCACCAGCCGCAGCACATTGCGCGACGGCCTCTATCACTACGACGCGCTGCGCCGATTCGAAGAGGCCCAACTCCGCGGCACCACCCCGGGCGCCGACAGTGCCCGTGATCTGGCCGACTACATCACCCTCGGCCCGCTCGGTACCGCGTTGCTCCCGTACGAGCGACCCCGGGTGTTGTTGATCGATGAGATCGACAAGTCGGATATCGATCTGCCCAACGATCTGCTGCACGTCTTCGAGAACGGCGAATATCACATCGACGAGCTACGCCGGGTGCGCGCCCACCTGCCCGAGGTGGAGGTTTTCACCCATGAGGGCCGGGAACGGGTGCCCGTGCGCGAGGGATTCGTGCAGTGCAACGCGTTTCCGGTCATCATCATGACCAGTAACGGCGAACGCGAGTTCCCGCCCGCTTTCCTGCGTCGGTGTCTGCAACTGCGCTTGGCCAAACCCGACCGGTTGCAGCTCGAGCGGGTGGTCGCCGCACACCTGGGAAGTGCCGTGGTGGACGAATACGACGACATCATCGATGATTTCATACGTCGCCGCAGTGAATTGGGCGCACTACCGACCGACCGGCTGTTGATCGCCCTGCACGTCCTGACCCAGGCGGACGGGGTGGACCGGCAACGGCTGGCCGAGCGGCTCATGCAACCGACGGACACCGGAGGCTGAGATGGCGAGCCTGTCCGAATTGCTCGATGCCCTACACGGGCTGGATGTCGACGGCGGTCTGGTGGCGGAGGCGCTGTGGCTCGCCCGGCATATCGACGAGCAAGCGAAGTCCCCGGCGGCGCCGGCGGAACCGCCGTCGGGACGGGAGTTCGACCCCACCGCACCGCCGACACCTTCGCCCGGCGGACAGAACCATCCGCTGGTGCCGCGCGAGCCACCGCGCGTAGAACAGCGCGGCACGGCCGAGGAATGGCGGTACCGCCCCGATATCGACGTGCCCACACCGTCCCCGATCGACTCGGCGGGACGTCTGCTCGGCGAGTTGCGGCCGATGGCCCGCCGTATCGCCGATCCCCGGCAGCGGGAATTCGACGAGGAAGCGACCGTCGACCGTGCCGCGCGCACCGCGATCGCGTGGCCGGTGACCCGTCCGCTGCCGGTGCGGCAGCGGGAGGCCGCATTGGTTTTCGACCGGCATTCGTCGATGGCGGCCTGGAGCGGTCTGGTCGACGCGGTGCGGACGCTGGTGGACGCGGTCGGTTTCCGTCGGGTGACGGTGTGGTATCTGGACGCGGACGGCCCCGCGGAACCGCGGCTGGCCACCCACATGTACGAGGCGGCGAACCGTCCGCTCGCGACGCTGAACGATCCGAGCGGACGACGGGTCGTCATGGTGTTCTCCACCTGTCTGGGCGATGCCTGGGTGCGTGGCACGGCAGCCGTGGCCTTGGAACGACTGGCGGGCCGGTCACCGGTCGCGGTCGTGCAGCCGCTGCCGAATCGTCTGTGGCGCCGTACCGGTCTGGACTGGGAACAGGGACGACTGACGCCTGTGATCCCGGACCGCCCGTCGCCGTTGCGCGTGCTCGCCCCCGCGGACAAAGCCGTCACCCCGGTTCCGGTCATCGAGTTGACCTCCGGCTGGCTCGGGCCGTGGGCGCAACTGCTGGCCGGTGAACGCCACACCGTCGGCTACCCGCTGCTGCGCCGGCCCACACCGGCGCAGACGGAAGCCGCACGTCCCCTGGGCGAACGCCAGGATGCCGAACTGGGTGTGGGCGCCGTCGAGCAGGTGCGGCGGTTTCGGGCGGCGTCCTCGCCCGACGCGTTCCGCTTGGCGGCCGGTCTGGCCCAGGTTCCGCTGCTGCTGCCGATCATGCGTTTGATCCAGCAGGCGGTGCTGCCCGGCACCGGCCGCAGTGTGCTCGCCGAGGTGTTGGCCGGGGGTCTGATCGAGGACGCCACCGGGGGGTCCGCGCCGCCGTACACCGTTCCCGAGGACAGCCGGATGTTCGCGTTCCGGCCGGGGGTGGCCGATGTGCTGCGCAGCGCCATTCCGCGCAGCCAGGCCGCCGAGGTGTTGACGGTCGTATCGCGGTTCATCGCCCAGCGCTACGACGTGCCCGGTTCGGTGTTCCGCGCCACCGTCTCGCAACCCTCCGAGGGTCGCGCGCCCTTCGCATACCTGTCGCCGGCCACGCTGCGCCGGATCGCGCCGAATTTCCCCGCTCCGCCCACCGAGCCGCCGAGCGCCGAGGACGAGCAGCGTTATGCCGATGCGGTCGGCGCCGTCGCCGTCGCGTTGCGCCGCGATGACGGCGAGGCCGCGCTGGAAGCGGCCCGCCACGCCCTGCAGACCCTGCCCGGCGGCCATCCGCGCCGGTCGGAGCTGGTGAAACGTCTCACGGGTCTGCTGCGAGGGCGGTGGGAGAACACCAATGAGGTTCGCTATCTCGACGAGGCGATCGCAATGGCCAAGATGGCCTTGGCCGAACTCGCCGACGACACCGCGCCCACTCTGGTCGAGTTGGGTGATCTGCTTCTGCGCCGCTACGAGACCGCCGGCGGCCCCGATTTCCTGACCGACGCCACCCGCGTCCTGCGTACCGCCCTGGACACCGTCGAACCGGCCGATCCGATGCGGCCCCGGCTGGCCGAGCGTCTCGGCGACGTCCTGGTCCGGCGCTGTGAGGGCACCGGTGAGCCATTGCACGGCTGGGAAGCCGTGGACCGGTATCTCGCGGCGGGTCAGGCGTCCGAGGACGACACCGCCCGTCCGGCTCTGATGTTCAAGGTGGTGCGCGCCTATCTCGATATCGTGGCGATGTCGGCCTACCCGCAGCGCGACGTGGAGACCCGTATCGTCGAGCAGTTCGGGTACGGGGCCGCGGGGCTCACGGACCCGCCGCCGGCCACGGTGTCCGCGGCCCTGCTCGCCGCCGCCGAGCGGGCGGTGTACGCGGTGCGCTCCGATACGCTGCCGGTTCCTGTCGCTACCCGGCTCGTGAATATTCTCGCGACGGTTCCCGGTGTGGACACCGATCCGGCGCTGTCTCGTGCCCATCGCATCCTCGAGGATGTCGCGACCAGCAACGATTCGCCATGACCGAGGGGGACCGGCCACTTCGCCGTGCGAGGGCGCTCGGCGCCGCGCTGGTGACGGCGGGTGTCGTCGCCGGGCTCGGAGCCGCCGCGCTGCGCACCGCCCTCGATCTCACCACCGGCGTACTGTTGGGCTCCGCCCTTTCGCTCCAACCGGTCGCCGACGGGCTGTGGCACGCTCCCACCGAGCCGCTGCCCGATGGCCGGGCGCTGATGCTCCCGCTGCTGATCGCGGTCGGCATGGTGGTGACCGTGGCGCTGTCCCGGCTCGGCGGACCGCAGGTGAACGGAACCGACGGGGTCATCCACGCGGTCAACACCCGTGAGCTCACCGACCTCACCGCCCGCGGCGCCGTCGCCAAACTCGCCGGTACCGCCCTGACATTGGGCTCCGGCGGTTCCGGCGGCACCGAGGGGCCGGTGGCACAGGTGACCGCCTCGTTGGGCGCCGCGCTCACCCGGAAGCTGGGCCTGTCCGCCGCGGACGCGAGCCTCGTGGTCGTCGCGACCATGGGCGCGGGTGTGGGAGCGTTGTTCGGGGCGCCCCTCGGTGGCGCGATTCTGGCGGGGGAACTTCTGCGACGCCGCGGTATCCGCTGGTCGGCCTTGTGCGCCGCGCTGCCGGTCGCCCCGATCGCGTTCGGCGTCTACGTGGCCCTGTACGGCTATCATCCATTATTCGGCAGCACCGCTTTGGGTCCCCTGTGGAACCCGCTCATCACGGCCCTGCTCGCGGTGGTCGGCCTGGGTTGCGCGCTGCTGGCCCGCCTGTACGCGTGGACGTTCCACCGGCTCGGCGCCCTGTTCGCCCCGGCGCGGCAACGACCATGGCTCACCGCCGCTGTCGCCGGGCTCGGTATCGGTGCGGTCGGCATCGTGATCCCGATGACGCTCGGCACGGGATACGGCATTGTGGTGCTGGGGTTTTCGCAGCCTTCGGCGGCCGCACTGCCGCTGTGGCTGCTCGCGGTACTGCCGTTCGTCAAGATCGCGACCACGGCCGTCACCCTGAACACCGGGGGCGTGGGCGGGGTGTTCGGTCCCGCCATGGTCATCGGTGCGGCGGCGGGCACGTTCGGCTGGCGGCTCGCAACGGATCTCGGCCTGGAACCCGGCCCGGTCGCGGCTTTCACCCTCACCGGACTCGCCGCCTGTCTCGGCGCGGCGGTGCGCGCGCCGCTGGCCGCGGTCGTCTTCGCCGTCGAGGTGTCGGGATATCTGTCTCCCCCTGCAGGTTTGGTGGCGGCGGTGCTGCTCGCCGGGCTCGCCACCCGCGATATCACCCTGTTCCCGAGTCAGACGGCGCCCGCGCCCCGTTTCTCCCGACGTTCGATTGTTTCGGTTATGTTGAAAACAGCTGCCGCATGGAGGAACCGAACGGTGGGCGGACCTCGGCAGGTTCGTCGGAACCGGTTCGCCCCGCCCAGGGAGGGGTGCTCGATGGAAACCGAAACCGCCTGCGGTGTGCCGGATCTGGCCGATCTGACGCTAGAGGAGCTGCGCGACGATCCATGTCCCGAGGTGATCGATGCGTTCCACACCGCGCTGCGCCGTCGCACCGCTGCCGGGATCGTCCTGGCGGGCCACAGCGGGCCCAGGGTCGCGTGATCGGCATGTCGGGAGCAGCCGGAAGAGAGCGTACCCGCACAATGAGCCGACACGGCGTCCTGACCATATCCGACGCCGAACTCGACGCCCTGGCCTGCCTGGCGGACGACCCGGGCACCCTGACCCTGCTGCAGCGGGCGCGGGCCGGCCGAAATATGGCCTTCCTCGCCGCACTGCTGCACGACGTCCATGCGAACTCCGCACCGAGCTCCCGAATCGGCCGCCCCGTCGCCGAACCGGCCCGGTCGCATGGCCGAGGCGACGCGCCGTCCCGGTCGGCTCCGGCGGGATTCGAGATCCTGGTCGCGGTTCAGCGCAGCGATCCGGAGGTGGTGCGCGATATTCTGCACCACCATCGCTTCGGGGCGTGGGCGGCGGTATGCGCGACCGAAACCGCCACCCGCCCTTCGACCGGTGGTCCGACCGAGGGGGCGTATCTCGCCTCGTTCGCCGCCGCGGCCGCCATCCGGGCCGGTATCGAGTTCGACCTGGACCTCCCCCAGGTCGGCGACACGGTGGTGTTGCCCGGACTGGGTTGTTGGACCGGCCCTGTCGCCGACCGGGTCTCGGTGCGCTATCGCGGTGGCGCGTCACCGCGACCGGATGGATATCGCTGGGTGCCGTTGCGGCGGTTGACCGCCTCGTCTCCGCTCGGAGTGGCCGATGTCGAGTTCGACGATCTGCCGCCCACCCCCTCGGCCTGGCCGGACGCCGTGCCCACGGGCTCTAGGGACCGCTGGCACCCATATGACGGCACCGAATTCCGCCGCTGGCAGCGGCTGTTCGCGGCAGCGTTGCCGTTGATGGCCGCCGCCGTACCCGAACTCACCGCACCGCTCGTCCAGGGGATGCATGCCCTGCTGCCGCGTGGGCGGAAACCGGGCGGGTTCCTGACGTCCACTCTGGTGGATTCGTTCGGCGCCGCCACCATGATCCGCCCGGACGACCCGGTGACGCTGGCGATCGGCCTGTTGCACGAGTTCCAGCATTCGAAGTTGGCCGTGCTGATGGAGCTTCGGCCGCTCGTCGCCGAGGAGGGTCCGGCCGATCTGCCGTCGCCGTGGCGGCGCGAACCCAGAACCGCCGGTGCCGTTCTCCACGGCGCGTACGCGCATCTTGCCGTGGCCAGGTTCCTGCGCCGGGCGGCCGGGGACGGGTCCCGGGGCCTCGATGCATGCTCGGTCGAACAAGATGTTCGTACCGGGTGTGAGACTCTGCTCGACTCGAATCGTCTGACCCCGAGCGGTCGACGTTTCGTGACCGTGATGCGGCGCTCCGTTGCCGCCGACGACACCGGCGCAACGGTTGGGCCGACAGTGGGATGGGAGTAGCGAACGTGGTGCCGATGTCCGCGCAGCCGGCTCCGACCGGTCCGATCGTCGTCGCGTACACCTCCGCGGACACGGTGTGGGCGCTGTGGTTACAGCAGCTCGGCGCCGACTCCGGCTTCGACCTGCGGCTGCATCGGATCGAGCCGGGCGCTGGTCTACCCGACCGTCCCGATTACGGGACGCTCGTTCTCGTGATCAGCGACGGTTTCGTGCGGACCGTCGGTTTCTCACCGGACGGCTGGGCCGGCTACGCCGCCGATCCGAGGGGGCTGCTGGCCGTAGTCGTCGCATCCGCCGAGATCCCCGCGGCCATGCACGCGATACCGGCCGCCGACCTGCGGCAGTTGCCCGACGAGAAGCAGGCCCGAACCAGGATCCGGCGTGCGCTCGGCCGCACCGATCCGACCGTGCCGAGGGCGACCTTGGGGCCGGCGAGCCGGACGCGGGTGCGGTACCCGAACCAGCAGATGTTCGTCGACTACCAGTCGACAACCGTGCCTCAGCACCAGTGGAATTGGTTCTACGGTCGGGCACGCGAACTCGAGGCCGTGCGGGAGCGCCTGGACATATCCGGTGCCGCGGTGCTGACCGGTGAGCCCGGCTGCGGCAAGACATCGATCGCCGCTGCCTACGTACACCGTTTTCGCTCCCAGTACGACATCATCGCGTGGATCTCGGGTGGCAACGACGCCGTGATGCGGACCGAGCTGGGCCGTCTGGCGGGCCCGCTGGGACTGCCCGATTCGCTGCCGCGCGCCACCAGGCACCGCGATGTGGTTGCCGCCCTGCGCGTTACCACACGGCGGTATCTGCTCGTTTACGACAATGTGGTTCCCGACCATCATCGGCCGCCCCCGGAGCAGATGCTGCTGCCGAGCAACCCGGCGTTGTTGTCGGAGGTTGTCCCCTGGGACGGTTCCGGCCATATCCTGCTGACCTCGAAGACCACCGACTGGGACTCTCCGAACTCGATTCCGGTGCCCATGTTCACCTCGGCCGAGGGCGGCGATTTCCTGCGCCGGCATATCGATATCGATGAGGGTCTGGCTCGGCAGTTCAGCGTCGCGGTCGATGGCAGCCCGGTCCTGCTCAACGCCCTCGCCCGCCGGGGTTCCCGCGGCACCTCACTGGACGAAACGCTGCTGGAGCAGGTGCGTGCCGAGCCGTTCGCCTCACTGCGGGACGAGTCCTACCGGCGGACCGCGTCGATCGTGGGCGATTCACTGCGCCCGTTTCTCGACGAGCCGGTCGGTTCGGACGCGTGGGCCGCCGGTCAGCTGCTGCGCCTGTTGACCGCTTTCACCCCCGACCAGGGGGTCTCCTTGGATCTGTTGACCTCCCGGCTACCCGGTACCAACCCGGCCGGGGGGACCCGGCTGCCGGCTCCGCTGGCCAAGGCGCTGACCAACGAGCAGCGACGCAAGACCATTGTCGACCTGGCCATCCGTGACTCGGTGGCGCAGATATGCACCGACCCGCTTGTCGAACACGGCACGGCGCTGAAGATCCACCTGGTGCCCTGGCACGGTATCCACGACTTCCTGCCCCGGGATGTCTCCGAGGCGAACCGGCACACCGCGCATCAACTGCTCTGTGACGCCGATCCGAACCGCACCGATCTGCCGGCCCTGTGGAATCGCTATCTATGGCTGTGGCATCAGGTGGAGCACACCGGCGCGCTGGATTGTCCGCGGGTGGCGGATCCGGAGGACCCGTGCTCGCAGCTGCCGGAACTGACCCGCCATATCGTCAAATCGTTGCGGGTGCAGGGTGAGTTGACCGCCGCCGCGAGTCTGGGGCGACGGGCCGCGCGACTCTGGTCGCGGCTGCTGGGCGATACCCATATCGACGTGGTGCGGATCCGCGTCGTGACCGGCAATGTCCTGTGGCAGCGGGGGGAGTGGGAGCGCGCGCACGAGGCGGCCGCGGCAGCGCTGGCGGGCGTCGCGGATCAGCGCGACAGGTACCCGGAGGAGTACGTCTGGGCGGCCGACCTGCTCGCCGCGTGTATGCGTATGGCCGGTGACTGGGCCGGCGGGATCGCGGTCCACGAGCAGTCCTATGAGCGGGCGCGCCAGTACCTGGGCGAGGGCAATATCGAAACCGTGCGCGCCGCCCACAATCTGGCGGTGGCCTATCGGATGATGGGCCGGTTCGCCGATGCGATGACTCTCGACGCCGCGAACTACCAGTGCTTCCAGAACGACCCGGCGCTGGCCTCCGATCCGATCCTGCGGCTGCACTGCGTGAACAACGTCGCCCGCGATCACCGGGAGCTCGGCAACTACGAGGTGTCGGTGGCCCTGCAGGAGCGGGTGGTGGACGATTTCCTCGACCTGTTGGGCAGTCGGTTGCAGCAGAACGTGCTGCGGGCGCGCAAGAATCTGGCGGTTTCCTACCGCAAGGCGGGCCGCTACGCGGATGCTCTCCGCCTGCAATACGAGACCTTCACCGACCACCTGAAGGTATATGGTCCCGACCACCCCGAGTCCATTGCCGCGCGCACGAACACGGCCAACGACTACCGCATGACCGGCGACGCGGAGCGGGCTCTCGAATTCGCCGCCGAGGCGTACCGCCGATACGCGACCGCACACCCCACTCACCCGTACACGGCCGTGTGCGCGGTCAACCATGCGGCAGCGCTTCGGCTCACCGACCGGTACGAGGAAGCCCTGTCACTCGACCGGGAGGCGGTAGGGATTCTCACCGCCCGTCTCTCCGCGAACCACCCCTACACCCTCGCCGCACAGACCGGTGCCGCCTCGGATCTGGCCGGGCTGGGCCGGGTGGCCGAGGCGGCCGAACTCGGCACGGAGGTGCTGTCCCGCAGCCGCCGGGTTCGGGGCGCGGATCATCCCTATACCCTGCAGAGCGCGATCAATCTCGGGCTCGACCTGCGTGCGCTGGGACGGGTCGAGGAGGCCGACGCCCTCGAACAGGACGCGCTCGACCGCTATGCGGAGACTCTCGGCACCGACCATCCCGACTATCAAGCGGCGAAAGCCCGTATTCGCGGCGTCTGCGATATCGAGCCGCCACCCATGTGATATCCAATCAAAATCTTATCAGGAAGATAATCATTTCACTCGGGCAAACCGGGGGTGAAACTCTGCCCATGGGTTGATAGCCCAGTTCATCCGATCCCTTGCCGGCCCTGGCCATCGCCCGCCATCCCCGATCACCACCTTTGATACAATTCTGCTCTAAAACTTCTCAGGCGATGGGGGCACGCTCGATTCCGTTGCCATATCGTCAAGATCACTGCCGAGGCTCACCGCTCGACAGAACATTGGGATCCGGGTAGCCGGATCATCCTGTCCGCACCCCTGAGATGAATAGAATCCGTCAAGGAGTGCTGGATGTATCGTGGGCCGGATACAGAATTACGCGCTGTTACCGCCGAACTGCATACAATACTTCGTGCAGCGATGGAGTGCAAGAGCAAATCATGGCACGATTTCAGCGACAAGGTCGCCCAGGCGATCGGACGATTGTCCCGCACCAATGAGCCCTTCCAGTGGTTTTCTCGTGCCGAACATCTCCCCCCGGAGGCTTCGCCCAGCAAACCGACAATTCCGGCTGCGCCTGCCGGCCAATCCTCACAACCGGCGATTTCCGATCCAGCAGTCAACCAGAGAATCGGGGAAGGCCTTGCTGCACGGCACGGCATCGAGGTGTTCGGCTTCGAGGCGCCTGGACTCGACACACACACGGTCGGCGAAATCGCGCTGGCCGTAGACGACATGCTCACGAAATATCCCAACGCGAAAACAGAACTTGTATCGGTGGGTATCCACCGCTTACGAAGCGAGTTCGGGCTGACAGAGAGGCTTTGGACGACAACCGACGGTAGCAATCGGGTTGGCTCTCGAATATCATTCTCCGCAGAGGGGGCCAAGAATCCAACAGCGCTGTCCAAGAGTGTGACAGATTTGGTGCAGGGGGGGTATTTCAACTCAGGATCAGAACGTCGACCGGCATATACCACGATTGTTCACGAATTCGGTCATGTACTGGCAAATGCCGGCGGAGAGAAAGCCCTTGACAAAGCCGATGGCGCCTTGCGCGATCACTTCATGCGAAGATACGGCTCCGAGAAATCCGTTGAGGTCGACCTGGAAAATTCATTCAAAGAATGGCGGGCTCAGCTGAGTGGTTACAGCTTCTGGGATGAGGATCTATATGAGGCCGAAGCCTTATCCGAGGCGTTCACCGACGTCGAGATTAACCGCGACCGCGCTAGCGAACCCGCACAAGTGCTGCATAAGCTGCTGGTGGACACAGCGGAGTCGGAATGGCGGAAACAAGGATTGATATGAGGGGTCGAAGACTACCGATCGATCAGGTGCGGCGGAACTTCGAGACGAGCCTGGCCGGAGCGCTGGAGGGCTTGACTCCACCGTCTCACACAGGCTTGGGACCCCACGTCGAGAGGGCGTTGATCGCGATAGCCCTGGCATATCCAGTCGCCGGGGACGAACTCGTTGCGGAAGCCCGACGACAGTTCGCCCGAGAACTGGCCCGACGCGAACACGACAGCGAGTAGCCGTCCGGCGCCGAGGCGCGCTGCGGAGCAATGGGCACAGCCCGCCTACGTATCATGCTGCTGATCGTCTACAAGGTTCCGAGTCCGCCGCCCTCCGGTATGGACTCGCGTCGGTCTCGAGTGAGTACAGCAGCACTACGTGGTCAAATTCCTAAATTATTTCGAGCCTTCGAAGTAATTGTTCGATCGGGGCCGATCGTTGCCGGCCCCGTGGGCCGACGAGGCGAAGAACAAAGCAATGGTTTTTTTCCCGCGCACACGCCAATGAGAACAAATGCTTGCTCGAGGCCGGCGAGCGGAGGGCGTTTGTCGACGGAAGAACCTTCGATCGCGTCCTGTCCGCGAACGAGCATTTCCTGAAGACTGCCCATGCCGAACCGAAAGCCTGCTACAATATCGTTTTCGACAAACCGTCCGCTGCGCTGGAAGTATCACCGGACCTCATTGGGAGGTGCACAAAGCCCCCGAGCTCCGACCATCCCTCCAGGGGTGAAGGAGAATACGGCATCCATACCCTCGGCCGGCTTACCCGGCAGCGGACGCGAGTCATCCAGCAGCCCGAGCGCGTTCAGGGGCGCGGGGAAAACATCCGCGCGAAAATCACGCCGAGGGCGTTACCGAAGATAGTGGCGCACTCTCTGCGGTAACTCCTCAGCGTGACTTTTCTCGCGAATGCTCCTGGACCCCGACACGGCGGCCGGTCCACGGTACCGCGTCCGCTCCGTAGATGTACCGGTCGCCCTCGTCCGTGAATATCTCCCCGATGCGGGCGAATTCGCCCGTTCGGGCGCGGCGAAAGAATTCCTCGACAACGGTACGCACATTGCTCATCGGAGTACTCCTGATTTCTCGGTGGGAACTCACCGAGACCGTCAGGCCTCGATGACGGATAGTTCATGTTCGGTCGCACCGGCCTGGTCGTCGATCGCCCTGCGGGCCAGGGCAGTCGACCACCTCACGATTCCGAGTGCGGCCACTCCCAGCGCCGCACCGATCCACGCCACCGAGGGGTACCCCATCCCCGCTCCGATCGCCAGACCGCCGAGCCACGGACCGGCCGTAATACCCACATTGAACGATGAGACATTGAGGGCCACTCCCAGCGTCGGCGCCGAGGGGGCCAGCGTGAACACGCGACTGTTCAGGGCCGGATTGATGCCGAAGCCGAAGGCACCCAGCAGGAATGTGAGCACCACGACCGGCACGATGTGCTGCGCGGTCGCGGCCAGAAGCGCCGAGGTGATGGTGAGTCCGGCGATTCCGACGCCCAGGGTGCGTAACGGATGGGTGTCGGCGATACGGCCGCCGAGGGCGATACCGATCACGCTGCCGAGACCATAAACCGCCAACGCCACCGGGACCCAGTCGTCGGCCAGTCCCGTCGCCTCGGTCAGCAGCACGCCCAGGTAGCCGAAGCTCACCATCAGCGCGGCGGTGGCCACCATGGTGGTGCCGTAGAGCAGCCGGACCGGGCCGGTGGCCAAGGCGCGCAGTTCGTTCCGTATCCGCGGGATCTCGGTGGGGCGGGCATCGGGGATCTTCACGAGAATGCCGACCGCGGACAACGCCGTCGGTATGGCGACCGCCCATAAGGCCGCGCGCCAGCCCAGGTGCTGACCGATGAACGTGCCCGCCGGTAGTCCGACGATGATGGCAACGGTGAGCCCACCGGCCACCACGCTTATCGCTCTGGCGCGTGCGGTGGACGGCACCAGGGCGACCGCGGTCACGGCGGCCACCGACCAGAAACCGGCGTAGACGAAGGCCGCGATGACCCGGGACGCGAACAGTACCCGATAGTCGGAGGTCAGCGCGCCCACGACGTGCGCGGCGAGAAAGACCGCGATGAAGGCGAGCATGGCGTTACGGCGGGACCAGCGCAGTGTCGCGACGGCCAGAATCGGCGCGCCCACCAGCATGCCCATGGCGAAGGCCGAGATGAGCAACCCCGCCCGCGGTACGGATATGCCCAGGTCACTCGATATTTCGGTGAGCAGTCCCGCGAGCATCAGTTCCGAGGTGCCCTGGGCGAAGATCGATAGGCCCAGAACGTAGACGGCCAACGACATCGAAGCTTCCCTTCGTTTTAGATCGTTCAGTTCAAAACAAGAGCGGCCGGAGACATTCCCCCACGACACCACTTGGACGTCGAAGTCGAAGGAGGGGAACTACAGCACAGGTACGACCGACGACATCACAGACAACCCAGGGCGACGTCCGCGATCGCCTGCAGCGACCGCCGGGCCGCCCCACCCCGGGCGGCCACCCGCATCCCGCCGATGGTGGCGATCACGAAGTTCGCCAGATCGGCCACGCTCCTCGACCTGTCGATCTCACCGGCCGCCTGCCCGGCCTCGAGCACACTCGTGAGCACCGCCAGCCGCCGCTCCCGATCCTCGGCCAACAGTCGCGCCACCTTGGAATCGCGCTGTCCCAGTTCGACGGTGGCATTCACGACCAGACAGCCCAGCGGGTCGTCCTCCGGCGGCTCGACGACCGACCACAGCAGTGACCGTATCCGGTCCTTCACCGAACCGGGACCGTCCAGTAGCGCGAAGGCGCGGGCGTTCTTGTCGTCCATGTACCGGCGCAGCGCCCGCTCGTACAGATCGCGCTTGTTCTCGAAGGTGTTGTAGATACTGCTGCGCCCCAGCCCCGTCGCGGCGCAGAGGTCCTGCGTCGACGTCCCCTCGTAACCGGTATCCCAGAACGCGCGCATCGCCGCGTCCACCGCCCGCTGTTCGTCGAATTGCCTGGGTCGCGCCATGCGCGCACCCTAACATATTTTGGACATATCAGTCCAAAATATGCGTCGCAGTGTCACTTGAACCGCTTCCATGCCAACTGCCTGGTCATACCGAGCGAGGCACCGATACGTTCCCAGCCGACATTTCGACTCCGCAGCTCACCCACCCACTCGCGAAGGTTGCCATCGACCTGATCCCGAACCGCCGCGATTTTGGCGTCCTCGCCCAGGCCGCCTTGCCACAGCGGTGTGTACTGCTTCATTGCCGGAATGCCGCGAGCCTGGGCCAGAAGCGCGGCGCCGGCGATTCCGCCGTGCTCGAAGGCAAGTTGACTGCCCGGAGTGGACAGCTCGCCGACTGCGGTCAGCAGACGCGCGGCCTCGTCGGCTGCCAGGTAGAGCAGCAGTCCCTCGGCGAGCCACGCGGTTGGCACGGTGAGATCGAATCCGGCCGCGGCCAACACGTCCGCCCAATTCCCGCGCAGGTCGACCGGAACAATCCGGCGCTCACACGTGGGCACCGCACCGCGCCAGGCCGGCACCGCCTCCTTGAACGCGAACACCTCGGGCAGGTCGAGCTCGAACACCGTCACCGTGCTGGGCCACGGCAGCCGCAGAGCCCACGTGTCCAGCCCCGCGGTGAGCAGGACCACCTGACCGCAACCGCTGCCGATCGAGAGCAGCAGGTCCGCGCCCAGCCCGGCACCGATGGAGCATCCCAGCAGATTGATATCGATAGAGATGATCCCGCGGAGCTCGGTTCTCGTGCCGGATGATCGATCTGATGTATAGTGGGTGCCCGCCATTCCGGGTCGGCGAACGCCCGCCCAGGAGTTGACAATCCGTAAGCAAAGGAAACCCTCCTTGCCGGCGTATGGGCGGCGGCGTCATGAAAAATCGGCAGGACCGCAACCGCTGGACAATAATCGGTTCCGTGTCTCCGACCGAAGACCCCGCGGCGAATTCCCACGCCGAGCCACCCGCCGAGACAGACTTTTCCGACGCAGCCGTCACCATCGAGATCGAGGGTCGAGAGGATTTCGTCTCGTCGAAGCGCCGAGCACTGATCGAAGAACTCCCCGCAGCGCTGCGCTCCTACGGCATCGACACTCACCTGCGGTTCGAGCACCCCCCTACCGCACAGCGGCAACGGCGGCAGCCGCAACACGCCCAGGAATACATGCGGGCGATCAACCTACCGGCGCTGGAGACCATAGCCCTGCTCATCGGCGGAAGTATCGCCGCACCGGCCGTAGACACACTCGTCGACACACTGATGCAAGACGCCATCGAGTGGGCGAAGACCCGAATCCGCCGAGACCCGGACGGCTGGCGCAACCCCGGTGAACAGCATGTGGTGGTCACGATCTACGACCCCACGGGCGAACAGGTCGGTCACGCCCAGATATCCGAAGACCGCGTAACCGGCCACCTCACCTTCCCCACCGGAGTCAGACACCTGGACCACCCGCCCCGCCACTCCGACGACCCCCGCTGACAAACAACCTCACACCGATCCACCCTCCAGATGCGCGACGCTCCCCCATCGGACAAGGGCCAGTATCCCACCCGCGTTTCGCCACTGTGACACAGAAGCATTCGGCACCGGATCCAACCCTTTCGGAGCGGACACCCCCAGCCCCTCGGCGATATGCCGAACAGCGGTCACCACCGCGTCGTGTGTAACGATCAGAACGCGCCGCCCCACGGCCACCCGCTCCAGATCGGCCAGGAAACTCCGCACCCGAAGCACCACATCGGCCGGCGACTCCCCACCCGGCGGCCGATACACCCAATTCCCCACCCGTTCCCGACGCAGACCCTCCTCCGGCGCCCGAGCCCGGAGAACGGCCGGCGGGAACAGTTCGAACACCCCCATCTCGCGATCGCGCAGCCGTTCGTCGGATAACGCCCGCACCCCACCCACGGTGGGGTCGACCGTCTTCGCCGCCCACCTCATCGCCTCCCACGTCTGCCGGGTCCGCCGATACGGCGAGCAGACGACCAGATCCGGCCGCTCCACGGGCTCCAGCCCCGCGAACCATCGACCGAGCGCCACCGCCTGTCTCATACCGAGCTCGGACAACTCCACCCCGGCATCCACCCCCGGCAGGGGCGCATCGACGGTGGGATCCGCGTACAGATCATTCGCCGTGCTCCGACCGTGACGCACGGCCCACAACCCCGCAAGGCCTGTCGGCATGGCCATACCGTCGTCCGCGAACACGTCATCGGTGCCGGACATGATCTTTCTCCCTTCCGCGCCGTATGGCCGGGCAGAAACCGGTACGCTCTCCCGGTCATGTAGGGAAGGTACAGGGGGCGAGGTATGGGTCGTTTCCGGCTTGTTCGCTACCTCGTATCGGCATCTCGAGCACTCTTTCACGATCAGCCCGAGTTCGATGGAACCGTTCCGGCTCGTACCACGTCATACCCGATGAGGGCGTGAGCAACCCGGCGAACATCGACGCCTACGCACGCCGCTCGGCGGCAGCCGGTTCCACCGAACCCGTGGTTACCGATCACGACGACCACAGGACCGTCATGAAGGAGGACACGCGAACGAACCACTGAAAGTCGACCCGGCCGCATTGGATGTACTCGCCGGGAAGTTGGCGAAGCTCGCCGACAACACACCCGATCCGAACCTGAAGGCACAGATCCGGGAAGTCCTGGCAGGCAGGGGAAGCGTTCGTGCACTGGCACACGGGGAAGCCCTCAACCGTATCCTCGACCGAGCCCTGCCGAGTGCGCTGCAGGCAGCGAAACAGCTGTCCGACCAGCAGTTGCACCGCTCGCCGAGCAGGGCCGCAGGGAACTCGACCAACTCCGGAACGAGCCGTACGTATCCGAGACTCTGTCGCGGCAACCAGCCGTTCCGCCACCCCTCCACCGAAGCCCTCGGCACCTCGGGAACTGCCGCCGGAAACCATCGAGGCGGACGACGAGTACTTCCGTGAACGCAACCAACGCGGATGGCTTGTATGAAATTCGACCTCGCCGCTCATCCGGAGACCGGCATACCCACGCCCGGATCACCGCAACATCTCGTCATCACCGATCCGTTGCCGAACGAATGCAGTCGTCACGGGCACGAAACAGTGGAGCGTCGAGAGGGTCAGGTGACCTTCTACGCCACCCGACGCGGCGGGCGGCAGATCACTTTTGTGCGCCTGCTGTGGAAGCTGATACAGGTCTGGCGGTTGACCGTGGTCGAGCACATCGGCCCGGACATTGTGCTGCACGGAGAATGGCCGGTCTGCTCTTCGCGTCTGCGTCCCGGCCGGTTCTATCGCCGCGTGGGAGCCGCGCTGATCGTATTGGCGGCGCTGAGTGTCGTGGCCATGGTACTGCTCGTCCTGCAGGGTATCCGGCCGCCGCAATGGGCGATGTTCGTCTTCCTGCCGGGGTGGATTCCGATCGGGATGCTCGTCATCATGAGCTTGTTCCGGGCGGGAGAAACATTCGTTCGTGCGGAAATCTCCCCGGATATGCGGCAGGTCGATATCGAAGCGCACGAACGATTCACCGCTGCCGCCGAGCGGCTTCTCGATGGAAGCGACGCGAGTCCGAAGCAACCGAGAGGTCAGGCTTCACACTCATAGTTCGGCACCGGGCATCACAAAGGTGTATTGAAGGGCCGGGTACGACAGGGTCAAGAACCTGTGAATGGTGGCGGACACCTGAGGGGCCCGCCACCATTCACAGGTCACCGATCGAATGCTCCGCCGGCGAGACCGCCGAGGAAGCCATCCCATTGCTCGGGAGTGAAGAGTAAGGCTCCCCCATGTGGGTTCTTGGAATCACGAACACCGACCAGATCCTGGTCAAGGAACACGACCTCGACACACTCCCTGGTAGCTGAACTATGGCTGCTCTTGAACCAGCCGGCTCGGGACAGATCAGCCGCCATGTCCGAACTCGCCACCCGCAACAGCGGTAGTGAAAGCTGTCCACTCCAGCGGGGCGAAAACCAGAGCCGGACCGGATGAGTTCTTGGAGTCGCGGACACCGGTCAATCCTCCGTCGAGGAACGCCACCTCGACACACTCTTTCCTGGCCGAACTGCGGCTGCTCTTGAACCACACCGCATCGGATAGATCGACATTGCATTTGTCGCTCATGAGACGTACTCCCTAGCTACCTGCCGAAGCAGAGTCCTACTTGCGGTTTCGTCCAGAGCCGCATCCATGAGGGCCTGGTGTGCCCCATGATAACGATCGACGTCGTTGGGTTTCTCCAAATACATGTCTCCAGTGAGGCTCTCCAGATAGACAACAGGTGGTTCGGCAGGCTTGCCCTTGTTGTCGGTCCCGAAGTCCAAAATCACGAACTGTCCCACAGGGTCCCCCAAGGGGATGCCCGCCCGGAACGGAAGCACATGGACACGTACGTTGGGACGAGTGGATATGTCGGCAATGCGCCTGAGCTGCGCTGCCATGATCCTCGGGCCGCCAACGACCCGCCGGAGCGCACATTCGAGCAGCACCACAACGAGATCGGCCGGATAACGTTTGCGCACGATCAGTCCTTGGCGCTTCATCTTCATCTCGACCATTCGCTCGATCTCGTCCTTGCCGGCACGTGGAGACTCTGCACGCATAAGAGCTCGGGCATAGTCCGGCGTCTGCAACAGGCCGTACACGACGTCGGGCGTATACGAGCTCAGCTGACAGGCTGCGGCTTCCAGCCCCATATACACATCGAAGTTGTCCGGAATAAGACTCCCGTACTCGTGCCACCACGACTTGACCGCCGCCTGCTGCGCCAGCCCTATCAATGCTTCAGTCTCCGTCTTGCCGGCATTGTAGATACCGCACAACTGCCGCACATCGAGCAACCGTATCCGCTCCGATTGTCCGGTTTCGAGCCGCTGAAGCGTACTCGCCCCGCGCTCGATTCGCCGGGCAGCCTCCGGAATCGTCATTCCGGTTTGCAACCGCAGGTCCCGCAGATAACGCCCGAGCTGACGCCGAGGCAGAGTACTTCCGAGTTCTGACATGTGACGAGCCCCCATTCTAGTTTTCAACGCATCGGTTGTTCCATCGAACGTGTCATTCGATCGGGTTTCGTCCTGCGGCTTCGTCGGGACTTCTTCGGGAAGAACGAAATCCGATAACTGCACGACGCGGACATGCTGTCCTGAACCCGCGCCCGGTAGGGGTGGCAATACCGACATCCCCTCCACCACCCCGTACCGATCCGCCTTCGGTCCGGGCGCACCCATGACCATAAATACCAGGGAATTTCATGTCCATACCCACCGAGAACGGGTCACTCGGGC
The DNA here is from genome assembly GCF_000308495.1 of Nocardia brevicatena NBRC 12119. Taxonomy (GTDB): domain Bacteria; phylum Actinomycetota; class Actinomycetes; order Mycobacteriales; family Mycobacteriaceae; genus Nocardia; species Nocardia brevicatena. Next base: position 38,474 of record NZ_BAFU01000242.1, on the reverse strand, counting down.
GCTGCCATTACTACCGAACCGTATGTGGATTGCCATGCCATATAGATGAATCCGGCCGAATCGCCGTCACCATCGGAGGCACTCTTCAGGCTCTCACCACTCCGGAGTCGCTCGGCTGTGCCATGCGTGACTTCTTATCAGCGCGTTCTCTCGTCGGTCCGATCCTTTGGCACCGCTCTCGTCGCTACACCTTCTTGGCCTCGTATTCGGTTGAAGCCGAGGATTACTCGCTTTACTCCCGCATCCTGCTGCGCACCAACTCCCAGATCGTCCCACCACAAGGCATCGTGGCCCTGCCTTCTCCTCGCGACCCCGATACCTACCGCCGCTGGGTCCATCCTGTCCGCGATGTCTTCCGACCGACCCTGAAAACTCTTCTCGACGCCCTCACCGAATGCGCCGCATGACCGCTCCCGCACCGCGCGCCGACGACCCTGACGTCCACCTCAGCGTCTTCCTCCACGACGCCCGTCTCGACTACGCCGCCCGACGCTCCGCCGCCCGTCTGTTCCTCACAGAATGGAACGCCCGGCAACCAGGCGCCGCAACCATCCTCCCCGACCCGCCGGCCAACCTTCCCAGGCTCCCCTGCGAACGTCTCTACCTTTGATCCCCGCCGCTCCACCGAGCTCGGGCAGACCATCCCGCCGTCCGCTCGGGCAGTAGCCGATCCTCAACGAAAGGACCACGTGGCCCTCGCTTCCCATTCGCCCGCACCCGGTGAGCCCTCGCCCCTCTCGCCCCGCACCCGCCAGCTCGCTGTCGGCTACCTACGCGAAGACCTCAGCCCCGATCTCGGCTTCGAGATCGTCCGGCTGCGACTGTCCGCGATAGCACACGGCTATATCCTTACCCGCGTCATGTCGGCCGACTCTCCGCGCGACAACCTTCGCCTACTGGTCACCCTTCTCCACGACGGCGCTACCGCGCTACTCATCCCGGAACTCGATCATCTCCCCGAGGCCACCCGCGCCGCCCTGCGCCCGGCTTGCGACATCGTCGCGGGCCGCACGTTCCTACCGCGACTCGGCAGCAGCGCGACCGACAGCCCATAGCGGACCGGCCACACCGGCGCGGGTCATCGACATCGCTTCCCCGCGCCGGCGACCCGATGCGGCCACCAGCCATATGCGCGCTACCAGACGAAACGGATACTTCTTCCCTTCGCATCCCACCTCACGCACACGGCTCCCGCCTCTCGGCCGATGTTGTCGAAAACCGATGGAACCGCTGCGGACTCCGTTGCGTCCTATAGTCATAGCGGGGGAAATCCCGCACCACGGCCCAAGGGGAGAGATCCATGCGTATCGCCACCACCCTCCACACCATGCTGGTCACGGCAGCGGTAGTGACGCTGGCCTCCGGGTGCGGTGCCATAGGCGGCGACGCAACCACCGCGACCTCCGTCACCACTACCCGCGACATCGACAATATCGTCGTCTTCGACCCATGCACCCAGATCAACGACGACGTGCTGGTATCCATGGGTCTGAACCCCTCATCCAAGAATATCGTGACCAACGCCGCAGAAGGACCGACCTCGTGGCGTGTCTGCAACTGGAAGCCCACACACCGGCAGTATGCGATGACTGTGTTCTCTACCAGCCATACCTTGGACGAAGCACGGAAGAACGAAAACCACACCGATATCCGAGAGACCACTGTCGGCGGCCGTCCTGCGATCTTCTCGCGTAACAAGTCGGACCCCGAGGGCGAAGGTTGCTACATCTCGTTCTCTGCTCAGCAAGGGATGTTCGAGATCGGCGCCACGTGGGTAGACGGCGAGCCCAGTGACGGCGATATCTGTGCGATCGCCATGCAGTACGCCACCGCAATCGAACCCCACTTACCCGAATAGGCACAGAGACCGCACGGAGTCAGAGCAGGGGCGACATGTCAGAATATGTTCAGAACGAGCTGCAACAATGGCAGCAGTTCAAACAGCAGGCGATCAGCGGTGAGATGCGACTGGAAGACGGTATCGGTACAGAGCTGGCGCAAGCCTGTGAAACCTATCGTCAGAAACTCGAAGACCTGAAGCTGAACGCTCGAGACCTCAGCCGCCTCTCGGGCTACGGTGGCCTGCCCTCCGCCCTCGCCGTACAGGACAAATTCCAGCAGAAGGCCGTCTGCGGTAGTCAGAATCCCGACGACAACGCCGTCAAACGCCTGGAACAGCACATTGAACTCGCCGAACTCATGCGCGACACCTACCTCGCCGCCATCGGCAAACTCCAGGCCACCGATCAGGAGACCGGCACCCAGCTGACCAACACCGGTGAGGGAATCCGCTGATGCCACTACCAGCCATCTTGGGAGTCGGCGCCGCCATCGCCGCCGCCGCGGGCGGCGTTATGGGAATCGTCGACAACTACAGCCAATCCCGCGAGAACCAGGACAATGCCAACCGCGCCCGCGAGACCGGTGAGCAGCAGTGGACCGGTGACCGTCAGATCATCAGTTCCGAATGGACCCGTATCAGTGCAGGTTTCACAGGGGAATACGCTCCCGCGCTGGCTCCTTGCGAAGCCTTCCAAACCTGGTCGCACAAAAAGATCTGGGAAGCCTTGAACGGCCAGGGCGAGTTCGCCGACAAGGGCCCGGTCAAGGAGAGCGATATCAATGCCGGTGCCGATGCCTGGCGCAGGCTGCAGGAATCCACCAGCACCGCCATCGACGAATTCCGCGGGGAAATCGAAACCGCCATTACCGAGAAGTGGGGCGGCCACACCGCCACTACCGCCATGCAGTCCACCATCGCCTACACCGACAAGGCCAAGCTGCTGCCGCTGTCGTTCCAGATGGTCGCCAACGGTATCGATCTCATGCAGGGCTATCTCGGCCAGGCGCAGCTATCGGTGGTCCCGCCGGTCGAAACGTCCGGATTCGACGAGTTCGTGGGCCATATCCCGGGCAATGGCGTCCTGAAGGCGAACGCGCACCGCGCCAATGAGGCCGAAGCCGCGGCCCAGGACATCATGATGCGGATCTACCAACCCGGTGTCACCGAGGTCGATGGCCACACTCCGGTGCTGCCTACTCCGCACAACCCTGTCAACGGCACCACCGACAACGGCCCCGGCACCGAGACACCCACCGGAACCACTCTCGGCGGCCCAACCATTCGCACCCCCACCGCCCCGGGTGAGCAGAACCCGAACCAGGATCAGAACCAGCGAACCCAGCCGAGCAGCACCACCGATACCGGCACTCAACCGAGTTCGCCGAACACCACCTCCGCCTCCACCGAGACCCCCCATACGAGGAACTACCTCGAGGACCCGCTCGGCCGCACCACCAACACCCCCGGCACCACGACCTCCCCCGGCACGCCGGGCTCCCACGTCCCGGGTTCCACCCCGCAGACCCCGAGCCCCGGACGCAGCGTCCCCGGCCAACCGGGCCGGACGAACCAGGGCACCCCGGCCACCCGCACGGGCACCCCCGGCACCACCGCCGCCCGCGGTACGAGCGGTATGCCCGGTATGGCCTCCCCCGGCGCCCGCGGCCGTAACGAGGACGACGACGAGCACAAGACCCCCGACTACCTGGTCTACGAGCGCGCCGGCGAGCTGATCGGCGATCTGCCTCCGGTCCTCCCGCCCGGAGGGGTCATCGGCGGATGACCCAGAACCGTTGGCAGCTCGACGGTCTCGCGTTCACCGTCGCGCTGGAGGCGTTCGGCCGCGACCGTCTTCCATACCCGCTCGCCTTCCGCCCCGATTTCTGTGAGCGCGCCGAGGATTTCGAGCGGCTGCGCCGCCGCGCCGCCGAACGCGTCCAGCAGGTCCTCGACCGGCCTTTCTACGACGCGCTCGCGGTCCTGCTGGAACCGAAGCTGCGCGTGGAGGTCCACGGCTTCTACGGTCCGCGGCAGTCGCAGGTGGTGCGCATGCACGCGGGCATCGTCGACAATGTCGCCGCCCTCGCTCTCCAACAACCGGGCCCCACCCGCGAACACGGCCGCGACGTCGTCATCACCCGGCATCCCGCCTCCCGGCTGGCCGCGGATCTGATCGTCCGCCTGCCCGCCGCGAAACCCGGCACCCATCCCTCTTTCCAGGGCTGTCGCGAAGACCTGCACGCACCCGTCTACTCCCAGCACCCCACCCGCCTGTGCCCACAGGAACAGTTCCAACGCTTCTTCCGCCGCCCCCGCACCGGCACCGGCGAGATCACCGTCTACCCCGGCTACACCATCGATTCCCGACCCACGGTCGATGGCCGCGCCTTCATCTGGCTCGATTACCCCGACGACGGCCGCTATCTCCTCCACCACAACAGTCAGGGCCTCACCGTCACCCCCGCCGCCCCGGACGATTTCCTCCGTCAACTCCAGGGCCGTATCAACGCCACCGCCCGCCACCTCTCCCCCGGCCGGTAACCGAGGAACGCAGCGCGCGGGCGCCGCCCTTCAGGGCGGAGGGAAGCCAACGCGAGATACGCCCGACTCCGCCTTCGGTATGCCTTCGAGGGAAAACCGATCCCCGGCGAACTCGATCCGGACACACGGCGCCCACGGCCGAGCCGGGCCCCACGCTCACGGCACGATCGGTTCGCTCAACACCGCGTCCACCTCGCCCCGGTCCCCGAGCACCGTCAACCCCGCCTCTTCCGGCGTCAACCGCCCCCACAGCACGAGCGCGAGCCCTTCGGCGCTCCCGGACACCCGCGATCGCACATCGTCGATACTCTCTCCCGTGCCGCCGAGCACCCAACCGGGCGCCCCCGCCAGATCGGCGGCCACCAGACCGAGCGGAATCCGCAGTGGAGCCATCCGCCCCATCGCCACCTGACGCGGCTGGAATATCGTCACCACCTCGTCGACGGCGTCCGCCCACACCTCCGGCGCGGCCTGCGCGAGCCGGAGCGTGGCCTTGCCGGCGATCGCCGCCCGCAGGTCGTGCAGGTGCACGAGTGTTTCGTGCGTCTGCCGGCGATGCCAGAACGACACCGTGCCGGGCACCATGGGGCTCGGATGCCCCATGATCCGGGCGGTCTGCCCGGGGCTCAACGCTTCCAGCGTTTCCCGGAGTTCACTCGCGCACGCCTCGTAGTGCGATGCGAGATCGAAGGGCCCGTCCCCCAGCTGCGAAGCCTTCTCGTCCCGGGCCTGGGCCGCCGCCCAGTGATGGACGAAGGCGATGTGTTCCACCAGCTCGCGGACCGTCCAGTCCCCGCACGCGGGCACCGGCGCATTCGGGTCGGCGTCGCGAATCGAGGCGAGGAACTCGTTATGGTACTCGGCCAGCAGCGACAGGTAGTCGAGACTCGGTGAAGCGCTCATGCGCGCCAAGGTACCGTTTGCCACCGTCATCCCACCGAGTCGACCGATGGAGCCGAGCGCGGGTCGTGTTCTCCCCGCCCCCGGTCCCCAGGTAGCGGCCCGCCGGTCTGGTGCAAGATCGGATACATGAGCACCACCCCCGGATCGCACGTCCCCGACAGCATCGCCGACTTCCACGCACTCGCGTACTCCCGGCTGGAGCGCTTCCCACGGGTCGCGGTCCCCGACGCCCCGGGTATGCGCCGAGCGGCGGTGGTGCTGTGCGTGGTCCAGGAAACCGATGGACCGCTGTCGGTCATTGTCATCAAACGGGCCTATCAGGGCCGTAACGCCGGACAGTGGGGTCTGCCCGGCGGACGGGTGGAGGAGGGCGAAACCCCCGAGCAGGCCGCGATACGCGAACTGCACGAGGAACTCGGCCTGCGCGCACACCCCGACGACATCCTCGGCGCCCTCGACGACTTCCCGGCCGCCTCCGGATTCGCCATCACCCCGATCGTCGTCACCCTGCCCGACACCACCGACCTGCTCCCCAACCTCGACGAGGTCTACTCGGTCCATCTGGTCGACCTCGCCAGGCTCGCCGCCGACGACACCCCGCGCTGGGTCCACCCGAACGACGCGGTACCGCAGGACTCGCCACGTGCCGATATCACCCCGAGCGACGAATCCGGTCTGCTCCAGATGCGGCTCGGCCCGAATATGACCATCCACGCCCCCACTGGCGCGCTGCTCTGGCAGTTCCGCGAAATCGTCCTCCTCGGCCGAGCCCCCGACGAGGCCCGGGTCGCCCACTTCCGCCAACCCGTGTGGACCCACCGCTGACGTCCGCCACCTCGCTGACATCCACTTACCCACGGCGGCGCGCTGCACGCCGCGCGGACGGGGATGCGTTGCACTGTGAATTCCTCCGGTCCGAACCGGAACACCCGCACACCCGGCTCGTCCGTCAGCGTCGCGGCCTTGAAGACCACGGCCGGAAAGTATCCACCGCTCGGGTCGAAGGCATAGCCTTCGGGCAGCACACCGTTGAACAGATGGCTCCCGTGCATCGTCGATGAACCGCTGTCGGTGCCCGGGGCCGGCAAACTCACCGACCGGTCTTCACCTTCGCCGAGCCGGCCGACGAACCCCTGTTCACCGCGCTCCACAATGTGCGACCCGGTCGATCCGAGACCTACGTTTCCGCTTCCCCGCAGGGACAACTTTCTCGTCACGCCGGCGCCGCCGTTCGCTGCGGAAGGCTCCCCACGCCCGCCGCCGCTGACTTTTCGCAGGTAACTCCTATCGACCCATCCGGTAACCCGGCATACGCTGAAGTTGGCCACTGCACTGTGGCCTACCCCACATCCAGGGGCGTCGAGTCTCGGCGGCCGGCCTCGCCCGGGGCGGTGGCGGTCGCGGCGAGCAAGGAGTTGAGCATGGAAGGCGGAGCAAGAATTGCGATAGGGGTGGGCATCGGTTACCTGCTGGGCCGCACGCGCAAGATGCGCTTTGCGTTGTCGCTGGCGGGTGCGGCGATGTCCAGACGGGGTGCGGGAGCCCCCGGGGAACTGGTGAAGCGCGGGACCTCGCTGCTCGAGTCGAAAGAGTTGTCCCAGATCACCGATACCGTTCGCGGCGAGTTGCTGGGCGCCGTGCGGTCCGCCGCCGTGACCGCGGCGAGCAACCGCATCGATGCGCTGAGCGCCCGATTACAGCAGCAGTCCGCCGCACCCGAGGGGGACGACGAGGACCGCGGCGGCGACCGGAAGACAGAGACGGACGAGGACGACCACGCACACGAGCCGCGTGACGACGAGCAGGAATCGGCCGAGGAGGACCTCGAAGACGAGTACCCGGCCGAGGAGGAAGACGAGGACGACACCGAGCGGCCCACCACGCGGGCACGTACCCGCCGAGCGAGCCCGGCCAGGGCGAGCAGGACCGGCTCCCGGACCTCATCCCGGGCGTCCGACACCGCGGAACGCCGGACACCCACGCCGCGTCGACGCCGGGCCCGCGATGAAGCCGACGAAGCACCCGTGCGACGCACGAGAAGGTGAGGCCGATGGCGAAGACTCTGCGCGATACGACGGCCGGAGTCGGCAAGCTGGCCACCGACACCGCGGCCAAGGCAACCGGCACCGCGGCGCGGGCCACGAAAACCGCGGGCCGGGCCGGATCGGCGGGCCGGCAGAAAACCCAGGCATCGACCCCGACCGAGGTGTTGCAGCAATCGGTGCAGAACCTCGCCGGAACCCTGGCCGACCGCGCGGTGTCCGGCCTGTCGGGCAAGGTGTCGCAGGCGGCCGGGCGGTTGAACCAGTACGCCGAGGGCAGCGGCGGCGGGAACCTGCTGGCGGCGCTGACCGGGGTCGAGAAGCTTGCCGGCGGCGCCTCCCCGATGCAGGCGGTCATGAGCGCGGGCAAGGCCAAGCTCGGACGCACGGTCAAGGACACGTTCGAATCGGCCAAAGAAGCGCTGACCGGCGGCAAGGGCAAGGGCAAAGGCACCAAGAAACTCAAGCTGACCAATATCGTCGAGCACATCGATGTCGGCGTTCCGATCGACCTGGCCTATGACCAGTGGACCCAGTTCGCGGAATTCCCGAAGTTCATGAAGAAGGTCGAACAGGTCGAGCAGGTCTCGGACGAGAAACTCACCTGGACCGGCAAGGTGTTCTGGTCCCGGCGGATGTGGGAATCCACGATCCTCGAGCAGGTGCCCTTCGAGCGGATCGTCTGGCGCTCCAAGGGCGCCAAGGGCTATATCGACGGCGCGGTGACCTTCCACGAGCTCACCCCGAACCTCACCCGCATTCTCGTGGTGCTCGAATACCACCCCCACGGGCTCTTCGAGAAGACCGCCAACCTGTGGCGGGCGGCCGGGCGCCGCTGCCGCCTGGAACTCAAGTTCTTCGAGCGCTACGTCATGTCCGAGGCGGTGCTGCACCCCGATGACATCGTGGGCTGGCACGGCGAGATCCGCGACAGCAAAGTCGTCAAGGACGACGAGACCGCGCGGCGTGAGGAGCAGGAGAACGCCGAGGAGGAAGGTGAAGGCGAAGAACCCGAGGACGAAGAGCCGGAGGGTGAGGAGCCGGAGGGTGAGGAGCCGGAGGGTGAGGAGCCGGAGGGTGAGGAGCCGGAGGGTGAGGAGCCGGAAGACGAAGAACACGGCGAGACCGACGAAGACGAAGAACCGGAAGACGAAGAGCTGGAAGACGAGGAACCGGAGGACGAAGAGCACGACAAGACCGACGAAGACGAGGAGGCCGCGGAACCCGAGCCGCCCCGCCGGCGCCCGGCCGCCCGGCGGGGCACCGCGGTGCCACGCCGGTCACGTGAGAAGCGAGGAGTACACACATGACCATCCAACCTTCGGGCGGTGGCGGAAGCGGCACAATGGCCCGCCCGAACTCGTCCAGTTTGGCCGACGTCGTCGACACGATCCTGGACAAGGGACTGGTCGTCGACGCGTTCGTACGGGTCTCGCTGGTCGGTATCGAATTGCTGACCATCGATGCCCGGGTCGTGGTGGCCAGCGTCGACACATATCTGCGTTTCGCCGAGGCCGTCAACCGGCTCGAGATCTCGAGCCAGCCGAAGGGCCTGGCGGACCTGGTCGGCGACACCACCCAGGGCCTTTCCCAGCGCAAGACGAAGGGCGCTATCGAAGCCGCGGGTGAGAAGGTCATGGACTTCCTCGGCGACGTGGACGAGAAGCGCAAAACATCCGGCCGGGCCACCAGAAGAAGGGAGGACTGATGTCCACCGCCGGAGCAACCCAGGAGACCGAACCCGAGCAGCGCGCCGCGGTGTACGTCTACGGCATCGTGCCCGCCGACGTGGAACCCGAACCGCACGCCACCGGTATCGGCGACCCCCCGAGCGATGTCGCGGTCGTGCGGCATGGCGAGATCGCCGCGCTGATCAGCGAAATCACGCTCGACCGCCCGCTCGGTACACCCGACGACCTCACCGCCCACGCGCGACTGCTGGACGGGACGGCCGCTGTCGCCCCGGTGCTACCCCTGCAGTTCGGAGGCGTGGTAACCGATACGGAGGCGGTAGAGAAGGAACTGCTCACCCCCAACCACGACGAGTTCCACACCGCGCTGAGCGAACTCGAAGGTCGCGCCCAGTTCGTGATCCAGGCACGCTATACCGAGAACACGATCCTGCCCGAGATCTTGGACGAGAACCCCCAGGCGGCGCGGCTGCGTGACGAGATCCGCGACAAACCGGAAGACGCCACCCGAAACGAGCGAATCGCCCTGGGCGAGATCGTGAACCAGGCGATCGAGGCCAAACGCGCCGCGGACACGCGCCGGCTGGTCGCGGCACTCGACGAACTCGACCCGATCGTGCGGGAGCGGCCGCCCACCCACGAAGAGGACGCCGCCCACCTCGCGGTACTCATCGAACTGTCCCGGCAGGACGACCTGGAAAGGGCGTTGGCCGAGCTCGGCGAGGAATGGGACGAGCGGGTGGAGCTGAGCCTGCTCGGCCCCATGGCGCCCTACGACTTCGTCATGAGAAGCGCACCCGAAGGATGAGGACATGGGCTTGTTGACATCGATCCTCTCATTGCCGCTCGCCCCGGTCCGCGGCGTGCTCTGGCTGGGTGAACTGATCCAGGACCAGGTCGAACAGCGGATGCACGACCCGGCCACCATCCGGCGCGAGCTCGAGGAGATCGAGGAGGCCGCGGCGGCCGGCCACATCTCCGAGGAAGAACGCAAACAAGCGCAGCAGGCGGTCCTCGGCCGCATGATCCGACCGCCCGGCGGCATATAGCCGCCGACGAGTAAGGAGGGATCGGTATGAGCCGCAGAACAACCACCCAGGACTCCGAGGACATGGAGTCCGAATCGGGTGGGCCACCTCCCCTCACCGCACGGGAGGCCGCCACGGCGGCGATCGAGCACCTCATGGAACTGACCTCGAAATCGGTGGAAGGCGTCACCTCGATGGAACCCACCGAGGACGGCCGACTGGTGGAGATCGAAGTGCTCGAGGACCGCCGCATCCCCTCGTCGTCGGATATGTTGGCCCTCTACGAAGTGGAGATCGACGTCGACGGGAATCTGCTGGCCTACCGCAGAACCAGACGCTACGTCCGCGGCAGCACCGATATCGGCCGAAGAGACCAGCGATGACGGTGGTCGGCGGCGGATCGTACGAGCCGCAGCCCTACGGCGGCGGGCACCGGTCGACGAATCTGGCCGATATCCTCGAACGGGTCCTCGACAAGGGCCTGGTGATCGCGGGCGACATCCAGGTGAACCTGCTCGATATCGAACTGCTGACAATCAAACTGCGCCTGGTCGTCGCGTCCTTGGAGACGGCCAAGGCGGTCGGCATCGACTGGTGGGAAACCGACCCCTGGCTCAACAGCAAGGCCCACGCGCTCGAACGGCAGGATCACGACCTCGAACTCGAGAACCGTGAATTGCGTGAGCGGATCGCCGAACTCGAGGCCGCGAACGAGCGCCGCACCTCCATCGAACGCCGCCGCGAACCGAAGAAAGCGAGCGGCCGTGACTGATGGTCTCGGAGTCTGGCTGTACGCGGTGACGACCGCGGACGCCGCGGAGGGGCTCGAGGCGCTCACCGGAGTGGCCGGTGAGACGGTACGCACCGTGGTCTCGGGCTCGCTGGCGGCGATCGTCGGGTCGGTGCCGCTCGAGGTATTCGGGGAACAGCCGCTGAGCGGGCACCTGGAGGACCTGGACTGGCTGGCCGCCACGGCTCGGGCGCACGACGCCGTCGTATCCGCCACGGTGGGCCGCGGCCCCACCGTCCCCCTGCGCCTGGCCACCGTCTTCCTCGACGACGAACGAGTGCGCGACCTGCTCGACGAGCGGCGAACGAACTTCGAGGCGGCGCTGACCCTGGTGAGCGGCCGCACCGAATGGGGCGTGAAGGCCTACGGCGACCGCGGCGCCCTCACCGCGGCGGTGGCCGAGGCCAGGGCTGCGAGCGAAGGGAACGCGAAAGGCACCGGCGCGGCATACCTGGCCCGGCGCCGCGCGCAGCTGTCGGCACAGGAAACCGTGGAACGCGACGCGGCGCAGCGCGCCGACACGATCCACACCCGCTTGGTCCACCAGGCCGCGGCCGGACGGCGCCAGGCGACAACGGATCCGGCGCTGAGCGGTCGCCGCGACTGGATGGTGCTCAACGGCACCTACCTGGTGGACGACGACCGCGCCGACGATTTCGCCGCGACCGTGGACGCGCTCGGCAACGAATTCCCCGGTATCCGGCTCGAACTCACCGGGCCGTGGCCACCGTATTCCTTCGCGGGTGTGGAACGCGAGCCGGCATGAGCGGCGTCGACGGCGAACGCCGCGTCGCACTCGTCGACCTGCTGGACCGGGTGCTGGCCGGGGGGGTGGTCGTCTCCGGTGACATCAAGCTCGCCATCGCCGACGTCGACCTGGTCCAGATCTCGCTGCGGGCCCTGATCTCCTCCATCAGCACGCTGTCGGCACAATCGCTCGACTCCACGTCCCCTCGCGCACCGGAGCTGCCCGGATGACCGAATTCGATGGCATATCACCGCGAATCGACACCGACCCCGAATCGGTCGAACGGGGACTGGTCACCCTCGTGCTCACCTTGGTGGAACTTCTCCGACAACTGATGGAACGTCAAGCGCTGCGGCGCGTGGACGAAGGCGACCTGAGCGAGGCGCAGGTCGAGCGTATCGGCACCACCCTGATGCTGCTCGAACAACGCATGGAAGAACTACGCAACCATTTCGGCCTCTCCCCCGAAGACCTCAATATCGACCTCGGCCCCCTCGGCCCCCTCCTCCCCGAAAACCCGACCGACCGGTAACCCACGCACTCGGCGACCATGGTCTTCCCGGCCCGGGACCCACGCTCGTCTTCGGCGCGCCGGCACATCGTGTCACAGCCCTGAAAAACCCTGCACCGCAATGCTGTACCCGAGCCGAGGACGTGTGGTTACGATGGAAGGGTGCGGATAGCGGTCGGGCTTTCCAGCGCGCCCGAGGCCCCTCGGGCGGGCGAGGAAGCCGCGACATCCGCACGCACCCAACTCGCGGATCAGACGCCGTCGCTGGCCATCCTGATCGCCGGCCCCACCCACACCGACGACGCCGAGGAACTCCTCGATGCTGTCCACGACAACCATCGAGGTGCCCGCCCTCGTCGGATGTGTCGCGCAGGCCGTTGTGGCGGGCCGCCGCGAGATCGAGGACGAGCCGGCGGTCGCGGTATGGCTGGCCTCCGGGCTCCCGGTCCCCGCCGAAACCTTCGAAATAGCGTTCGTCCGCACCGCCACGGGCGGCCTACTCGCCGGCTACCCCTTCGACAAGACCACCCACGATTTCCACCTCCTGTTCCCCGACCCCTACTCCTTCCCGGCCGAGATCCTGCTCGACCACCTGGACACCGCCCTCCCCGGCACCGTCGTCATGGGAGGCCTGGTGAGCAGCGCACCACCGCCCACCGGCTGCAGAATGTTCCGCGACCACGATGTCGTGACCGCCGGCGCGGTCGGTGTCCGACTGCCCGGCGTGCACCATGTCCCGATCGTCTCCCAGGGCTGCCGTCCGATCGGCGCACCGTACATCGTCACCGCCGCCCGTGGGGCGGTGATCACCGAACTCGGCGGCCGCCCGCCGATCGAGCGGTTACGGGAGATCGTGGAAATACTGCCGCCCGACCAGCGGGAACTGGTGGCGCACGGCCTGCAGATCGGCATAGTCGTCGACGAACATCTCGCGACACCCGGGCAAGGTGATTTCCTCGTCCGCGGCCTGCTCGGCGCCGACCCCACATTCGGCGCGATCGAGGTCGGCGAACTCGTGGAGGTCGGCACAACCGTCCAGTTCCAGGTGCGGGACGCGCTCGGCGCGGACAAGGATCTACGGGCGGCCCTGGCCAAGGCAAGCGCGGACCTGCCCGGCCGCCCCGCCGGGGCGCTACTGTTCACCTGCGTCGGACGCGGCAGGCGTTTGTTCGACACCGCCGACCACGATGCGACGACCATCCAGGACATGCTCGGCGATATACCGCTCGCCGGTTTCTTCGCCGGCGGCGAGATCGGCCCCATCGCCGGCCGCAACGCCCTGCACGGTTTCACCGCCTCGCTGGCACTGTTCGTCGACTGAACCACCCGGGTCCGGACGTGGCGCTGTGTGGATCGGAGGACAGCCGAAGCGAGCGTTATAAATCGACCTTCAATAGCCAGAACTACGAACCACACGAGGTGCCCTCTTGGTGGTCGACAGCAGCGCAGAAGCGAGAGTGACCACGGCATCGTGTGCGGCGGAGGCGGCGCTGTCGAGTACACGGATCGGGGCTGGTAGGCCGCCCGCTGTTCATGCCGCTCGGAGAGTGGCAGTGAGTGCGGTCCAACGGTGTGGGGATGCGGCGGCGGACGGAGTGTGTCGGTTGGCGGCACCCGGCCGTGCGGCGGACGATCTCGGTGATTTCGGCGAACAAGTGCTGGAACACGTCGTGCGGGGCGAAGGTCACCCGTTCGGCAGGGGGCATGGATTCCAACGCCGAGAGTAGGGCGAGGGTGACCGACTCGTCGAGAGTGATGCGGTCGGCGAGGCCACCGACGGGTTGATCGCCGGTACCGGGGAGTGGTTCGGGAAGCCATCGGCCGATGTGGCGTTCTCCGCGGCCGCGAGCCGAGGATGCGGTAGGACAGGTTCATCGGAATGCGTCGTTCCGAATCGACTGCCCGCAGCTCTGCCGGTGGGGCCCCATTCGTCCTATATGGCGCTCTCCTCTGCGTGGTTACGCATATCCATCCAATAGACGACACAGCGTCTCGGATTGTCAGTGATGCCGACTCGCACCTGACAATCCCGGGCGCTGTGTCGTCTTTATTGGTGAGGGCCGTGGGCCGCCGTGCTGTGAGGCGGCTCGATGGCATCGACAATCCATGACGACAAGGAGCAACACTGTGCCTGCCACTTTCATCAACATCATCGACGTCGATCCCACCGAGCAGCAGCAGCTGATCGAGGTTTTGACCGAGGGTACCGAGCAGGTGATCCGGCACCGTCCCGGGTTCGTCTCCGTCACCCTGCTGGCCGCGCTGGACGGTTCCAAGGTGCTCAATGTCGCACAGTGGGCCACGCCCGAAGACGCCAAGGCCACTCTGGGCGATCCGGCGGCACAGGCCTTCGCGAAGCGGATCGCCGATATCGGCGAGCCGAACGCGGGTGTCTACAAGCTGGTCGGTGAGTTCGCCGCTGTGGACTCGCAGGCCCGCGCTCGATGAGTGCCGGAGTACCGGCGAGCTCCGCCTCCCGTGTGGCGCAGGCCGCGCGGGAGGCGGACTCCCGCTATCACATGGCCGCGTTCGTGAAGCGCTCGATCAACAAGGTCTTTCCCACCCACTGGTCGTTCCTTCTGGGCGAGATCACCCTGTACTGCTTCATCATCCTGCTGCTGACAGGGGTGTATCTGACCCTGTACTTCGACCCGTCCATGAGCGAGGTCGTCTACGACGGCGCCTATCAGCCTCTGCGCGGTGTCACGATGTCGCGCGCCTACGAGTCCTCGTTGAACATTTCCTTCGAGGTGCGCGGTGGGCTGTTCGTGCGGCAGGTCCACCACTGGGCGGCGCTGCTGTTCGCCGCGTCGATGATCCTGCACATGCTGCGGATATTCTTCACCGGCGCGTTCCGCAAGCCACGCGAAGCAAACTGGATCATCGGTTCGACGCTGCTGATCCTGGCGATGTTCGAAGGATTCTTCGGCTACAGCCTGCCCGACGACCTGCTCTCGGGCACTGGTCTGCGTTCTCCGCTCGGCGGTATCACCATGAGCATCCCGGTCATCGGAACCTGGCTACACTGGCTGCTGTTCGGCGGCGAGTTCCCCGGCACCATCATCATCCCGCGTCTGTACATCGCTCATGTGCTGCTGATGCCGGGGCTGATGCTGGCACTGATCGTCGTGCACGTGGCCCTCGTCTGGTATCAGAAACACACCCAGTTCCCCGGACCGGGACGCGCGGAGAACAATGTGGTCGGCTCCCGCATCGTTCCTGTTTTCGCTGCAGACCAGGGCGCGTTCTTCGCGTTCACCCTCGGGACGGTTGCGCTCCTGGGTGGCCTGCTACAGATCAATCCAACCTGGAATCTCGGACCCTACAACCCTGCGCAGGTCTCGGCCGGGTCGCAGCCGGACTTCTACATGATGTGGACCGACGGTTTGGCGCGGCTCCTGCCCGCATGGGAGATCTACCTCGGCGGCTACACCATCCCCGCACCCTTCTGGGTCGCGGTCACGATGGGCTTGGTGTTCACCGTGATCTTCGTGTATCCCTCGATCGAGCGGCGACTGACCGGCGACAACGCCCACCACAACCTCCTGCAGCGGCCACGTGACGTCCCCGTGCGCACCGGCATTGGGGCAATGGCGATCGCGTTCTATCTGGTGCTCACCCTGTCCTGCGTCAACGACATCCTCGCGCTGAAATTCGACATCTCCCTCAACGCCCTCACCTGGGCCGGCCGTATCGGGCTCCTGGTCGCACCACCGCTGGCCTACTACGCGACCTACCGCTTCTGTCTTGGACTACAGCGAAGCGACCGCTCCGTCCTGGAGCACGGTATCGAGACCGGGATAATCAAACGGCTGCTGCACGGGGAATACATCGAGGTGCACCAGTCCTTGGGACGCGTCGATGAACACGGCCACCCCGTCCCACTCGAGTACGCGGGCGCATCGGTGCCGAAGAAGATGAACAAGCTCGGTGCCGCGGGATCACCGGGAATCGGCTCGTTCTTGCGCGCCGATCCTCCCGACGAGGCAGGTGAACTCACCCGCCACGCCCACCACGGCGAACAAGCCCAGCTCGCGGCGCTGCGCGCTGTTCAGGACCGTGCGGGCAACCAACCCGAGGACGCAATCCGATGACACGTCGTGACAGCGGATACGGCCTGCTGGTACCCGCCGCAACCGTCACCGACTACACAGTCGCACAGGGGATACGGGAACTATTGCGGGCCAATAACATCCGATCTACCGCAGGCCCCGCGCCGGCGGTCACGGCTTGGGGCGGCCACGTCGTTGTCCTGGTGTTCCCCGAGGATTCGCAGAGCGCATACAGGCTACTCTGTCAGCACACCCGCTAATGCCGCGTTCCTCGAAGGCGGTGGACGAATTGGCGGCGTAGAGTCCTGGGTTCGGGGATCGCTCGCCCCCGAACCCAGGGTTTGGCACGGACATCGAACACCGCGGTGGCGTGTACCATGTGGCCTGCTCGCCGGGAGATCGTCCTCGGGCACGAATCGCGCGCGAGTAGCCGAACCTGTCGGGTCCAGCTCAGCGAACCGAGATCCGGCTCCGCCCTTATGCCGCCACTTCCGTTGTGGCGTTTATTCCCATAGCTTCAGTTTGTCCGGGTTTCTCATAACCCAGATGTGATGAATGAGTCCGTCGATGACACCGAATGAGATGACGGCCAGCACACGGCCCTCGGCATACGCTACCAACCCCGGTTGCCCATTGACGGAGGTTTTTTCCAATCGCAGGTCTGGTTGTCGTTGGAATACGTCGATGAAGAAGAGTGCGACGGCCTCTCTGCCGTAAATCGGCTCGGCTGCGGCGGTGACCTTGCCGCCTCCGTCGGTGATCGCGGTGATGTCGGGGTTGAAAAGTGTCATCAGCACTCGGAGGTCTCGGGTTTGCCAGGCATGTTTGAAGCTGGTGGTAAGCGCTGAGCGCTCGGCCGTAGATGCCGACAACGGACGGTCGGCCTCCACACGCCGGCGGGCGGAAAACGCCAGCTGTCGACATGCGCCTGCGGAACGGCCCAGGATAGCGGAGATCTCGGTGAACGGGTACTGGAAGACATCGTGAAGGACGAACGCGACACGCTCCGCCGGTGTCATCGATTCCAGGATCAACAGCAGCGCCATTCCCACCGATTCGTCCAACGTCACACTGTCAGCGGGGTCCGGGTGTGCGGAGGCGTTGCTGTGCCATCGTCGTGTGTCCGGCAAGGGCTCTGGGAGCCACTGGCCTGTGTAGTGCTCTCGGCGAGCGCGCGCCGAACCCAGCATGTCCAGGCAGACCCTGCCGGTTGATTTCATCAGCCAGGCGATCGGTGACTGCACGGCATCACGTTGCTCCTCAGTGAGCCCATACCAGCGCAGATACGTTTCGCTGACGGCATCCTCGGCATCGGCCAGCGAGCCGAGAAGGCGGTAGGCCAGATCGACCAGTTTGCGCCTTTCGGCGACCAGTTCGCTTGGCTCGACCGACACTCACGCCTCCTTGTATCCGAGCCTCCACCTATATAGACGAAATCGAGCCACGGTTTGTCAGGTCTGTGCAGCCACCGAAGGGGCTGCTGTGCAATCGGGCGACAGTGATTATGCGGCCTGACCGACCACTGGGGCCATGATTGCCTCGTATTCGGGGGTCCCGGACGCCAAGGCGGGTTGCCACCGGTGGCGGTGGTGGTAGGTCCGTGTGGTCCGGCTCCCGATCGCGGTCCGCAGTCGTTCGCGGGTCTCCCACCGCTGCCGGTCGAGCATATCCGCGCTGCAGAAGACCGAAGAAGCTTTCTTTCCATCGCGGCATGGTCACCGACCGAACCGTTCATCGATGTTCTCTTCGGGTTCCTCCCGGCTGCGCGTGGGAAGACGCACCGCGTGCCACGCGGTCGCCCTTCCCCGGCAGGGCCGGACTCCGCGGTCGGCACAGAACGGTGGGATACGCGCACCGTGGCGGAGCTGGTTCGCCGCCTGACGGCACCGGCTCGCGACGGCCGCGACCCTATCGCCGGCCGTAACGCCCCGCACGGTTTCACCGCCTCACCGGCCCTGTTCGTCGACCGAACCGGTCACCTCCGGTCTTCCCCGCCCTCGGATCCCTGACGCCACATGCGGCGCGACTTTCACCGATCTCGGCCGAAATCCTCGATCCGCACATCCCACACGACTTCGGGCAGGTGGTTGATCGGGTTGACCTGCTCCTTCTGCACCGGAGTCACCACCGAATCCGGTGTGCCGTACCGTCCATCACCCACCGAGTAGCGCGGCGGCCAATCCGCCAAGGCATACACGACCTCCCCCTCGTTCGTGAACACCTGCACGAACGTGGAACCGGACCCACCGGAGACACCCTTCCACTCGACATCCACGCCCAGTGCCGCATTGAGCTCTTCGCCGTCACGCACCGAATCGAAGGCATACATCCGGTCCCAGGTCCGCACCGGCAGCCCCGCGCCCACGATCACATCCCCGAGCCGAATCGGCTGCCGCGTGTCGATGACATGTTGAAACGCGGCATTCAACGAATTATCGCCCTGCAGATCGACTTCCACGCTGTCGCCGAAGAGGTACCCGCACGAGGGGACCGTCACCAGCACCAGCCCGGCCAGGGCCGAGGCGAGCAATACGCGCAACGACCGACCGCCTCGAAACCGTGTCGACATCATCAACTCTCTTGCCATCCGATCATTTCGGTGACGGTTTGTTATCGGAAACCGGCGAGCCCGGAAGGAATGTCGCGTTCGCGTCGAGCACCGCCGAATCCACCGTCTGTCCGATCGGCACCTGGTTGGACCAACTCAACGTACGGTCCTGGTTGATGACCACGCCGTCACCCTTCTCCACCGCCTGTCCGGCCAGTTCTCGCAATTCTTCCGGGCTCGCATCGGGATTCCGCAGTGCGATATTGCGGCCGATCTCGTTGCTGTGCAGATCCATCGCCTCACGCACGGCCGCATTGTCCGGCCGACCCTCGTGCTTCGAGGCGTATTCCTGCGTCCACTCGGGCCCGAATTCCTGCGTCATCAACGCATTCCAGTACACGTGGCGGAACGCGTCGGTCTGGTCGTCCTGGTCCACATCACCCGGATACATATCCTTCGCGGTGTCCTCCGCCTCGACCATCATCCGATGGAAGCGGATCTTGTCGCCCATACTCAGCCGGTCCAGCATCTCCGCCTCGGCCACCCGTCACCGGCTTGGCCTTGTCCATCGCCTCCCCGAGGAACCCGAGCAGTCCCTCGTTCGGCCAGGTCACCATGCCGCCGGGATCGGCCTGCACCTGATACCTGTTGAGAATGGACTCCAACTCCGCCGCCGGCGGTATCGGCACCTCGGCGAACACCTTGTCGAGCGCATTCCGCGCCGACTCGATCTGCGGGATGAAGCCCTGTGTAGGCGCACCGTCCAGAGCAGTTCGAGACTGCCCCAAAGCCCCGATCATCCCCTCCACCGCAGGCGGATCGACATACAATTCGCTCACTGGATACCTCCCCGATATGGGCTGCTGGGCTAGCACGGCCCGCAGGCGGACAGCGGGGGAAAGCGAGCCGAGCATGCGACCCGACAGCGGGGATATCGATCCGATCAGCGGTCGGATGATGGCGGTCCAGCGCGCGCTCCTCACCGAAACGGCCACCACCGGACGGTACGGCGTATCCGTGCGGGTCCGGGCCGACGGAACAGTGGAATCCGTCGACATCGACCAGACCGTCACGCCGTATGGTGCCGAACTCGGCGCACTCATCGTCGAACTGGCGCGCGAGGCGCTGAACCAGGTTCGCGACAATGCGCGCGAACGGATCGAAGAACTCACCGCCGATCCGCGAATCCGGTCGGTGGTCGAGGCGCTCGGCGATGCGACCCAACGGCCTCGGCCCGCACCCGCTTCCACTCCTCGGTTCATCGATCCCGATGACGGGCTCACCGAGGAGGAGTTGACCGAACTCAACGAGCGACGGAACCGGAGCTTCTTCCAGTCTTGATGAGCGTCCAACCGTCCGGCGTTGATCAGCGGAAGTGATCCGACCCCGTGGTTCGGTCCGAGCGGTCCGATCCACGGCCCGTCGGTATCGCGACGGATAGCTGGGCGGTATCTCTCGAGGTCGGAGGATTGCTACCCGGCCAACCCTCGACTCTCGAAGGCCGGAACGACCAGAGGGGACCAGGCTACTCTCCGTCGGCTTCGACGAGAGCGCTCGAGAGATGAGTTGGGCCGGGTAGATTCGAATAATGTCCACAAACGCGGATCGAGGGCCCGTATTCGATGGTGTGAAGGTCGGCCGGCCGGCGACAGGTGCTCTACTCGACGCCGGGTACCGATCGATCGGCGACCTGCCGGGGCAACTCGAGGACCTTTTGCGTTTGCACGGTGTCGGTCCTCGAGCCATCCGACTGTTGGCTCAGGCTCGGCACAGCGACAACAGCTGAACGCAACCGATCGCATCGGCGGGAACCCGCACCGCCGGCAGACCGGCCACGTTGTCGCCGAGCACGCGGGCGGTGCCGAAACGGTGGGCAGATTTTCGGGAAGTTCGGCACGGAGCGGACACTCGAAGGTATCGACGGCGGTTTCGACCCCGCGCTCAGCGGCGGCGCAGCAATGCCCCCCGTATGAAGGCGGCCTGACCGGAATGCTGGGCGTCGTCATCGATGACGCTGACCAATCGCACACCGAGGGTGACCGGTGGATCCCACCGGGTGTCGACCACGCGCGGTAGATCGGCGTCGGTGAGCCCGGAAACGTACTCGACCGTCCGGGCGTGCACGGCGTCGTGGTAGCCGAGCAGCAGATCCGCCGGAACCGCACCGAGCCGGGCGACATCGTCCGAGTCGTGCCCGTATCCGGTGTCCGCGTCGTCGAGCGACAGATCGAAGCGCCGCGCCCAACCCTGCTCGGTCCACACCTGCTCGGCGCCGGCGACGTCGGCGACATGGTCGTCCTGCACCCGGGTCAGGTGCCACACCAGCCAGGCGATCGAATTGGACTCCGGATCGAGGCGCGCCGCGAGCTCGTCCTGCGTGAGCCCGGCGACCGCGCCGTGCACGCTCTCCTTGATCCGGCCGAACGCATCCGCCAACAGGTCAGCACTGGTCATGGTGTCATGCAAGCACATCGCGACCGGTGTTGACCGGACCGAGTACCGGGTTTCGAGAGTCGGCCGCGTCGAGTGGCCGGACAGGACCGCGAATACGGGGACGGGAAGAACAGGAGAATATGACCACGGGACGACGAGGATCACCCTCCGGCGGTCGGGAGATCCTCGGGTAACAAACCACTCGGCCGGCGGGAAGGCAGCACCTCCTGTGCCCTGGCCTCGAGCAATGTGGTGGCGATGTTCTCCAGTGCCTGTTCGAGCAGTATCCGGTCGGCCGGATGCGGAATCGCGAAACCATCCCCCATATCGCCGGCGTTCGCTCGTGCGCTATCGCGCAACGGCACCTCTTCAAGAAACCAGGCGACCAGGAATCCGACCAACGCGACCGGCACCACCGAACGGAAGACGTAATCGATGGCCGCCGCGTATGCGTCGACGATCGGAGCGACGAGTTGCGGTGGGAGGGTCCGCGGTGCTTCCGGATCGGCGGCCGCCGCGGCCGGCACACCGGGGACCCGGCCAGTGCGTCCGCCAGGCTCGATTCGAGCTCGTTGGAATACAGCGTGTCGAATACCGCGGTGCCGAACGCGCTGCCCAGAGTGCGGAA
This sequence comes from Nocardia brevicatena NBRC 12119, assembly GCF_000308495.1. Lineage (GTDB taxonomy): Bacteria > Actinomycetota > Actinomycetes > Mycobacteriales > Mycobacteriaceae > Nocardia > Nocardia brevicatena. The sequence continues at coordinate 16,716 of NZ_BAFU01000242.1, read as the reverse complement.
GGATGTGACACCGGAGGTGGCGGTGCCCATCTGGGCATAGGGGACGGTGTTCTGGACGACGATAACGAGTACCTGCATGGTCAGGCCGATACCGAGACCGAGGATCAGCATGTACAGCGATTCCGCCCAGGTGCCGGTGTGGCGGCCCATGGTCCACCCGGAGAAGACGGGCACGCTATTTCGATTCGGTACGTACTGTACTGTTTCAGTGTGACGACAATGCGCGATAGTTGGCCCGACACGCTGCGGGTGGCCCAGGTGCGGGTGGCCCGTCCCACCGATCGACTCGACGAGGTGGTGCGGTTCTACGTGGACGGGCTGGGCCTACGCGAGCTGTACCGGTTCGAGAACCACGCGGGCTACGACGGTGTGATGCTGGGACTGCCGGGCACGGACTACCACCTGGAGTTCACCCACCACGCCGACGGCAGTCCCGGTGACGCGCCCAGCAAGGAGAATCTGCTGGTGCTGTACTTCACCGAGGAGGCGCGGATGTACGACGCGGTACACCGGCTCGGCGAGTACGGCGCGGAACCGACACCGGTGGACAACCCCTTCTGGGCCGCACACGGGGGCCTGGCCTTCGCGGACCCCGACGGTTGGCTGGTCATGCTCGTACCACGGCCGGTGTTCTGATGGCCGGCCGCACCCGAGACGAGCGGATCGACGCCGCCGTCCTGACCGCCGCCCGGCAACTGCTCGACACAGGCGGATACGCCAACCTGTCCCTCGGGCAGGTCGCCGCCATGGCGGGCATCCACCGTCCGGCCATCTACCGGCGCTGGCCGTCGAAACGACACCTGGTGGTCGACGTGGTCGCCGACCTGCTCGGTGTAGCGCCGACACCGGATACCGGTGATCTGCGGGCCGACCTGACGGTGTCCCTGCGCGCCCTGGTCCGGGCGCTGCGCGACACCTGCCTGAGCCGGGTGCTGCCCGCGCTGGTCGCGGACCTGGCCGACGACCCGACACTGCGCGACCGGTTGCTGACCACCGTGTTCGAGCCCCGCCGCGCCACCACCGCCGCGGCCCTGCGCTCGGCGATGGCACGTGGCGAGGTCGATCCGGATATAAACCTGGATTTCGTACTCGACGCGGTCGCCGCGCCGATCTACTTTCGTGCGCTGTTTGGTCACCTGCCGTTGCACGACGAACTGGCCGACCAATCCGTCGACGCCGTACTGCGCATCATCACTCGATAAAGGCCCGCACGACCGCGCCGGCCACAGAAGGCGCGGCGTAGAACGGCCGCCAGAGATTTGCGTTCGGGCCGGTTGCTGCCCACCTGCCGGTATCCGACTCCTCTCGAAGCCCCGGTCCACGGCCTATCATGACGACATGCCCATGCCACGAATCGAGGAGTCGAACCTTCCCGAGCGAATGACCTGGGAGGAACTGGAACAACTGCCCGAGGAGATCGCCGAGCGGATCGAACTCTGGGACGGTCGCGTGGTGTGGGTGCGCCGTGGCCCCGCCGAGCATCAAATGTTCACCGTTCGTATGCGGAACGAGCTCGAACGCTGTGCCCGGAAAGCCATGTCGGAACGACCCGAGACCTGTTGGCGCGTCAATGTGGAAACCAACGTCTTTCTCGGTAGTAGCGGAAAGTCCGATTTCCTCACTCCGGACTTCCTGGTACATCAGTGTCTCGAGTCCCCCTACCAGGATGTCCGGGCCGCCGACACACTATTGGTGGGCGAGGTGTTGTCACCGTCGAACACGCAATCCGATATGGAAGCCAAGAAGAGTCGGTATGCGGGCGCCGGTATCCCCTGGTACTGGGAGGTCACGTTGGCACGTAATGCGAGCACGATTGCCGTGGTCCGCGCGTATGCGCTGGAAACCGGTCATGCCCGGTTGCCCGACGGTGTGCGGCCTTTGCATCCGGCCAACTACCTCATGGCCGGTGAGTGGATACCGGCCGACGAGAACGGTGTGCGAATCGATTTCCCGTTCCCGATCACCATCGACTGGTCGGACCTCGAATACTGATCACCGAGAAAACGGCATTGTCACGACCGTCGAAGATCCTGATCCGATCACCGGCGGCCGGTCGGGTTCCGAGCCGTTCGCCGGTCACGGTCATCCGTCGGAGGTCGTAGCCGGACCCGCCGCGGAGCGGGCGACACGAAATCCCACATCGTCGAGCCGGACCGCCGGATGACTGCGGCGTCGCACGGAGGCCCGGCAACTCCAGTGCTCGTCGAACCACCCACCGCCGCGGAGCACCCGATACGTGCCGTACACCTCGGCATCGTAGATCTCCCAGCACCAGTTCCATACGTTGCCCAGCATGTCGTACAGGCCCCAGGCATTGGGCCGCTTCCCGCCCACTTCGTGGGCCCGCCCTTCCGAATTCCCTCGGAACCAGGCGATCTCGTCGAGCGGGCCATAACGCGCGTCCGTGGTGCCGGCACGGCACGCGTGTTCCCATTCGGCCTCGGCCGGCAGTCGATACCCCCGCGACGACATATCCCATTCAACCGTTTCGAGGTCGGCGTCGATGCGATAGGCCGGCGCCAATCCCGCGTCTCGGGACAAGGCGTTGCAGAATCGCACCGCGTCCCACCACGACACGCTCTCGACGGGCAAACGGGCACCCTGGGAAGCGCTGGGCCGCAGGCCGGTGACCTGTTCGTACTGCTCCTGGGTGGCCGGAAACGCCGATATCCGACAGGGCCCGACCTCCACCGACCACCTGCGCTGGGTGCGCCGATCCGACAGGGTCACCGGGCCCGGCGGAATCGCGACCATCTCGATTTCCGAAGCAGCGTTCACAAGGGGCCGATGCTACCGATGGCGCCGGCGCGAGATCACCACACGCACAGCGGAGGCACCGTGATTGCCGGTGACAGGACGGTCGCTGACGGCAGCGGGCACCAGCGCGGTGCGGGCGGCACCGCCGGACGCGGGCGAGGGCCGGGCGAATCGGTGTCGTGGTCCGAGGAGTGGTCGGTCGGGTAATCGCCGCTGGGGATCGGGTATCCAGGATAGAGGGGGTGGCCGGGTTCGCCGGGATAGGTGGGGTAATAGTCCCGGTCCCCGGGGCTCGGTACCGGGAGGACGGGGCCGTGGCGGTCCGGAACGTGGGTGCTTACGCCGCTGTCCGGCCCGGCATCCGGCTGCGGGTTGTCCGCATCGGTATTCGAGTGCGGAGAACCGGAAGGACTGTCGGCGCTCGGGGCCGCGGGGCCGGGGTCGGTTCCCACTGATGGCGTCGAGCCGTGGTCCGCGCTCGACGCACCCGGATCTGTGGCCCCATCCGGGCTTCCGGCATCGGTTCCCGAGCTCGACATTCCCGCATCGGCTCCGGAGCTCGACGTCCCGGAATCGGTTCCGGCGCCGGAAGCGCCGGCGTCGGCTCCGCTCGAGGACCCGTCCGATATCGCTTGCCCCTGCGAGATCGCGGCGAGTGAGTCGCCGCCCGCGGCGATGGCATATCCCGCGGCGACGGCGGGGGTCAATGACAATGCCGTGACGAGTACCGCGCGATGTAACAGACGGATTCCATGGCGGTGGCGGCGAAAGCTGGTCATGGCGAACTCCTCGAGGTCCGGGCACGATGCCTCCCGACGACCGATTACACAATGAATAACGTACCGTTGAGTAGCGGTCCGGTCGATAACGTATCGCCATACATGGGAAGGTTATTGCCGCATAGGCACCGGTTCGCTCGCACGGTGAAGTCGCCGACTCGGCCCGAGCACCCACCCGGTCGATTCGCCAGAGCAGACGGAACACCCTCGCTCATGCGGGCACAGTGGGCATCGGACGGCCGGCGGTGACTCAGCCCGCGATACCACGGCAGATCCACCGGGCGAGGGCACGAGAGAGCGGTCGCGCCGAATCCCGTATCCGGCCACTATTCGCCGGCGAATCCCGCACCCACCCGGATGAACGCATCGAGCACCCGCTGTACCGCACGCCGCTCGGCACGGTCCGGGCGCAGGATCGCGAAGACGTGGCGCCCGATCGCCAAACCTGTCAACGGTCGGAGCACGACACCGCTTCCATGGGGTGTGGTGAAGCGTGGGAGGACGGCGACGTGGTCGCTGTCGGCGATCAGCGCCTCGACCAATCGGTTGTCCCGTACACGCTGCCGGATATCGAGGCGACACCCGGCTGTCTCCTCGACCGCCAGACGCACCGCATCGAACGGGTAGCCGGGCGGTACGCCGATCCACGGTTGGTCGGCCACGTCGGCGGCGGTCACCGCCGGTTGTGTGGCGAGAGGGTGGTGTTCGGCCATCGCGATATCGAGGGGTTCGCGGACCAGTTCGACGGTGATCAGGCCCGCGGTGCCCGACACGGTACGGGAGAGGCTGTGGCCGATGACGATGTCGTGGTCGGTCACCAGGCGCGGAAACTCCGCTTCGGCGATATCGAAATCGGCGCAGAGGAGGTCGATGGGGAGTGCGCCGAGGTCACGGAACACGCTCGGCAGCAGGAAGGTTGCCGCGCTGGGGAGTGCCGCGACGGTGACGGTGCCGGTGGGTTCGCCGCGGAAGTCGTCCCAGCTGGCCTGGGCGCGGGCCATCGTCTCGGCGAGGTCGCGACCGGCGGCGGCGAGGACGCGGCCCGCGTCGGTGAGGCGCAGGCCTCGGCCCACGGGTTCGGCCAGAGGTGTACCGAAAGCGCGTTCGGCGCTACGCAACTGCTGCGAGACCGCGGAGGGGGTGCGGTGGGTCGCGCGGGCCACTGCGGTGACGCTGCCGCGTTCGTCGAGGTCGCGGAGTAGCTCCAGGTGCCGCGGATCCATTAAGCCAACCTACAGTGATGGTGAAGGATATTTCGCTTGTCCTTCACGGTAGGCGGTCGGAGGATCGCGGTATGCCACACCGTCATCGTCTTCTCGCTGCGGCCGTCGCCGTTTCGTGGGGGCTGAACTTCATCGCCATCGACGCCTCGCTCGGCCAGTTTCCACCGTTTTTCCTGGTCGCCTTGCGGTTCGCGGTGCTCGCGATCCCGACGGTGTTGCTGGTGCCGCGGCCGCGGGTCGAAACGAAATGGCTGCTCGGCTACGGGCTGGGATTCGGGACACTTCAGTTCCTGTTCCTCTACTGGGGTCTGGCGGCCGGTATGCCGGTGGGTCTCGCATCGCTGGTGTTACAGGCGTCGGCGCCGTTCACGGTGATCCTGGGTGCGGTGCTGTTGCGCGACCGACTGCGCCCGCAGGCCGTCGCCGGAGTGCTGCTCGCCTGCGTGGGACTGGCGGTGGTGGGATGGCAGCGCGCCGAGGGGTCTGCCGCGCCGGCGCCATTTCTGCTGGTGCTCGCGGGAGCGTTCGCCTGGGCGGTGGGCAATCTGTGCAATGCGCGGGCGAAAGCACCGAACCCGCTGCATTTCACGTTGTGGATGTCGGTGGTGCCACCGGTTCCGATGCTCGCGCTCTCGCTGGTGATCGAGGGGCCGGAACGGATCGGGGCCTCGCTCACCGACTGGGACCGGCCGACCATGGGCCCGGCGTTGCTCGGACTCGCCTACACCGCGCTGATCGGGACCATCGCGGGGTCGGGGGCCTGGTCGTGGCTGATGGCGCGCCACCCGGCGGGGATGGTCGCACCGTTCTCGATGCTGGTGCCCGTGGTGGGGATGAGCGCCGCCTATGTGCTGCTCGACGAAACCGTGAGCGTTCCGGAATTGCTCGGCGGCGCGGCGGTGGTGGTCGGGGTCCTGGTCGCCACCGTCGTCCGCCCCAACCGGTCGGCCCATGGGCGCCGACAGGGACCACGGCCGGTCCACACAGAAGGAGCCGGATCGTTGAGGTATCAGGGAATGGACATCGCCTCTCCGGCGTCCGAGGGTCCTCGATATCGCCGCCCGGCGGTCACGGCGCCTCCCGGTGTTTCGGCCCGGAAGTCCGAGCGTGAACCCGGTTGAGCGATAACCGGTTCGTGACGAAGCGGCCCTGAGATATCCGGCATTTACTGGCATTTACTGGACTTTGCTGGAAGATGGCTCTACATTCACTCCCGTGACCGAGGCGGCCGAAGAGCTGGAGGAACGAATAGCCATCCTGCGCGCGGAAATCCGCCGCGCGGCCGCCGGCGGCGATCGGGCCGCGGCGCGGCGGCTGCGGGCCGACCTCCGTCGCACGGAAAGCGCCTGGGACACAGCGGTTCTCGGTGCGCCGAGCACGCCGGAACCCGATCCGGCACCCTCGGTGGTCCCGGTCCGCGAACATGTGCACCGCGCACTGACCCTGCTCGCGGTTCCCTCGGCACCGAAACTGGTGATGGCCGTGCACGAGGCGTTCTTCTCCGGCACACTCGTGCCCGCCCGACTCACCAGCCTCCGCCGCGACGAGGAACGCTCCTTCCGCGCCGCCCCCTACTCCCGTCCCTACTACATCTGTTCGGCCCTCACCACCGACCTGCTCGCCCCGGCCCGTGGGCTGCTCGCGGTGAGCACCTGGCCACTGTCGCAGCGTATGGTGGGCCCATTGAGTCCCCGGGTCGACCTGCTGACCTCGGCCATCCGCCTGGCCACCCACCTGGCCGGCGCGGCGCAGCCCTCACCCGCCGGCAGGCGCGTGCTGTGGCGGTTGGCCTCGTCCATCCCCGGCGCCACGGGTGGGGCGGAGAAACTCGATCCGGCCACGGTGATCGAGGCCGCGGAACGCGAACTCGACGTGCACAGATATGAAGACATACAGCAGCGGGAACAGGCCGCCCGACGCGCGGCCGACCAGCTCGACGACCCCGCCGCGCAACTGTTCGGTGTCCGGCTCGGCCTGGCCGGCCGGCGACGAAACGAGGCGATATGACCACTTTATCGGCGCAACTCGACCAACTGCGCGGTGCGGCGCCGACCACCCGACACAATGCCCGCACCATCGCGGCCCTGACGGCGAATCCCGGCTGCGCCCGCCGCGCGCTACTCGACGCGGCGGCGGTCGACAAGGCGGCGATCGCGCGGATACTCGGCTACCCACCGCAATTCGGTCAGTCGTCGTTCGCCATCACCCGCGGTAACGCCTTCGAGGCGATGGTGAAGGAGAACGGGTGCGCCGAATTGCTGGCGCTGCTGCGAGGAAAGCTGGGATTGACCATTCCCGAGGTCGGCTACCACGACCTCGCGACGGTCGGCGACAATACGAGCAATTCGGTGCGGTATCAGCGCACCAAACAACTGCTGGGACATGCGATCGCCTCCGGGGAGGGCACCCTCTTCGACCATCCGATGCTGCGCTTGGAGATCGCCGGGGCCCCCGCCTATCTGGAGCCGGACGTAGTGGCGCTGCAGATCGACGGGCAGTTCCACGTGGTGGAGATCAAATCGTTCCCGGTGGTCGACGGACAGGCCGATCCGGCGCAGGTCGCGGCCGCGGCCCGGCAGTCGGCGGTGTATGTGCTGGCGCTGCGGGAGATGATGCGCGAGCTGGGTGAGAACCCCGACCGGCTGGTGTCGCACCACGCGATCCTGGTGTGCGCCAAGGACTTCACGAACCGCCCCACGGCCGAGAAGGTGGACCTGCGCAAACAGTTGGCGGCGATCTCCCGGCAACTGTCGCGGCTCACCTCCATCAGCGAACTGATCGACCTGGTACCGGAATGGGGTTCGTTCGAACCCGGGCAGCGGCTGTCGGAAACCCTCGCCGTAATCCCGTCCCGGTACGCGCCGGAATGTATGTCCGGCTGCGAACTGGCGTTCGCGTGTCGGGCCGAGGCGCGGGCCTGCGGATCGGTGGACAGTCTCGGACGCGGTATCTGCGACGACCTCGGCGGAATCGAGCACATCGACACCGTGCTCGGCCTGGCCGACGGAACGCTGTCGCCCGCACCGGAACACGCGGATATCGCCGAGGTTCTGCGCACCGCGCACCGGCTGCGGGTGGAGATCACCGGATGAGTGTGCTGACCGCGCTGGCCAGAGTGGAGGCGGTGCGGGCGCAGCGCGCGCAGCCGCTCGCCGATTTCCGGCACTACCACCTGTCCGAACGGCCGTTGGTGCTGGTACCGCTGCGATTGGCCGGGGAGTCGGCGGCGCCGCTGGCGATCATGGTCGGCTCCGCGCCCGACGATGCCACCGTGCTCATAGTGGCGCAACCCCGCGACCGGGTACTGCGGTTGCGGTTCATCGGGGAACTGGCCGATCTGGTGTTGCCGTATATCGCCTCTCGGTGCACGGCGACCGAGGAGACGACCTCGAAGAAGACCGAGGAGACCTGGCCGCTGTTCCTCGACGCGCCGCAACTGCTGGTGCCCAACCCGGGTGGGGTGGAATTCCTGCGCATGCTGGGACGTTCGGTGCGGTTCCATCGCGCCGACGGTCCGAACGCGGTGCCGGAAACGCTACCGCTGCTGGGCCGGTGGCTCACCTGGTTCGCCGAACGCGCCGAACATCCCGGGTCGAACGTGCTGCTGCCGATGACCTCCGTGCTGTCGGCGCACTGGGCGTCGGGGCAGTCGTCCCTGGAGGACGGGAACCTGGCCGCGCTGCTCGGGTGGATAGATCCGCCCGACGGGCTCACCGGACCGCAGGCCGCGGCGCTCGCCGAGGACCCGTTGCGGTCCCCGCCCGCGGGGCCGGCCACCGACCCCGGATTCGACAACGAAGAACTCGCCCCGCTGATCGCCGCCTACGACAATGCCGGTGACAAACGGGCGGTGACCGTCGCGATGGAACGGCTGGAGCGGGCGCTGCGCGGCCAGCTCGAACCGACCTGGCGGCTCATGTGGCGGGCGGTGCGGTTGCTGCGGGCACTGCCGGAGGGGGCGAGCGTGGAGCGGCGGTGGGGCAAGGACCGGTCCGCGTTCTCGTGGTTCGCCGCCTCGATCCCGGAGGGGCTGCCGCAGGCGCGCCGCGATTCGGCGGTATCGGCGGTGCGGCGGTTGCTCAACCGGGAACGCGCGCTCGACGCCTTCCAGGCCGAACGGGCCTTCGACGATCCGCGGGTACTCCTCGAACACCGGCTCACCGGCGAGGCGTTCCGGGGAACGGTTCTCGACAGCGACCCGACCCGGACCGGCACCACCGAGAAGGGACGCAGCGTCCTGCGGCCACTCATCCGGGTGCGGACCACCGATCCGTTCCGGGCCGCGGTGGACGAGGAACTGCACAGTATCGAACGCCCCAAACAGAAGGGGAAGGTCATCGCCGTCGACGACGACGCGCTCCTGCTGGAACTCTCCGGCGGTATGGGCCGGGGGCGCACGCCGCCGCCCGGTACCGTCCCGGACATGGGCGATACGGTCGGCTTCGCCCGCTTCTCCCCCAGCGCGTCCTTCGCCCCGACCAAACTGCCGGAGCCCGAGGAAACCCCGTGGACGCACGGCGGGCCGCCACCTGAGTGGACACCGGAGGCCGAGTTCGAGGAGGAGTGGTCGTGACGGCACCCGGCGAACCTCCGGCCGCGCCGACATCCGTTCCCGTTACCGCCGAGGAGCGGTCGTGACGACAGCCGACGAAACCGTCCGCAATATCCTCGCCGACCTCCGCGACCCGACGCATCGGGCCATGGTCGTCGATTCCCCGCCCGGCGCGGGGAAATCCACGCTGGTCGTGCGCGCGGCCCGGCAGCTCGCCGAGGACGGCGAACAGCGCATGATCGTCGCGCAGACCAACGAACAGGTCGACGACCTCATCGAACGCCTCGCCGGCGCGGATCCGGGCCTGCGCATCGGCCGACTCTCCGGCAGCGGGTATATCCCCAGCGACCGGGTGCTGCGGCCGAACGTCCGGATCTCCGGCCGCACCGCCGATCTTACCGACCGCGCTCTCGTGATCGGCACGGCCGCGAAATGGGCGACCATCGACGACGGCACCTGGTCGTGGGCGATCATCGACGAGGCGTACCAGATGCGCTCGGATATGTTGCTGCGCATCGCGAACCGGTTCGACCGCGGTCTGTTCGTGGGCGATCCCGGGCAGCTCGACCCCTTCGCCACCGTCGATATCGAACGCTGGGCCGGGCTGAGTTGGGATCCCACCATGAGCGCGGTCGCCGTCATGCTCGCCAACAATCCCGAGATCGTGCCGCACCGGCTCCCGGTGTCGTGGCGGCTGCCCCCGAGCGCCGCGGCCGTGGTGTCGGCGGCGTTCTATCCGTTCGCCCCGTTCCGCCCCGGCACCGAGCCCGGGCAGCGGCGTCTGGAGTTCGCAACCCGGGGGCTGCGCGGCCCGGTGGACAATGTGCTCGACGAAGCGGCCGCATGCGGGTGGGGCTGGTACGAACTTCCCGCGCGGCATACGCTGCGCACCGACAGCGAGGCCGTCGCCGCCATCGCGGCCGTGGTCCGTCGACTTCTCGAGCGCGGCGCCACCGCCTACTCCGAGCACGGGGAACGCCCGGTTACCGCCGCACGTGTCGCCGTCGGCACCGCACACCGCGATCAGGCCGAAGCAGTTCGCACCGCCCTACGCGGCACCCCCGCCGAAACGGTCACCGTGGACACCGCCAACCGGCTGCAGGGGCGCGAATACGACGTCACTATTGTCCTGCATCCACTGTCGGGACGCCGCGACGCCGGCGCCTTCCACCTCGAGGCGGGCCGCCTGTGTGTTCTCATATCACGGCATCGACACGCCTGTATCGTCGTCGGCCGGCAGGGGATTCCCGAACTGCTCGACGCGCACCCGTCGGCAGAACCGGTACACCTGGGGGTGCCGGTGAAGTTCCCGGATGGCTGGGAGTCCAATCAGGCGGTGCTCGACCATCTCGCCGTGCACCGCGTTTCCGCCGCGACACATCGGTTTTGACCGGGCGCGCGGCCGAACCCTCGCCGGAGCCTCCTACGGTCGGCAGCCGGTGCGGACGCACTCGCTCGTCGGAGGCGACCACCGCTTCGATGTCCCATAACCCCTTTTGACAGGAGCCACATGAGGTCATTCGCCACGCTGGGCACCGCCGCCTTGGCCGCGGCGGCATTCGCCCTGATCGCCCCCACCCATACGGCCGCCGCCCAACCGTCGGGCTGCCACCCGTCCTACGATCCGTGCGTTCCGATAACCAGCGATGTGGACTGCGAAGGCGGCAGCGGAAACGGCCCGGCCTATACAGGGCGAGTACGGGTCATCGGACCGGACGAATACGACCTCGACCGCGACGGAAACGGAATCGGCTGCGAAAGCAGTTAGGGCGGCCCCCATGTCTTGGGCGGTTCGCCGAACCTGTCCGAGACGGAATACCCCATGCGGCCGCTTTCGCTGTGGACGTGCCCCCACCTGCGGTGGGAAGCTCGAAGAAACCGCGTGTCAAACCCGAGGGAGCGTGCGACATGGTGGATCGGACGAATGGGGCGGAGCGACCGGAGCGCATCCGGAACGTGGCGTTGGTGGGCAGCAGTGGGGCGGGGAAGACGACACTGGTGGAGGCGCTGGCGTTGACGACGGGGACGGTGAACCGGGCCGGGCGGGTGGAGGACGGGACATCACTGTCGGACTACGACGAGATCGAGCGGCGACAACACAGATCCGTGCAGGTGGCGGTGGTCCCGGTGATGTGGGACGGAGTGAAGGTCAACCTGGTCGACACGCCCGGATGCCCCGACTTCGTGGGCGAGCTGCGGGCCGGATTGCGGGCCGCGGACGCGGCGCTGTTCGTGGTGTCGGCGGCCGACGGGGTGGAAGGCGTGGCGGGGGCGACCCGGGAACTGTGGGCCGAATGCGCGCGGGTGGGGATGCCCCGGGCGATCGTGATGACACATCTGGACACGGCGCGGGCCGAGTACGCGGAACTGGTGCAGACCTGTCAGGCACTGCTGACGGACGGGGCGACCGATACGGTGCTGCCGCTGCATCTGCCGGTCTACGGGGAGAAGAGTCCGGACGGTCATCGTCCGGCGGTGGGACTGCTGGAACTGCTCGAGCAGCGGGTCGCGGACTATCGCGACGGGAAACGGGCGCGGACCGCACCGTCCGCGGAGGATCTCGCGGTGATCGAACCGGCCCGCAACCGGCTGATCGAGGCGATCATCGCCGAGAGCGAAGACGAGACACTGATGGACCGCTACCTCGACGGTGAATCCATCGAACTCACCACCCTGGTCCAGGACCTGGAGCGGGCGGTGGCGCGGGGCAGTTTCCACCCGGTGCTGTTCGCGGCGCCGGCCGCCGAGGACGCGGAGCAGGGACTGGGCACGCTCGAACTGCTGGAACTGGTCACCGCCGGGTTTCCCACACCGGTCGAACACCCGCTGTCGGCGGTGCCGCTGGGCGACGGCGCCGCACCCGCCCCACTGCGCTGCGATCCGACGGGGGAGCTGGCCGCGGAGGTCATCCGGACCACATCGCACCCGTACGTGGGGCGGGTATCGCTGGTACGGGTGTACTCCGGCACCCTGCACGCCGACGACACCGTGCACGTCTGCGGGCACGCCGTCGGACATGAGCACGACGCCGACGACCGGGTCGGCGGAATCACCTCCCCGGTCGGAAAACAGCAGCGGACACTGAGCGAGGCCGTCGCCGGGGATATCGCGTTCGTGAGCAAACTCGGTCACGCGGAAACCGGCGACACCCTGTCCGGCACCGGGAAACCGCTGCTGATCGAACCGTGGCAGCTGCCCGAGCCCCTGCTGCCCGTGGCGATCCGGGCGCACGGGAAGGCCGATGAGGACAAACTCTCCCAAAGCCTGACCCGGCTCGTCGCCGAAGACCCGACACTGCGGCTGGAACACAACGAGCACACCCATCAACTGGTGCTGTGGTGCCTGGGGGAAGCCCACCGGGATGTGGCGCTGGAACGGTTGCGCGGGCGGTTCGGGGTGCAGGTGGACGGGGAATCGCACCGGGTGGCGTTGCGGGAGACGCTCGCCGCGGCGGCCGAGGGGCGCGGCAGGCATGTGAAACAGTCCGGCGGGCACGGACAGTACGCGGTATGCCAGATCGAGGTGGAACCGCTGCCGGAAGGGGCCGGAATCGAATTCGTCGACCGGGTGGTCGGCGGGGCGGTGCCGCGGCAGTTCATCGGGTCGGTGGAGAAAGGGGTCCGCGCGCAGGCGGCGCGCGGCGTCACACCCGGCTATCCGCTGGTGGATGTGCGGGTGACACTGGTGGACGGGAAGGCGCATTCGGTGGACTCCTCCGACGCCGCCTTCCAAACCGCGGGCGCGCTCGCCCTCCGGGACGCGGCGACCACGGCCGGAACGCGGCTGCTCGAACCGGTCGCCGCGGTGCGGGTCACCGTCCTCGACGAGCATCTGGGCGCCGTCCTCGGCGACCTGTCCACCCGACGCGGCCGCATCCTCGGCACCGAACCGGCGGACGCCGGCCGCACCCATATCCGCGCCGAGGTACCCGAACTCGAGTTGAGCAGGTATGTCATGGATCTTCGCTCGCTCACCCACGGCGCGGGATCGTTCGCCCGCGGATACCTACGCCACGAACCGATGCCCGCCACCGTCGCCGAACGGGCACGCAAGGAGAGCGCCGAGGCGTTGACCTGAACCGGCCGCGGTCCGAACCGTGCCCTACCCGGACCTCACCCCTGGGACGGCTTGGTCGCCGTCGATATCCCGGTCATATAGCGGCTGCGGGTGTATTCGGGTTCGGTGAAGCCGAGCGCGCGCAGGGCCTGCGTGTAGCGGCGGATATCGACCGCGTCGAAGGGATCGCCCGCGTCCCCGTGCCGATGCCCGCCGCGAGTGAACAGCATGCGCATCCACGTGGTGGGGTAGGCGTCGGCGAGCAGCAGCCGTCCACCCGGGCGCAGCACCCGCCACATCTCGACGAGGGCCGCCTCCCGATGCGGCTCGGGAATATGATGCATGACAAAAGTGCAGGTCACCACGTCGAAGGCAGCGTCGGGAAACGGCAGGTCCTGCGCCGGGGCCTGGATGTACCGGTGATTCGGCCGGTGGTCGCGACAACTGTTGTAGGCCACCGCCGACGCGGACGGGTCGACACCGACCGCGCTGCCCCGCGATCCGACCCGCGCGCCCAGTGCTCGCACGAGTTTGCCGGGGCCACAGCCGATATCGACGGCGTCGTCGCCGGGTCGCGCCCCGCTCGCCCGCACCAGCTCGTCGAGGAGCAGACGGTGCCGGCCGATGAAGAACACGGTGGTGAACAGGTTGTAGCGCCGCATCCCCTCGATGACGAGACCGGTATCGGCGTGGTCGACGAACATGGGGGTGCGAGCCGATCGAATAGCAGTCATGGCTTCATAGTCGGCGGCCCGCCCGACGTCGACCAGAATCAAAACCACCGAAACCGTCCGTTTCCGAACAGGTCCGCCGAAACTGTCCACCGACGAAAGACACCGATGACCGTCCCCGACCGCCGGATCCGCCGCACCCGAGACGCCCTCCACCTGGCATTGATCGAACTGATGATGGAACGCGGCTACGAGCGCGTCACCGTCAGTGATATCATCGCCCGCGCCGATGTCGGCCGCTCCACCTTCTACGCCCACTACCGGGACAAGGACGATCTGCTGGTGGTGAGCTGCACCGAATTCCTGCGCCGCGAGATCGCCGACTCCCCGGACCGTTCCCTACTGGCCCCCGTACGGGTCATGATCGGCCTGGCCGCCGGCTACCCCGACGTCTACCAGGCCCTGGTCGGCCCCAAGAGCAGCGCCACCGCCCTACGCGGCTACCGGCGTAGTGTCGCCACCATCCTCGAAGAACATCTCACCGACCGGCTCCGGATACCGGCCGACGAACTCGCCGACACCGTCGCCGTCCTGTCGTGGGCCTTGATCGGCGTCCTCGGCACGGTCCTCGACCGCACCGCCCCCACCTCACCGGCCGTCGCGTGGCGCCGCTTCGAAGCCTTCTGCCGCACCGGCCTCGGACCGGCCCTCGCAACAGCCGAAGACCCGCTCAGGCGCCCCACTTCTCCGGATGCAGATAGTGCTGGGTGATGGCGTTCGCATGCCCGTGGCCGAACCCGTGCTCACGCTTCAGCCACTCCACCAGATCTTTGTGCCCGGTCAGACCGGACTCGGCCATGGCGGTCTTCCATTCCGCGATCGACCGCCCGTACTTGGCCTCGATGGACGGAAAGTAGGACGCGGGTCCCTGCGGCTTGGTCGCCATGATCGTTCTCCTTGCTCCTGCGTTACTCCTCATGATGACGGAGCGAAGACCACACATTCATCGGCGCCCCGCGTCGGTCCGCAACGAACTCGGATACGTAAAGGCCGAAGCCCCACCCGTGTGAGACAGGCGGGGCTTCGAGGGCTACACGTGCCCTATCGGCTTACACGTCGAAGTACAGCTCGGACTGCTATCAGGGCGTTTGTCATGGTGAGTCGTGTTGGCGTAGTTGCCTGACCTGCGGATTCTCTATTGGTGGCGTTGGCCGATCATGGCCGCGTACGACGCTGCTGCGTACTCTCTGCGTACCCGGTCCGTCTGATCGGTCACGGTACGAGCAGCAGCTGCCCCGCTGTCGACCGGACGATGGAGAAGTGTTTACGGTCGAGCGTGGCAACAGCCGTGATCGGGAACCGCTCGGCCACGGCGATGACGGATGCATCCACGGTGCCGAGGGGGAGGTCGGCGTACTTGTCCAGGAGTTCACATATCCGTTCGAGGTCGGCGCTCGTCATGTCCACGATCGTGAACAACCCTTTCGCCACATCGTGGACGAACTGGCGCTCGGTGACCGTGCCGCGACGGCTTTCGAGCAGAAGACAGACCTCCGTGAACACGGGCGCGGGAACGAGCAGCGGCCCGGGCGCATTCTCCAGCAACTCCCGGCATTCGGCGTGGCGATTGTCCCGATTGTTCATCAGGGCCACGAGCGGCCCTGTATCCACGACGATCACTCAGCCACGTTCCGGTCGAGTTCTTCCCGAACGATGTCCTTCGCCCGCTCCGCCAGGTCGGGTTCCGCGCTGAGCGTGCCGGCGCAACTGAACTCCCGACGAGCCACCGGCCGCACAAATTGGCGAAGCAACGCCGTTGCCGCCGGTATCTGTTCCTCGGGCACGGCCTCAGCCAGCCGGAGAAGTTCCTCGTGAGTCGCGCTCATGAATCCAGTGTATGCCGAGCGGACAGAACCGCCTCTTGGCCAGGTACGCGACCACGACCAGTGGCCGAGAATCAAGCCGTTGAAACGGCCAAAAGTACTCACCGAAGGGCCGGAAAGTGCGGACTGGTGGAGGTGGAACGGAATCCGGCCGAGCAGTGCACACCCGTTTCCTCCACCCACCAGCGGTTTTGTTCGTATGGCCTTGCCTGCACAGGGTCACTCCACCCACCCCGCGGGCAGGCTTACACGTCGAAGCACAGCTCGAACTATCTGCTGGTCGTTTGCAGCCGTTTGGAATCGTTGACTCAGTGTTCCTACCAGCACGTTCGAACGCTGGCACCGTTGGTCAGAGTGGGGGGATGCACTGCGGACGGATTGCGGACGGCCGAGAGCGATCTACCGAGTCTCCTCGAGCTGTTCAGACTCGTCGTGGTCCGGCAGGCCGAGTGAGCCGTATCGGACTGCGCGAGGTGATCGTTTCTCAAGCGAGCGTGTGCGCCTCACATACCAAGGGATGGAGGCTACCGGCGCGACTCCTGGAGGGAAGAGCTCCTCGGCACCCATGTCTGCCAGTCGGAAGCGCTGCGTTCGGCGGAACCACCTCCGGGGCGATGGCGACCAGCTGACGATGATGGCCTCGTCACCACGAATCGGCGGTCCCTCAGCAGCAACGAGTAGATGGATCACCTCACCTGATTTGGCGACCGGGATTCGGTAGGTCCAATGCCGTCGCTGGTCCGGGAAGAGCTCTTGAGCCCGGACGCCCACATCGCACTTCGATCCAAACACTCG
>NZ_BAFU01000243.1 GCF_000308495.1 Nocardia brevicatena NBRC 12119 | reverse complement strand
CGGCGGGTCCAACCAGGTCTGACAATATCTACGATAGATATACTATTTGTGGTTAGAGTATTTGATGAGCATGCCGGGATCAAGGGCCGATCCGCAGAAGTGCAGTGCTCCGAACGCCATGGGAGGCGACCGTGCTCAGTCCCTACGACGAGTTCCCCGTCCACCAGACCACCCGACCGCCATCGGATACCAGGCCGGCTCGTGGAAGGACGGCGGCTCGATGTGCACCTACCACGGTCCCGGGGTCACCCTGGAGTGGGACGAGTTCGACGTGAGTGTTCAGCCGTTCGATCACGTCCGACACGACGGCATTGTGCAGCACGGCCTCATCGGTAAGGAATACCTGGTGCACACTCGCACCGTCGCGCCGGACGGTAGGGAGTGGACCGGCGCCGGCCAGACCGAGCTGTTCCTCGACGGTCCGTACGCTCCGCTCGGGCTCTCCTGAGCATGGCCGCCGGTCCCTGCCGGCCCGAGTCGTGGAGATGTGATGGCGAAAGCAACC
Source organism: Nocardia brevicatena NBRC 12119 (assembly GCF_000308495.1). Classification (GTDB taxonomy): domain Bacteria; phylum Actinomycetota; class Actinomycetes; order Mycobacteriales; family Mycobacteriaceae; genus Nocardia; species Nocardia brevicatena. Next base: position 76,271 of record NZ_BAFU01000243.1, on the reverse strand, counting down.
GAATCCGAACACGCGGATGTGCGCGTGGGCGTGGTCGGACTGAGCGCGACGGGCGGGTGGGCGGCACGGGGCCACCTCCCGGCGCTGGGCGCGCTGGGCCGCTACCGCGTCACCGCGCTGTGTGCGAGCTCGGCCGAGTCCGCCGCGGCGGCCGGCGACCGCTACGGCATCCCGCGCACCTTCGCCTCCGCCGCGGAGATGGCCCGCTGCGACGAGGTCGACCTGGCCGTGATCGCCGTGCAGGCCGCCAAGCATTGGGAGGTCCTTCTCCCATTGATGGAGGCGGGGAAGGACGCCTACTGCGAATGGCCTCTGGCGGTTTCGGGTGCGGAGGCCGTGACTCTCGCCGCCGCTGCACGGCAGTACGGTGTGCGCGCGGTGCTCGGGCTGCAGGCCCGGTCCGCTCCGGTGATCCGCTACCTCCGTGACCTCGTCCGATCCGGTTGGGTCGGGGAAGTTCTGTCGAGTACCGTCGTCGCGTCCGGAATGGCGTGGGGAGCCGAAACCGATCCGCGCGCGAGCTATCTGCTCGATCGGGGCGGCGGGTCGACCATGCTCGCCATCCCGTTCGGGCACGCGGTCGACGCGCTGACCATGTGCCTGGGTGAGTTCGTCGAAGTCGGCGCCGTACTGGCCAATCGCCGTCCGGCGGTGACGGAGCCGGGAACCGACACTTCGGTGCCGATGACCACAGACGATCAGGTTGCCGTGCACGGGGTGCTGGACAGCGGTGCGATCGTCTCGGTGCACTTCCGGGGTGGTCGCTCTCGTGCCACCAACTTCCACTGGGAGATCAACGGAACCGAGGGGGACCTGATCTTGACCGGAAATCACGGTCACCTGCAGCTGGCCCCGGTCACCCTGCGCGGAGCCCGAGGATCCGCCGCCGAGTTGGCCGAGCTCCCCGTGCCTGGGGAGTACCACTTGGTCCCACAATTCCGTAACCGTCCGGGCGATCCCGCCGCCAACCTCGCGAACGCGTATGCGCTGCTATTGGAGGACATTGATAGTGGCACGGCGAACCTGCCCGATTTCGAGCACGGCGTGCGGCGTCACCGCCTGCTCGACGCCATCGTGGAGTCCGCGGAAACGGGGGAGCGGCAGAGTCTTCGGTATTGCTCCCGGGAGCAGCAGACCGGTCGTAGATGAACTGTCCAGAACCGTCGTCATCCCGGGAGCCCGGCGCCATTGCTTCATCCTGACTCGAGCGATGTGCCTTGTTTCCCGTTGTGCACCAGTATTTCTCATATTTTTACTCAACTAATATATAGTTTATTGGTAAGGTAGTTGAAGTGGTTCCTTCGGGAAGTCTCCGTGATCAAGTCGGCCCGTCGGCGTGGAGTCGAGGACTCGGTTGTCCCGACGCGGGACGCGTGGTCGGCGCCGTTGTCTCGGTAAGCAGGCGACTGCTTATGGCGCGTGCTTACCAACAACCGGTGATGCGTTCGGGGAGCCGTACGACCGGCCTCGGGGAACCGCAAACGCACAAAGGGTGATCAGTCCACCCTGGCCGTCCTGCGGCCGCCTGACAACCTACGGAGGATACGATGACCGGCGTTGCCGACGAATTGGCCGCACATTCGGACCGGGCAGCCGAGGCCATAACCGCTGACCGCTCTGCGCTGGATGCGTGGGCATCCGGAGTCGAGCAGGAATTCTTGCGACGAACCCCCAACTCGAAAGCAGCGTTCGAACGATCGCGGGGCCTGATTCCGGGGGGAGTGCCGGGTGGGCTCGGATTCCTGAGTCCTTATCCGGTCTACTTCGAGCGCGCCGAGGGCGCCTACGTGTGGGATGCCGACGGAAACAAATACCTCGATGTCATGTCCGGTGACTGGCTACTACCGCTGGGGCATGTGCATCCGGAAGTATTCAGTGCGACGGTGAAGCAGCTCGGCGCCGGCACCACGTTCTGTTCGCCCCATATCTCGCTCGGGTATGAAATGGCGGCCGAACTCAACACGAGAATCCCCTCGCTCGAACGGATTCGATTCACTGCTTCGGGAACCGAGGCCACGATGACCGCGCTACGGCTGGCGCGGGCCTTCACGGGCCGTGGGAAGATCGCGAAGATGAGGGGTGGATATCACGGAACGCATGACCTGTCGCTCATCGCGAATGGACGGTTCGCGGATCCCGACCTCGTTCCCCCGGGGCTGATCCCCGGAGCGGAGGACGCTGTTGTCATCCTGCCCTACAACGACCCTGACGCCGCCGAGGAAATCATCGTCCGGCACGCGAAGGAGCTCGCTGCCGTGATCGTCGAGCCGGTCCTCGGCGGTAGCGGGATGGTGGCGGCAACTCACGACTTCCTCGTCCGCCTGCGTGCCGTCACGCAACGCCACGACATCGTGCTGATCTTCGACGAGGTCGTCACTTTTCCTGTAGGGCCTGGCGGCGCCCAGAGCTGGTTCGGCATTCAACCGGATCTCACCACCCTCGGTAAAGCAATCGGAGGAGGACTCCCCTTGGGCGCGTACGGTGGACGCGCCGAGATCATGAGCCTGGTGGACCCCGTCCTGGACCCGGCTACCCAGATGCGCCACGGGACCACGCTCGGCGGTATACCCGTAACGCTTGCGGCAGGGTTGGCTCAACTGCGTGCACTCACGCCCGCTGTCCATGAGCATTTGGTCTCTCTCGGCGAACAATTGCGTGCGGGGGTATTCGAGATCGCAGCCAAGCGACGTGTGCCCTTGCAGGTTACCGGTATTGCCCACTTTTTCGGTCTCCATTGGACGCCGGAGCCCGTGGTCGATTTCGACACTGCATCGACTTCGGATCGAAAGATCACTTCATTGCTGACCACGACCATGTACAACCAGGGAATACTGATGTTCAAATCGGCCCTCGGTACCGTCACTGCGCCGATGGAAGAATCCGATATCGAAATGCTTCTTGCCGCTCTCGACCGCACTTTGGTGCGGAGTGGGCTGGCGAACAGGTGAAACCAGCCGGTGGGCTCGTGCGTGGGTGACGGTTCGTTCACTCGGGATGCGGAAGGGCACCGAGCGGGCCATATTCGCGGGAGCGGTCGGAACCAGTGGTATCCAGGATTTCTCCTGAGCCGAGAAGTTAGCGGATGGCGGTCGGATATCGACGCATGGCACCGAGTGTCGGCAGGGCTCGGTGAGCGCGGTGAACGCGAATACGACTGGGCCTGGGCCACACTGCCCTGTTTCGGCGACCTCCCGGTCGGATTCGTCCGCACGCTGCCGGCTCGCCGCAGCCTGGACGACCCGACCGATATTGCCTACCAACTGTGCTTTCATCCCGGCACCGCCACCCGGAACAGGCCGTCGCCGCGGCCGGTGTCAGGTGGGCGGTCGAGGAATGCTTCCAGGCCGCCAAGGACCAGTGAGGCCTCGACCACTACCAGGTCCGCGAATACAACGCCTGGTACCGGCACATCACCCTGGCCATGCTCGCCCACGCCTTCCTCGCCGTCACCGACCCAAAAGCCCACGCGGGCCGGGCCGGATCACAGTCGCCGAAATCCACCGTCTCCTGGCGATAGTGCTCCACCCGCCCACGCCCTCACCCACGCTCTCGCCGCTTGCCACTGGCGCCGACGACATCAAACACACGCACGACAACTCCGCTACCAGCGAAAATGATTACACAGTAACTAACTACAACTGTCGTGCTAAGCGGGGTGCGACCCGGATTCTTCCGGCCATGTCCATTTCGGAACGTGGCGCAGCGGATGCAGTTGATCGTCGGTTTCGGCGTTCGAGTTCTGCATGGCGACACGCGAGCCGAAGTCCAGGTGCTCGAGAAATGCCTGTCTGAACGGCGGGTCGTCGGGGAAGCCGACTTCGGTGGCTGCCTCCAGGTAGAGCTCGACGAACCGCTGCCGCTCCTCCTCGGTGATCTTCAGGCCCCGGTGGATATCGATCAGGTATTGGAAGCCGAGATCCCGGCTGAATGCGTCCGGGCCGCCGAACGTTTCACTGGTGAATGCGGTCAGATGATCGACGTGGGTGGATACCCGCTCGGGGAACAAGCGGTGCAACTGCGGGTCGACCAAAACCTTTGCGTAGAATACTTCTTCGAGCCGGTGAATCGCTTCGGCGCCGCCCACGTGGTCATACAGTGATTCCATGGCCACACTCTAGAGGACTCTCATGTGTACGGAAGTGGTTATGCCGTATACGTGGTCAGCGATGGACGCTCTGGCTCGTCGTCCGGTTCGGCGATGCGTGGTGGGATATTGCCGAACCACTGATACCGAAGTCCGCTGCGCGCAGGCAGGTGGTGGCACCGCGCCGGCCGATGACCGCGCGGTATTCACCGCGATCGTGTTCGTGCCGACCCAGCGGGTGCGCGTGGCGGCAGCTGCCGCCGGCATTCGGGGTGAGCGTGCCGACCGCGCACCCTCGGTTCTGCACGTGGGCCGCCGCCGGGTTCTTCGACCGGCTGCACCGTGAAGTGTTGGATCGGCTCGGCGGCGGCGGTGAACTGGACTGGTCGGCAGCGATCGTGGACTCGGCGAGCGTGCGGGCCGCAAGGGGATCGCTGACCGGGCGCAACCCGGTCGACCGGCGCAAGTATGGGTCGAAGATCCACCGGCTCTCCGACGCGAACGCAAATCCCGCTGGTCACCACGGTCACCGGTGCCGATATTCACGACAGCCGCATGCTGCGCCCACATTCACTCGAGGCCCGGTCGAGGTCATGCCGTCGATCTGCAGTCCGTCCGGATACGGGAACAAGACCGTGAGTGGTCCGGAATCAGAACACCGGCGACATGATCGACCATCAAGCACCCGTGGGCAACCCAGGCCGGGGCGATCACGCAAATCGTGCCGGATCCAGTTCTCTTTGTTGCGCTTGTGGAGTAGGCGCAAGCTGGTGGTGTCGTCCGCCGTGAGGTTGGCGGGGGTGGAGGCCGAGGCGGTTGCCCGTCGAGCGGCCGGTTCCGCTACTGCTGCGAGCCCGGCGCCCAGCGGTTTCTCCCTGCCCACGGACGGATCTGGGGCATTACGAGAAGCATTGGTTGACGGTAGTAATTCGACCTGGATCGGCCACGGCGCCGACGGTGCAATCGTCTGCTACCTCACTGTGCGCCTTGGGGTGCGGGTGCGAACAGCATGCTTCAGTGACGGCGAGTTCACCGGCCATCCGCGGTCGGTGAACGATCCGCTACAGAAGTCTGCTGTACAGTCCGATCGTCGGCGTCGGTCGCTTCGAAGCGGCCACCGGCGTACGCGGCGCGTAATTCGTTCTTCAGCACCTTGCCCCCGGCGTTGCGAGGCAGCGCGTCCACGATGACCACCCGTTTGGGACGCTTGTATCCAGCAAGGTTGTCGCGGCTGAAGGCTTCTACTTCGCTGTCGGTCGGGGGATCGGCCGGAACGGAGGGCACGATGATCGCGATCGGTGTCTCCCCCCATTTGGGGTCCGGTACGCCGATGACCGCGACCTCGGCGATCTTCGGGTGGGTGGCGAGGGTGTTCTCGACCTCAGCGCAGTAGATGTTCTCGCCACCGGAGATGATCATGTCCTTCTTGCGGTCGACGACGTAGAAGTAGCCGTCCGCGTCCTGACGGACCAGATCTCCGGAATGGAACCAACCGCCTCGGAAAGCGTCGCGTGTCGCGTCGGGTTTGTTCCAATAACCCTGCATGACCATGGGGCCTCGGTAGACGATTTCGCCGACCTCACCGTGCGGCACATCGTTCATCTCGTCGTCGACGACCCGCACCTCGACATGTGGGATCGGGGTGCCCACGGAACCCAGCTTGCGGACCGAGTCCTCGCCTCGCAGGTGGGTGGTGACCGGGCTGCATTCGGTCTGCCCGAAGGCGGAGCAGACATCGGCGTGGGGGAACAGGTCGATCATTCGGCGCAGAAGTGTGCGGGAAGCCGGGGCCGCGCCCCACGAAACCCGGCGCAACGCGGAGAGCGTGTAGGAACCGAGTTCGGGGACGTCGCATACAGCTTGCCATTGCGCGGGCACCATGAAACAGGAGGTCACTTTTTCCTGTTCGAGGATATCCAACACTGCGCGCGCGTCGAACCCGCCGGAGGGTGGGATCACGACAGTTCCGCCGATGATCAGAGTAGGAAGCATTCCCGAGAGCCCGGCGATGTGGAACAGCGGTGCCGCGGACATGCTCACCTGATAACCGTCGGTGCCGCCGAGCGCCAATATCGAGCTGAAGGCATGCAGTAACAGGTTGCGGTGGGTGAGTACCGCTCCCTTCGGCGCACCTGTGGTGCCCGAGGTGTACATGATGAATGCGGCCGTGTCGTCGGGGATGTCCTGGATGGCGATATCGTTGCGCGCGACAGCGAGGAGGTCCTCGTATTCGTCACCGATGGTGACGAAAGGGATCGCGATACCGGCGAGTGTCGCAGCCGTGGCGGCGGTCGTTCGGAGGGCAGCGTCGGTGACGAGAGCCTTCGGCTCGCTATCGCGGAAGAGGTAGGCGATTTCCTCGGCAACGAGACGGAAATTGATCGGGACCACGATGGCACCCAGGCGTTGGGCGGCCAGCCAGCTCTCGACGACTTCGATGCTGTTGGTCCCCAGCACGCAGACTCGGTCGCCCGTGGCGACGCCCAGGCCGCGGAGGACATCGGCGAGGCGATTCACCCGACTGTCCAGCTCGCGATACGTTCGTCGGCTGCCGCACCCGACGATCACCTCGTCGCGGGGTCGGATTCGAGCGTGGCGGGCGACGATATCGCTCATTGTCATACCGCGCCCGATCAGTGGTGTGGGTCCTTGGTCCGTGCTGGTCACTACCGATCCTCCTGCGGTGGGCCGAAAAGATGCGACGCGATCTTCTCGCGGTGGTACTCGGGCGAGCCGAAGAACACTCGGGAGCCGATTGCGCGCTTGAGGTACAGGTGCGCGTCGTGTTCCCAGGTGAATCCGATGGCGCCGTGCACCTGGACATTGGCTTTCGCCGCGGCCAGAAATGCCTCCGAGGCGACCGACTTGCACAGGCCGGCGAGTGCGTGGAACTCGCGGCCGGGACGATCCGCCGCCCGCGCAGCCGCATACGTTGCGGCAGCGGCGGATCTGTTGTCGAGCAGCCGGTCGGCGAGGAGGTGTTTGATGGCCTGGAAGGAGCCGATCGGACGGCCGAACTGGTGGCGCGTCTTCGCATGATCCACCGCCATGTCGAGGCATCGTTCGGCACCGCCGAGCTGCTCGCAGGCGATGACGACGGCAGCCACCGGAAGGAACCGTTCGAGGATCGCATCGGCCGCTCCGACGTCGCCGATGATTTCACCCGGTGCGTCGCGCAGCCGGAGCGTCGACAGCCTGCGAGTGGGGTCGAGGGCATTCGAGTCCACGAACGAGACCTCGTCTCCACGTCGGACCGCGAAGATCGTCGCTCCATCGGGCGTCTGTGCCCGGACCAGGAAGAGATCGGCGACGGCGGCGTCGGTGACGAACGATTTCGCGCCGGAGACCAGCCAGGCGCCCCCCACGAAGCGTGCGGTGGTGGACTGGCCACCCATGGACCAGTCACCGGACTGTTCCACCAGCGCGACTGTCGCCGTGGCGGTCCCTCCGACGAGTGCGGGTACGTGCGTCGAGGCGGCATCCGCCGCGAGCAGCAGCTGGATGGCGATTGCACACGACAGGAAAGGTGCGGGGGTGAGTGCGCGTCCGAGTTCCTCGGCCGCGACAGCAAGGTCGACGATATTCGCCCCGGTCCCGCCGTATTCCTCGGGAATTCCGATCGCGGTCAGCCCGAGATCCCCGACCAGTCGCCGCCACAGTCCGGTGTCGTAGCCTGCGGATGTACCGATCGCAGTACGGATGTGTGCCGATGACGAGTACTTGGACAGCAAGGCGCGGAGCGTATCGCGCAGCGTGGTCTGCTCCGCGTCGAGGGCCGGCGTCATCCTCGGCTCCTCACGGCACGTGGTTCGCGGGGCAGACCCAGCAGTTGTTCGCCGAGTGTGTTCCGCTGGATCTGACTGGATCCCCCGTAGATCGTGCCTGCCCGTGCTGTCAGGAACTTCTGTTGCCAGGCGGCGGGGCTGTTCGGCGCGCCGAGTGGGTCGGGGCCGATCTCCGCCGCGGCGCCGTCACCACCGACGAGCAGGACATCCATTCCCAGGATGTCGGTGGCCAGCTCGGTCAGTTCGGCATGGTGTTCGCTGAGCAAGAGTTTGATCAGCGACGATTCCGCGTCCGGTGCTGCGCCGGATACGATCGCGGACATGATCTCGAGCCCGAGTAGACGGGTGATCTCGACCTTCGACCAGCACCGGGCGACTCGCTGACGGATCAAGGGATCGTCCTGAAGCCCACGGTCGGCAATCAGGCCGACCAGCCGATCGAGTTCGACCCGGTACCCGGCGTAGGCGGCTCCGGAGGCCGCGCCGCGTTCGTAGCCGAGCAGTGTCAGCGCCACACGTGCTCCGTCACCACGTTCACCCACCACATTGCCGATGGCTGTTCTGGCATCCGAGAAGAACACCTCGCAGAACTCGCTGTGACCGGTCATCGTACGGATCGGCCGGACCTCGACCCCGGCCTGATCGATGGGGATCAGCAACAGCGACAACCCGCGAGATCCGGGTCGGTCCGGTTCGGTGCGCGTCAGGGTGAAGATCCAGTTCGCGGTGTCCCCGGCTGTCTGCCACACCTTCTGCCCATTGATCACCCACTCGTCGTCCACCACCTCGGCGGAGGTCCGCAGGCCGAACAGATCGCTGCCTGCTTCGGGCTCGGAATATCCCTGCGCCCAGCGATGCTCGCCGGAGAGTATCCGCGGGAGGAAGAAGCGCTTCTGTTCCTCCGTCCCCCACCTGAGCAGGGTGGGACCGATGAGCGAGAACCCGAAGGGATCGTTCGGCAGCGGCAACAGTGGTACGCCGGCGAGGACGAACTCTTCCTGGACCACACACTGTTCCAGTACCGACAGTCCGGCGCCGCCGTACTGGACCGGCCACGAGATGCCCAGGTATCCGCTCGCCCGCAGGGTATCCCGCCAGGCGGGCAGGAACACCGAGCGTTGCTGTTCGCTCAGTGCGCCGACGCCGCGCCAATCCGCCGGAAGGCTCTCGCGGAGGAACCGTCGTACCCGTTCCCGCAGGGTATCGCTGTCCGGTCCGGAGCCGATCGGCTGCCCGGCCAGCGGTCCTCGCGCAGGATGGGTGCCTCGTATCGCATCGTGCCGCATAACCCTGGCGCTCCTATCAAACCTGGTTTCGGTGGGCGGGCCGGGCGGGGCCGGCCGTGCGCCAATCAGGGAGCCCGGCCGCTCGAGTACCGAGCGGCAGCCCGTCGGGATTGACTTCCGCCCAGTGCGAGTGGTTGAGCGAGTGGATAGTGAAGCAGGCGGCGAGTGCATTGCTGAAGCCCTGCTGGTCGAGGGTCTGGTTCACCGATTCCTTGACCAGCAGGGCGGTCACGGTCGGTACCGCGGCGATGCGTCGCGCGAATTCCAGTGTCTTCTCCGGCAATTCTTCGCGGTCGAACACTTTGGCCACCATTCCGATGCGGTGGGCTTCTTCGGCGTCGAGCGAATCACCGGTGAGCAGCAGTTCTTTCGCGCGCCGCGCGCCGAATTCCCAGGGATGAGCGAAGTACTCCACCCCACAGACGCCCAACCGCGTGGCCACGACGTCGGCGAAGGTCGTGTCCGAAGCGGCCACGATCAGATCGCAGGCCCACGCCAGCATCAACCCGGCCGCGTACACCGGCCCGTGCACGGAGGCGATGGTGATCTTGCGAAGATTGCGCCATCGCTTGGTGTTCTCGAAGTAGTAGTGCCATTCCTGGAGCATTCTGCGCTCGGTCCCTTGGCGGGTGCCGCCGTGTCCGGCATAGGAGGAATGCTGAGCGGGACCGGCCTCCCGTTCGAGACGCGCCTGCGCCGAGCCGAGATCGTGACCTGAAGAGAATGCGGGTCCTGCACCGCGCAAGACGACCACCCGGACGGTGTCGTCCACCTCGGCACGTCCGAATGCCTCGTCGAGCTCCACCAGCAGGCCGCGGTTCTGCGCATTGCGCTGGGCGGGCCTGTTCAATGTGATGACGGCGATCCGTCCCTCGTCTTCGGTACCGTATGTCAGGAATTGTGGTGAGCTCATCGGTGTTCCTCGATTCGGGTGATCCGTTCGTGCGGTACCGGCATGGCGGATCCGGCCAGGGCAGTGGTGATTTCGTCGCAAGCGCGTTCGCCCGACCGAACCGCGCCGTCCATGTAGTTCATCCACACCGTCGCTGTTTCGGCGCCGGCCCAGTGGATCAGCTCACAGGGTGTGCGCAGCAGATGGCCGTACCGGGTCCAGCCGCCGGGAACGAAATTGGCGCCGTAGCACCCGCGTGTCCACTCCTCGCCCGACCAGGTCATCTCGATGTAGTCCAGTACGTCCGCGGCGTCGGGGCCGAATAGTTCGACGAAGCGTTCGATGACGGTGGTGCGGCGCGCGTCGGCGGACAGCTCGGCGAACACTCTGGCCTGGTCGGCCTCGACGAACCCGACCAGCACTCCGGACGATGCATCCGGCGGTGAGTTGTCGAAGGTGACCGAGACGGGGCTCCTATTCGACAATGTGCGACCGTTGGAGCCCTGATCGCGCCAGAATGCCCGGCGATAGAGGCACTGCACCTTGTAGGTCGAGCCGGCTGCCACACGCTGGTGCAATTGCGCCCGGGAAGCGGGCAGGGGCGGATCGAACGCGATGCGGTCGACGACGGCGAGCGGGACCGCGACGATGATACGGCGCGCGGTCGTTCGTGTTCGTGCTGTGCAGACCTCGACATGATCGCCGTGGCTACGGATCCGGTGGACGGCGTGTCCGAGCCGGACTGTATCGGTTCCCAGGTGTGCTGCGATTCGATCCGACAGTGTCTGAGCGCCACCGACCATCCGGGCCTGCTGTGCCTCGGCGATGAGTGCCGTGGTCGACCCGGCGGAGCGGATATAGGCCACCGTGTGCAGTAGGGAGATCTCCGCCGGTTCGGCGGCGAAGATCCCGGTGATCAGCACCCGGAGGAACTCATAGGTCTGGGCGTCCGGGGCCTGCTCCACGAGCCAGGAGTGCAGAGTCCGGGCATCCCAGTCGGCGGCGTGCAGAGCGGTCCACGGTGCGTCCACCGGTACCTCGGCGGCCATCCGATCGAGCTCGGCGAGCACGGTGCTCACTGCTGGGAGTCCGCTGACCGGATCGCCGTCGATGAGATAGCGAGTGGTGCCCTCTGAATACGTCGGGAATGTGTCGACCCCGAGCTCTTCGGCCAGGGCCAGTATTCGGTCCTGGCCGGGGCCGACCCACTGGCCACCGACGTCGACCGCGACACCGCTGCCGGTCGTGCGGGTCCAGGTTCTGCCACCAACCCGATCGCGTGCCTCGAACACCACCACCGAGTACCCGGACTCCTGTAGTCGCCTGGCGGCCGTGAGGCCGGCCAGCCCGGCGCCGACCACGGCCACATCGACATCTGGGTTCAACGATCACTCCCTTGTCCGTCTAGTCATTTGACATGGTCACTTGACCCAAAGTATCGCCAACCGGTTTTCGGAGTCAATATCGAGTCGGATTTTCGTCACGCCCTGGATGCGAGGCATTTGAGCACCTCGCGGCGTGTTCACCGGTTGTATTTTCGGGTTCGGCGGAGGCTCTTGACAGTCGAGGTCGATGCTCTGATACTGCAAGGACTGTTCATATGACTTGGTCAATTGACAAGACAACGCGCGCGACGCGGAAATGAGGACACAGCATGGCTCGGCTCGAGGGCAAAGTCGCCTTCATCACGGGTGCGGCTCGCGGTCAGGGGCGAGCGCACGCTCGTCGGCTGGCGGCGGACGGCGCGGACATCATCGCGGTGGATATCGACGACCGCTGCCGGGTCGGCAGCGTCCCGTACCCACTGGCCACCGCGGCCGATATGGCCGAAACCGTCCGTCAGGTGGAATCCGTCGGACGCCGGATCGTCCATGGCTGTGCGGATGTTCGTGATATAGCCGCGATGGGTGCAGTGGTGGACAAAGGGGTGGCCGAACTGGGCCGACTGGACATCGTGGTCGCCAACGCGGGTATCTCGAGTCCGGCGCCGACGCTGGAGATGGATGTCGAAACCTGGCAGGAGATGATCGACATCAATCTCACCGGGGTGTGGAAGTCGATCAAGGTGTCCGTTCCACACGTCATATCCGGTGGTCGGGGCGGATCGGTGGTGATCATCAGTTCGGGTGCGACGGAACGACCGTTCGAACGGCTCGGCCACTACAGTGCCGCGAAGGCGGGACTGGTCGCGCTCATGCGGGTGCTCGCCAAAGAGCTCGGTGCGCAGGGTATTCGTGTCAATACCGTACACCCGGGAACGGTATTGACACCGATGGTTCTCAATGACCCGACCTACCGGGCCTTCCGGCCCGATCTCGCCGAGCCGGGACGGGAGGACTTCGAGGAGGCGGCGCGGTCGATCACCGCATTGCCGATGGGGCCCCTCGAGGCCGAGGACATCGCGAACGCAGTGGCGTACCTGGTGTCCGACGAAGCCCGGGGTGTGACCGGCACCCGCCATCTGATCGATGTCGGTGTGGCACTGCAGTGAACCGCACACCACGAACCAGTCGTTCGATACGAGGAATAGTGAGAAATCGATGACAGACAACCCTTGGGACGCAACCGATCTGGCCGCACGGGTGCATCGGCGTGAGGTTACCCCGCGCGATCTGGTGGAGGAGGCGATCGATCGGATCGATCGGATCGATCCGGAGGTCAACGCCGTAATCGTGAAAACCTACGACAAGGCGCGTGCCGAGGCCGCCGAGGTCGATCCGGACGCGCCGTTCGCCGGGGTTCCGTACCTGCTCAAAGACATCACCATGCACTCGAAGGGTGACCCCTACGCCGCCGGAATCGCCGGTGTGAAGGAGGCGGGGTTCCGTTCGACCTACGATTCCTGGTTCGTCGAGCGTATGCGCGAGGCCGGATTCGTGCTGATCGGCAAGGCGAGTACATCGGAGATGGCGATGCATGCCTCGACGGAGCCGGTGGCCTGGGGGCCCTGTCGCAACCCCTGGGACACCGATCGCTCCTCCGGGGGCTCCAGTGGGGGGTCCGCCGCGGCCGTGGCGGCCGAGATGGTGGCGATCGCGCACGGTAACGACGGTGGCGGTTCGATGCGCAGCCCGGCCAGTCAGTGCGGCGTGGTGGGGCTCAAGCCTTCTCGCGGACGGGTGTCATGCGGCCCCTATGTCGTGGAGTCGGATTGTGTTTCGGGTAACGCAGTGGACGGCTTCCTGACCCGATCGGTCCGTGACCAGGCCGCCGCACTGGATATCGTCAGCGGGCACCGGCCCGGTGACGCCTACTGTGCGCCGCCGCCGTTACGCCCGTTCGTCCAGGAGATCGGTGCCGATCCGGGTCGGTTGCGGATCGGTGTGATGACCGGTGACCCGACAGGAGGCCTCACGGTCGACCCTGAAGCCGTCGCCGCGACGCGGGCGGTGGCCGATGCGCTGGCCGATCTCGGGCACGATGTCTCCGACGGGTACCCCGCCACATTCGAGAAGGGGTTCTGGCCGCTGGACTGGTTCGGATCGGTCGGTGTCGTCATCGCGCGGGAGATCGACTGGCTCGGTGAGCAGATCGGCCGGCCGTTGACCGCTGCGGATATGGAGCCCGCTACCTGGGGGTACGTCGAGCAGGGGCGGAAGGTCTCGGGTATCCAGTACGCGGCCGGTATCGACGCCCTGCGCACCCAGGCCAGGGAGATCGAGAGCTGGTGGGAGGACGACGGCTGGGATCTGCTGCTGACGCCGACGATCCCGGTGCCCGCACCGAAGATCGGGGAGTTGACCTCGTCCGAGGAGAACCCGTCGGAGTCCGTCGCGATGTGGCTCCTGCAGAACACCGTAGTGTTCAATGTGTCCGGGCAGCTGGCGATCTCACTACCGCTGTACCAGCGGTCGGATGGTATGCCCCAGGGTGTGCAACTCGCCGCCGCCTACGGTCGCGAGGATGTGCTCTTCCGTGTCGGCTCCCAGCTCGAGCAGGCTTTGCCGTGGAGCCACCGCCGACCTCCGCTCCGCGCGTGATGGCCTGACCGAGGGAGTCGCGCAAGCGCCCGGATCGCCGGTGGGCGATCCGGGCGAGTCGTATCGGCCGGGGTCGATTCAATCGCGCAGGGCCACCTTGATGAGCGCCTCGGCGAGTAGATCGACCTGACGTCGGCAGGCGTCACGGTCCAGTGACGCTGCGTATTCCAGCGTCAATCCGTCGAATCGGTGCAGGATGAAGCGCGCGATGTCGTCCACCGGCACCCTCGGGGGCACCGGCTCGATCTCGGCGGCGCGGCGTAGGTTGTCGTGCAAGAGGTCCTGGCCGAACGGCCCCCAGATCGCGTATACCTCCTTCGGGTCGCCACCTCGCCGGATTCGTGTCATACCGAATTCGGTGAGTGCCATCTGTAGGCCGATGTTCTGCTGATACCAGTTCCACATCGCCGCGATGCACGACCGGATCGTGAGTTCCATGCCCTGATCGGGATCGACGATCCGGAAACACTCGACCAGCGTTTCCGCGCCGCGATCCATGACCAGGTGGATCAGCTCCTCCTTGTTGCGGAACGAGTAGTGCAGTGCGCCCAGCGGGGCGTTCGCGCGCTCGGCCACTCGCCTGGTCGTCGTGCGCGCCAGCCCCTCGGTTGCCATCACTTCCACCGCGGCGTCGACGATCTGTCGGCGCCGGTCATCCAGTGCGATATGTGCCACGCCACTCTCCAAAGTCGGATCAGTTTCAGGTCACCTGAACTTGTCAAGTGTACAACTTCGAGCGCCCGGGTTTGCTCGGCACCTCCCCCTGTCAGGGGTTGACATTGCTTGTACCTCGACGTTCAATCGACTGTGTCAAGCGACCAAGTCAAGTGAACAGAGGGTCTATGTCGCTCCATCCCGCAGCTCACTTCATCGCCGGCGAATGGTCGGGCGCCGGCTCGGGTCACCTTGTGGTGATCGATCCGGCGACCGAGGCGCCCATCGGCCGGGTGCCGGCCGGTGGGCGCGACGAGGTCTATGCCGCGGTAGCCGCGGCGGCCGGCGCACTGACGGAATGGTCGGCCCGGCCGTATACCGAGCGTGCGCAAATCCTCGACGCGTTCACTGAGCGACTCGGAACCGAGCGCACGAGAATTGCGGAAACCATTACCGCCGAAGTCGGTTCGCCCGCGTCGTTCAGCGATGCGGTGCAGGTGGGATTCCCCCTGGCCACCTTCGGGAGCCAATCCCGACTGCTCGCCGAGGTGCGGTGGGAACACCGGGTCGGCAACTCGAGAGTGCTGCGGGAGGCGGCAGGTGTGGTCGCCGCCATCACCCCGTGGAACTATCCACTACATCAGATCGCGGCCAAGGTAGCGCCGGCGCTGGCGGTGGGATGCACAGTCGTGCTCAAACCGAGCGTTGTCGCACCGCTGAATGCCGTGATCCTGGCCGAGGCCGCGATCGCGGCCGGGCTTCCCGACGGCGTGCTCAATATCGTGTTCGGAACCGGTGCGGAGGTGGGGGAGCGGTTGGTCTCCCATCCGGGAGTGGACGTCGTGAGTCTCACCGGTTCCACGGCGGCCGGTCGGCGTGTGAGCGAACTGGCCGGTGCGACGGTGAAACAGGTGCATCTCGAATTGGGCGGTAAATCGCCGAACCTCATTCTCGACGATGCCGATCTACCGGCCGCCGTGAGCAACGGACTGCTGAAGGCCTTCCTCAACGCGGGGCAGACGTGCACCGCCCTATCGCGAATGCTCGTGCCGCGCAACCGACTCGGTGAGATCGAGGAGATGGTGGTCGCGGGGGTGGCCAACCACCGGCCGGTGGATCCGTCCACGGCCACCGGACCGGCCGATCCGGTCGAATTCGCCGACCACCTGCGGCAGGTCCCGTTCTGCCTGGGGATCGGCCCGGTGGTGTCGGCCGCGCAGCGCGAACAGGTACTGGGCTATATCGAAGCCGGAACCGCCGCGGGCGCTCGGCTGCTCGCGGGCGGTGCTCGGCGCCCGGACGGTTTCGAACACGGTTACTACGTACAGCCGACGGTGTTCAGCGAGACCACACCGGACATGGCGATCGTCCGAGAGGAGATCTTCGGGCCAGTGCTGTGCCTGCAGGTCTACGACACAGTGGAGCAGGCGATCGAATTGGCGAACGACACGCCTTTCGGACTGTGCGCGGCGGTTTCGTCGGGCGACGAGGAGCGTGCCATGAGTGTGGCCCGTCGAATCCGGGCCGGACAGGTGGAGATCAACGGCGCGCCCTTCAACCCGTTCGCCCCGTTCGGCGGTTACAAGCAATCCGGGTACGGTCGCGAACTCGGCGCCTGGGGGTTGGAGGGCTTTCTCCAGACCAAGAGTGTCCAGCTGCCGGTCCCGGCAGCGAACTGAGAGGAAGACATGGCAAAACTGACCGGGCGAGTGGCCGTGGTGACCGGCGGAGGCCGTGGTCTCGGCCGCGAGCACGCACTGCTGCTGGCTGCCCAGGGCGCCGACGTGGTAGTGAACGACGTAGGCGGTGGTTCCGACGGTGCGGGCGGTGACGATTCCGCCGCCCGGGGGGTCGTGGAAGAGATCGTGGCCGCCGGTGGCCGCGCTGTCGCCAACAGCGACAGCGTCAGCGATTGGGCGGGTGCCCGCCGGATCGTCGAGACCGCCGTCGAAGAGTTCGGTGATCTGCACATCGTCGTGAACAACGCCGGCATCCTGCGGGACCGTCCGTTGGTCACAATGAGCGAATCAGAATTCGACTCCGTCGTCGAGGTCCATCTCAAGGGCACCTTTGCGGTGACCCGGCACGCCGCGGAGTATTGGCGTGCGCGGGTGAAACGCGGTGTCCGAATCGATCGTTCACTCGTCAACACTTCTTCCGGGTCGGGTCTGCACGGCAATCCCGGACAGGCGAACTACGGCGCGGCGAAGGCCGGTATCGCGGCGCTGACGCTGATCGCCGCCCAGGAGCTCGAGCGGTACCGGGTGCGGGTCAACTGCATCGCACCGGTTGCGCGTACCCGATTGACAGAAGCAACACCTGGGCTCGGTCAGGTGATGGTGGAGTCCATCGGTCAGGAATTCGATATCTGGCACCCGGCGAATATCTCGCCACTGATCGGCGTGCTGGCGGCTGCCGACTGCCCGTTCACCGGACAGGTCTTCCGGGTGTTGGGCGGGATGGTCGGCCGGTACGAAGGGTGGTCGGTGGCCGAACAGGTCGACAGCTCCGCGCGGTGGACAGTCGACGAACTGGCCGCGGCGATGGCGACGATGCCGGCACGGCCCGAACCGCCACGACTGGGTTCGCACATGGCGGCCGCCGCCCGGAACCGTGAGGAGGGCCTGACGTGACCCGATTTTCTGCTTATCCGGTGCGGCTCGAGCACGGCAAGATCGGCGAGTTCGCCACGGCGGCCATGAACACCGACCCGAGCTACCGGGGGGATGAACCGATCATCCCACCGACTTTCCTGACCACCGCGGCCTACTTCTGGCAGACCGAGGAGTCCCGGCACGCGGTGGCGCACGGGCTGGATCCGCAACGCACCCTGCACGCCGAACAGGAATACCTGTTTCCGGACGGTCCGCCGCGGGCGGGGACCGTGCTGACTGCGACGGCGCACCTCGCCGATCGTATCGAGAAGCACGGTCGCCGCGGTGGACGGTTGACGTTCGTCACGACCGTTACCGACTTTCGCGACCGGGACGGCAAGCTCGTTGCCCAGCAGCGGTCGACCGCGGTCCAGACGGCACAGGCCCCGACCTCCACGGAGAACGGATCATGACAGCGCCGGGACGGATATCGCTCGGTGATCGCCCGGAAGAGCGGACATTCGGTCCGATCACCATGACCGATATCGTCCGCTACGCCGGTGCGTCAGGTGACTTCAACCCGCTGCACCACGATGTCACCGCGGCCCGCGCGGCGGGTTTCGCCGGGCCGTTCTCAATGGGGATGCTCCAGGCCGCGCTGCTGGCCACCTTCGCTACCGACTGGTTGGGGGCGGTCAATATCCGCCGCTACAAGACGCGGTTCATAGAACAGGTGTGGCCCGGCGACGTACTGGTCTGCACCGGGGAGGTCACCGACGTCCACGATGCCGGCACCGGAATACAGGTCCGTGTCCGGCTCGAATGTCGTCGACATGCGGGTGGGATCGCCGTCTCGGGGGAGGCCGATTTCCGGTTGCCGGACACCTACGAATCTGCCGGCCGAGCAGCGGAGGAGAAGCTGGGATGACGACAACTGTCGGAATCAGTTCCTACGGGGTGCACGTCCCGCGTTGGCGACTCGCTCGCGCGCAGATCGGTGCCGCCCTGGGTACGTCCGCCGGTCGCGGAACACGAAGCGTTGCCGGATACGACGAGGACACCACCTCGATGGGGGTGCAGGCAGCGACCACGGCGCTCATCCCCGGCGTCGATATCCGCGGTATCGTCTTCGCCAGCGCACTCCCCGCGTACACGGACAAGACCAACGCTGCCGTCGTGCACGCGGCGCTCGATCTCGAACCCACGGTGTCGGCTTACGACCTGATGGGTGCCTGTCGCTCGGGGATGGGCGCGCTGACTGCGGCCGCCGATGCCGCCGCGGCCGGCCGCACGACCCTCGCGGTGCTGTCCGATATCCGCACCGGGCTACCGGGTTCGGTGGATGAACGGATCGGTGGAGACGGAGCCGCCGCCGTGGTGTTCGACTCCGGTACGGAGGTGATCGCCGAGCTCATCGGCCGGGGCGCCGCCACAGCCGAGTTCCTCGATCGCTGGCGGATTCCCGGCGAGTCGGCCGGCCACCTGTGGGAAGAGCGCTTCGCCGTGGACCGATACGTCGAACTCGCCGGGCAGGCGGTGCGGGCGGCGCTGGACGAATCCGGCACCGACCGCACGGCGATCGGCCGCATCGCCGTCGCCGGAATGCACCGACGGGCGGTGGCGGTGGTGACCCGTGAACTGCGTGGAGAGGCGACGGTCGTGCCCGACCGGGCCGACGCCATCGGCGTCACCGGTACCGCCGAACCGGGATTTCTGCTGGCCACGGCGCTGGACGAGGCTCAGCCGGATGAGCTGATCCTGCTGGTCCACCTGGGTGACGGTGCCGATGCGCTCATCCTGCGAGCCACGGATGTATTGCCGCGCTGGCGTGATGACCGTGTAGTGGGCACGGCTTCCGAGCAGATCGCCGACGGCAGGGAGATCGATTATCACCGCGCACTGATATGGCGTGGGCATCTCCGGCCCGAACCGCCGCGGCGCCCCGATCCGGACCGTCCCGCCGGTCCACCCGCCGCGCGGAACGCCGGGTGGAAATTCGGGCTGGTGGGATCGCGCTGCACGGTGTGCGACACCCGGCACCTTCCCGCGAGTCGGGTGTGCCGCTCCTGCCACAGCGTCGACCGAATGAGGCGGGATCGGATCGCCGGCGAATGGGGTGTCGTCACCACATTCCAGGCGGACCGGCTTGCATACAGCATGAATCCGCCACTGACCGGTGCGGTTGTCGATTTCCCCGGTGGCGGCCGACTGGTGTGCGAGGTCACCGATATCGACGACGATTCGCTGCGGATCGGCGACCGGGTCGAGATGACCTTCCGACGGCTCTACACCACCTCCGATGGTGTGCACAACTACTTCTGGAAGGCGCGTCCGTGCCGCGACCGCCGGATTTCGAACGAGGGATGACCATGCCGACACACGGAATTCGCGACAAGGTGGCGATAATCGGAATGGGCTGTACGGCCTTCGGGGAACACTGGGACAAGGGCGCCGACGATCTGCTGATCGAGGCTCATCAGGCCGCCGCCGCCTCGGCCGGGGTGGATCCGCAGGACATCGACGCCTACTGGCTCGGCACCATGGGAGCGGGCTACTCGGGGCAGTTGTTGTCGCGCGCCCTGAAATTGGACTACAAGCCCGTCACACGGGTGGAGAACTTCTGCGCAACCGGGTCCGATGCCTTCCGCAACGCGTGTTACGCGGTGGCCTCCGGCGCATTCGATGTGGTGATGGCCATCGGGGTCGAAAAGCTCAAGGATTCAGGGTATTCGGGTCTGACGAGCAATCCCGCCCCGCACGACGGAACGGTCGCCGGTATCACCGCCCCCGGCGCCTTCGGCCTGCTGGCGCCCGCCTACGCCGAGGCCAATGCGCTGGACGACGAGCTGATGAAAGAGGTCCTCACCCGAATCGCCTGGAAGAACCATTACAACGGGGCGCGCAACGCACGGGCGCAGTTCCGCAAGGAGCTGACGATGGACGCCATCCGCGATAGCCCCACGGTCTCCGGGATGCTCGGCGTGCTGGATTGCTCCGGAGTGTCGGATGGGTCGGCCGCCGCGATCCTCGTGCCGGCGGAGCGGGCCTACGATTACACCGATCGGCCTCTGTTCGTGAAGAGTTTGTCCCTGGTCGCCGGACCGGGGGACGGTGGAATGGACCCGGACTACGACTACACGACCTTCCGTGAAGTCGTCGCATGTGCGGCGCGCGCCTACCGGGAGGCCGGAATAACCGATCCCCGGACGCAGCTGGCCCTCGCCGAAGTGCACGATTGCTTCACCCCGACAGAGCTGGTCCTCACCGAAGATCTCGGCCTCAGCGAGCGCGGAAGTGGCTGGCGCGATGTGCTGGAAGGCGCCTTCGACCTGACGGGGGAGATCCCCGTCAACCCGGACGGCGGCTTGAAGAGCTTCGGACACCCGATCGGTGCATCGGGTCTGCGGATGCTGTTCGAATGCTGGCTGCAGCTCCGGGAGGAAGCTCCGCCGGAGCGACAGATAGACAGCATCCGCACGGGCAGCCGCACCCGGGCGCTGACCCACAACATGGGTGGCAGACCGGGCGACTGCCTGAGTTTCATAGCGGTGGTCGGATCGGAAATCGGATGACCGGCCGGACCGAATCGGCGGATGTGGTCGCCGAAGCCTGCCGGGGTCCGTTACGGATCTGGACGCTGAACATGCCCGACCGCCGCAATCCGATATCCGATGATGCGGTGATCGAACGGTTCGTCCAGCTCACGGACAGGGCGAATTCCGATATCGATACCCGGGTGGTCGTATTGACCGGAGCGGGACCGGTGTTCAGTGCGGGCGGCAATATCAAGGATATGGCCCAGCGGACCGGGCTGTTCGGCCGGTCGCCGTCCGAACTGCGTGACGGCTATCGATCCGGAATCCAACGTCTGGCCCGCGCTGTCTACGGTTGCGAGGTACCGATCGTCGCCGCGGTCAACGGGCCGGCCATCGGCGCCGGGTGTGATCTGGCGATGATGTGTGATGTCCGGGTGGCGGCTTCGAACGCCTACTTCGCGGGGAGCTTCGTGGAGCTGGGCTTGGTCCCCGGCGACGGCGGTGCCTACTTCCTGCCCCGCGTGATCGGATTCGCGCGAGCGACTCAGATGCTCTTGACAGGAGAGAAGGTCGACGCGACCACCGCGCTCGACTGGGGCATGGTCTCCGAGGTCGTCGCACCGGAGGGCCTGCTCGCCTGTGCCGAGGCGATCGCCGCGACGATCGCGATGCATCCGCCCCGCGCGGTTCGGCTGACCAAACATCTGCTGCGGGAGAGCAGACGGCAGGACCTGGACAGCCTGCTGGAGCTTTCCGCGTCCCTACAGGCATTGGCACATACCACCGAAGACCACCGTGCGGCACTGGCGGCGCTACGGGCCGAACAGCGCCCGCATTTCACCGGCCGTTGAACCGGGGCCACCGGTGAACGGACCGATCGGATAGAGGGGAATAAGAATGGAACGGACGATCTTCGAGTCCGAGCACGAGGATTTCCGGCGCATGCTACGCGAATTCATCGTGCGGGAAGTCCAGCCCTACCGTGACGATTGGGATCGACTCGGCCACCCGCCGCGCGAATTCTATGCCCGACTCGGTGAACTGGGAGTGCTCGGCAACCAGGTGCCGGACGAGTACGGCGGTGGTGGCGCGGTGAGTTTCAAGTACAACGCCATCGTCTACGAAGAGGTAGCGCGCGCGGGCGTTTCTTTCGGCCAGTTCTCGGTGCACACCTGCCTGATCCTGCCTTACCTGCTGGCCTACGCCACGGACGAACAGAAGCAGCGCTGGCTGCCGGGATTCGCCTCCGGAGACCTGATGATGTCGATCGCCATGTCCGAGCCCGGCACAGGGTCGGATCTGGCGAATATCTCGACCACCGCGAAACTCGACGAGCACGGTGAGCACTACGTTGTCAACGGCGCCAAGACCTTCATCACCGGTGGCGCGGTATCCGATCTCGTGCTCACCGTATGCCGCACGTCGCCGTTCGACCCTGCCGACCGGCGCGCCGGGCTCTCCATCCTGTGCGTGCCCACCGCGACGCCCGGATTCACGGTGGCCCGACAGCTACGGAAGATCGGGCTGCACCAGCAGGACACCACGGAGCTCGTCTACCAGGACGTGGTGGTACCGGTGGAGAACCTGCTCGGCGAGCCGGGAGCCGCGTTCGGCTACCTGACCCACAACCTCCCCCAAGAACGGCTGGCCATTGCGCTGGGCGCGGTGGCCATGGCCGAGGCCGCGATAATGCACGCCACCTCCTACGTCAAGGATCGCACCGTGTTCGGGCAGCCTGTGGCAAGCTTTCAGAACACCAAGTTCGTCCTCGCCGAATGCTCGGCCGAGACGCAGGCCGCCCGCGTGTACGCCGATCACGCCCTGGAACTGCACGATCGTGGCGAACTGACGGTCGCGGATGCGGCGCGCGTCAAGCTGCACTGCACCGAGATGGCGGGCCGCGTAGTGGACAAATGTCTGCAATTGCACGGGGGATACGGTTATATCACCGAGTACCCGATCGCCCGCCTGTACGCCGATACCCGGGTGAACCGGATCTATGGAGGCACCAGCGAAGTGATGAAGACCATCATCGCCAAGGACCTACGCCTGTGACCCCCTCGCAGCGGGGTGCGTCCCTGTGTCCACCCCTGGTACCGGCGGCCGGACCGGAGTCCCCGGAACTGGGTGACCTCCGCCGCGCGGTCCGGGAATTCGTAGACGACCAGATCGCTTCCGGTGTATTCGTGCCGGGGATCGACTCCTGGTCCACCGCATGGAATCCGGCCTTCAGCCGCACACTCGGCGAACGGGGGTGGGTGGGGATGACCATCCCACCCCGCTACGGCGGTGCGGGTCGTGGTTTCGTGGAGCGCTTCGTCGTCACCGAGGAACTGCTCGCCGCCGGTGCGCCCGTGGCGGCACACTGGGTGGCCGATCGGCAGGCCGCGCCGGCCCTGTTGCGGTTCGGCACCGAAGAACAGAAGCAGCGGTATCTCCCGGGAATCGCTCGGGGAGAGATCTACTGGGCGATCGGTATGAGCGAGCCGGAGGCGGGTTCCGATCTGGCCGGTGTGCGCACCAGGGCTGTCCGAGCCGATGGGGGCTGGCGGGTCACCGGCACGAAGCTGTGGACCACCGGCGCACACCGTGCCGACGCGCTGTTCGCTCTGGTGCGCACCGAGGACGCGGTACCGGACCGGCGCCACGACGGATTGAGCCAGTTGATCGTTGCACTGGATTCCCCCGGGGTTCGGGTCCGGCCCATCCTGTCGATGGCAGGCCGGCACCATTTCAACGAGGTGCACTTCGACGATGTGTTCGTCCCGGACGATATGGTGCTGGGCGCCGTCGGTAGCGGTTGGACCCAGGTGACCGCCGAGCTCGGTTACGAGCGCAGCGGTCCGGAGCGCTTTCTGTCCACATTCGGCACGCTGGCGGGTATAGCCGCGGCGATGGACGACGAGACCGGCTCGGTAGAGCCGCGTGTGGGTGCGGCGGTGGCCCGGGTATTCGGTCTGCACCACCTTTCGCGTGCTGTATCGGTGGCATTGGAACGCAACGATGATGCCGGGGTGGGCGCCGCGGTGGTAAAAGTGCTCGGCACCCGCACCGAAGGCGATATCGCCGACTTGGCCGACGAACTCGTCGGAGCCGGCACCGTCATGGGACCGCGGCTGGTGGACCTGGTGCGATCCGGTTTGCTGCAGCGGCCCGGGTTCACGCTGCGCGGCGGCACCAGCGAAGTTCTGCGGGGTGTCATCGCGCGGGGATTGGGGCTGCGATGAGCGCGAACGGTCTCGACAGTACCGAAATGGCCGTGCTCGCGGATACGCTCGCTCGGATACTGCGCTCATCGGAGCTGGTGCGGGGCCCTCAGCCCATCGATCGAGTGGTGTGGGGTCGGCTACACGCGCTGGGGATGACTCGGCTCACCGGGACCGAAGAGCACGGCGGCGCCGGGGCCGGTTGGACGGAATCGGCGGTATTGCTGCGGGCACTGGGCGAATATGCTGCCCGGGTGCCCGTGGCCGAGCACGACCTTCTGGCAGAGTGGCTGCTCGAGTCCGGTGACTGTCCGCGCCAGGGCGATGGACCGGAATATATTCGGACCGCCGCGATCGCGGCTCCCGACGGCGTGGCGTCCGATGTGCCATGGGCCCGTTATGCCGATTCCGTTGTCCTGCTGTGGCCTGTCGGCGACAGCTGGCGGATGGCGGATATCGCCCACGGCCGGTTCACCGTTCACGACGGCGCCAATATTGCGTGCGAGCCTCGCGACCACATCCGGGTCGATGTTGCCGCGATCGGCGGCGTCGAGGTGTCGGCGGATATCGTGACCCGGTTCCGATACCGGGGTGCACTGGCCCGGGCCCAGATGGCATGCGGCGCCATGTCACGGGTGATCGACATGGTTGTCGACCATGTGACCGTTCGCGAGCAGTTCGGTAGGCCGCTGGTGAAGTTTCAGGCGATCCAGCACATGGCCGCCGATATGGCGGCCGAGGCGACGCTGGCGCAGGCAGCTGTCGATGCGGCCGTCGCTCGCGCAGATGCGTGTGGCTTCGCCGATTCCGGCAGTAGGTTCGTGATTGCCGCCGCGCGTTCGTGTGTGGGACACGCGGCGGCAACGGTGGTGCGGGGCGCGCACCAGTGCCTGGGGGCGATCGGGTTCACCGAGGAGCACGATCTCCATGTGTTCACCAACCGGCTACTGGCGTGGCGCGGAGAATACGGCTCGGTGCGCTTCTGGGACCTGCAGGTCGCGACCGCGGCCGCCGCGGCCGGTGAGCGGGGATTGTGGCCGTTGATCAGTGCGAGTCCGTCCGGCACCGGCCGAACGTGACCTCGTCCGCCGTGCCCTGTCGGCAGCATCATCGAGCGCTGCCGACAGGGCACGGCGTTCGTCACCGGCGAATCGCGCCGTCGGATTGCCCGGACGGTTCGGGATCGGTGAGACGACTCCGCCGGTGCGCTCGACCCACACCAGTGGCGGATGACCGCCAGAGGGAGAACTTTTCCCGCTGTTCCGCGCCGCCGGTCACGTCAGAATCCGATGGCGCAGTTCACCGATGCCGGTGATATGACTGACCAACTCGTCGCCGGCGCGCAACCATCGCTGCGGCGATCTCCCCATGCCGACACCGGCGGGCGTACCGGTGAAGATGAGGTCACCCGGCCACAAGGTTAGCGTTCGCGACAGTATCGACACCAACCGTGCCAGCGGAAACACCAGATCGCGGGTGTGTCCGAGTTGGACGAGCTCACCGTTGAGCGTGCAGCGCAACTCCAGATCCTCCGGATTGTCGAAGTCGTCGGTCGTTACGACGCAGGGGCCGATGGGGCCGAAACCGGGATATGATTTGCCGAGGCTGAACTGCGGCGCGGGACCGTCGAGTTGCATGATCCGCTCGGAGAGGTCCTGGCCGACGGTCAACCCGGCAATGTGGCTCCAGGCATCGGATTCGGCCACGCGGTGTGTCGTACGGCCGACCACGGCGACGAGTTCGACCTCCCAGTCGGTGTGCCCGTCGAGCGGTATCCGGATGTCGCCGTAGGGCCCGGTGAGGCAGCTCGCGAACTTGGTGAACACGGTGGGACGCTCGGGCACATCCAGACCCGATTCACGTGCGTGGTCGCGATAGTTGAGGCCGACGGCAATGATCTGCCCAGGTCGGGGAACGGGTGGTCCGAGGTCGGCACGATCATACGGCTCGCCGCTTGCGAAGTCGGCGGTGTCGCACCACGCGACGAATTCATCCCACCGAGCGTAGACGGACTGGGGGTCGGGGTCGAAGAGCCCGGCCGAGGTGCGATTCACATCGACGGCGCCCGCGGGTGTGAGAATGCTCAGCCGCCCGCGCACAGTAGCAACACGCATCGTGGCTCAGCTCCGGATCTCGAGGACTTCGATGGTGAATCCGTGCGGGTCACGGAAGTACGCCACGCGACGGCCCGCATTGGGGCCGGATGTAATCGTGACCGGACCGGTACTGCGTGGTGCGGCGCCCAGCGCACACAGCCGGTCGAATTCTGTGCCGAGGTCGTCTGCGGTCAGGCACAGGTGGGCGGTTCCGGGGTTCTTGGTTTCGAGATCCACGGGAACCCCTGTGGGGTTGAGGTATTCGATGAGTTCGAGCCGCACAGTACTACCCGGAATGCGGAATATCGCGATATCGAGCCTGGTGTCCTGATATCCGACCTGTTCGGACGTGTACGGCTCCTCGTAGGTCCGGCGTATTTCCGGTGCGGTACCGAACAGTTGGGAGTAGAACTCCACGGCCGCGGCGATGTCGGGAACTGTGCACCCGACGTGTGATACTCCTGTGAGCACTCTGCTCTGTCTCCTTCGAAGCGCGGGGAATCAGGTGGCCGGTAGTTCGACCGGTCGGCGGGCAGCGGCGGAACGGTACATGGCATCGACGAAGATGACCGCGTGGAGGCCGATGTCGGCGGGCGACCCGTTGACCGCGGTACCCCGGACGATATCGATCAGATTGTGTGCCGGGGCGTGCTCCGGGTTGCGCTGGGCGGCGGGCAGTGAATCCAGATGTTCGATACTCCCTTCCGCGTTGTGGATCGACGCCGTCCCGCGGTTCACGTCGAACAGGATGTGCCCGGCGTCGCCGAATATCTCGTAGCGCATGATCTCGTCCTGTCCGGCGAGCACCGATCCGGTGGAACCGAGGGTTGCGACAGCGCCGCCGGAGAATTTCGCGACCACTGTGTCGACCAGGTCCACCGGCAGTTCGAAGTTGTCGGTGAACGCGAAGATCTCGGTCGGGGTGAGGCCGGTCAGGAAGCGGAGCAGTGCTGCCGCATGGGTCACCTGTGTCTGCCCTTGTCCGCCCCCGGAGAGTGTGGGGTCGCTGTAGGTGGACGCGGCCGGCGCGTTCACGGTGTAACCGAAAGCTTCCCGGTACGGCTCGGGGTCGCCGCGGTACAACTCGCGGACAGTCGAGGCGTACAGGCACGAGATGTATTCGATGCGGCCGATCCGGCCGGTGGCTATTTCGTCACGTAGCCGCAGCGCATGGGCGTTGTAGTGCCAGGGGTAGTCGATGAGCAACTCGGCGCCCCGCCGGCGCGCCAGCGCGATGAGTTCCCGGCCGTGCGCCGGATCGAGCACCATCGGCTTCTCCAACAGCGTATGCACACCCCGGTCGAGGACCTGTTCCGTGATCGAGTGGTGCAGTGCATGCGGTACCGCGACGATCGCGGCGTCGATGTCGACCGAATCGAGCAGGTCGGTGGTGTCGGCGAAGGTCGCGGGATCACCGAATGCGGCGGCCGCCGCGGCGCGGCGGCGAGCGTCGGGGTCCACGAGTGCTACGAGCTGAGCGCCGGGGTGATCGGCGATGGCGGGCAGGTGGGCGTATGTCGACCACCAACCACATCCGATTACGGCAACACGTGCTTTCATATCCTGTCGTTCCGGTCGGTGAGGGCGAAGATGCGTTCGGCGTTACCCGAGAACAGCGCGCGCTGTTCGTGCCGGGGCAGCTCGGAAATGATGTCGGCGTAGGCCTCGAGCACATCGGGGTAGGAACTGTAGAGCCGATCCACGGGCCAGTTGCTGCCGAAGAAGCAGCGGTCGATCCCGAAGGCGTCGAGGCATTCGAGCACCCAGGGGCGTAGTGAATCGACGGTCCAGCGGTGATCGGCCTGGCCGAGGCCGGATATCTTCATCACGATGTTGTCCACTTCGGCAAGCTGTCGAATGGCGCGCCGCCAGCTCCGGAAGTACGTGTCGTCGCGGAACTTCGGATAGCCCGCGTGGTCTATGCAGAGGGTGACCGCGGGGAAGCGTGCGGCCAGCGCGCGTGCATCCGGCATCCGTTCCACGTCCGGGTCGGCGCAGCACACCCACCTGTACCGGGCCAGCAAGGCGTACCCGCGGTGCCACGCCGGATCCGTCAGGTAGTTGTCGTATCGGAGATCGCGAATGCCGCGCACATTGGCGAACGCGGCGTGGCGAGCCAACTGCTCGGGGGCGTCGGCCCGGGCCAGGTCGGTGTAGGCGATGATTCCGTGAGGTGCGCCGAGCCGATCGGCGAACTCCTGTAACCAGCGGGTTTCCTCGACCGGATCGGGGGTGCCGATCGCCGCTTGTACGTGGATCACCTTGCTCACGTTGTGGAAACGGGTCTCGGCCAGGAAGTCGTCCGCCCAGTACCGCTGGGATCGGATGGCATGATCAGGTCCGGTGACGGGGTCTTCGGGCGCCTGCGGCTCGAGCCATTCGTACCTCAGCCGGGGATGTGCGTGGTCGTGGAAGTGTACATGCGTATCCACGAAGTCCAGGTCTGCCATCACTGCGCTCCCGGGATCGTGCCGAGGTGAGCTCCGCCGTCGACATCGAGAGTGACACCGGTGAGGAATCCGGCATGCTCGGAGAGGAAGAACAGGGTCGCGTCGGCGACATCCGTCTCCGTCGCATTACGGCCCAGGGGATTGGTCGCCGCGGCCGAATCCCGGATCTGGTCCGCGGTGCGGCCGGTGCGCGCGACCTTCCACTCGAGCACCTGCTGCCCCATTCCTGTGGTCGGGCATCCCACGGGACACACGCAGTTGGCGGTGACGCCGGCTCCGGCCAGCTCGGCGGCGACGGCTTCGGTCAGGCCGATGAGCCCGAACTTGGCAGCGGAATACGGCACCTGGAGGCCGAAGCCGCGGCGTCCGCAGTCGGATCCGATGGTGACGATTCGGCCCCGACCGCTGGCGCGAAGCAACGGCGCTGCCGCTCGAATGGTGAGAAACGCCCCTTTGAGGTTGATGTCCAGTGTGCGGTCCCAGTCGTCTTCGCTCGTGTCTTCGAGGGCGCCGACATGGAACACTCCGGCCGATATGACAATGGTGTCCAGTCCCCCGAATTCATCGGCGACGCGTGCCACGGCCTCGCGCACGGCGTCGGGTGAGCGGACGTCGGTCGTTACCGCGAGAGCGTCCGGCCCGATTTCGCGAGCGGCCCGGGTCGCGGCGGTCCGGTCGATATCGACTATCGCCACCGCGGCGCCGGCTTCGTGGAGCCGTGCGGCGATATGCCGGCCGAGACCGGATGCGCCGCCGGTCACCATTGCGACACGTCCCTGTGCGATGTGCATCGTTGCGGTCCCTCATCAGTGTGGTGAATTGCTATATTATTTAGCATAATACTGGACGCTCCCCGCAGGATGCTATAGCATTTCTCGGTATTCGGGCATGTGATGCCGAGAGTGCTCGAACATCCACAGAAAGGCGGAGCGTCAGTGACGAGTAGCCCGCTGACAAGCGGCAACCTGGCCGACGCGGTGGCCGACAGGATTCGTGAGGCGATCTACGAGGGGCGGTACCTGCCCGGACAGCGGCTGGTCGAGCGGACCCTTGCCAGCGAGTTCGGGGTCAGTCATATCCCGGTCCGGGAGGCCCTCGCCCGCTTGGGGGACGACGGTCTGGTCGAACGACTGCCCCGGCGCGGTTGCCGGGTGGCGACGCTGACGGCGACCGAGCTCGAGGAACTGTCCGGTCTGCGGATCGTGCTGGAGCGGTTCGTAGCGAGGCGGTGTCACGAGCGGATCACCCCGGCGCGCGAACGGGAGCTGCGGCGGACGGTCCGTGCCATGCGCGCGGCCGCCGCCCGCAGCGACTACCACCGGGTTCTCGACCTGGATCAGGAGTTCCACGAAAAGCTCTGGGAGATATCGGATCACCGTATGCTGATCGAGGTCGTCGGCCCGCTCCGATTGCGGATCACCGCCTTTCTGCGGGCAGCCATCGCCGCGCTGGACTCGGAGGGTCTGATCCGGCACGCCGATGCGCACGGTGTGCTGTTGGACAGCATCGTGGGTGGGGACGCGGAGGCGGCCGAGGCCGAGATGGCCGGTCATATCGAGGAGGCAGCGGTTCGGCTGCGTCGGACCCTGCACGGGGGTGGCGAGCACGATGGATGAAGGCCCGCTGGTGGTCGTGACCGACTGTGATCTGCCCGATCATCGAATCGCCGTCGAGGTGCTGACCCGAGCGGGCATGCGAGTGCGGCAGGCGAACTGCCGCACCCCGGAAGAGGTCGTGGCCGCCGCTCGGGGCGCCGCCGCGCTGCTGGTGCAGTGGGCTCCGATCACCGCCGACGTGCTCGCCGAATTGGGCACCTGCCGCTTCATCAGCAGGCTGGGTATCGGATACGACATGATCGATGTGGCCGCCGCCACCCGTCGGGGAATAGCGGTGGCGAACACACCGGAGTACTGCGTCGAAGAAGTCGCGACGCACACGATCGCGCTCGCTCTCGGTCTCGTGCGTGGGATCCCGGCGCTGCACGAATCGGTATCCGGGAACGAGTGGCCGGCCGCCGGCGCCGTGGTGCGGATGAGTAGACCCAGTGACAGCACAGTGTCCGTGATCGGCTTCGGACGTATCGGTTCCCGGGTTGCCGCATCAGCGCGTGCACTGGGTTTCTCCGTGCTGGTGCACGACCCCTATCTCGCCGCCGGTATCGTCGAGACGGCCGGGTATCGGGCCGTGGATCTGGAATCCGCTCTGTCGCAGGCCGATATCGTCAGCCTGCATGTCCCGTTGACCGCCCGGACCCGGCACCTGATCGATCGGCACCGGTTGGAGCTGATGAAGCCCGGCTCCGTGGTGGTCAACACCTGTCGTGGCGGACTGATCGACGAAAGCGCCCTGGTCGATGCGCTCGTGGACGGCAGATTGGGTGGCGCGGCTCTGGATGTCTTCGAGACCGAACCGCTTCCGGCGGACGATCGGCTGCGGTCGGCGCCTCGCGTGCTCCTGACCCCGCACATGGCGTGGTACTCCGAGGAGGCCCTGGCGGAACTGCCGAGATCTGCCGCCGCCCAGATCGTCGAGTTCCTCTCCGGCGCTACCGTCGCCTCGATCGTCAACCCCGGCTACGAAGATCACCTTCGGGAGGCCGGGGTCGGTTCGCCGGGGGAGCGACAATGACATCCGGGCGCAATGTGCTGATCACCGGGGGCGGCAACGGTATCGGTGCGGCGACGGCGCGGTTGCTCGCGGCGGACGGGTGCGATGTGTGGCTCACCTATGCGACGAACGAGGTGGCGGTTCGCCGCGTCGAGTCGGAATGCGGCGCCCACGGCGTGCGGACGATGCGATCCGCGGTTGATCTGGGGGATCCCGGCGATATCCGGCGGCTGGCGGACGATATCGGTGATCGCTGGGGCTCGCTGCACGTTGTGGTGAACAATGCCGGTTCCTGCCCGTATACGCCGTGGCAGGACATTACGGCGACGGAATGGGATCAGGTACTCGGCGTGAATGCCCGGGGTGTGTTCCTGATGATCAAGGAGTCGATGCCGCTCCTGCGTGCGGCGACCGGGGACCGCGCTGTTGTCAATGTGGCGTCGCTGGCGGGCCAGGTCGGTGGAATCTCCACCAGTGTGCACTACGCGGCGGCCAAGGCCGCGGTGCTGGCGGTGACCCGGTCGTTCGCCCGGCATCTCGCTCCGGAAGGAATTCGGGTGAACGCGGTGGCTCCTGGGCCGGTGGCCACGGGTATTACCGCGCAGCTCGCCGACGACGCGCGTGCGGCACTGGTGGGCGGCGTACCACTGCGGCGGATGGGGGAGCCCGGGGAAGTGGCCCATGCCATTCGATTGCTGGCCTCGGCCGATTCCGGATTCACGACCGGAGCCACGTACGACATCAACGGTGGGCTTCGGATGGAGTAGCCGCGGATCTCCCGATCCGAAGTCGTCGACCAACAGCACAAAACTCCGGATAGCCCTACCATTGCTTGGTCAATTGACTTAGTCTATTGACCAAGCCAGAGATCGGAATACCAACATGACACTTTTCACCACACCGGGGGAGGACTCCATCGGCGGCAACGGCACGCTCACTGCCACGGATCTGCGGTGCCGGCACCTCACCGACCCACTGGGTATAGATAGCGCTCGCCCGGTTTTCTCCTGGGTCCCGACCGGGAAAGCGAACACGGTGCGGGGATTCCGCATCCTCGTCGCCGGCGACCCGGATCTCCTGCGCCGGGGCATCGGTGACCGTTGGGACTCCGGAAAGGTGGAATCCCGGGATACGTCGGGTGTGCGTTACGCCGGTGAGGCGCTGCGGAGCCGCGAGCGTTACTGGTGGACAGTGCGCCTATGGGACGACGAAGGGCTGCCGGGCGCGTACGCACCCGCGGCGACCTTCGAGATGGGGCTGCTGGACCCGTCCGACTGGCAGGCCGCGTGGATCGCTGCCGAGGACCCGGACACCTCCTCTCCACAACTGCGCACGGAATTCGACGTCTCGGGCGTGATTCTGCGAGCGCGTGCCTATGTTGCCGCTCTGGGGTACTACGAGCTTCGCCTCAACGGAGAGCGGGTCGGCGACCGCGTGCTGGACCCGGCGACCACGACCTACGATCACGACCCCGAACTGCACGACAGCGAAGGCAACCGGGTCCGTATCGCGAGTCCGCGCATCCTCTACTCCACCTACGACATCACCGACCGGATCCGCCGGGGCGCAAATGCCGTCGGGGTGACCCTCGGTCACGGGTGGTACAGCGCCGAGGAGGACATCGGTCCCGGACCGATGCCGCGCACACCGTACGGTGACCGGCCACGGGCGCTCGTGCAGCTGGAACTGGAACTGGCCGACGGCGGACGACAGACGATCGTGTCGGACGCCGATTGGAAGGTTCACCCCGGGCCGATCACGTACAACGACTACGCGCACGGCGAGCACTACGACGCGCGCGCCGAGACGCTGGGATGGGACGGTCCCGGTTTCGACGCCGTCGGCTGGGGCGCCGCGCAGGTGGCGGAGCGCGCACCTGCGGGCGCACTGCGCAGTCAGCCACTGGAACCGATCCGCATCATCGATACCCGTGAGCCGGCGACCACGACAACCACCCGGTCGGAAAAGACACTGGTGGACTTCGGACAGCACATATCCGGTTGGACCCGGATCACCGTGCGCGGACCGGAGGGGGCACAGGTGGTGCTGCGGCACGCGGGCGAGGTCGATCTCGACGGCGAACTGGATACCGACGCGAACGAGGATGCCTGGTTACCGGCCCGTCAGCGGGACGAGTACATTCTGCGCGGCGCGGAGAGCGGCGAGACCTGGGAGCCGCGGTTCACCCT
The DNA here is from genome assembly GCF_000308495.1 of Nocardia brevicatena NBRC 12119. Classification (GTDB taxonomy): domain Bacteria; phylum Actinomycetota; class Actinomycetes; order Mycobacteriales; family Mycobacteriaceae; genus Nocardia; species Nocardia brevicatena. Next base: position 42,912 of record NZ_BAFU01000243.1, on the reverse strand, counting down.
GCACGGTTTCCGCTATGTCGAACTCACGGTGCCCGACGATGTGCGCCTGGACACGGTGGTCGCCCGGGTCGTGCATTCCGACCTCGAGCCCGTAGGGGATTTCGCCTGCTCGGATCCGATGCTGGAGCGAATCCACCACAACGTGCTGTGGACGTTCCGTGCCAGCTTCCAAGGATTCCCGCAAGACGCCGCGGACCGTGGCGAACGGGTGGGCTGGGTAGGCGATCCGGGTTGGTCGGTGGAGGACTACCTGTACAACTACAACTCCTTGTCCTTCTGGAGCAAATGGCTCGACGACCTCGCCGATGCCCAGCTCGCCGACGGTCGTTTCCCGGTGATCTGTCCGATCCACTGGCGCGGCCGTGTGGCCACGGAGACGACGGAAGGTCACGAGGACGTCCCCGAGGACGTGTCGTTCGGGTATTGGCCGTATGCGCTGCTCAACGACTTCGCGATGACCTCCTACCCGAGTATCGCCTGGCATCTGTACCAGTTCTACGGGGACCGGTCGATCCTCGAAGACCATTACGAAGGTATGCGCCGCGGTCTGGACTTCCTGCGCGCCAGGGCGAAAGGCCACATCATGACCGAAGGGCTCGGGGACCATATGGAGCCGCAGGCGGACGGCACCTGCAGCGTGAGCCCGAAGCGAACTCCGATCGAATTGACCTCCACCGCGTGGTACTACGCGGTGACCCGGATGGTCGCCGATGCCGCCGAGGTGATCGGCAATACCGCGGACGCCACCCGCTACCGAGAACTGGCCGACTGCATCCGAAACGCGTTCAACGCCGAGTTCTTCGACGAGTCGACCGGACAGTACGCCACCGGGTCGCAGACCGCGCTGGCGATGCCGCTGTGGCTCGGTCTCGTTCCGGACGAACACCGGCAACTCGTCGGCGAGCGGTTGGTGCAGCGGATCGTGGAGTCCGACAACGGTCATCTCGCCACCGGCACCATGGGAACCGCTGCGCTGCAGAACGTACTGGCCGATATCGGTGCTGCCGACGTCATGTACGACATCGCCACCCGCCCGACCTTCCCCAGCTGGGCGCAGCAGGTGCTGGCAGGAGCCACGACCGTGTGGGAGACGTGGGGCGGTGACCCGGGGTTCAGCCGGAACATGAAGTTGCTGGCGATGATCGAGAAGTTCCTCTACAACGATGTCGCCGGACTCGCGCCTGCGGGACCCGGCTGGCAGAGCCTGCTCGTTCAGCCGAAACTCACCCACCGGCTGCAATACGCCCGTGCCCGGGTCGGCACTCCTCGGGGGGAGGCGGCGGTCGAATGGACCGCCACCGCCGGCGATTTGGACCTTCGGATTCGGGTACCGGCCACGAGTGACGCCCAGATCCGGTTCCCGGTTACGGGACCGGAGCCCGTCCTGATATCCGGTGACCATGTCGTCTGGCCCGCCGGCGAGGATCCACCGTCACCTCATCCGATCGAGCTGTGTGAGGGTTACCTGGTTGTCAGCGTCCGCGGCGGGGACCACCGCTTCCGCCTGCTCTTCGCTCCCGCCCGGCGAGTGGCAGGAGCGGCGAAATGACCATACGGAAACGCGCAGCGGTTGTCATCACAGCGGTCCTGGTCGCGGTGCTGGTGGCGTCCGGCTGTTCCGGTGACGCCGGTCGCGGCGAGAACACCCTGATCATTTCCGCGCCCGCGACAGGGGCCGAACGCGAACCGCTCGAGGCTGCGGCGGAAGCGTTCGAAGCGGAAAACCCCGGTGTACAGGTGACCGTCAACAAGACACCGTACGTCCAGCACATGCAGAATCTGCGGCGGCAGATCAGCACCCCGCAGGCGCCGGATGTCGCGTACACCTTCGTCGGGTACGGCGAATCATCGGCTGCCCGGGCGCTTGCCGACAAAGGGCTGCTCCGACCGCTGAGCGACCAGGCCTGGGTCGACCGGGTCGCCGAGGGCATCCGGCCTGTGATCGGGGATGGAACCGAAACCTACGTCTATCCGGTCGATTCCATGTCCATCGTGACGTTCTACGATCCGGATGTCTTCGCGGAAATGGCGCTCGATATTCCGCGAACCTTCAACGATGTGCTGGGTATCTGTCGCAGCGCCCGAGCGGCCGGCCGGATCGCCTTCGCGATGAGCGGTGCGGAGGCATCGGGTATGCCCAGGTTCCTCGCCTATGCGCTCGCGGCCTCGACTGCCTATGCCGACGATCCCGGATTCGCCGCGAAACGTCTGCTCGGTGAGGTGACATTCGCGGAATCGACCGGTTGGCAGCGGGCATTGGCCCAGTTCGCGGAGTTGGCGGCCGCAGGGTGTTTCGACGACGGCGCGGTGGGCATCTCGCGGGAATCGGCCGGCCGGTCCCTGGCCGAGGGGCGGGCGCTGATGGCGGTGGCCCCGACGGTAATGCTGCCCCTGTTCCAGGACGGCACCGCAGGTACTCCCTTGCGCGCCTTCCCGTTCCCCGGCACTGATGATCCCGGTCGGCTGCGGGTCGTGACCGGACCGAGTAGCGGGCTGGTCATTCCGGCGAAGGGACGGAATCCCGATCTGGCGAAGCGATTCATCGACTTCTACTTCGAGCACCGGGCGCAGTTCAGCGAACTCGACGGAAGCGTGCCCGCCGTTCCCACGGCAGAGGACTCGCGACGGGTTCCCGCCTTCGCGGACGCGGTGGAACCCTTGCTGACGCAGGACCGCACCGTACTGACCCTGGATCTGCTCTGGCCGAACCCGGCGGTTCTGACCGAGAACGAGCAGGGCTTGGTCGGGATCATGAACGGCACCAGGACACCGTTGGAGGTACTCACCGCGATGGATTCGGTATGGACCGGCACAGCGCCCTAACCGCCGCGCCCCGTCGCGGCCCGAAACCGGCCGGTACAGACGCATCGGCGCCGTCGCGCAACATGCGGCGACGGGGACAAGGGCATTCGACGCGGCCGGTGCCCTGGCTGTTCGCTCTGCCCGCCCTGGCCCTGTGCGCCGGTGTCCTTCTTGTGCCGTCGGTGCTGGGCGCGGGCTACGCGTTCACCGATTGGGACGGGCTGACCGCACCGAACTGGGTCGGCACCGCGAACTTCAGCGAATTCCTCGGGGCCCCCGACGGTGCCGGAATCCTGGTGCGAACGGTGATCATCGTGGTCTGCTATTCCCTCGGCGTCAACGCGGTCGGGCTGGGTCTGGCACTCGGCTTGTCGCGGATGTTGCGTACTCGGAATTTCCTGCGGGCCTTGTTCTTCGTACCCGCCATTGTGAGTCCGCTGGTGGTCGGCTACGTCTGGCGGTTCGTTCTCGACACCTACGGCCCGTTGAACGAGGCCTTGGACTTCCTCGGCGCCGACGGCCTGTCCCGACCGTGGCTGGGAGAATCGGAAACCGCGCTGGCAGCGATCGTCATCGTAATGATCTGGCAGTTCTCCGGCTACCACATGTTGATCTACCTGGCCGGTATCGAAGGCATCCAGCCGGAACTGCACGAAGCCGCCTCCGTGGACGGCGCGGGGTCGTGGCGCCGCTTCCGTGACATCACTCTCCCCCTATCGGCACCGGCACTCGTCATCGGCTTCACCCTGTCGATGATCACGGCATTCATGCTGTTCGACCAGGTGATGGCGCTGACGGGCGGAGGTCCGGCCGGGGCGACCGACACCCTCGGCACCCATGTGTACAAGCAGGCATTCGTCAATGGCCGATACGGTGCCAGCGCCGCAGTGGCCCTGCTGCTGGTTCTGGCCGTCTGCACGATCGCCGTCGTTCGAACGTGGGCCGTGCGCCGGCGGGCTCGGTAGTCAGGGGAGTACAGATGTATCGCTATACGCGTTGGACAGCGTTCCGGGAGGTCGGCTATTGGCTGGCAGCCGTTCCGGTGCTCGCCCCGTTGTACTTTGTGATCACGACGGCGCTGCGACCGCAGGACGAGTCGCGGGGCTCGGCATTCGCCGTGCCGTCCGAACCGACGGCAGACAACTTCGTCGAGGCGTGGAGCCACACCGGTGGTGGTGCCGTCTCCTTCAGTGGGGCCTTGGTGAACAGCGTCGTCGTGACCGTGACCGTGGTCTTGATCCTGGTTCTGACCGCGGCACCCGCGGGCTACTTCCTGGCGCGACGGGCATCGAGACTGTCGGGGGCGATGTTCGGGCTGTTCGCGCTCGGTCTGATCCTGCCCATCCAACTCGGCCTCATCCCTCTCTACGTCGGGATGGTTGAAATCGGTTTGGCCGGTACGCGATTCGGTCTGCTTCTCGTATACTGCGGTCTGCAGATGCCGCTGGCGGTGTTCCTGTACACCGGATTTCTGCGCGGGCTACCGGTTGGCTACGAGGAAGCGGCCCGGGTGGACGGCGCCGGAACAGTGCGCATCTTTTTCGAGATCGTGCTCCCGCTGGTGCGCCCGGTGACCGGCGTGGTGGCCGTTCTCACCGGTCTGTTCGTATGGAACGACTTCTTCATCGCGCTCGTCTTCGTCGGCAGCACCGGTGGTGAGACGCTCCCGGTGGCGGTGTACTCCTTCGTCGGGCGCTACTCCGCGAACTGGCCACTGATCTTCGCCGGCGCCCTCATCGCTGTGATTCCGGTGCTGACGATCTTCTCGGTGATGCAGCGGACGATCATGAACGGCTTCACCACCACTCTGCGTGGGTGAGAAAGGAACCCCATGGCATCGATAGAGTTGGACCATATCCGGATGGACTACGGAGGTCCAGCGGCGGTGGTCGATGATCTCAGCCTTCGGATACACGACGGCGAATTCTTCGTTCTCATCGGCCCCTCCGGCTGCGGTAAGTCGACGCTGCTCAGGTTGCTGGCCGGGCTGGAACACCCGGCAGCGGGAACGATCCGACTGGATGGCACGGATGTGACCGGACTCGACTCCCGTCACCGCGATATCGCCATGGTGTTCCAGAACTATGCCATCTATCCGCACATGACCGTCCGGCGGAACCTCGGCTACGGATTGCGTGTCCGCGGCGCCGACCGGCGGAGCGTCGCCGAGCGGGTCGACGCGGTCGCGGGCATGCTCGGCCTCGAACACCTGCTCGATCGGCGTCCGGCGACGCTGTCCGGCGGACAACTGCAGCGGGTGGCGATGGGACGGGCGATAGCGCGTCAGCCGCGGGTCTACTTGATGGACGAACCATTGTCGAATCTCGATGCCAAGCTGCGAGTGACAATGCGATCCGAGCTCGAGCGTCTACACCGCAATCTGGGTGTCACCACCGTGTATGTAACGCACGATCAGGTGGAGGCCATGACGCTCGGACAGCGGGCGGCTGTTCTCCGCGGTGGGCGGATCCAGCAGGTCGGCACGCCGGATCAGCTCTACCGCGCTCCGGCCAACGCCTTCGTCGCGGCGTTCATCGGATCGCCGCCGATGAACTTCGCCGTGGCGGTGGTCCGTGACGGGATGCTTCTGCTGGGCGACGGGGTCTCGTGTCGACTACCCGACAGCGGAGGGTACATGCTCGCCGACGGGCAGCGGGTTCTGGTCGGTATCCGGCCAGAGGATATTCGGGAGCGCGGGAAACCCGGGGCCGAGGTACGGGTGCGTTGCGTGTCCCGGCAGAATCTCGGCGCCGACGTGCTGATGTTCTTCGAACTGGGCACATCCCCGCAGGACTGTACGGTGATCGATCGGCTGACCCATTCCGACCGGCAGCACGCCGATACGCGTCCGCCGGGTGGACGTCGGCAGCTGTGCGCCCGTCTTCCGGGAACGCACCCGATTCGACCCGGTGCACACATCGGGCTCGTCGTCGACCCGGATGCTGTGCACCTGTTCGATATCGACACCGGAGACCGCCTGGCGCAACGCGGGTCCGTCGAGCCGGTGATGCGATGACGATAGATGTTGTCGGATATACCGATCGGATGAGTGTCGCTCCCGGCGAAGAGATCCGGATCATGTGCAGTAGCACGGACTCCGAGGTACATATCGATCTCGTGCGCTTGCGCCACGGTGACGAGCGGGCGCACGGTCTGCGAACGGAACCGGTGGCCGCCACTCTGTCGGGAGCCTATCCCTCGGGGTATCAGCCGTTGCGGAGCGGCTCCCATGTGGTCGTTCCGTACTGTCCGGAACTCGATGTGGACAGGGGTTTCGGCGTCGACCTGTGGGTCTGCCCGACCATGCTCGCGGCAGGCCGGCAGGCATTGATCGGGAAACGCGACCATGCCGGCCTCGGCTGGGGCCTCGATATCACCGAGGACGGGAAGGTCTGCCTGAGTATCCGGGACCCGGGCGGTTCCCGGATCGAGGTGACGACCGAGCGCCGGGTACGTGAACGGAGCTGGTACCACATTGCCGCCGCCGTGGACCGGGCCGGCTGCCGGGCCGAACTGATGGTGCGTCCGAGGGATTGTGTACCTGCGCGTTCGCGGTCCGAAATCACCGAAACCGAACGCGTATGGGCACCAATCGATTCCGCGGAGCCGGCATTCGCGCCTGTCGCGCTGCTCATCGCGGGTGCATGGCGGCGCGATGGCGGCGACTATGTGGCGGCGACGTTCAATGGCAAGGTGGCCGCCCCCAGACTCCATCGCGTGGTTCCCGAGCTGGAGCAACTCGCCGACACCTCCGGTACTGTCAGCGGCGGAGATGTACTTGCGTGGGACTTCGCCCGCGATCCGGGTTCGACCCGCATACCCGAGATGTCGGGCAGCGGCGTCGACGGCACCACCGTGCACGCACCTACCCGCGCCGTCACCGGGCCCTTCTGGGACGATATCGGCAACAGCACCGCCGAGCACCGCGACGCTGTTCACTTCCACGACGACGATCTCGGCGATGCGGGATGGCACCCGACCGCGACCTGGACGGTGGACCCGGATCTACCGAGCGGAATCTACGCCGCGTACGTACGGGGCCGTACGATCGGCGAGGATTACATACCGCTGGTCGTACGGCCGCCACGCGAGCGTGCTACAGCGGAGATCCTCGTGGTTGCACCACTGTTCAGCTGGCTCGCGTACGGCAATGTGCGGGCCCTGGAGGAATACACCGGCGCCGGGACCGAGGCCGGAGCATACGTCGTGGCCAATCGTCTCAACAGCCTGTACGACCTGCACTCCGACGGCAGTGGCGTCGCGTATTCGTCCTGGCGGCGACCGTTGCTGAACCTACGTCCCGGTTTCCGATTGCCGATCCTGGATTCGCCGCATCAGCTGGGGGCCGATCTACATCTGGTGGATTGGCTGATCGAATTCGGCCACGATTTCGATGTGGTGACCGATGAGGATCTCCACCGGGACGGTGTCGATCTGCTGCGACGATATCCTGTCGTGCTCTCGGGAACCCACGCGGAATACTGGTCGGCGCCCATGTTGGACGCTCTCGAGGGCTATCTCTCGCAGGGCGGCAGGTATATGTACCTGTCCGGTAACGGCATGTACTGGGCCACGGCGTTCGACGGTGCGCATACGATCGAAGTGCGGCGCCACGGTGCGGCGGTCAGCGCATGGCACTGTGCGCCGGGCGAGGGAGATCTCGCGACAACAGGCGAGCCCGGTGGATTGTGGCGTTGGCGCGGTCGCCCCCCGCAGCGGTACGTGGGCGTCGGATTCTCGGCGTGCTGGGCCACAACCCCTGAAGCCAGGGGCTCGGGGTATCGTCGGGTGATCGGCGACGACGCCCGGGTGGCGTTTGTTTTCGAAGGGGTGGAGCACGACGAACCGATCGGTGCGTTCCCCAACCTGATACTGGGTTACGGTGCCGCGGGGTACGAGGTCGATCGTGCCGACTTCGCGCTGGGAACTCCGGCACACGCGTTGATACTGGCCACGGCCGACGAGTTTCCGGAAGAGCACTGGACCGTTGCACCGGAAGAAATGGGCCGGTCCGGAGTCCGCGCCGATATGGTTTTCTTCGAGACCCCAGGGGGAGGTGCCGTCTTCTCGGTGGGATCGATCGCCTGGTGCGGGGCCCTTTCCTACAACGACTACGACAACAATGTTTCGACGGTCACCGGAAATGTTCTCCGTCGTTTTCTGGATCGTACGGAATTTCCCATACCCATCATCGAATGACAGTCAAGGTTCTCGCAGTGATCGACTACGGTTTCCGATCCGGATGGATCGGCAAGAAAATCCATCGAAATCGTGATTCCCTCGTGCGTCCGAAAGCACGTGGTCCGCCGCAACTTCGGAAACAAGGGTTTCTCGGACAATGTCCGCGCTCGACATATTCGAGCACATGATCTTCCGGGCCGTTCAGGACGGAAATGTACCCAGCTCTTCATGAGCTCGCTTTTCCCGGATATTTCGGCACCCGATCACGAGTGGGCGCTCGGGTGCTCGAATTATCCATCTCATTCGTAAAAGTAAGGACCAATGATGAGGGTGAAGACTACCCGTGTCATCGCCACCACAACGATGATTATGCTGGCCCTGTGCAGTGGCACTGCGGCAGCGAATCCCGCACCGTACCATGGCGATCCGTCGGCTCCCGATACCTCGACTGCTTCCGGGTTCGACTATACCGCGAGAGTCGTGGAACGATCTGTGGTGTTGACCACTGCTGCGGGCGCACTGACCATTCAAGGCGATCAGTTCCGGGTACTCGACGATGCGGGCAACCCGGTGGCCGGTATTCCCCTGACCTACCTGCGTGACGGCATGGACTGGCCCATCGCGGCGCATATCGAGGGTCGTACCGCCACTTTCACCCCGAGTACCGATCCGGCCGACGCGCGGCCCTCGGCTACCGAACCGATGTTGAAGGACATCGACGCCGCAGCCGATGCAAAATTCGACATGGCGATGCTGAACGCGCTGACGCAGCTGAGTTTCGGTGTCACGATGGGCACATTGATCGGCACTGCAATCGGCGCCGGTATCGGCTGTATCGCCGGTGGGGCGGTCGTAGGTGCCGCAGCGGGAGTGCCGACGGTAGGTGTGCTGGCGATCCCGGGATTCCTGGGCGGGTGCCTCGCGACGGCGGCAGTGACGGGACCGATCGGAGGCATGATCGGGACCATCGTTGTCGGTGTACCGACGGCGATCGCGGTGGGAATCCAGTTCTACAACACCATGAACAAACCGGCGTAGTTCGCGGACGTGCTGCGGTGTGGCACGGGGCACCGCAGCCCGATCCCTGGGCAAACGCGCTCGAACCATCCTCTCGACCGGAACGAAAGACGGTGCCGTGAAAAGGACGATGCTGTGAAACTGGAACGCCGTATACCTCGCCTGCGGGAGCTGGCGCCCTTGGTCAAGGTCGAGCCGCCGTTCGGGGGACGGGCCCGCAAACTGGCGAAAGCTCAGACGATAGGGGATCTGCGGGAGTTGGCGCGGCGGCGGACCCCGCGGGTCGCCTTCGATTACACCGACGGCGCCGCGGAGGCCGAGATCAGCCTGAACCGTGCGCGACAGGCGTTCGCCGATATAGAATTCCGACCGGCGATCCTGCGCGATGTCTCGGTGACCGACACAACCACCCCGGTGCTCGGGCGGATCGCCGAGTTGCCCTTCGGCATCGCGCCGACGGGATTCACTCGGATGATGCACGCTGCCGGCGAATGCGCAGGTGCCCGCGCCGCCGAGCGCGCCGGAATCCCTTTCACGCTGTCGACGATGGGGACCACTGCGATCGAGGACCTCGTCGCGGCCACCGGTCCGTCGGCGCGCAACTGGTTTCAGCTGTACATGTGGACCGATCGCGACCGATCGATGGCACTGGTCGATCGTGCTGCGGCGGCCGATTTCGATACCCTGGTCGTGACCGTGGACGTCCCGGTCTCCGGTGCTCGGCTGCGTGATCTGCGCAATGGCATGACCGTGCCGCCTTCCGTCACCGCGGTTGGCGCGCTGGATGCCTTGCGGCGTCCGCACTGGTGGTGGGATTTCCTGACCACCGAGCCGTTGGCCTTCGCCTCGCTGGATCGCTGGTCGGGTACCATCGGCGAGCTGCTGGATACCATGTTCGACCCCACCGTGGGCTTCGACGACCTGTCCTGGCTACGGGACCGGTGGCCGGGCCGGATACTGGTCAAGGGCATACAGACAGTCGACGATGCGCGGCGTTCGGCAGCAATCGGGGTGGATGGCATTGTGCTGTCCAATCACGGTGGGCGGCAACTGGATCGAGCGCCGGTACCGCTGCATCTGTTACCGGCCGTGTGTCGTGAAGTCGGCACCGACCTGGAGATCCATCTCGATACCGGGATCATGGACGGTGCCGATATCGTCGCCGCACTCGCGCTGGGTGCCCGGTTCACATACATCGGACGGGCCTACTTGTACGGGCTGATGGCCGGAGGTGAAGCAGGAGTCGACCGGGCCATCGAGATTCTGCGTTCACAGATAGTGCGCACCATGAAGTTGCTCGGTGTCAGCGCTGTCGACGAGCTCGGGCCGGACCACGTGCGGCTCCTGTACGGCGATGGTGATCACCGACGGTGACAAGCCTGTGCAGGGTCGTGTCGAGCTCGACTTCGAACGGTTCATCGAAGCCGGGCTCGTTCTGTCGGCCGTGAACCTGCGAAAGCTGGTGCAGCCACGGGTGGTGCTCGTACCGGTCGACGCGGAAGCGACAGGTGCCCGATCCGACCGGTCATCCCTGAGAGCGGAGTCCCGGCAACCGAGAGACCCCTGTGTTCGACCGGGAAAGGCGTCGACGACCCAGCAGCTCGAGTCTTCGCCGGGGCAGTCCTGGGCAGCGCCTGTATCAGCCGTTGCCGTTCTCTGTAGCACCGACCCGGGAACTGTGGATTTACCGGTGTTTCCGGCCTGATTCGCTGACCGATGGTCAGTGGGAAGGGCCGTGATGAAGACACTTGACGCCGTGGCGAAGAAGGCCGAGGCATCGGCCGAGTAGCCGGCGGCGGAGCTGGTCGGATGGCCGAGGAACGCGCTGCCGCCGCACGCCGGCAGCGCATCGGCCTGCCCGGCGAGGCGCTCGCCTCCACCGTGATCGCCGATTCGGCCAGGGGGTGCCGGCCCTCAACGGCCAGATCAAGAAAACCGACAAACTCATCGAAACCCGATTTCACCGACACGAACTCGCCGAGGTGATCACCAGCATGTCGAGATTCGGGCACTTGCTCGACGCGGAATTTCTCGCGGTCACCGGCGGCGACATGGCGTCCTTCACCACCCCGGCCCACCGGGCCGCGTTCGCCGCCCTCGCGCCCGTGCCCTGGGATTCCGGCCAAATCCGCGACAACCTGCACCGCCCTCGCCGCTACCACCGCGGCCTCGACCACGTCTTCTATATGTCCGCCATGGTGAGCATCACCTGCTGTCCGGAGTCGAGACGGTTCTACGACCGAAAACGCGCCGAAGAAAAGCGCCGCAACCAGGCTGTCTTCGCCCTCGCGCGACGCCGCGTCAATGTCGTATAGGCGCTCATCCGCGACAATCGGCCCTACCCGGCACAGCAGCAGCCTGACCCCGGCTTGACAACTCCATTGGGAAGTCTCCGGCGCGCAGTTGGATCTTGGTCGATCAACCGCATTGTCGGAGACCTGGTCACATCACCAACTCTCCAACCCGGTCAACATTTTTCGCCCAGTTGACCCAGAATTTCGAAACACGTATTCGTTGAGGTGCAGTAGAATTCGATGTCGGGCGGCGTCCCGTTGCCCATCGAAGATCTCCTTGGCCGTCGGAGGACGCCGAATCGTCGACCGGTGTTCGGCATCGGAATCAGGCTTCCGCCTCCTTCGCATGGGCAGGAGATGGAAGGAGGTTATGTCGTGGGAAATCCTACCGAATTCGCGGACCTGGACCCGCAGCAACTCGCGGCGGTCGAGAACCCCGCATTGCGTGCGGCACTCGAACGTCATCTGGCTCAATCCGAAGGGCCCCGGGCTTTCGGATTCCAGTCGTTCATCGACGCCGGTGAGTAGTCCGGGTCGGTAGAAACCACCTGCGGTCGACCCTGCGCGCAGGGTCGACCGCAGGTGTCGCTCGGTACGAGGGAGTAAGGAATGGAGCGGGGATCGACAGAGCATTTCCGGCCGAATACGCTGTGGCCTGCAACTGGTTTGGATGTTGCGGACTTGATGCGCGGCGGTTGGGAACCGCTGCCTTTCGTCGAGTTCGTGGTGAAGATCCACAGTCGGTAAAATCTGGTATGCGACTACTTCTACGTCTACTAAATGGCCGATCAGAGCTGGCGACAGCAACCGAGAACGATGAGCCTCGCAGTGTTCTCCAACGTTTACCGAATGATCGGCGAACATGCACGCCGCTTCTCGCTTCCGGCCGTGGACCTCGTATTTCACGGCGGTGAACCGCTGCTGCTCGGACATGGGCAACTAGCGGAGTATGCGCGACTGGCGCGGGAATCTTTGGCGCCGATCACCAAGGTGCGTCTGGGAATGCAGACGAACGGCATGCTGCTCGACGATGAATTCTTACGTATCTGTGATCGGTGGGATATCAGGATCGGAGTCAGCGTCGACGGCAGCGAAGATGGGCACGATCGGCACCAGCGGGACCGGCGAGGCATCGGCAGCTACCGCTGGGTAGCGGCAGGGCTCGCGATATTGACGGCCGATAACCGTCGGCACCTGTTCTCCGCCTCCTGTGTACGATCGACGTGGCGAACGACCCGGTAGAAACCTATGAAGCACTCCTACGGTACGGGCCGTCGGCAGTTGATTTCCTTCTACCCCACCGCAATTGGACCACGCTGCTGTCGCACGACCCCGACCACGCCACTGTAACACCTTACGCCAACTGGCTTATCGCGGTGTTCGAGCATTGGTACCGAGCACCAACACTGGAAACGTCGTCTGGAAACGTCGTGTTGCTGGTGATCCTGGTCGACCTGAAGAACAGTGGACGTCCCGCATGGACTATCGGCGTGGTACTTGGTGCGGCAGGTGCGGGCGGAATGCTCGGCGCGGCCGCGGCGGTATGGCTCACGCGCTGCTTCCCCTCACAGCACGTCTACAAGGGCGCACTGTGGTGTTGGGCAGCTCTACTCATACCGACCACGTTGAGCGACAATCCATTTGTGCTGGCTGCTTGCTGGGGTGGAATCGGAGGCGTCGGTGTCGTCAGCAATGTGGCCCTGACCATGTATCGGGTGGACGTCATCCCCGAACATGTGCTCGGCCGTGCCATGGCAACCATATACTTCGTCTGTTACGGCGCTGCTGCGCTCGGTGCGCTGAGCGCGGGTTACCTGTTGTCCTTCCTCGGGGTCGCGGCAACGTGGTGGGCGGTGCTCTCGAGCATGTTGACACTTGCCGTGTGCGGGAGCATCCGCTCTGCTCACCCACTCGCAGGCACTTCTCTTCATTCACGCTGACATCATGCGATTACCGAGCGATGAGGTTCCCTGAGCTTCCTGGGTTTTCCGGAGGGGTTGGGTGTAGTGCTCACACTTCGTATCGCACGTCGCGATATGGAAAGCCCCATCCGCCTGCCGGTATCGGTGGAAGATCGAACACGCCATCGCCTGGCTCACCGGATACCGACGTCTGACAATCCGCTACGAAAGCCACGACCATCTGTTCGCGGCACCCTTACACCTCGTAGCCGTGCTCACCTGCTACAAGAAACACCCCACATGAGATATCCGCTAAGTGCATTGATCGGCTTGTGTTTGTGCGTATATCGTATACGGAGCACCGAGTTCGGCGGCCTGCGAGTAGCTTTCCCGGGCTTGTGCGCTCTGTCCGGTGTCTCGAAGAAAATCGGCCAAGCGCACATGGCCTTTGGCATCCCATGGGTCGTGGTCGACCAGTCGGCGATAGTAGGTTTCGGCTGTGGCGAGATCGCCGACGTCCCACGCTGCTCGGCCACGTGTCTCGAATAGCGGCCCCATGTTCTCCAGTGCCGCCAGACGGCTATCCTCCGCCGCCTGGTCGAGAGCTTTAATCGCACATTCCTCGGCTTGGTCCAGCATTTCCGATACCAGCCGATGGTTACCCTCGAGATATGGGATGTAGCTGACCGCGCGCCAATAGACACTATTCAATACCCACGGCAAACTGTCGGATCGTACCGATGATCGCAGTGATGTGGCATAGGTCTGCCATCTACGTGCCCGCGCGTTGTCTCGCTGCTTGCGCACATAATGCACTGTGAGATACACGGCGGATGCCAGCCGCGCCGCGATGGGTAGCTGCTCGTTCGTGGCCATTGCAATACGGGTCTCAGCAAGAAGTGCAACAGCGTTGGTGTCCCGCTCGTCGAGTTGATGCCGCGCGACAGCGCGAAGGTGCGACAGCGACAACGTTTCCAGCGTGTCGCAGGGCTCATCGCCAGGTTCGATCAGATCGGCAACGAACTGCCAGAATCCGAGCTTCGCCAGAACACGCCCGATCCGCAGCCGTTGCATATCCTCCAGCGCGTGCCACTTGTCGACGGACACACACATCAGCTGCCAAGGCTTGGAGCGTTCGTCAACCGGCAGTTCGCGAGGATCCTCGAGATATGGCACGTTCGGTGCGTCCATGGAAATAAATGCCCGTAAACATGGTGGAGTGGCAACTTGATACGCCGGAAACCATGCGCCGGACTGCAATCTGGCGCCGAGATCGGTGGCGACGCGAGCGTGGATCGGACCGGTATTACTGCACAGATCCGAATAGGCGGCCAGCAGTTTCCCGCTCTGTGTGACTGGACGCGAGGCGATCACGGAACCCTCCGTTATTGGAATGACATGAACAGTTACTGCATGAGTGAGGGGGGTGACATCGGCTCTTCGAGTACGGCTCGAGGTATTCGTTGCTACCGAGGGTAGCCAGGTCGATCGTTGTTGCAACCTCGGACCATGCTACCGCTTGAATTCTCGTTCCGCGATGGGTACAGTCGCCGAACACAGCACTCAGTTTGGTTTAGCACGACAGTTGTATTCCGTTGTGCTGCAGTGCGGTTTTTGTCCGGTTATGCTGGAAGATGTTGCGGCTGAAGGCCTTTCGGCGTGGTGAGTGCGGACGTGTCCGACCCGGTTGCCGGCACCGGTGGAGCGCAAGAAATCATGGTAGCCGACCGATGCCGCGGGGGCGGTGGGGTCGGACGGGCTGCGGCACGTGCTGAACAGATCCCGGTGGGACGCCGACGAGTCGCGTGATCGGTTGCGCTCGTCCGTGTGCGAGGCGCCGGCCTACCCGGACGGTGTTCTGGTGCCGGACGAGACCGAGTTTCTCGAGAAGGGTATGAAATCGGCCGGTGCTCAGCGGCAGTACTCCGGCACGGCCGATTGCGTGGAGAACTGCCGGCTCGGTGTGTTCCTGGCTTATGACGGGAGATCCGGGCGGACGCTGATCGATCGCGAGCTCTATTTGCCCGAGTCGTGGATCGGGGACCGTGACCGTTGAATCGAGGCAGAAATACCTGAGAACCGCTACAGTCAGGGTATTTTGGTGAAACCTTGACTGGTGGAGTCGGTGATCATCGGCATCCTGGACGCGGGGGTGGCCACCGGATGGGGTCGCCGCCGATGCCGTCTACGGGCATAACGGCCGGTTCCGGGTCTTCTGCGAAACCTCCGCCTGTCCTATATCCTCGAAGTCCCCGTCCGGTCGAGACCGTCTCGATCACCGACGAACACTCCCATGAATGCCTCGGCGGGCTGGTGGAGCGCTCGATCACCGCCGATCGGCTCATCGACGAACTCGACCGCATAACCGCCGAGCGCGGTTATCCGACGGTGCTGCGCTGCGACAACGGTCCCGAACCGGCATGCGCCGCCATGCGGGATCGGGCCGGTGAACGGATCGGGTTGGCGTTCATCCCGTCGGGACAGCCGTGGCACAACGGCTACATCGAATCGTTCAACGGGCGGACCAATTCACGGGGCCCTGTCACAGAGAGGGACAACCGGAGGGCTGGGTTGTCTCAATCTTATGACGTAACACTGCAACCGACTCCCGGTCACGTAGCCTGAACACCTGGCCCCGGTATGACAGGGCACGTTCCGGGGACGGAAACCCGCATCTCCTCGGGTGCCAGATGTATCGACGTCGCACCCAGGGGCGTGTGCCATGAGATGTTTGCGTGCCGGCGCTCTCGCGTTGCTCGTCATCGTGCTGTTGCTCACCGGGCAGGCTGCCGCCCAGCCGCCCGCACCGCCCGGCCTCCCGTTCCCTGGACTGCCGGTATTTCCAACGCTCGCGGATGCGAGCGGCACGATCCTGCCCGGTATTCAGCAGTGGATCGACCAGGTGATTCCGCCGCCGCCGATTGCGCCGGCACCGATGGAGGAGACGAACGGCATGGCACCGGAGCTGGCGGCGCTGCGTCAGGCGGTGCTTCCCGCGCCGGTCGGTGACCCGATGTTCGATCTGTGGCCATCGAACCTCGCCGACTTCGCCCCAGGTGCGGTGATCGAGGTCCGCGATATCACCGCGTCGGCCGCGCCGCTGGTCGTTGTGCCTATCCAGCAGGCTTTGCTGTTCAAATACCGGACCACCGACGCGCACGATCGCCCTTCCTTCGCCACGGCCACGCTGGTGATTCCGGCGACCGCCTCACCGGTGCCCGGAGCGCGGCCGGTGGTGGTCAACAACCTCCCGATCGACGCTCTCGGCCGTCACTGCACGCCGAATTACACACTGGCGCACGGCTTCTCTTTCGACAGCGCGCTCACCGACTTCGTGCCACCCACCACCCATCTGGCCGCGCTGCGTGGCTACGCCGTGCTCATTCCGGATCACGAGGGCCCGCTGATGGCCTACGCCGAGCCCTACGTCGCGGGCCACGCGGTACTGGATGCGGTGCGCGCGGTACGCGGTTGGCGGGCGGATGAGTTCGGCGGCAGCAGGTTCGCGATGGCCGGCTACTCCGGTGGCGCGATCGCCACGCACGGCGCGGTGAAACTGATCGAGAGTTACGCGCCCGATCTCGCACCGTCACTGGTCGGTGCGGCGCTCGGCGGGGTGCCCGCCGACTACGAGATCCTGGCCCGCAGCATGAATGGTAATCTGGCCTCAGCCGTGTTCATGGCGGCCGTCTTCGGTATCGCGCGCGAACGGCCCGAGATCCTGGCCCGGATGAACCACCTCGCCCAGTGGGTGACAACCTCGCCGATGAAAGACCAGTGCGCGAGTGTTTTCGCGCTGCTCGGCGTGCTGCTGCTGCCGATCGATATCGCGGCGAATATCGCCGACCCACTGCAATCTACGCTGGCACACGACATCTACGAGGTGACCCGGATGGCAGGGCTCGCGTCGGCGACGCCGCTCTACATCTACAACGGTGAACAGGAGTTCTGGATCCCGGCCGAGGGCGCGCGCAACCTCTACCGCGAGCAGTGCTCACTCGGCGTCACCGCGATCTACCGCAGTGTGCTCGGCGAACACATCATCGCGGCGGGCCTCGGCTATCCCGAGGCCATGATCTGGCTGGACGAGCGCCTGCGCGGCATCCCGGCAGAAAGTGAATGCTGAAGACGCACCAACTTTCTGGATAGTCTTGTGTGCTGGGCAGGGGCCTCGAGCTGGTGTGGTTGTGCTGCCGGAGCAGTGGGTGATCGGGGCGATTCCGGCGTAGGAGGCGAGGTGACCGGCCGAGGCGGACGCGGTGCCGTCACCGACTTCGAGCAGGATGCGGGTGCCGGTCCTGACTCCGATGCCGGGCATCGAGGTCACGACCTCGACAAGAGGGCGATCGGCGAACGTCTCCTCGATATCGACGTCGATCTGCACGTGATGGCCGGGGCGTTGCCTCTCGTAGCGTTTCCATCGTTGCCTGTGGCGTTTGTAGCGTTGCGAGGCCGGCAGCCGGTTCGTTCCCAGCCGCTCGGGGAGCCGCGATACCGCGGACCGGTCGATCGAGATGTCGTGGTAGCGCTGGAGATATATCGAGATTTCGAGCGGCCCGAAGTGGTAGTGCTGCCTCAGATGGATAGTCTTGCCGATCACTTCGGGCCGGGTCGTATTCGGGCAGTGCGCCGGCGCGCCGGCTCGGTCTTCCAGTCCTTTGATGTCGTCGTCCTCATATCGGCGTTTCCACCGGTAGGAGACGTTGCGGCTGGTGCCGTAGTAGCGGCAGGTCCGGCGATGTTGCCGCTGACCTCTTCGGTGTGGCGTAGAACGGCCAGAACGCCGGTTCGCGCGCCTGACCAGATCTCTCACTCCACACACGTTCCGACATAAGAACTCCCTGCCATCAGGAGCCAGAATTGTCAACAACCTCTGTCAGTTTTAGACCTAGCGGGGAATGCACGAAAGATCGTCGCCCGAAGCGCTCATGCCAACAATCTGCTCACGATGGTTGCGTTGCCGCGCCTATGTGGCTGTCTGTCAGCGCTGACCACGGGTGTTGCCTGCCGCGGCGCGCTCGGCCGCGATATCGGCGATGAAGTGCCGCATTTCCGCGGCGCACTCGGGCGAATGGGTCTCCAACAAGAGATGGCCGCCGTCGTAGACGTGCATTTCGAGCCGGTCGAGTGCTCGTGCATAGCCCATGATCTCGTCCACGTCGAAGAATGGGTCGTGGCGGCCCCAAAGTACCAGGCACGGCGGCTTATAGGTGCGGTGATACTCGGCCAGCTCGTCGAAGCGTGCAATGTGGTTGGCGTAGTCGCGGAACAGCCGAAATTGGGCTTCGATATTGCCGGGGCGCGACATTCGCTCCCAGTCCAGGTACCACGACTCCGGGGGGTGCAGGGCCTGCGTACGCTCGGGCAGTCCACCCAGGTACTGGTAGCGGGTACCGTCGAAGTTCAGCCATTCCGGCAGCGCGGCGCGGTTGGCTTCCGACGGATCGGCCCAGAAGGCCCGTGCGCCGTCCCACTGGCTGCCCAGCCCGTCCTCGTGGGCGTTGCCGTTCTGCACGATGAGCCCGAGGATGCGCTCAGGATGGCGGGTGGCGAGGTGGTAGCCGACCGGCGCGCCGAAATCGTGCAGGTAGACGAAGAACTCGTGGACGCCGATCAGGTCGAGGAACGCCTCGATGGTGTCGGCTTGGTTGGCAAAGGTGTACTCGTACTCGTCGACGTCGGGCGACCCGGAGAACCCGAAGCCCGGCAGGTCCGGCGCGATTACCCGGCTCACCTCGGCCAGCGGCGAGAGCACATGTCGGAAGCTGTATGACGAACTCGGAAAGCCGTGCAGCAGCAACACACAGGGTTTGTCCGCTGTGCCCGCCTCCCGATAGAAGACCTCGACTCCCTTGACGTCGAGACTGTGATGGCGGGGTTTGCTACTCGTCTGCATAGGCACGGCCTCCTCGGCTGGTCCTCGTCGCACGGGCGACCGGACCAGCCGGACGCCGGGCATGCCGGGACAATTGTCGCGAGCTTCACCTGCGAAGGTCCACATCTTCTCAAAGAGTGAGCCACCCTGGAGAGTAACCGGGACGAAAACGCCGGGGAAGCTTCACAGCTGACGCTATCACCTCGTTGCGTACATGACACGCACAAGGAGGCAACGCTACCAACGGCATATCTGATGCTGCACATCCTATCGGTTTCAACCTTGCGCTTGACCAAATGTAGGCCGTTGGCGCTCATGCCGACTGCGGGCAACATCACCGACTGCACGATGTTCACCCAAGTGCCGGCGGGGATCTGGATGCCGAAACCTGGTCGAGGTCGGTCGTGGAAGCGGCCGCGGCGGGTCTTGGCCGACAAGGGATATTCCACCCGCGCGATCCGTGTTCATCTGCGTACTCGCGGTATCGCCGCAACGATTCCCGAACGCACCGATCAGCAGGCCAACCGGCGTCGCCGGGGCAGCGCCGGTGGCCGCCCACCGGTATTCGGTCCTGTGGCATACCGGCGCCGCAACGTGGTCGAATGCTGCTTCAACCGGCTCTGACAGTATCGGGCGATCGCCACTCGCTACGACAAGACCGCCACTTCTTACCGCGGGATGCTCGATCTGGCCGGCCTGCTGGTGTGGCTTCGAGGACACTCTCTGGCGGGGCGACGAAGGAAATGTTCCACTGAAATTTTTGGGCCTTGTATGACGGAGACAGAACCGAGCTACCGAACAAGCTCGGCCACCGGTGTTCGCGGCACCGCACGTCCTTACTGCTCTACACACCCCGGGTTCTGCGGGGTGCCGGCGAAACGGTCGGCGAGGAAGCTCATGCTGCCGAGTGCTTCACCCGCGGCTGCTCCGATATGTCCCGGGAACAGCGAGTGGGTCGCGGTGAGGGTGGCGCCGTTGGCGCAGTAGGTATCGACAAGGGCGGTGTAGCCGGCGACAGGAATCTTCTCGTCGGAGACACTGTGGTACAGGTAGAGCGGGGTGTCGGGGACGGTGCCGCCGAGTTCGTTGGGGATGGCTGCGTCGCGGAAAGCGGGATTCGCCAGCAAGTTCGGGACCGCAGCGAGGTCGTCGATGTGGATGTCCGGGTACTTTTGGGCCAGATCCGCACCGCAGGCGGACGTGTCTGCGGTGCGCAGCGCGCTGCGTCCCTGGTCGTTCAGTAAGTCGGCCAGCCTGGAGTCGGGTTCATTGCGGGCCAGCCCGAGCAGGATCAGTATGGCCCCCACGTCGCCGTCGGCGCGTTGTGCCATGGCCGGGATATCGGTTGGGACGCCGCCGGCGCTGACGCCGACGAACCCCACGTCGGGTGCGTATTCCTGACGCAGCTGCGCGGCCCACAGCGTGGCGAATGCTCCACTCGAATACCCCCAGGCACCGATCGGGCTCGCGGCATCGATCCCGGCCGGAGAGAAGGACCGGGCAGCCCGAATTCCGTCCAGGACTCCACGCCCGGATGTCACTCCGTCGAAGAGCCGCGACTGCGGTCCTTCGTAATCGCTGACCACGACGGCCCATCCGCGCCGCAGTGCGTCCGCGATGAACGGCGCATCCTGCGCGACGGCTGCCATATCGGTGCTGTTGCGTCCGCCGCGCAGGGTGAACGACGGCGCGCAGCGGGTGTCGAGACTGTTTTCGGGCACCTGGTACGACAACACCGGCCGCGGCCCGTCCCAAGGCACCGGTGGCACCAGCACCGTCGTCGCATTCAGTTGCGGACGCTCTTCCGAATCGGTTGTGCGATAACGTAATTGCCACGCGTCCACAGGTATCGGCAGGCCGAGCAGTGTGATCGTCCGTGCCCCGAGCACCGTTCCGTTCGGATGTGACGCGAGGTCGGCCGGTGCGGCATAGAAAGGATCCTCGTCAGGCGACGGCACTGCGGCCCGCGCGACCGGCATGGACAATGCTGCCGGCAGCATGACCGCGGCGAGCGCGAGGATCGCAAGCCATAGTCGACCGATCCGCCGAAGCATCACCGGTTGCCGGCGCACACCGTCGACCGGCAGGCCGGATGTATTGGTAGCCGGACACGCTGTCCGGCCCCCATTTTTCCGATATGTCGACAATGTCTGCCCGGGTTCCATCATGCCTCCCGCGTCCGGCCGGCCAATGCGCAAGTACTCCGGGCTCGCGCTGACCGGCTATGTCACATTTGAGTCAAGATCACGATAGCGTAACGACTGTATGGACGATAACATAACGATTGCATGTTCCGCTTCGGCTGATCGGAAGCTCACAAAGGAGGGGTGCTGGTCGCAATGACGGAGGTCGGTAACGACACGGTCACCGAACGCAATGGCGGCATCCTGCCGACCCACCGGCGGGCTCAACCGGAGGGTTGCCGACAACTGGTGCGGCCACCTGCGTGGAGGAGAAGCCTCGCCGGACGGAGCCGATACCGGTGCGAAGACGGGCCTCGACACGTCGGGTCATTGTCCGGCAAACGCCGCTACCGCACGAGACTGCGATCCTTGCGCTACGCCGGCTTCGCAGAAACAGGTGTCAGAGGCCTGACCGCTGTGATGGTGGTGAGTCATGGGTGACGACCCCGGGAGCTCCGGCTTCGCCGGGGCGGCTTCAGCAAACGACACCAGCGCCGGTGCGAGACCCGAAAATGTCCGAGCGGCGGAAACAGGATGCGAACACAGATGTCGCGGACAGGAGATGTGATGCCGATTCGATGGATTCGATGGCTCGTGCCGGCGGTTATAACGGCGGCCGCATTCGCCACATTGCCCATGGGGTCGGCGAGCGCCAACCAGGTCGATGACATCCCGGCTGGGCTGGAGTCGTTCTATCACCAGCAGCTGGACTGGAAGCCGTGTAACGACGCGGTTCTCGATGGTGCGGGGGCTCAGTGCGCGGGCGTTGTCGTACCGCTCGACTACAACCGACCGGACTCACGCACGCTGACCGTGGCGATCTCGCGCATCCCGGCTACCGATCCGGCCCATAGACGCGGGATCATGTTGTCCAACCCCGGCGGTCCGGGCGGTCCGGGCCTGAGCATGACGGCCAACCTCCGGGACCTGCTCACACCGGATGTCCGTGCCCGATACGACCTGATCGGCATGGACCCGCGTGGTATCGGCCGATCGGACCAGGTGAATTGTGCGCTGCCGCTGCCCACCATGTTGTTCTCGGCCGGTTTCGACGCCTTCGGCTTCGCGCGCGACGCCACCCTGGCCGCCGCGCTCGCGGCTTCCTGCGTAGCACCCGATCCCGAGAAGGCCCGCCACATCACCACCCGCAATACCGCCCGGGACATGGATATCATCCGCGGTGTATTCGGTGAACGCGAGCTCAACTATTACGGCGGCTCCTACGGCACCTACCTGGGCGCGGTGTACATGCAGATGTTCCCTCAGCACAGTGACCGGATGGTGCTGGACAGCGCCATCGACCCGGACCGCTACTGGATCGGCACGTACCAGGATATGGGCGCCGTCAACGAGGCCGGGCTCGACGACTGGGCGATCTGGGCGGCCCGCCGCGACGCCGACTACCACTTCGGTAGCAGTGGACCGCAGGTCCGAGCCTTTGTCGAGGACATGATCCGACGTGCCGCCACGCACCCGGTCATCGGCAACGGCTATCTCATCGATGAACACACCGTACCGATGATGCTGTTGGCGCTGTTGTCCAATCCGCAGAAGAACGCCGACCTCGCCGAGGTTGTGCGGATCGTAGCCGATGCAGTGTCCGGGCTGCCCATCGACATGGAGCAGCTGAAAACGAAGATCAGCGGCCCCGTTCCGCTGAACGCCTCGGGCATGGCCGCAGTCCTGTGCGGCGACAAGGCCGCACCTCGAGATCCGGCCTGGTATCACCGCAACATCGAAAGCGTCCGGGCGACCCAACCGGTGTTCGGTGCGTTCGCCAACAACATCACCGCGTGCGCGTTCTGGCCGGACCCGATCGAGCCACCCACCGCTGTGCGCAACTCGACACCGGCCCTGATCCTGCAGGCGACCCGCGACACCCGCACTCCCTACCAGCAAGGTCTTGCACTACACGAGGACCTGACAGCGTCACGAATGGTCACGTTGGCAGACACCCGCGTTCACGGTGTCCTCCGCGCCGACCTGAGCCGCTGCGTGAGCGAGATCGTCAACACCTACTTCCGCGACGGCAGCCTCCCCGATACCGACATCACCTGCAGGCCCGACCCCGGCTCTCTCCCCGAATATTAGCCCGCAGTGCCCGGCGGCACGATCCACACCCTCCACATGGCCCCATGCCTGTTTGTGGTTATACGAATACGATATCTACTGCATCCGACAGGTCGGGTCGGAAAACCGTTGTCGCGTAGTCAGCGTTTTGATTCTGATCAGGCAGTAGACAAGTCTCGGAGGGCGCGGTGCGGACCGGTACGAGTTGGTGGTGTGGCGATCGCGGGCGGAGGAGTGGTCTGGGCCAGGGCAGCGCGGCGCCTGCGAGGACAGCGAGGGCAAAAAGTACCCAGTTCCCGTGACCATCTCCGACACCACCGTAGTGGGCCACCTACCAGCGGCGCTGCACCAGTTCGGCGGTCCGTGGATCCGGCCTGCGGTGGATTCACGCATCATCGGTGTCGAACCGGCCGGCCCTGCCCTGGTGGGCTGGGAGCACCGATACGCGGGTCGCGCAGAGGTCGGTCCAAGGAAATCGGCCGTCAATCCATCGTGCGTGCCGGCCGCGACGCCGGAGTTGGCCAACCACGCGGTGCTCGAGATCGGCTTGCATCGCTCGAGCCTGGTCGGTGCCGGGGTTCGAGATGCCGAAGCCACACACGAATTGCTCTGGCGCGCACTACCTTCCCGGACTGCTCCGGCACCGTCCGGTTCTCCACCGGTACCGCCGGGGGTGGTGCCGCCGCACGGCTCGCGCGGACCTACGGCGATCCGGATTCGCTGCTCACGCGCGGCTCGACCAATCCGCACGCCTCCTACACTGATTCCGCGGTCCAGGCAGGCGGCCGTCCGGCGAGCGTCCTACACATGACCGCCCGAGCGCCGGCCGGTTTCTACCGCGACCTCGGCGACGGTGCCTTGCTCCCCGGAAACATCCTGCGGGAGGCCGCGCTGGATCTCGGCGATGTGGTCCAGCCGGAACGCATTGAGCTTCTCCGGGCGATCCAGGGTGATGGTCGCGACGCACGCCTCGACGACCGAGAGCGGAACGGGCTCTGATCCGGTGATGATCCACTGCGGTGAGCTCGCCCGCAGCTCGTCCATCAGGTCGGGCCGCTCGAGAAGATCACGCAGGATGCCGGGTACGAGCATGCCAGGGGTGATGCGGTCGTCGACGAGCATCCGCACGATGTCGTCGGCATGGGGTTTCCGGTGCACTTGGTCTGCGAGTAGCCGCCGATCCGGACGAGAGGAAGGAAGACGATGTGGAACCCGGCGGCCCACGAGAACGAGGGCACGACGGCATACCGCACCTCTCGGGTCAGGCGCAGGCCCGGCACCTGGCCGGAGGCGTTCCAGAGCACTCCACCGTGAGTGTGGACGGCCGCATTCGGTCGGCCTGTGGTGCCCGAGCTGTAGTAGAGGACGAAGGTGTCGTCGAGATCCGGGCCGACGGGAGCGAACTCCGGCGTGCCGCCGGCCACCAGGTCCACATAGGTCACCGACCGGGCGCCGGGCGGCGGGACGGAACCACCGATCGTGATCACCACGTCGAATGTCGAGGCGATGTCGGCCACGTTCGCCGAAGCGATCTCGTCCGTGATGAGCACGCCGGTGCCGCTGTCGTCGCACACATGCTCGATCCCAGGGCCGACGAGCAGCACGTTGACGGGCACGAAGATCGCTCCGATGGCCCCGAGCGCGAAGAACACCTCGGCCCGCTCGATGCGGTTGCCCATCACCGCGACGCGGTCGCCGCTTCTGACTCCTTGGGCGTCGAGCCCGGCAGCCACTGCCAACGCCCGGTCGCGCAGTTCGCGGAAGGCCCTCGTCTCGCCCTCGAAGCCGAGGCATTTCTCACGGCCGTAGTACGCGCGAGCCGAACGGTCGAGCATCGTGAAGACGTTGCGTTGCAGAATCATGGGCACCCTCCTCGAGGGTGAGACGGCATGGAGTCCGCACCGCCACGACGTCGAGACGTAGCCCACGTTCTGCTGCGCGGAAAGCTCCGTTGGCACCGACGAGCACACCTCGGATGACCGACTTCAGGGCCCACCCCACGCTCACGGCAGTGCTCGATGGAGACATGTCGGCCACGGTGTCGTCGCGGTCGACCGCCTCCTCGGTGCCCATAACACCGGCGAGCCCGCCCGTACGCGACCTCCTCGGATCCACCGATGTCGACCTCACCTACCGCGTCCAACAACGCATCGTGGAGTACCAGTCCTCAGAAGCCAACGTGCACGTCGACCGTGTCCCGATCTGCTCGATATCGACCCGCAGCACGGCGAACGCGACCAGGATCGGGACGGTGGCCGCGAAGGCGATGACGCGCTGACGCCATAGCCGCGACCGTGGTGGCCGGGACCCGAGTACCCCACCATACACGGTGACCATCGCCCACCACGCCGCCAGGACGATTTCGAACCACACCGATCGCACGACACAGGTGAGGACGGTGATCAACACCAGGGTGACAGGCGCGGAACCGAAGGCCACCCGGCGTCGGCCGACCATCAGGTATCCGATCCCGAGCAGCGACGCGTCGGCCAGGGCGACCGCCCAGGGGTCGCGAGCCGGCGCTGGTGTCGATGGTGGAAATTGCTGCACGGTGGTCCCTTCAGAATTGACCTGACGGCAAACGCCGGTGTGGGCCCACACCATCGATACGGGTTGCCACCGGAGATGCATCCGCCCGCCGTGCTGTTGTCCGATCCCGGGACTGGTCCCGCGCGGCGGTGTCACTATCGACGGAAGGCAACAGCCCACTCGGTGAGACAGGACGAAACCCAATGCAGCACACTCTGGAACTTGCAGGTGTACAACGGTTGTCGGCGTGGCACGGCAGTTTCGGCCCAGCAGCGACCGCACCTGTCCCGGGAACCGCTTCGGTGCTGTCTCTGCTCGGCGGGGCGAGTTTCGGGCCGAGAGAAGGGCGCGAGATCGTCTTCGGCCGTAATCGGCCGCTGGTTCATGTGTGTGTCGGTGAGAACGATCTTCGCATCAGTCGCCTGCACGGTCGATTGCTCTGCGCTCGTGGTCGGTGGTGGGTCAGCAACCTGGGAAGTCAACCGATACGGATCGCCCAGTCGCACTGGTTGTTTCGAAACGAGGAGCCGATTCCTCTCGACGCGGGATACACGCCGCTGATCATTCGCGGTTCGGATCGACGCGAACACCTGGTGGAGGTCTTCGTCACCGCCTTCGAACAGTGCGAGCACCGACCCCGGCACGGACACCTCACCAATGCCGGAACATCCTACGAACTCAGCGACGCCGAGCGGCTCGCACTGGTCGCTTTGGGGCAGCGATACCTACGCCATGAACCTTGGCCACAACCGTGGACATGGGAGGCCACCGCGCAGCTGCTCGCCGAGATACAGCCGGGCATGGGATGGAAAAGGCGGCGAGTCGAAGAGCTGGTCACCGGCGTGCGCCTGCGCCTGTCCGCCCTCGGCGTCGCCGGACTGACCACCGAAGAGGTCCCGCAGCCGATCGGAAATATGCTGAACCACAACCTGTTCCAAGAACTGATGGTCTCAGGAACATTGTCGCCCTGTGATCTGGAGGCAATCGACCCGTGAGGCGGCGGCCCGTCGGTCGGGTCTGAACGTATGCACGGCACCGTCGAACAGTTCATCGCCACTGGTGTCCTGCGTGCCGTCCACGGCCCAATCGACGACGATTTTCCAGGGCTGGCGGCCGGCGTTGTAGAACAGTTCACGCTTGCGCCACAGTTGCCCGCCGTCGCCGCGGAACGTCATGGTGAGCACGACACTCTTCACTCCGTTCACCGTCGTATCCGCGAGCGTGACCTGTTGGTCGGTCAGTGTTTTGCTCTGCGTGTATTGCCAATACCAGTAATCGGCTCGCTCCTTGGGGGACCCGCCGGGCACATCCCAGCGAAGCAGCAACATTTCCTGGTCTATCTGCCCCTTTTCACCTGGAAGGCCACCCCACCACCGTGGTCGTACAAGTCGTAGGCCTCGTAGTTGGCGGGGACCGCGAGTGAAACTCCGAGCTTGTGCACCATCTTCCAGCCCGCGGGAACGCTGATCGAGGCCGTCGTCCGGCCGGACGTACCGCCGGCCGTCGGGCCGGGCCACATCACGGTGGCGACAGCACCACCGGCGACGACCACGGCGGTCAATGCCGACACTGCTGGATACATCCACTTGTGATGAGCCGCACCACTGCCGGCTTGCCTCTTCACCGGTATCGCCCCCCGGTTCAACGCGCACGCCGGTCCCGCGACACGGTCCAGGGCCGAAACAATCTCTGCTGACATCGGACGCGCGGCCGGGTCCTTGTTCAGCAATCGCAGGATGAGCCCCGCCAGATCGCCGGCCTGCCGCGGCGTCGGAGGCTCAGCGTGCAATACCGCCTGGAACGTCGCATACCGAGTCTGACGCCAGAACGGGGAAAAGCCCTCGACGGCCGAATAGAGCAGTACCCCGAGGGCGAACAGATCCGACTCCGGTCCTGGAACCCGACCGAGCACGCGTTCGGGAGCGGTGTAATCGGCTGATCCGACGACGGTGCCCGTCCGCGTCACCGGTGCCTCGCCGTCGATGTGGGCGATTCCGAAGTCGGTCAGCACGATCCGGCCGCACGATGCGAGCATCACGTTCGATGGCTTCACGTCACGGTGAACCACCTTGCAGGCATGGGCTGCGGCCAAGGCACCAGTGACCGAAAGCGCGATCCGGGCCGCCTCTGCGGGCGCCAATGTGCCCTCATCGAGAATATCGGCGAGGGACCGCCCCTTGATCAACTCCATGACGATCCATGGCTGCCCATTCTCCGACACCACGTCATAGATGGTGACCACCGATGGATGGTCGACCTGCGCCGCGGCCCGCGCCTCACGCTCGAGCCGCGCGAACACCACCATCCGATCCCCATCGGGTACCGCCGCCGGCACGCGCGGTTCCTTGACCGCGACATCGCGGTCGATCACGGTGTCATGGGCCTTCCATACTGTGCCCATTCCACCGTGCCCCAGCTTGTTCACCAACTGATACCGCCCACCCACCGGCCGACCGGGACCGAACAAGTCCGGATCGACCCCGGCAACCACCTGACGGGCCGGTGGCACCAGGCCGCTGTCGGGGAGCGCAGCCGTTTCGGTTGGAGTAACCCAGAGCCTCGGATCGGCGGCTACGGAGCCGTTCGGGGCTGCCTCACTGACATCCATGACTCAATCATTCATCGCCAACTTCCAGTGTGGAGGGATTTCACCACACACAACAGTCCTTGCGCTGGACCACTCTCAGCTCGACCCCCGCCCTCGGACGCATTGGGCACCAACACATCAGCACAGGCGCGGCAACCGGCTGAAACCGTCCCGGGACCGGTCCGGGGACGAAGGGATCACAATCCCGAGCCCATCTCTGCTGCAGCCATTGCGCAAGCCGGCGCGACAGCCCCTCACATGAAGGAGAACGCAATGAAGATCTCAGCCGCATCGGCCATTGTCACCACAGTGCTGCTCGCGGTGGCGGTGGCGGGCACGACGTATGCGTCGGCCGCCCCCGAGCTCTCCAAAGGCACTCCCGCAGCATTGATCTCGGCCGCACAGGTCACCACCCGCCCTCGATCCGTTGCCGATTACATCGCATCCGGATCCGCCCACCGGCCGGACTTCGATCCCGGGCCATACCCGGACCGAGATACGTGCGAACAGGCCCGCGCACGGTACTACAACCCTCCCAATTGGAATGTGTTCCGGTCTGACGTCGATGGAGCGGCGGAGCCCCGGGCGCCGGATCGGTGCCCGGCGCGCGCAGTCGTGACAACAGCGTCCTCGCCGGCACGGATGTTGAACGCGACCGGAGATGATGTTCCCCCGGTTTCGTGGAGTCGAGATACTGGACTTCAGGCCACGGGTTGGATGGACGGTTGCATCGTCTCGTACTCGATCGGGGTCCGCATACCGAGGACCGAGTGGCGGCGGCGCCGGTTGTGGAAGATCTCGAGGTACTCGAAGATCGCGTTCGCCAGTTCCATCCGAGTTTTCCACCGCTGTCGGTTCCAGTGGTAGAAACCGGACTCGGAGACGTCCAACAGCCGGGCAGGCGACCTGCACCGGCAATCCCTCGCTCGCGATCGTAGCTATGGCCGCGTAACGCCTTTCGGGCCGCCGGCCTGTTTTTTTGGCAGCTCACGAGCTCGTTTCTCCGATGGCGACCTAGTGCTCGAATTCGCGGATGCGGCGTTTGGCCGCGGCCAGTTCGGACTGCTCGGCGGTGGTTGCGCCCGGGATCTGGCCGGTGTCGATCAGTTCTTGTTTGTGCCGGACGTAGATCTCTGGTCGCTGATGCTCAGATCCGCGGCTTCCTGCGCGACCGGTCGGCCGGCAGCGACCAGATCCAGGACCTTGCGACGGAACTCTTCGGGGATGCCTTGGCACGAACAAGTCTCCTTCCTGTGACACCGCCCGCACGCTCCCGCGGATAGGACATGCCGACCGCCTGGGTTCAGCCGACTTCCGACAGCCCGCGCAGGAGCGGCAAGGCGCCGTGCAGGAAATCTGCGGGACAATCGGTCGGGCCGGCGATCGCCTGCCAGTCGCGGTGACCGCTGATCGCCGGCATGGTGGCGGTGTTGCCATTGACCGGGTTGACGTAGTGGACCTGGGCGAACGGATCCAGCTCCAATCCTGTGCACAACCGGGCGAGTACGATGTCGAGGCTGTGCAGGGCCGGCTTACTGGGCAGATGGTGGGTGAAATCTCCGATCATGCAGATACCGATATTGCCGGTGTTCGCACCCACTACGTGTCCGGCGGTGATGATCTGGGCACCGCGGGTCAGCTTGGATCCTGGCTCGAAGATCGGTGAGTCGTCGGCGGGCTCGGTGGTGGTGCCGGTGCTGCGGCCCGCGTAGACCACGCCGTTGGGGTCGATTACCAGGTGATAGCCGATGTCGCCCCACCCCTGCCCATTCGGGGCCGGGAGTGCGTGGTAGCGGAAGATTTCGAGGACCGCGTCGCGATAGTCACTGTACTCTGTGCCGTCCGGAATGGCCGAGTGATGCACGGTTATCAGCTGCGCCGGCGCGAATTCTGGTTCACCCCAGGTCATCAGGGATTCGTCGGCGCCCCATCCGGATCTGGTCACCACCGGGAAACCCCAGGTGTAGGAGGTGGTGACCGGCTTGCGGAACGGCTGGGCGAGTGGCGGTCCGAACAGTCCCACTGCACCGCTGCTGCCGGCGCTGATCTCCTCCGCACCCGCCGGCACCGCCAGTGGTTCGGACAGCGCCGCCTGCCGATCGTCACGGCCGTGCTGCGCCGCTCGCACCGTCACCGGATCGGCCCACGCGCCGTTCAGCCGGAACCGCACCTGCCGAACTTCGGGCGGCACGGCAACAAACCGCGCACCGCGGCAATCGATCCCGCTCGGCGGCTGCGCACCAGCGGGAGCATCCGGGACCAGGCCGACACCAGCCAGCGCGAGAGCCCCGGCGAGCACCGCCCGCCGGCCCGGGCGAGCCGCGGCCTGCGAGTCGACGGATTCGGTTGTCTGCATCGGCATGAAATTCCTTGATACGTTGTGGATCTCAACGACCCTGGAGATGGGATTTCCCCAAGAGATACCATCAGGCGCCGCGACCGGTTTCCTGTCCGTGGGAGTTAGGTGTGGCCCGCACCGGGCCCTGCTTGATCTCGTCGCGGATAATCGCGGGGCAGCCGGCGTGGGCGGCGATTTGACGGGCGAGGGTGGTGGTCTTACCACTGCCCGGTGTGCAGCTGCCGTCGCAACGAATCCGCAAGGTAGTCGCTCTGACGTGTCTGCTCGAACGCACGCCACAGAGTGATCCGCTACCGAGACAGTCGAACTCAGGCTGAATAGTCCGAGGTTGGAATACTCCCCTCCACCGACACTCGTCGGCCACACACGCGCGGGGATGGTCCGTTTGTGCATGGTCCATCGGTTCCCGTCGCCCTATGGGTATCGGCTCGCCGATGCCGGCCCGCATCCCAATCCGGCAAGGCCGCCGACGGCAAACGCCTGCAGCGGCTCGAGCCCGACCCGGTCACCGCTCCGATCGTGCAGCGCACCTACCGTGAGTACCTGTCCGGTTTCGGGGTGTTTGCCATCGCGCAGCGCCTCCCCGCCGAG
The DNA here is from genome assembly GCF_000308495.1 of Nocardia brevicatena NBRC 12119. GTDB lineage: Bacteria > Actinomycetota > Actinomycetes > Mycobacteriales > Mycobacteriaceae > Nocardia > Nocardia brevicatena. The sequence goes on along the minus strand of NZ_BAFU01000243.1, from coordinate 11,523 downwards.
GGTATCTCCCTGCCCCTCGGCCTACGATCGTGAACGCAACTGGCATCGGTGCGGGGTCGCCTGGTCGAAAAGCGCGGTGCGCACGATCTTGACCAATCCCCGCTACACCGGCTCCGCGGTATGGAACAAGCAACACAAGCAGGAATCGCCGATCGACGTCGAGGATGTCGCGCTCGGTCACCACACCCGGCTCCTCGAGTGTCAGCCGATCGTTGCTGTCGTTGTTCTTCTTACCGAACGACAGCCGCAACCCCAGATCGAGCGGCAGCGACACCTCGAACTCCTGCAACCGGCCGCTGCTGCGACCCCTCTGCTCGACGAAAACTGTTCAACTTGCGTTGTAACAGATAGATCAATTCCCGCATGGCTCCAGCATGCCTACCAGCGCTCGACGACTCGCCGCATTTGCTGTCATAGGACCGAGCCCTACAACTCGAAGCCCTTGCCGAGCCGGTTCGTTGACGCGGGGGACTCCCGACACCTCGGCGCAGTGTGGTGTGTCCGTTCCCGCGCTTCCGATGACACCCACCCACTTTCGGATTGGTGGGTGTCAGTTTCTGGAGTCGTCTGCACGGATGGCAGGACTCGTTTGCGCTGACCCCCGAGGCGTAGGCGCCCACCCGGCGAGGTCGGCCAGCACGCTGTATAGCTGGGCGGGGTCGCGGGCCGCGCGGAAGAAGTCGCGGTCGGTCTCCTCGACGATCTGGATGGCGCGTTCGACGAGAGCGGCTCCCGCTGAGGTGGTCGAGAGTCGTTTGGCGCGGGCGTCGGCCGGATCGGACTCGCGGCGGACCAGTCCCCGTGCCTCGAGGGTGCGCAGCACCTGACTGGTCATCATGGCGTCGGTGCCGGCGTGGTCGGACACCTCGCGCTGGCTGGGTTTGGTCTGTTGTCTTGACAGCCACCAGACCCCGGTGAGCAGCACGAACTGTGCGTGTGTGAGGCCGAGCGGGCGCAGCGCCCGCGTGATCGCACGTTGCCAGCGCAGCGTGGCCCGCCACAGCAAGAAGCCCTGGCTCGGGCCAGGGCCACCGGCCGCGGTCATATCTCTGCCCGCCCGGACTCGGCGACTCGTGCCAGGGCCTGGACTGCGTCCGGCATACCCTTCGCGATCGCGCGGCCGATAACCACGGAGAACAGGAATGCCATCGGTCCGCTGATAGTTACCGTGTGCGTGATGACCGTCCCGCCGTCCGTCCCGCCATTCAGCGTGTGGTCGAAGGTCATCCGGGCCCCCGGCAAGCGGGCGACGTCGGTGAACCGGCGGCCGGGCTCGGCGACGGTGATGATGAACGCGACCTTCGGCCTGCCGGCCGGGCTCAGCACGCCCGTCGTTCCCGCCTCGAACGGCCCATCCAGCGAGACGTCCTCGACCCCTTCGTCCCACTGACTCCACGACGCCACGTCGCGGTAGCGGGCGAAGACCTCGTTCCGATCGGCCTTGGTCACGACGGTCGCTGTGGCACTCCACATACCCTGCTCCTCCCAACTCATTCAATGAGCGCACATATAATAAGCGCGCATGTTAAATTCGGCAATCCGCTCTTGGCGTCTGTGGCGCACGTCCAGCTGGGGCACGCCATTCACCGCCTCGATCGCGTCTACCTGATCCCCCGACCACCGACAGCTCCGACCAGGACAAATATCACCGAGAGCTCGGTTCGGAATGAGTTTGCGGAGGCAGATGACCGAGCAGACCGGGCTCGGTTGTGCTTGGTGGATCTCGGCGCGGCGTTCGTAGCGGGTCCGCAAGCGTTTGAAGGTGTGTAGCCATGCGAAGCCGCGCTCGACCGGCCACCGGAGGTTCCCGAGTCCGAAGCCGTGGCCGGTGTTACGGCGGGCGATGACAGGGATGATGCCGCGGGCTCGGAGAAGCCGACGGTATTTGCCGTGGTCGCAGCCGCGGGCGGCAGGCAGATGCCGGGACCGGCCCCGCCGGCCTGCGATCACCGGCAGGGCATCGACGAGCGGGATGAGCCGGGTGACGTCGCCGCCGGTCAGCGTGACCGTCAGGGGTATTCCGGTGGCCTCGGTGATCAGGCGGTGCTTGCTGCCGGACCGGCTTCGCTCGACCGGACTCGGGCCGACATGGTCGCCCCTGTGCGGGCCCGGACGTGCGAGGCATCGACCAGGACATGCGACAGCTCGAGCCGTCCCGCTGCACGGAGTCCGTTCACCACGCTCTCATGCAGTTGTTCCCACACCCCCGCCTGCGACCGTTCGCTCAACCGACGCCAACAGGCCGCACCCGAGACACCGCACAGCCCGGTCGGCAACTGGTTGCCTCCGATACCGGTGCGAGCCACACACAGAATGCCCCCAACGCCGCTCGGTCATCGGCCCGATGACGGCCCGGGGGTGCGGTATCGCCGCGTCGGATGGTGTCGAGTATGAGCGCGGACGCCGCTGCTGTTGCAGCGCCGTTGTCGGTGGCTGCTGGTGGCCGGCTCCCTTGTCTGCGGAGAAGTTGCAGAGCGATGACGCCCCACCCATCGAGTCGGGGGATCTCAGTTGGTCTGGCCGTTGTGGGCCGGAAGTCGGTGTGTGGCCGTACTCTCGGCTTCCGTCCCACGCGGACCCAGGGACCGGGGCCGCGGTCCGGAGATGAAGCTGTTCGATGAGTACGAAACTCACCCCTGCGCGGCAGCGCAATGCGGCCTCGGAGGGCGCTGCCCTCGGGCTGCTCATGTGCGATCGCATCACGTTGCCGTTCGACAAGATCGGTGTGGACCTGGCCTTCGAATCGGCTTGGCGTGACTGGAGCCATACAGCGAAATTCCCCAGGTCAATACGGATTTGAAAGGGCCTGGACACTGTATGGGTTCTCACCAGGGCAGACAAGGATGATCACGTCCTGGTGCTGTATTGGAAGACGCAGGGCTCCCAGCTGGAGGTCTGCATATGCCAGGAGGGTTGGACGGTTGGCAACCCGCCCGACGTCGAATACGCAACCGAGGTGATCGAAGGGGGAGTGCCGGCGGAGGGGTGGAAGGCGCCGGCGCAAGCGTTCCTCCAGAGCTTCGAGTTGTTTCGGCATGCTCCGGTCGGTGCGGCCCGGCCGGGACATGCCGAGGCTTAGACGATCTTGGCCGTGATCAGCAGGTCCCAGATCTCGCCCTGGTCGATGACCTCGACACCGAGCTTCGCCGCCTTGGCCAGTTTGCTCTCCCCGACCCCCGCGCCGGTGATGAGCAGGTCGGTGTTCGCCGAGACCGAGGATGCCGCCGTGGCGCCGGCCTTCTCGCACAGGCGTTGGAACGTCGGGCGGGCGACCTTCTCGCCGGAGCGCGGGTCGCTGATGGCGCCGGTGACCACCACCGTCTTGCCTTCCAGGGGTGCGCCGGCCGCGACGACCGGCGCGAGGTCTTCCTCGCGCACGTCCAGACATACGCCCACCTCCCGCAGTCGCTGCAGTTCCGGACGCAGGCGGTCCAGATGGGTGACCAGGGAGGCGGCGACCTTGGGTCCGATGTCCTCCACCGCCACGAGTCGTTCGACGCCCGCGTCGGCGATCTCTTCCAGGGATCGGAATCCTGCTCGGGCCAGGCGGGCGGCGGTGCCGTCGGAGGCCATCGGGATCGCCAGGCCGATCAGCGCGCGGCGCAGCCCGACCTTGCGACCGGCATCGATCGAGTCGATCATGCGCGCGGCCGAGACCTCGCCGATGCGATCGAATGCGAGCAGACGCTCGGTGGTCAGGGTGTAGAAGTCCGACGGGCGCTCCAGCAGGCCTGCCTCGGCCAGGCGTTCGATCCACACCGGTCCGATGGCGTCGATGTCGGCCGCCGCCCGCGAGGCCCAGTGGATGAGCCGGCGCACCGTCTGTGCGGGACAGGCGACGTTGGTGCAGAACAGCTCCTGGCTGTTGCCCTGCTCGGTCACCGGCTGCCCGCACGAGGGGCAGGCGACCGGCGGCATGATCTCACGCTCGGCGCCCGTGCGCCGGGAGGCGTCGAGCACGCCCGCCACGAACGGGATCACATCGCCCGCGCGACGCACCAGCACGGTGTCGCCGACCTTGATGTCGCGTGCGCGGATCACCTGCTGGTTGGCCAGTGTCGCCTTCGTGACCGTCGTGCCGCCCACGAATACCGGTTCCAACCAGGCGACGGGGACGATCTTGCCCGTCTTGCCGACGTCCCAGACCACCTCGTTGAGCACGGTGGTTTTCTCCTCGGCGGCGAACTTGTATGCCAGCGCACCACGTGGGGAGTTCGATCGGGTTCCGGCGGCGGCGTAGGCATTACGGTCGGCCAGCCGTAGCACCGCGCCGTCGAGGTCGTAGTCCAGCTCGTTGCGGCCGTGCTCGATCGCGGTGATCGCCGCCTGCGCCTGCTCGGCGTCGGCGCAGACCCGCATCCGCGCCCCCGCGATTCCCAGCGCCCGCAGCCCCTGGGCGAGGTCGGCCGCGGCATCGTCGTCGGAGGTGTCCAGGTCGAAGCCGAAGAACCGTAGGCGCCGCTCGGCGACGGTGGCCGGGTCCTTGGCTCGCAGGGTGCCCGCCGCGGCGTTGCGTGGATTGATCAGTGGCTTGTCCGGGTGGGCGGTGTTGTAGGCGAGGAAGGTCGACCGCAGCATCACCGCCTCGCCCCGCACCTCCACCCGCCCCGGGACCTCGATCCGCTCGGGGACGCCGTCGACCAGCGCGCGGACCAGCACGGTCACGTCGTCACCGGTGGTGCCATCACCGCGGGTCACCGCACGCACCAGCCGCCCGTCCTCGAAAACCAGGGCCAGCGACAGGCCGTCGAGCTTGGGCATCACCACCACCGACTGGCCGGGGAAGCGGTCGAAGAACGCCGCGACCTGCTCGGGAGTGGTCGCCTTCTCCAGTGACAGCATCGGACGCGAGTGCCGGACCGGGGCGTGCAACACCGCGGGCGCGCCGACCTGCTCCAAAGGGTTCGGGTCCGGTGCCAGGTCGGGATGCGCGGCGATCAGACCCCGCAACTCGTCCTCGATCGCGTCGTACTCGGCATCGGCGACCAACGGCGACCCTCGATAGTAGGCATCACGCAGCACCACAACGCGATCCGCGAGCTGTTGGATATGTTCCCCAGTGTTCACGGCACCCGACGCTACCGAGGCCTACCGACACTCGATGCGCACCGGCCACACCCGAGCACCCGAGGACGATTGCGGCCCTCGCAAGGTACTCGACGACTTCGACGGGAACCGCGTCGCCACGGCCGACCGGTCCGCCGTTGCGGCGTGGGCCGATTCGTCGGCACCTCTTCCTATCGTCCGCGAGCGGGTGTACATCGGCGGCGTCGGCAGGTTGCGGCTCGGCCTGCGCCCCTGATATTTCGATGCGGCCTGCCGCCGGCATCCTCACGCGGCCTCGCAGGTCGGAGTCCTCTTCGTGTGACGACTGGTCGTATCTGTCACTTACAGAGGCTTCTCTGTTGTGTCAAGCGGTTCCGGGGTCGGTTTCAGGGTGCGGTAGATCTGCCAGGTGACATAACGCCTGAGGCAGCGGGTGGTCCAGCGCGGGTCGACCCCGCGGCAGTCGTGGAGAACGTGGCGGCATCGACGAGCCGACCGGACGGGCATTCGACCAGGGCGTAGTGGTGTGGATGTCCACACCGACGACGAATCGGTAATGATTTGTGACGATGGACAAGCGATGTCTCCTCACCTGTGGGTAATCGCCCGAGCTGCATGCGTCGACCGCACATTTCTCTATCGGCATCCCGATCTGCTCGCCCAGGTCCACACCGCCCAGACCAACCTGTTGCCGGCCGAAGGGAACGCGGCGTTGGTGACGATGGCATCGCTGCGGGCCGATCCGGCCAAGTCCCAAGCCCGCATCGGGTGACTGGCCGGCCACAACAAGCAGGCGGAGAAGAAGCTGTCCGAGTTGCTCGGCGAGCAAGCATGGCACGAATCCGGGCTGGGGGCACCCACAGATATCAACCGGCTCCAACGATAGATTGTGCCCCTGGAACAACAGGTCATCGAGCTGGGAAACCAACTGGAAGAACGTGACCAAGGACTCGAAGCGGCGCGGGCCGCCAACCGAGAGTCGTTCGCGAACATGAACAACGCCACTGAGGACCGCGGGATTCAGTTCCCTACACCGGCCGGACCTGCTGCGGTGCATCCGCGCGGTCCCCTTCCGACCAAGGTCGCGCGAGCCGGTAGAGATGTTGCCGTTCGACATCGTTCAGGCGCAGCGCCCGGGCGACCGCATCCAGCACGGCTTCGGAGAAGTGCAGGGTGCGCCCCTGTTCCAGGCGCACGTAGTGGTCGACGCTGACTCCGGCGAGCTGCGCGAGCTCCTCTCGGCGCTGCCCGGGAACGCGGTGCCGACCGCCGTAGTCCGGCAGGCCGAGTTCCTCGGGCCGCCAGCGGGCCCGCCGGGAGCGTAGGAATTCGCCGAGTTCCGACCGTCTGTCCAGGGCCAGTATCGCCGCACCCGCTGGACGCGAGCCTGGTCATGTGGTGCCCAGGCTCCGGCCGGCACCGGGTAGCCCGAGACACGGAGGTCAAGGTTGGAGACACCGGAAACAACACAGCGAAGAAATGAGCACTGCGCAATGACCAACCTGACCGCCATCCCCTCGGCGCCACCGGCATGGACATCACCCGACTCGGCTTCGGTTCGTGGGCCGTTTCAGGCTCGGGCTGGACCTTCGGCCGGGGCGCCACGGACGACGCCGAATCGGTCGCCGCGATCCGCCACGCGCTCGACGCGGGCGTCAACTGGATCGACACCGCCGCCGTGTACGGCCTGGGCCATTCGGAGGAACTGGTCGGCAAGGCCATCTCCGGCCTGCCGCAAGCCGACCGCCCGTACATTTTCACCAAGGTCGGCCTGGTCTGGGACCCGGAGAATCCGTCGGCCGCGCCTCGGCGGATCATGAAGCCTGCCGGCGTGCGCCACGAGGTCGAAGACTCCCTGCGGCGGCTGGGGGTCGACCACATCGACCTGTGCCAGGTGCACTGTCCCGATACCGGCGAATCGTTGGAGTACTCCGGTGGCGGGTTCGGTGCGGTGTCACCCAACGCCACCCCGCTGGAGGAGTACTGGCAGGTCATGGCCGACTTGAAGGCCAAGGGCAAGGTCCGGGCCATCGGGTTGTCCAATCACACGCCCGATCTGCTCGAGGCCGCCGAGCAGATCACTCATGTCGACGTCATCCGGCCACCGTTCTCGGCGATCAACCGGTCGTCCGCCGCCGAGATCGCCTGGGCGCGCGCACGAGACCGGCGTGATCGTCTACTCGCCGCTGCAGCCCGGCCTGCTCACCGGGACCTTTCCGCCGAGTGTGTGGCCGGTCTGCCCGCTGATGATTGGCGGACCGCCCACCACAACTTCACCACCGGCCTGACCGCCAACCTCCAGTTGACAGACACGCTGCGCCCCATTGCCGCACGGCACGGCGCCACCGTCGCTGAGGTGGCCATCGCCTGGGTGCCGGCCTGGCCAGGTATCACCGGAGCCATCGTCGGTGCACACAGGTCCAACCAGGTCGACGGCTGGATCGGCGCGGACTCGGTGGCGCTGACGCCGTCGGACCTGGCCGAGATCGCCGCGATCACCGCCTCCGGCGCGGGCGCCGGTCCCGCTCAGCCGTGAAAACCCCTACCGCACAGGAGTTCGTTATGTCGCTCACCGTTATCGCCGAGTACCTGGCCGCGCCCGGGCAGGAGGACCGGCTTCGCACCGCGCTGGAGGCGATAATCGAGCCCTCGCTGGAGGAGCCCGGCTGCCTGTCCTACCGACCCTACCTCGACCCGAACCACGCAGGCCGGATGGTGATCGTCGAGGAGTGGACCAGCGCACAGGCCCTCGCAGAACGCTTCACGACCGCGCACTTCCGACACGTGAAGCAGGTGCTCGAATTCGTGCTCGCCGAGCCGGTGATCATCCGCGAACTCGTCGCCGCCCCCACCGGGTGAACCGTCAAGAGCCCAGCCGACAGGACCCCGTGAGATGGTCCGCCTGACCTGACCCCGTGGTTTCGGTCCGGGCCAATTCACGGCTCCCGTCACTGGCCCTATCGAACCATGTTCAGAGTCTTCCAAGGAGGTGGGAACCTCAGGTAGCGCAGTGTGTTGCAGTCAACCGGGAAGTTATGCACCGGCACATGACCGGCGTCTTCCACCCTGAGCACCCCGGCGGCGGAGATGGAGTAGCCGGCACCGCGGCCGTAGGCCAGGCCCTGCGGAACACCGTCGTCGGCGAGGTACACCGTGAAAGCCACCATGCCCGCCAGGATATCGAGCGGGGCGAGGTCGGTCGTTGCAAATAGTGCCGCGAGATCCCAGTCCACCGCGGAACCGCGGACAGGATCACCGACCGGTGCGCACCGCATTCGGGGCAGTCGTTGTTCGATTCGTTCTCGGTGGGCACGTAATCGTCGTAGTCGCTGTCCGTTGCCAGTTGGGCGCGTGTGAACAGGCCCAGTGACAGCAGGTGTTCGGTGTGATCGTCGGGCTGCCCCGAACGGCCCTGGGCGAAGGCGGACAGCAAGGTCTGACCGGGTACAGGGGGAGGCGGTTCTTGAGCGAGATAACCGGCTCGGCCGCGCAGGATCACCGTGCCGCAGTCGGGCGTGAGCTCGTCCGCCAGTACCCGTAACAACGTGGACTTATCCGCGCCGTTCGGGCCGGTGATCAGCAGCCGTTCTCCCGTGGATACCCGCACACTCGTGGGTGAGAGCCTGCCATCCACCGCGATATCGGTGGCATCCAGGACGACCCCGTGAGCGCGTCCCGCCGGGGGAACCACTCTGAACTGCAATGGTTCCGGGGGTGGCGGTACCGGATCGGCCAGTAGCCGCCGCAGGCGTTCCTCGGCATTGCGTACCCGGCCTGCCAGCGACTGCTGCACGCGGCCACCTGCCCGGTCGTAGGCCATCTTGTTGTTGTCCTTCATCGGGCGCCCCGGTGCGACCCGTCGTGCCGGGGTGGCGATGGTTTCGCGTAGCTGGTCGGCCTCGTCCGGCCAGCGCAGATGGGCCCGGGCCCAGCGTTGCCGCGCCGCCTCGCGTTCGGCGAGGTAGCCGCTGTATCCGTTGCCGTGGCGCACGACGCATCGACGATCGGAATCTACTTCGAGCAGCGTGGTTGCTACCCGCTCGAGGAAGATACGGTCGTGGGAGACGGTGACCGTTGTGCCGCGCCGAGTACGCAGATGGTCCTCCAACCAGGTCAGCGCGTCGTCGTCGAGATGGTTGGTCGGCTCGTCCAGCAGCAGCACCTCGGGTGCCGCGGCGAGCAGGGCTGCCATGCGCAGGCGGACCTGTTCCCCGCCGGACAGTCCACCGACCGCTCGATCACGCGGAACCACCCCCAGCCCGAGACCGTGCAGGGCTCGCTCCACCCGGGCATCATCACCCTGTTCGCCGCCCTGAACGTGGCCACCGGCGAGGTCATCGGCTCGATCCACCGCCGCCACCGCGCCGCCGAGTTCAAGAAATTCCTCATCGAACTCGACAAAGCAATATCGGCCGAGCTCGACATCCACCTGATCTGTGACAACTACTCCACCCACAAGGCGCCCGATATAGTGAAATGGCTTGCGGCACACCCTCGTTTCCACATGCACTTCACCCCCACCCACTCGTCGTGGTTGAACCAGGTGGAACGCTGGTTCGGGCTGCTGACCGACAAGAAACTCCGCCGCAGCGCCCACCGATCGCTCCAGGCCCTCGAACGCGACATCCGCGCCTGGATCGCCCACTGGAACGAAAACCCGCAACCTTTCGCCTGGACCAAGACCGCCGACGAAATCCTCGAACGACTCACCTCATATCTGCAACGAATTCCTGGCGCACGACACTAGGCGGTGTCGTCATTGACGACACCGGACTGTCCAACGGCAAACTCGAGGAATAGAGAACTACTACAACTTCCACCGCTCTCACGGCGCCATCGGGGGGGCAAACGCCCTATGAGAGGCTGCTCCAGAGGACCCGTACCCACACTGTCACCAACCGCTATCGGTAGTACACCTGGCGACGGTTCGGACGGAGTGCGTCGTATTGAGTGCACCGTTGAACAACGGTACATTGATTAGCGGAATGTTTGACCTGTACCGCGGAAAGGCTCTCCATGGCGAGGACTCGGCGTGGCATAGTAGCGCCCGCGGATGCACTGCACGCTGAGGATGTCGGCTACCACAAGACGCTGCGTCCGCGTCAGCTGCAGATGATCGCCATCGGTGGCGCCATCGGTACCGGGCTGTTCCTCGGATCGGCCGGTCGGCTGCACACGGCTGGGCCGGGATTGTTTCTGGTGTACGCGGTTTGCGGGGTGTTCGTGTTCTTCATCCTGCGGGCACTCGGCGAACTCGTGCTCCATCGTCCTTCCTCGGGGTCGTTCGTCTCCTACGCCCGCGAGTTCTACGGCGAGAAGCTCGCCTTCGGCGTCGGCTGGATGTACTTCTTCCACTGGTGCATGAGTGGGATCGTCGACATCACTGCCATCGCGACCTACGTGCACTACTGGGGTGTATTCGAGTTCATCCCGCAATGGTCGATCGCGCTGGTGGCGCTGGCGCTCGTGGTGAGCATCAATCTGGTGTCGGTGCGCTGGTTTGGTGAGCTGGAGTTCTGGGCGGCGCTGATCAAGGTCGCGGCGTTGGTGATGTTCCTGGTTATCGGCACGATTTTCCTCGCGAGCCGCTCGTCCCTGCAGGATCGGCCGACGGGCGTCGGAGTCATCGCCGATCACGGCGGGTTGTTCCCCACCGGACTGTTGCCGCTGGTCACTGTCACCACGGGTGTCGTGTTCGCCTACTCTGCAGTCGAATTGGTCGGCACGGCGGCAGGGGAGGCGGAGAACCCGGCCAAGATCATGCCGCGCGCAATCAACTCGGTCATCGCGCGGATTGCCGTGTTCTATGTCGGCTCGCTGGTTCTGCTGGGACTGTTGCTGCCCTACACCGCCTTTGTGCCCGGGACAAGTCCTTTCGTCACGTTCTTCTCGAAGCTCGGTGTTCAAGGCGCGGATTCGATCATGAACCTGGTGGTGCTCACCGCGGCATTCTCCAGCCTGAATGCCGGCCTGTACTCCACCGGGCGGATTCTGCGGTCGATGTCGGTGAACGGCAGTGCGCCGTCGGCAGCCTCACGTATGTCTCGCGGCGGCGTACCCTATGTTGGCATTCTCGCGACCGGAGCGATCGCGCTGATCGGTGTCGGGCTGAATGCGGCGGTGCCGGACAAGGCCTATGAGATCGTACTGAACATGTCGGCCCTTGGCACGCTGTCGGCCTGGGCGGCCATCGTCCTCTGCCAGTTGCGGCTGTGGCACTGGTGGCGACAGGGGCGGGTCGAGCGCCCATCGTTCCGGTTGGTGGGTGCGCCGTACACGAGCATCGCGACTCTGCTGTTCCTCGTTACGGTGGTCGCGTTGATGGCCTTCAGCGATGACGAGGTGCAACGCGCAGCGGTGATCGCCGCCGGGCTGATCATGGTTCCGGCGCTGGTCGGCGGGTGGTTCCTGGCCCGCGGACGGGTGCTGCGCATTGCTGGGGAACTCGAGGGCGTCACCGGGCAGTTTCCGGTCCGC